>NZ_JAJSOO010000001.1:0-650833 GCF_029428875.1 Streptomyces sp. JH34 | reverse complement strand
GTGGGACACCACCGACCCGGACACCGGGAACTGGACAACCGTCCTCACGGATTCCGATTTCCAGCTGTGGCTCGACCTTCCTTTCTCCGCCTCGGAGTTCGTCGCGCGGGCCCTTCTGGCACGCCCCGATGGAGTTCCCGCGTTCGAGACGTACGAGGAATACGAATCGGGCTCGTTCTGGAATGTCGCCGACGACATGCGCGCGACGGCCACCGCGCTGGCGAACCCGGACATCGGGGCGGTGGAGGAAATCCTCACCAGGGTGCGGGGTATCGGTGTCCCGGGCGTGCGGCAGTACGCGGAAGAGCTGTTGGACCACGCCGTCAAGGAGTCGTTCGGTGCGCTTCCGGCGGACTACCTGGCCGTCATGAGGGAATTCCCCGGCGGGGTCGTCGCCGGTATCCGGGTGTTTCCCGTCGTGGCGAGGCCGGAGACCCCGGGGCTGCGGTGGCTGGACGAGGACCGGCTGTTCCTGCAGTGGGGCGAGGCACAGGGGCAGATGTTCGGCTGGCTCACGGGCCAGGGCTCACCCGAGGACTGGCGCATCGCCTACACCGATCCGAGCGGCACCGCGCTCACGCACCTGGAGGACCAGACCTTTTCCACATTCCTGCGACGTCGGATGCGGGGCGACAACTCACTGTTCTGATCCGGGCCCATCCTGACCGGCGTGTCTGTGTCGCCGTGCTCCAGGCGCACGGGTGCCCGCCGGTACGCGGTCGCTGGGCACGGTCATCCTCGGGGGCTCCGCGGACACCGGTGCGGAGTGAGGCCGTGCCGGGGGTCCACGAGTCGAGGCCGTACCGGAACGGTCCGGTACGGCCTCAACGGTGTGATCGGGTCCCTCAGGCGGTCTCGCCGGTACCGGTGCCGGCCGCCTTCTTGATGCCCTTGGTGATGTCGTCCAGGACCGAGAGCTTCGGGGCCTCGGAGTTGATGTCGAATCCGGAGCGGACGACCACCAGCATGCTCGTGACCTCGGGGGAGGGGAACGCGAGCGACTCGACGTAGCCGTCGTCGCCGTTCTTCGTCACCACCTTCCAGCGGACCTGGTAGCCCTTCTGCCCGGCGACCGTGACCGCCCGGGACTCCAGCTCCTCGTGCGAGGTGATCCCGCCGTAGATCTTCTCGCCGTAGGACTCCTCGGCGTTGGCCTTGATGTCGGCCTCCGCCGCGGCCTTCGCCGTGGTCGCCTCGATCTTCAGGGCCTGAGCCGGGGCTGAGAACACCCCGCCCCGTACGCACTTCTCGGACTCGTCACCGGGGCACGCGTAGTCGCCGGTCGTCACACCGGCGCCGATCGCCCCGGACTGGCCCTTCCAGCCGTCGGGTACCGGGATGCTGATCCCGCTGGCGGAGTCGGTGGCGTACCCGTCCTCCGTCTGCGGCATCTGCTGGTCGGGGTTCTGGCCGCCGCCGTCCTGCCCGCCCTTGCCGCCGTCCTGTCCGCCTTCGCTGCCCGGGCCGCCCGGAAGGCGCGGGCTCTCCGAGGGCGCGGGGGCCGCGGCCGAACTGCCGGTGTTGTCGCCCGAACCGCTGCCCAGGAGGTACGCGCCGCCACCGACGGCCGCGAGTACGACGATGCCGGCGGCGATGCCCGCGCCGACGCGTATACGACGGCGCCGGACCGTCGCGGGGGGTATCCGGAGCTGGTCGGTCCAGCGGGTGCCGTCCCACCAGCGTTCCTGGGCGGGGCCGATTCCTGAGTGCCCGGGGTCTGGATGCCAGCCGGGTGGGGTCATCTGGGTCACAGGAGCACGGTAATCGCACTGAGTGAGAATCGTATGAAACGCACAGACGATCGTTCGCGCGCTCGGGGCCGCAGGCTCCCCGTGGTCGCTCAGGGCTCGATGAGCCCCGCCCTGATCGCGTACCGGGTGAGTTCGAGCCGGTCACGGAGTCCCAGCTTCTGCAGGAGGTTGGCCCGGTGCCGCTCCACCGTCTTGACGCTGATCACGAGCATGCCCGCGATCTCCTTCGACGAGTGGCCCTCGGCGACCAGCTTGAGGATCTCCTCCTCCCGCTCGGTGATCGCCCGGTCCGGCACGTCCCCGCCGTCCCTGACCCGGTCCAGGTAGTTCCTGATGAGGGCGGTGACCGCGCCCGGATAGAGAAACGGCTCGTCGCGCATGGCTGCGCGGCAGGCCTCGACGAGATCCCGGTCTGCGACGGACTTCAGTACGAAGCCCGAGGCGCCGGCCTTCAGCGCCTCGAAGAAGTACTGCTCGTTGTCGTACATGGTGAGCATCAGGATGCGCAGGCCGGGCATGATCCTGGACAGCTCGCGTGCCGCCTGAAGACCCGTCAGGCGGGGCATCGCGATGTCGAGCACGGCCAGGTCCGGCTGTTCCGAGCGCGCCATCTCGATGGCCTCGGCGCCGTCGCCCGCCTCGGCCACGACCTGGAGGTCCGGCTCGCCGTCGAGGATCAGCCGCACACCGCGACGGACCAGGGCGTGGTCATCGGCCAGGAGGATGCGGGTCTTCGGGGACCCGTCGGGGGAGTGGGACATGATCTCAGGCGATTCCGTTCCGTACGGGGACGTCGAGGCGCACGTCCGTGCCGCCCGTCGCGCCGGAGGAGAGGGTGAGTGTGGCACCGATGAGCAGGGCGCGTTCGCGCATGCCGCGCAGCCCCGCGCCCTCGGGAGCGTCCCCGAGGCCTCGACCGTCGTCGCGGATGCGCAGCTCCACCCCGTCCGGGCGGCGGCGCAGGGAGAGTTCGAGCAGCGTGGCCCGGGCATGCCGGACGGTGTTCGTGAACGCCTCCTGGGCGATGCGGTAGACGACCAGTTCCGCCTCCTCGCCCAGCGGTGGCAGGTCCTTCTCCATCCGCCGCCTGATCGTCAGGCCCCTGGGTGTCGGTGTCTCCGTGGTCAGCGCCGTCAGGGCGCTGACCAGCCCGAGCTCCTCCAGCACGCCGGGGCGCAGCCGCCGGGCGATCCGTCGGATCTCGTCCAGGCTTCCCCGTGTGATCTCCTGAACCTGCGTGAGTTCCTCGCGCAGGGGTTCCGGGGCGTGACCGGTGACCCGTTTCAGCTCGAGCAGGACCGCGGTCAGGGTCTGGCCCACCTCGTCGTGCAACTCCTGTGCGACCCGGCGGCGTTCGGCCTCCTGGGCGCCGAGGGCGCGGGCGCTGCTGGTCGCGCGTTCGGCCTCCAGCCGGTCGAGCATGCTGTTGAACGTCTCGATCAGCGCCGCGACCTCCCCCTCGCCGGCGACCTCCGGGCGCGGTCGCGGACTCAGCAGGTCGATGGTCGCCATCGCCCGGGTGACCCGTTGCAGCGGTGCGAGCCCCAGCCGCAGGAGCAGGGCGTTCGCGCCGAGCATCAGGGTCATGCCGCCGGCCAGGATCAGGGCCTCCGTCAGCACCACGGGGGCGGACACGGTGATCGGGCCGAGCAGCAGCAGGGCCCCGGCGGCGACCAGCACGGCGGCGTTGAGCAGGAAGATGCGCCAGAACAGGGACAAGACCGCACGGCCTCCTTCGGACGGTACACGGCGTTCGGGTGCCTCCACTATCGCCGGTCGGGGGTCCACCACGCAGACACCGCCACGGGCCGCGGCCGCGGCGGGGTCTGCATGGTGGGCCCCCTCGAAGATGGGTGTCAGCCCCGATGTCCCGCGGCCCCCTCCGGCGCCGACGATGGAGGCGGATCCACAGGATTCCGGTCCGACTGATCCATCTGATCCGGGAGGGAGTCACCATGCCCCACTACGACGAGCGGCTGCACGGCTTCGAGGACCGTCTCCGCAGCGACGACCCCGAACGCGCCGGCGCCCCGGAGCGGGACGCTCCGCGCGGGTTCCGCCCCGGTCCGACGACATGGGTGTGGCTCGCCCTCGGAGTCGTCGGCCTTCTGACCGGCATCTTCATCGGCCACGGCCTCCTGATCGCCGCCGGCCTGGTGGTGGCCGGAATGGCGGGACAACTGCTCGACCCGCAGCGGAGCAGGCGGGGGAGCGGCGTACCCCGGGCCCGTTGAGCCACGCCTGCCGGTGAGGCCGGGTTCCGCCGGTGAGGCGGCGTACGCGGTCCTGCCGAGCCACCCCGGGCTTTGGTCCGACCACACGTGCTGTGTGACATAGTCGGATCATGCGTATCGCCCGGAACAGGGAGTAGCGGATGCCCGTCGAGTGGCAGCCCGTGCGGCAGGCCCGTACCCATGAGCTCGTCCTGCAGAGCATCGAGGAACGGGTCTTCGCCGGAGAACTCAAGGCGGGTGACCGCCTGCCGGCCGAGCGGGAGCTGGCGCCGGTGCTCGGCGTCAGCCGTTCCGCGCTGCGCGAGGCGCTCAGGGTGCTCGAGACCATCGGTGTCCTGGTCGCCCAGCCTGGCAGGGGCCCCGACTCCGGGGCGCGCATCGTGCGCAACCCGGACGACGCGCTCGGCCGGCTGCTGCGCCTGCACTTCGCGCTCGGCAGTTACAGCCTGCACGACGTGCTCGAGGCGCGCGTCGTCCTGGAGCGCTCGAGCTGGGAGGCCGCCGCCCGGCACGCCCGGGCCGAGGACCTCGACGCCGCGGGCGAGCTCGTCCGGCGTATGGGGGAGCCGGACGTGGGCGTGGCCGACTTCAACGACCTCGACACCCGCTTCCACGTCCTGATCGCGGGGAGCTCGGGCAACGCGCTCACCTCCACGCTCACTTCGGCGGTGCGGGAATCCGTCCGCCCGCTCATCCTGCGGGCCCTGGAAGCGGTCGGCGACTGGCCCGCGACGGCGGGTGCGCTCAACGCACAGCACGCGCGGCTGCTGCGACTGGTGCGCGAGGGGCGCGGCGGTGAGGCCGCCGACCTGGTCGAGGAACACATCAGGGGCCTGCACGGAACGCTGGTCGACGAGAACCAGGAGAGCGGCGAGCGCGAGGGCGACGGGAACGCCGCGCGGTAGGAACGCCCCTGCCGCGGAACGGGAGCGGGGACGGTGCACGCGCACCGTCCCCGCTCCCGTTCCCGTTTCCCCCACCGGGCGTGCCCGCACGCTTCCCCATTCGGACCGAGGCTAGTATGGTCGGACCATAAATCCGAGGAGGCCCCATGCGTATCGGACTCTTCGCCACCTGCCTGGGAGACACACTCTTCCCGGAGGCGGTGAAATCCACCGCGGTGCTGCTCGCCCGCCTGGGTCACGACGTGGTCTTCCCGCCGGGTCAGACCTGCTGCGGCCAGATGCACGTGAACACCGGCTACCAGCGCGAACCCGTGCCTCTGGTGCGCAACTTCGCCGAGCAGTTCGGGGACACCTCGATAGACGCCGTCGTCATGCCGTCCGGATCGTGTGCCGGCTCGGTCCGCCACCAGCACGAGATCGTCGCCGAACGCTACGGGGACGCCGCGCTGCGCGCCGGGGTCGCCACGGTCAAGGCCAAGACGTACGAGCTCTCCGAACTCCTCGTCGACGTCCTCGGCGTCACCCGGGTCGGCGCGTACTTCCCGCACCGCGTCACCTATCACCCCACCTGCCACTCCCTGCGCATGCTCCGCGTCGGCGACAAGCCGCTGCGGCTGCTGCGCGCCGTCGAGGAGATCGATCTGGTCGAGCTTCCCGAGGCCGACTCGTGCTGCGGCTTCGGCGGGACGTTCGCCGTCAAGAATTCCGAGACCTCCACCGCCATGCTCCAGGACAAGATGCGCAACATCGCCGAGACGAAGGCAGACGTGTGCTCCGCCGGGGACTCCTCCTGCCTGATGCACATCGGCGGCGGGCTCTCCCGCATCAGGTCCGGAACGCGCACCCTGCACCTGGCCCAGATCCTCGGATCCACCCGCACCGCGCCGTACGCCCTGATGGAGGCCGCCCGATGAGCACGTTCCTCGGCATGCCCGCCGCCCCGCCGCGCTCCCCCTACGGGACGGGAAATCTGCGGGGCGACCGGAAGTTCCCCGAGGCGGCCCACGACGGACTCCGGGACGAACAGCTGCGCCGCAACCTCGGCAGGGCCACCCGCACCATCCGTACCAAGCGCCTGGACGTCACCGGTGAACTCCCCGACTGGGAGCAGCTGCGCGAGGCCGGATCGGCGATCAAGACCGACACCATGAACCGGCTCCCCGAACTCCTGGAACAGCTGGAGCGGAAGGTCACCGAGCGCGGCGGCACGGTCCACTGGGCACGGGACGGCGTCGAGGCCAACGAGATCGTCACCCGGCTGGTTCGGGCGACCGGCAGCAGCGACGTCATCAAGGTCAAGTCGATGGCCACCCAGGAGATCGGCCTCAACGAGCACCTCGAAGCAGTTGGAATCACCCCGTACGAGACCGACCTGGCCGAGCTCATCGTCCAGCTCGCCGACGACAAGCCGTCGCACATCCTGGTGCCCGCGATCCACCGCAACCGCGACGAGATCCGGCAGATCTTCCTCGACGAGATCCCCGGCGTCGACCCCGACCTCGACAACGTGCCCGCACACCTCGCCGCGGCGGCCCGCGCCTATCTGCGCGAGAAGTTCATGACGACCAAGGTGGCCGTGTCCGGCGCGAACTTCGGCATCGCCGAGACCGGCACCCTCACCGTCGTCGAGTCCGAGGGCAACGGCAGGATGTGCCTCACCCTGCCCGACACCCTCATCACCGTGATGGGCATCGAGAAGGTCCTGCCACGCCATCAGGACCTGGAGGTCTTCCTCCAGCTGCTGCCGCGGTCCTCGACCGGGGAGCGGATGAACCCCTACACCTCCATGTGGACGGGCGTGACACCGGGCGACGGGCCGCAGGACTTCCACCTGGTCCTCCTCGACAACGGCCGCACCGCCGCGCTCGCCGACGCGATCGGCCGTGAGGCGCTCAACTGCATCCGCTGCTCGGCCTGCCTCAACGTCTGTCCCGTGTACGAGAGGGCCGGCGGCCACGCGTACGGGTCGACGTACCCCGGTCCGATCGGCGCGGTCCTCACCCCGCAGCTCGCCGGGATGCACGCGGTGAAGGACGACCCCAACAGCTCCCTGCCGTACGCCTCCAGCCTCTGCGGTGCCTGTTTCGACGCCTGCCCCGTCAAGATCGACATCCCCTCGATGCTCGTCGAACTGCGCCACCAGAACACCGAACAGTCCGGCACCACGGCGGAGAAGCTGGCCATGAAGGCGGCGGCCGGGGTGATGAAGAGGCCGAAGCTCTACACCGCGGCACAGAAGGCCGCCTCCCTCGGAAGGGCCGCCGGCGGGCGCGACGGCACGATCTCGCGCCTGCCCGCGCCGTTCAGCGGCTGGAGCGACAGCCGTGACACACCTGCCCCGCCCAAGCAGTCCTTCCGTGCCTGGCTGTCCTCGGCGGAGGGCGCCGCGACGATGCGGGCCGCCGCCGAGGAGGGTGCGGGACGTACCGCCGACACCCCCGAGGAGGACCGGTGACCACCCCCACCGCACGCGAGACGGTACTGAGCCGGATCAGGGACGCCCTGGCCCTCGCACCCGCCCCCGACACCGTGATCCCCCGTACCTACCGCACCGGCCGCACGCTCCCGGACGCCGAACGCCTCGCGCTGCTGACCGACCGGCTCGTCGACTACAAGGCGACGGTCCACCCCTGCACCGCCGACCGCACCGCCGAGGTGATCGCAGGCGTCCTGAGCGAGCGCGGCGCCCGTCGGATCGGCGTCCCGGACGGGCTGGACGAACAGTGGCTCGGCGCCTACGACGGCGAGGTCCGCCGGGACTCCGCGGACATCCCCGCTCCGAGCCTCGACGCACTGGACGGCGTGGTGACGGCATCCGCCGTCAGCTGCGCCGAGACCGGCACCATCTTCCTGGACGGATCACCCGACCAGGGCCGGCGCGCCCTGTCGCTCGTCCCCGACCTCCATGTCTGCGTCGTCGACCTGTCCTCGGTCGTGGCCGGCGTCCCGGAGGCGGTGGCCCGCCTGGTGCCGGAGAGGCCGACCACCCTGATCAGCGGACCGTCGGCCACCTCCGACATCGAACTGGAGCGGGTGGAGGGAGTCCACGGCCCCCGCACCCTCGCCGTGGTGATCCGCACCGACGCATGAGGCAGCGGCCGACGGCAGCCTCGCGGGACTGCCACCGGCCGCCGTCGCCCCCCGGTCGGCTCAGCGGAGCCCGTGGACGACTTCCAGGGGCGCGAAGCCGACACGGGTCATCGAACCGTCGTCCGCCCAGGCGACCTCGACCGTGTCCCCGTCCACGTTCACCCCGCTCACCGCAGTGGCGAGCGGCGCCGGATCCTCCTCCGCCGTCAGCGACGCGAGCGCCACCAGGAGCCGTGCCCCCTCCACATCGGCGCCGAGCCGGGGGAGGACCGCCCAGCGGGTGAACGCGGTGCCCTGCGGGGCCCGTACGTCCTCCTGCTCCTCCCAGCCGTGCAGCCCGTGCAACGCGGAACGGACCGCGTCCTCGGGGCCGGTCGCCCAGCCAGTCTCCTCGGCACGGGCCCCGGCGGGCGCGCCCAGGACCCGGTGCACCCGGAGTTCATACCGTCCCCGGACGACGGTCACGCTCTCGACCCGCAGGCCCGGCCAGGTCGGCGGGCCCTCCGGGAGGACCGGGGTGTGCCAGGACGCCGCCCAGCCCCAGCCGTCACCGTGACCCGCACCCAGCGGGTGGATCCGTACCCGGGTGCTGCGGGAGCCCCCGATCCGGAGCGACAGATGGTTGTCCGCGGTGTTCGCGGACGCCGTCGGGCCGGTGGCCGTCGAATACGCGAGACGGGCGTAGAGCGGGTCCGCGACATCCGCCGTCTCGCCCTCGTGCGGCCGGACATGGTCGCTTCCGTGATTGTGCAGCCGCACCACTCCGTCCGCCCGGGTCGACTGCACCAGCAGACCCGGTGACGGCAGTGACAGCACCCGGTCCGGCCCCTCGCTCGGGGCGGGCTCCTCCCGCGCCGTCCACAGCGGGTGCTCCGCCGGTGCCAGCAGGGCGACGAAGGCCTTCGACGCCCAGTACGGCGAGGCCGGACCCGAGTACACCTGGAGCGTCGCGTCGTGCGGACCGTGCCAGCCCAGGCTGAGCAGACCGTCGGCCCCCGCCGAACCGCGCTCCAGGAAGTACCGCAGCGAGCCGCTGACCAGCCGGCGGGAGACGCCCGGGGACAAGGGGGTGTGCCCGGACACCGCGCCCATCCCGACCGCCGCGCCCGCCGCGAAGCGGTAGGAGAGGGAGCGCCCGAAGTGCATCGGGGCGCCGTCCGCACCGAACATCAGGGAGAAGCCCTCCAGATGCTCGCGCAGCCGTGCGCCGTACAGCGCCGACAGCTCCTCGTCGCCCGACAGGTAGGCGTCCAGCACGGGATACAGGTGCAGCGCCCAGCCGTTGTAGTGGTCGAAGGCACGTCCGTCCCCGTCGGCGTACCAGCCCTCGCCGCGGTACCAGACCTCCAGCAGGTCGAGCGCCCGCTGCCGCGCGCGGCCCGTCTCCGCGTCACCCCGGCCGACCGACTCCAGGAACCCGGCGACGGAGAAGGGGAACAGGTACCAGTTGTTGGGCGCGGGCGTGTGCCGCAGGGCGCCGCGCAGCCATTCCTCCGCCCGGTCCTGGGTGGCGCCGTCCAGCCGGTCCCAGAGCCAGGGGCGGGTCAGCCGCAGGCCGATGGCGACCGAGGCCGACTCCACCATCGGCTGGCCGAACACGGTGTGGTCGAGGATCAGCGGCCAGGACTCGGCGTCGTCCCGTCCTGCCGTGCGGGTTCCTGCGGTGAGCCCGTCGGCGTACCGCTCCAGCCAGTTGTGGGGGTCCTTGCCCTCCGCCCCGGCGACCCGGAAGGCGGCGGTGAGGAACGTCCGGGCGTAGCCCTCCAGCCCGTCGGACCGCACGCCGGAACGCGAGGGGCGGCCCGGCAGGTCGAGGAGGGCCCGGCCGGGGGTCGCCCACTTCCAGGCGGCGTCCAGCAGCCCGTCCGCGGTGGCTTCCCAGTGCGCCCGGGTGTAGCCGGTGGACGGGCTCGCCGAACGGTCTTCGGAGGGGAGCGGGAAGGGGATGGAGCTCATGCGAGGAATGCCAGCCTTTCGCGTCGTACGGGATGGGCGAAGCCGTCGCCCGCGGCCCAGCGGGCGACCTCGCCGACCGCGAGGTCGGCCAGCCGCCGCAGTTCGTTGCCCTGGGACCCCGCGAGGTGCGGGGTGATGACCGCGTTGTCGCAGTCCCACAGCGGATGGCCCGCCGGCAGCGGATCGGGGTCGGTGACGTCGAGGACCGCGCGGATGCGGTCGGCCCGCAGCACGTCGGTGAGGGCGTCCTGGTCGACGACGGCGCCCCGCGAGGTGTTGATCAGGACGGCGTCCGGCCGCATCGACGTGAGGAGTGCGCGGCTGACGAGTCCCGTCGTCGCGGGCAGCAGCGGTGTGTGGACACTGACCACGTCGCTCTGCGCGAAGAGTTCCGCGAGGGCGACGGGGCGGACGCCGAGCGCGGCGGCCTCCTCGTCCGTGACGTACGGGTCGTGGAGCAGCACCCGCAGGTCGTAGGGGCGCAGCAGCTCGATCACCCGCCTCCCGATCAGCGAGGCGGACAGGATGCCCACCGTGCGCCGGTAGTTGCCCACTTCGGCAGGGGCCGCGAGCCAGGCGTCGCGTACGCGGCCGGCGCGGAAGTCCCGGGCCCGTTCCAGGACGCGTTTGCCGGAGAGCAGGATCATGGCCAGGGTGTACTCCGCGACCGGCAGGGCGTTGGCGGCCGCGGCCGACGACACCTCGATGCCCCGGTCCCAGCAGGCGTCGGTGACATGGCCCCTGACGGTCCCCGCCGTGTGCACGACGGCCCGCAGCGCGGGTGCGGCGGCCAGGACACCCGCGTGGATCGGCGGGCAGCCCCAGCCGGTGACCAGGACCTCGGTGTCCGCGAGCACGGCCCGGGCCGCCTCCGTCGTGAAGTCGTCGATCGCGGGCAGCGGGGCGAGCGCGCACACCCCGGCCAGCGCCGCCAGGGAGTCGGGGGAGAGCACCGCGGCTGCGGCGTCCGCTCCCATGGCGAGCGCGGCGCGCGGCCGGCGGTGTGCGGAGGGCGTGCTGGGCATGGTTCTCCTGTGCGGTGGTCCGGTGGGTCGGCTCGGCTACTTGACGGCACCCGCCGTCAGTCCGGAGCGCCAGAAGCGCTGGAGCAGGGCGAAGGCGAGGATCAGGGGCAGCACCGCGAGCAGCGAGCCCATGATGACGACGGGGTAGTACTCGGGCGATACGGACGCGGAGCTGTTCCAGGAGTACAGGCCGAGGCTGACCGGATAGAGGTCCTGGTCGGACAGCATCACCATGGGCAGGAAGAAGTTGTTCCAGATGGCGGTGAGCTGGAAGAGGAAGACGGTGACCAGCCCGGGACCCAGCATGCGGAGCGCCACCCGGAAGTAGGCGGCCAGTTCGCCCGCGCCGTCCATCCGCGCGGCCTCCAGCACCTCGTCGGGTACGTACCCCTGGCTGAAGATCCGGCCGAGGTACACCCCGAACGGATTGAACAGGACGGGGATGAAGACGGCCCAGAAGGTGTTCACGAGACCGGCGCCGGAGGCCATCAGGTACAGCGGCAGGGCGAGCACCGTCTGCGGCACCATGACCGCGGCCAGCACGAGACCGAACAGCTTCTCCTTGTGGGCGAAGCGGTACTTGTCGAAGGCGTAGCCGCACGCGATGCTGATCAGCGCGCCGAGCGCCGCTCCGAGTACCGCGTACAGCAGGCTGTTGCCGTACCAGCGCCCGTACAGTCCGCCGTCCATGGCGAACAGGTCCGTCAGGTTCTGGACGAAGGAGAAGTCGGTCAGCGACAGGACGTCGCTGCTGAACAGGGCGTCCCGGTTCTTGGTGGAGGCCAGGACCAGCCACAGCACCGGCAGCAGGGTGTACAGAACCGAGATGCCGACCACGAGGTTGACGACGGAACGGCCCAGGAGGCGGGGCCGCGGTCGCGATGCGGTCCGGGGTGCGGTCGACGCGCTCATCGGGCGCCCTCCTCGGCGGCGTCGGCGCGATTGGTCCAGCGGGTGACGCCGTAGGAGAGGGCCACCGTACAGAGGAGCAGCACGACCGAGGCCGCTGCCGCGAGGCCGTAGTTGTTCCGGGTGAAGGCGGCGTCGTAGATGTACATGCTGGGCGAGAAGCGCGAGTTGATCATCGGGGTCGACTGGCTGAGCAGCATCGGTTCGGTGAAGAGCTGGAGCGCGAAGATCAGGGTGAACATCGCCACCATCACGATCGAGGAGCGGACCAGGGGGGCCTTGACCTGGAGCGCGGTGCGGACGGGGCCGGCGCCGTCGACGACCGAGGCCTCGATCACCTCACGGGGGACCGCCTGCAGGGCGGCGTAGAACACCACCATGTTGTAGCCGAGGTTGCTCCACAGCGCGATGTTCACGATGGAGGGCAGCACGGTGTGCACACCCAGGAAGTCGATGGTGATGTCGGCCTTGCCGAGCACCTCGATGACCGGACTGATCCCGGGGGTGTACAGGTACAGCCAGATCAGCGCGGCGATGATGCCGGGCACCGCGTGCGGCAGGAACAGTGCCAGCTGGGCCGTTCCGCGCAGGCGTACGACGCCGGAGTCCAGCAGCAGCGCGAGCGCGAGGGCGCCCGCCACCATCAGCGGGATGTAGATCAGGCAGTACAGGGCGACGATGCCCAGACCGCCGAGGAAGGTCGGATCGGTCACGACCGCCGTGTAGTTGCGCAGCCCGGCGAAGACCGTGCGCTCCGGGCCGAAGCCGAGCCCGGGCTGGTCGTCGCTGAAGAAGCTCAGGTGGACGGCGGTGCCGACCGGGATCAGGAAGACGGTCACCATGAGGACGAGGAACGGCGTCATCAGGACGCCGCAGGCGCCCAGTTCGCGACGGCGCGTGGATCCGCGGCCGGTGGGCGCCGGTGCGGTGCCGGCCGGGCGCTCCGGTGCCGGGCGTACGGAGGTCTCCGCGGGAACGGAAACGGGTGTGGCGCTGGTCAAGGGTGTCACCTGCCTCTCAGCTGGACGGTGGTCGCGGTCGTGGGTCAGGTGGACTTCCTGGTGGTGGACAGTCCGAGCGCCCTGAGGTCCGGCACGGTGCCCTCCTCGGCGGCCCTGACCGCCCCGAGGATGTCGCCCCGGCCGCCGCTCGCCCGCGCGAACCCGTCCTTCATGAGCTTGCCGGTCGCGGTCATCCGGGGACCCCAGGTCCAGCCCGCGCGGATCTTGAGCGCCTCCTGCTCGAAGAGGGTGTAGATGTCCTGGCCGCCGTAGTAGGAGCGGTCGAAGGCCGCACGGCCCACGTCCACCAGCCCGGGGGCGGCCGGGTACTGGCTGCTGGCCCCGCTGGAGAGCCGGGCGCGCAGCGCGTCCGGATGCGAGACCTGCCACTCGATGAACTCCATCGCGGCCTCCGGCGCCGTGCTGTCCTTGGTCACCGCGAACGTCGAGCCGCCATGGGTGCCCACACCGGGGTCGGCCGGGTCCCACTGGGGGAGCGGTGCGATCGCCCACCGGTTCTTCTGGCCGGGGCGGGCCTTCATCTGGGCGCCCGCGTCCCAGGCACCGCTGAGCCGGGAGAGCACCGCTCCGCCGGCGATCTGGGCGTCGCTCTGCCGGCTCTCCGTGGCGTTCATGAAGACCAGTTCCCGGTCCGTCAGGCGCTGCCAGTACGCGGCCACGCGACGGGTCGGGGCGTCGGCGAGCGAGAGGTTCCAGGCACCGCCCGAGGTGTCGAACCAGCGCGCGCCCGCCTGCCACGACCATGCGGCGAAATGCGTGTCGCCGTCCGTGGGAAACAGTGCCATCCGGCGCTCGTGCCCCTTGCCGCGCACCGTCCGCGCGGTGTCCTCGAACTCCTCCCAGGTGCGCGGGACGGTCAGTCCGTACCGCTCGAAGAGGTCGGTGCGGTAGTGCATCACCATCGGCTCTATGTCGAGGGGGACGCTGAACACCCGCTTCTCGAAGGTGGTCAGCCCCAGGGCCTGCGGCAGCAGCGCGGCCCGCAGACCGTCGCTCATCAGGCCGGTGAGGTCACGGCAGACCCCGTCGATGGCGAAGCCGGGTACCTGGGGGTACTCGATGGTCGCGATGTCCGGGGCGTTGCCCGCCCGGGCGGCGTTGCTGAGCTTGGCGTAACCGCCCTGGCCACCCGAGGGGACCTGCTGGAAATCGACCTGGATGGTGTCGTGCCCGCGGTTGAACGCGTCCACGACCTCCTGGCTGCCCCGCAGGGCGGACCAGAAGGTGATGCGTGTCTTCCTGCCGTTCCCGCTGCTTACGGTCCTGCCGGTACTGCTCGTACCGCCCGATCGTGTGTCCCCGCCACCACCTCCGCAGGCGCTCAGCGCGCCCGTCAGAGGCAGTGCGGCGATCGTGGCGAGCACGGATCGACGGCTCTGTCGACCAGGCATGTGCGCCTCCCGCGGCTCCTGATTCGAGACACGGGGAATACTGATCGGCTGATCGATAGCGGTCAATAGATCGATCAGAAGAAGCTTGAAGTGTTCAAACGGTCATTCTGTTGGAACGGACGACTCCCGCGTCGATCCGCGCACTTCGAGCCGGGGGAGCAGCTCCGTCCTGCGCACGGGTCCGGTGGTGCCGGCGGGGTGGGCGAGCCGGTGCAGGAGCAGCTCGGCCGCGGCCCGTCCGATCTCGGCCCTCGGCGGAGCCACCGCGGTGAGGGCGGTGCTGCCCAGGGCCGCCACGACGTCGTCGTACGCCACCACGGAGCAGTCCCGCGGGACCCGGATCCCGCTCTCGGACAACCGCTGGACCAGCATCAGGGCGTCCTCGTCGCCGTGCAGGACCGCGCCCGTCACGCCCCGCTCCCGCAGCAGCCCCGCGAGATCCGGGACCTCCTCCCGGGAACCGGGCTCGCCCGGCCCCGCGTTCGGGGAGCTGAGCACCACCGACCAGTCCTCGACCTCCGGCCGTGTGCTCGCGATGTCGGCGAACGCGGCCCGTATGGAACGCGCCGTCGGGCTGTCGTTCCTGGCGGCGAGGACGAGCCGCCGGTGGCCCAGAGAGACCAGATGGTCCACGGCCAGGTGGATCCCGTACCAGTGGTCGGAACACACCGTGTCCACGGCGTGCAGCGCGCTGCCCGGCCGGGGACGCCGCTCCATCAGGACCGTCGGCACCCCCACGTCGGCGAGCCAGCCGTAGTCCGCCTCCTCGCCCGCGGCGCTGCGCCACCGGGGGGCGATCAGCAGTCCGCGCGCCCCCGCCGCCAGGGCCCGTTCCACCTGCGGCCGTTCGGCCCCCGCCGCCTGCGGGGCGATGTGGAGGGCGATCCGGGCCCCGGCCTCCTCCAAGGTGGTCCTGGCGCCGTGCAGGGTCTCGTAGAGATAGGAATGCCGCTCCGGGACGACCAGGGCGATCGCGGCGCCCTCCGCGGCCGGTTCGCCGCTCCGCGCGGCCGGCACCGGCGCCGCCGGACCGGCCTCGTCGCCCACGGGCCGCACCACCCCGTGCCCGCGCCGCAGCATCCCCGTCCTCGCCAGCTCCTCCACGTCCCGCCGGAGCGTGACCGCCGAGACGTCCAGCTCGGTGGCGAGCGAGCTCACCTTGACCGCTCCGCGCGCGTGCACCACCGCGAGGATGCGCTTACGCCTCAGCTCAACCGGCTCCCGCATGCTGGCCCCCTGCCTACCGCTGTGCGATGTTCGTTTGAACGTTTCCGTGAGCGATCGCAGCATAGCGAGGGACCGGCGCGCCCGGCGGTCTACTGGATGGAATGATGATCCGCCCAAGAGAGGATGTGTCTACCATCTGATCCGGCATGGACACCATCACACTCTGGCAACTGGCCGCGCTCGCGGCGGCATCCACTCTCGTCGGCTTCTCGAAGACGGCGGTCAGCGGTGCCAACACGATCAGCCTCGCGGTCTTCGCGGCCGTACTCCCGGCCCGCGAATCGACCGGAGTGCTGCTCCCGATCCTGATCGCGGGCGACATCATCGCCGTGCTGGTCTACCGCCGCCACGCCCACTGGCCGACCCTGCTGCGCCTCTTCCCCGCGGTCGCGGTGGGCGTGGCGGCGGGCACCGCCTTCATGATGTGGGCCGACGACGACGCCGTACGCACCTCGATCGGCGCGATCCTGCTCTTCATGGCGGGCGTCACCCTCTGGCGCCGGCGGGAACGGCCCCAGCCGCCCCCGGACGAGGAGGGCTCCGGCACGCCGTCGCGCGGAGAGCGTCTGAAGGCCCGTTCGTACGGGGTGCTCGGCGGGTTCACCACGATGGTGGCCAACGCCGGCGGCCCCGTGATGTCGCTCTACCTGCTGTCGGCGGGCTTCCGGAAACTGGGCTTCCTGGGGACGTCGGCGTGGTTCTTCCTGATCGTCAATACCTCGAAGGTGCCCTTCAGCGTCGGACTCGGCCTCATCGACGCGCGGTCGCTGCTGCTCGACGCCGCCCTCGTGCTGTTCGTCGTCCCCGGCGCCTACCTCGGCCGCGCCTGCGTCGGCCGGATCAACCAGAAGATCTTCGACCGGCTCGTGATCGGGGCAACGGTCCTGGGCGGCCTCCAACTGCTGCTGGGCTGAAGGCCGCCCGGGGGAGGCACGGTCAGACGATGCCCTCGGCGATCTCCGCCTGCTCACGGGCGTTCCCGTACGCGGCCGGAGTGCTGTAGGAACGGCGTGCGACAAACCACCACACCGTGGCCAGGATCAGCACCGCGACCAGGGCGATCGACGCGTAGTTCATGGAGTCGACGGTCACCGGCGAGGACTGCGGCAGCAGGAACAGCACGGTCACGACGGCGACCCACACCACGGCGATCCAGCCGATCGGCTTCGACCAGCGGCCCAGGTGCCAGGGGCCGCGCTCGAAGCGGTCCCCGGCCCGCAGCTTCAGGTAGATCGGGATGGCGTACGCGGGCGTGATCCCGATGACGTTGATCGCCGTGACCGCCCCGTACGCGGTCGCGGAGTACAGCGACGGGACCGCCAGCAGCGCGGCGACACCGACCGAGAGCCACACCGCGGGCACCGGGGTCTGGGTCCGCGCGCTCACCTTGCGCCACAGCGCCGAGCCCGGCAGCGCGTTGTCACGGCTGAAGGCGAAGACCATCCGGCTCGCGGCCGCCACCTCGGCGTTGCCGCAGAACAGCTGGGCCGCGATGACGATCAGCAGCATCACGGTGGCACCCGCCGTACCCAGTGCGTCGATGAGGATCTGGGCGGGCGGGACCCCGGTGGCACTGTTCTGCGTACCCGCGTAGTCCTGGATGGCGAAGGTCAGCCCGGCCAGCAGCACGAAACCGGCGATCCACGACACCCAGATGGCCCGCACGATGCCCTTCGCCGCCGTCACCGAGGCGTTGGACGTCTCCTCGGACAGGTGGGCCGAGGCGTCGTACCCGCAGAAGGTGTACTGCGCCAGCAGCAGACCGATCGCGGCCACGTAGAGGGGGTTCTCCCAGCCGGTGCCGTTGACGAACTCCGTGAAGACGAACGACGGCGACTGGTGGTTCGAGGGCACGATCGCCAGCACGGTCACGATCACGGCGACACCACCCAGGTGCCACCACACACTGATCGAGTTGAGGACGCTGACCAGACGCACCCCGAAGAGGTTGAGCACGGCGTGCAGCAGCAGGATGCAGAGGAAGATCACCATCGTGTGTCCGGGGGTCGGGTCGAACCCCCACTGCAGATTGAGCAGCGCGCCGGTGAACAGCGCGGCCCCGTAGTCGATCCCGGCGATCGCGCCCAGCAGGCCGAGCAGGTTCAGCCACCCGGTGTACCAGCCCCACTTGCGGCCGCCGAGCCGGTCGGCCATGTAGTAGAGCGCCCCCGACGTCGGGTACGCGCTGGTGACCTCGGCCAGGGCCATGCCCACGCAGAGCACGAACAGGCCGACACCGGCCCAGCCCCAGAGCATGACGGCGGGGCCGCCGGTCGACATGCCGAAGCCGTACAGCGTCATGCAGCCGGAGAGGATCGAGATGACGGAGAAGCTGATCGCGAAGTTCCCGAAGCCGCCCATACGGCGGGCGAGTACGGGCTGGTAACCCAGCTCGCGGAGCCGCTGCTCCTCGTCCTTCTGCGGCGCGGGCTCCGTGCCCGACGGGGTCGAGGCGGATATGGACATGGAGACGACCTCCAGGTGGGGGGACGGGCGGGACGGGAAACAGATGGGGCGGGGCGGCCCGGTCAGCCGTGAGGTGGCCCTCCGGGCTCGTGCTCCGCCGCCAGACAGCGGCCACGGGCCCGGAGGAACACGTCCTCGGCACCTGCCGGATCCTGCGGGGTACGGGTGCGATGGGCCCAGGGCGCCGAGGTGTAGTACGGACCCATCGCCCGGAACACCGGCGCGGCTTCGGCGAACCTGAGCGAACCCCACAGGGCATGCGCCAGATAATTGAGATCGAGCAGGGACAGGGCGGGCGGGTCGGCGGCCCGGAACCAGATGTGCAGGGCGCGCCGGGCGTCCCGCTCCCCGTCCTCGGTGACCCAGTGCAGGTCGAGCGCCCGCTCGTTGCCGTGCTCACGGCGGTAGCGCTCCACCCGGACGTACAGCGGAAGCACATGGAGCGCGGAGCCCTCCGGAGCGGAGGACGACGCCCACTGCACGAAGTTGACCGCCTCGGAGAGTGTGCCGCTCGCCCGTCTGGCGTAGACGAACTGCAGCATCCGGTGGTATGCCTCCCGGTTGAAAGGATCGCGCTTGTCCGCCTCCGCCAGAAGCCCCCAGGGGCCGGGGAACAGCATCGGTCCGGGCGGCAGCAGCCTGTGCTCCTCCAGACGCTGATCCTCGTCGAGCTGGGACAGCGCGAGGAGACAGACCCACGGCACCGGGTCCGCGGGCGAGGCGTGCGCTGCGGAACGGCACCCCTCCCACGCCTCCTGCCACAACTGCTGGGCGCTCGGGTGCTTCTCACGGTGCGCGCGCACGGCACGTTCCACCTTCACCCGGGCGTGCATCACCGTCGCCGCCACACTCCTCGGCTCCTCGGCGAGCCAGGCGTGCACGGTGTCGGAGCCCGCCGCCACAGCCGCGAGGACCTGGGTCCGCTGGGTCCACAGCGCCCAGTCCGGTGTGCTCTCCAGCAGATTCCGCATGGCGAGCCAGCGGCCCGTACGCAGGTCCTGTAACGCCACACGCAACGCGTGATCGTGTCCCGCGGGGTGGTAGACCGGCCGGAAATCACCGGTAGCCATGTACGCGCCCCGCCCCTGGACGCGCGGTGGGGGCGGGGCCGTGAGCCGGGCACGGCGGCACGGCGCAGGATCGTCTCGTCATGAATCCTCAAGAAGCGTGGGGGGTTGGGCTGTGCTGTCATGAACTGCCGGTGGTCATCGTCCGGTTGTCCACTCGGCGGAGAGTGTAGAGCGCCCGGAGCCCGCCTTCCGGTGACTCCGCGGATCTTACTCAAGTAGCGCCCTTATGGCGGACGTTGATCGCGGTATACAAGCCCGTGCGGGATGTTCTGGCCGGGGTTGACGCACGGCGTGGTCTGCACGACTGTGGGCACCGGGAGCAGATGATCACGATTCCGCCCGGGTCCGGGCGGTCCGCACGGCTGGAGCGTCGATTGACAGAGCCGGTACTCGCCATCGACCAGGGGACATCCGGGACCAAGGCGCTGGTGATCTGCCCGGAGCGCGGGGTGATCGGTTCCGGTTCGGCGCCGGTGCGCCCGCGCTACGGCGCCGGGGGCCTGGTGGAGGCCGACCCCGCCGAGCTGATCGGGTCGGTCCTCGACGCCGGCCGGCAGGCGGTGGCGGACGCCGCCGAACCCGTGGCGGCCGTCGGCCTGGCCAACCAGGGAGAGACGGTACTGGCCTGGGACCCCGCGACCGGACGGCCGCTCACCGACGCCGTGGTCTGGCAGGACCGCCGTGCGGAAGGCGTCTGCGGAGACCTCTCGGCACACGCCGACGAGCTGAAGAGGCTCACCGGACTGCCCCTCGACCCGTACTTCGCCGCGCCCAAGATGGCGTGGATCCGCCGCGAGCTGACCCGGGAAGGGGTCGTGACCACCAGCGACTCCTGGCTGGTCCACCAGCTGACGGGGGCCTTCGTCACCGACGCCGCCACCGCGGGACGCACCCAGCTGCTCAGCCTCCACGACGTCGACTGGTCACCAGCCGCCCTGGAGGTCTTCGGTCTGTCGGACGAGCGGCTGCCCGCCGTCGTCGACTGCGCCGGTCCGGTCGGCACCACCACCGCGTTCGGCGGGGAGATCCCCCTGACCGGCCTCCTCGTGGACCAGCAGGCCGCGTTGCTGGCACAGAACGCGCTGGAACCCGGCCAGGCCAAGTGCACCTACGGGACCGGGGCGTTCCTCCTCGCGCAGACCGGCAGCCGCCCGAGCGCCGGCTCCACCGGTCTGGTCAGCTGCGTCGCCTGGCGCCTCGGCGGCCGGACCGCCTACTGCCTCGACGGCCAGGTGTACACGGCCGCCTCGGCCGTGCGCTGGCTCACCGATCTCGGGGTGATCTCCGGGGCCGCGGACCTCGACCCGGTGGGAGCCTCCGTCCGTGACACCGGCGGGGTCACCTTCGTCCCCGCGCTCGCCGGCCTCGCGGCCCCCTGGTGGCGCAGCGACCTGCGCGGTTCCGTGACCGGGCTCGGGCTCGACACCACCGCCGGCCACCTCGTCCGGGCGCTGTGCGAGGGCATCGCCGCACAGGTCGTCGCCCTGGCCGACGCCGTCGCGTCCGACCAGGGCGCCCCGCTGACCACGCTGCGGGTCGACGGCGGACTGACCCGCTCGTCCCTGCTCATGCAGACCCAGGCGGACCTGCTGCAACGGCCCGTCGAGGTCTCGGCGCTGCCCGACGCGACCGCGCTGGGCGCCGGCGTGGTCGCCAGACTCGGACTCGATCCGGACCTGACGCCGGGCCGGGCGACACCCCCGTGGCGTCCCTCCGCCGTGTACGAACCACACATCGGCCCCGAGGAGGCGTCGGAGCGTCTCGCGGGCTTCCGCGCCGCCGTGGACAGCCTGCTGGAGCGCGTGTGACCGTCACCCTCACCACAGCCGGCCCTCTTCACCCCGACGGTGGCGCGGAGGGCACCTACGACGTCACCGTCGTCGGCGCGGGCGTCGTGGGCGCGGCCGTCGCCCGCGAACTGGCACGCCACCGACTGCGCACGGCCCTGATCGACGCGGCCGACGACATCGGCGACGGCACCTCCAAGGCCAACACCGCGATCCTGCACACCGGCTTCGACGCCGTACCCGGATCGCTGGAGGCCCGCCTCGTACGCGAAGGACGGGACCTGCTCGCCGCCTACGCCACCGAGACCGGCATCCCGGTCGAACGCGTCGGGGCGCTCCTCGTGGCCTGGGACGAGGACCAGCTCGCCGCACTGCCCGGGCTGCGGGACAAGGCGGCGCGCAACGGCTACCACGCGTCCCGCATCATCGACGCCGAGGAGCTGCGGGCCCGCGAACCGCACCTCGGCCCCGGGGCCCTCGGCGCGCTCGACGTCCCCGACGAGAGCATCATCTGCCCCTGGACCACCCCGCTCGCCTTCGCCACCCAAGCGGTCCGCGGGGGCGTCCATCTGCACCTGAACTGCCGGGTGCTGGACATCACCACCGACGCCGACACCCACACGCTCACCACCTCGCGCGGCCCGCTGCGCACCCGCTTCCTCGTCAACGCCGCCGGGCTCCACGCCGACGAGGTCGACCGCCTCCTCGGCCACGACGTCTTCACCGTGACCCCACGCCGCGGCCAGCTCGTCGTCTTCGACAAGCTGGCCCGCCCGCTCGTCAGCCACATCCTGCTGCCCGTCCCCGGCCCGGCGGGCAAGGGCGTCCTGGTCGCACCGACCGTGTTCGGCAACGTCCTCCTCGGCCCCACCGCCGAGGAACTCGACGACAAGACCGCCACCGGCTCCACGGCCGACGGGATCCGGTTCCTCCGGGAGAAGGGCCGCCGGATCGTGCCCGCGCTCCTCGACGAGGAGGTCACGGCCGTCTACGCGGGACTGCGCGCCGCCACGGGGCAGGAGGACTACCGCATCCAGGAGTACCCCGGCCTGCGCTACGTCGCCGTGGGCGGCATCCGCTCCACCGGCCTCACCGCGTCCATGGCGATCGGACGCCACGTCATGGAACTGCTCACGGCCGTCGGTCTGGACCCCGGCGAACCGCACGATCTGCCGCCCCTGACGATGCCCGGTCTCGGCGAGGCCTTCACCCGCCCGTACCGGGACGCCGCTCTGATCGCGGGGGACCCGGCGTACGGCACCCTCGTCTGCCACTGTGAACAGGTCAGCCTCGGCGAGATCCGGGACGCGCTGGCCTCGACGATCCCGCCGCACTCCCCGGACGGCCTGCGGCGCCGCACCCGCGCCCGCGGCGGGCGCTGCCAGGGCTTCTACTGCGGCGCCGCCGTCCGCGCCCTGTTCGAGGAGGAACGACCGTGACCGGGAAAGCACGCGAGGTGGACGTCCTGATCGTCGGCGCGGGACCCGCCGGCCTCGCGGCCGGAGCCGAACTCGCCGCGGCGGGCGCCGGCCGGGTGGAGATCCTGGAGCGTGAGCAGGAGGCGGGCGGGATCCCCCGCCACTGCCACCACGGCGGATTCGGCGGCCGCGTCGACCGGTCCGCGTACGCCTGGGCATCGGCGACCGGCTCCACGTACGCACGGCGAGGCACCACCGGGCCCTCCTACGCCCGCCGGAGCGTCGCGGCCGCCGCGGCAGCGGGCGCGGCCCTGCGCACCGGAGTCACCGCGACCGGCTGGGCGGGGCCCCGCACCCTCGAGACCACCGGGCCCGCCGGACTCGAACGGATCACCGCCCGCGCCGTGATCCTCGCGACCGGTGCCCGCGAACGCCCGCGCGGTGCCCGGCTGATCCCCGGCACCCGGCCGCCCGGCGTCTACACCACCGGCGAACTCCAGCAGGCCGTCCACCTGTACGGACAGCGGATCGGCACCAGGGCGGTCGTCGTCGGCGACGAACCCGTCAGCCACGCGGCCGCAGCGACCCTGCACGCCGCGGGCGTCCACCTCGTCGCCGTGGTCACCGACCGGACGGCCCCCGCCCTCCGGCTGCGGAATCCGCGCGTCCCGTTGCTCACCGGCGCCACCGTCACCGAACTCATGGGCAGGACACGCCTGTCCGGGGTGGCGCTGCGCCACGACGACGGACGTACGACCACCCTGCGCTGCGACACCGTGGTCCTGACCGGCGACTTCGTCCCCGACCACGAACTGGCCAGGCGCGGGGGGATCCTCCTCGACCCCGGCACCCGGGGACCCGCGTACGACGCCGCCCACCGGACCTCGCTGCCGGGCGTCTTCGCCGTCGGGAACCTGCTGCACGCCGTCGAACACGCGGGGTACGCGGCGCAGGAGGGCCGGGCCGTGGCGGTGCCCGTACTGCACCGCCTGGCCGGCACGGAGGAACCGGCGGGCGGCGGACGAAGGATCGTCGTCGACGCGCCCCTGCGGTGGATCGCTCCGAACGTGACGGGGCCGGACGGGACGCGTCCGCAGGGGGACCGGTTCGTGCTGCGCACCGAGCGGCGGCTGCCCCGTCCGCTGCTCGTCGTCTCGCAGGACGGACGGGAACTGCACCGGCAGCGACTGCGGGCCGCCGCGGTCCCCGGCAGACCGTTCCATCTGCCGGCCGACTGGGCCGACCGCGTCGACCGGGACGGCACGGCCGTTCGGATCACCGCCCGGTGACGGGACCGGATCAGGGGATGAGCAGCCAGTCGGCGCCGACGGCCGCCACCAGTCCGACCCCCAGGAGCCAGCTGCCGAGCCGGGTGCGGCCGTTCCTGCTGAGCTCGATCACCACACCGCAGAGGATGAGCGCGAGCCCGTACACCCCGACGACCAGGACCGAGGAACGGCTCGCTATGCGCAGGGCCAGGACGACGGCCATCGCCGCCATGCCCACGGAGGAGAGGACGATCCGCAGCCGGCGCGCCTGACGTGGCGTGAGTCTCCGTTCCTGCGCGGCGGCCCCGGACGTCTCCCCGGGGCTCCCACCCGGCTCGACGTCCTGCTCCTGTTCGTGCCGCTGGTCCTGGTCCTGGTCTGAAGTGCTCATGACGCCGGATCGTAACGGCTGCGCACCGTCATGGCCGCCCGACCGCCGGATCACCGGTGATCAGGCGATCGACGCCGAGACGATCGCGGACACGGCCAGGTTGCAGGACGCGGTCACCCACACCGCCGGGTGGGGCTCCCGCTCCACCAGCGTGGCCCCCAGCTTCCCGGGCGTGACGAGGTCCACGACGAGGAAGGCCACCGCCATCATGACCAGACCGAGCAGCCCGAACGCGGCCGTCGAGGCGAGGCCCTTGCCGAAGTCCTCGTAGGTCGTCCAGATCGACGTGAACACGATGCCGCCGATGCCGAGCAGCGCCGAACTCAGGAGGAGCGCCGCGTTGCGGTTGCGCTCCTCCCATATCTGGCGGCCGAGCTTGCCCGGAGTCAGGGCGTCGATCAGAAAGATGCCGAGAACGAGCAGTACGACGCCGAGGGCCCCGTATGCGGTGGCACGGCCGAGGCCGTTGATGATGTCGGTCATCGGGGCGTCCGTCTCCTGAGCAAGTGGTCGAGGAATGGAACATGAAGTGACGGACACGATCGACGATCCGTCAAGAGGGAGCAAAACCTATCGCACTCACCTGCTCACTCCCCGGCCCGGTCCTCCCGCCGCAACCGGGGAGCCTCCGCAGCGGCGTCGACGGCCCGCACCGCCCCGTCGCCTCCCGGGCGCCTGGATCCCTCGCCCGCGGCGGGTCCGGAGGGATCCACCCGGCCCGCCAGACCCTGTGCCCAGACGATCAGCCCGTCCACCCCGATCCCGTGCGGATCGGACGTGCGGAAAGCCTCCACGGCGACGGCGCCCCGCCTCAACAGCCGCGCCCCGCCCGCCGCGTTGCCCCGGGCGGCATGGGTCAGACCCACCGCCATCTGCGCGAGCCCCCGCCACAGCTCGCGCTCCGCGTCCGGCCCCGACTTCCAGGCGTCCTCGAACACCTCGTGGGCATGGAACGGCATCCCCGCGTCCAGCAGCCACTGTGCCTCCCGCACGGTCTCGCCGGGGGAGCGGACCACGCCCTCGGGCTGCCGCTCCACCCCCGGACTCCCGTAGGGCAGGGGGCGCCCGAGCCCGTCCCGAGGGCGCGCGTTGCGCGCCCTCCCTTCCCCGTCGCGGTCCCTGCGAGATTCGTCCACCCACCGATTGTGCCTCGCACCTGCGAAGAACCGCCGTAACCCTGTCCGTGGGCACCCGCGCATGGATAGGCTCGGTGCTCTCCGCAACCACCCTGGGAAGGGGAGGCATGAAGCCGTCCCGGCCGTTGTACGAGCGCGACCCCGAACTCGCGGCCGCAGCAAAGGCGTTGGACGCCCTGTGCGGTGGGCAGGCGGCCGGCGGGCTGCTCGTCTACAGCGGCGAAGCCGGCATCGGCAAGACCGCGCTGCTCGGAGAGATCCAGGCCATGGCCGCCGACCGCTGCACCATATGGTCCGCGCGCGGCGGCGAGACGGTCACGTCGGTGCCCTTCCACGTCGTACGGCAACTGCTCCAGCCCGCCCTGGACCGGTTCCCCGCCGACGAGACACGCGCCCTGTTCGGCGACTGGTTCGAGATCGCCGCACCCGCTCTCGGCCTCGCCGATCCCAGCGGGCCGCAGCCCGATCCCCAGGGTGTCCGGGACGGCCTCGACTACGTCGTGTCCCGGCTCGCCTCACGCCTCAGCCATCGGCCGCTGCTCCTCATAGTGGACGACGCGCACTGGGCCGACGGCGAATCCCTCGCCTGGCTCGCGGGCTTCACCGCCCGGCTGTCCGAACTCCCCGTGCTGGTCGTCCAGGCGCACCGCCCCCAGGAGTTCGCCGACCGTGACGCCGACTGGGCCATCGCCCGCGGCGCGGAACGCGCGGGCACCGCGGGCCACCCCGCGCTGATCCGGGTGGCGCTCCGGGCGCTCACCCCCGACGCCACCGCCGAGCTGGTGCGGGCCGGTCTGGGCGACCACGCGGACGACCCCTTCTGCCGCGAGGTCTGGGCCGTCACCGGAGGCAACCCGTACGAGGCGGTCGAACTCGTCGCCAAGGCGCAGGACCGTGAACTGGCACCGGTCGAGGAGTCCGCCGGCCTCCTGCGCGAACTCGGCGCCTCGGCCCGCGGCAGCGGGCTCGTCGCCCGGCTCGAACGCCTCGGTACCAACGCCAACCGCTTCGCCTGGGCGGCGGCCGTCCTCGGCACCGAGATCTCCCAGGAACTGGCGGCGACACTGGCCGGGATGAGTTCCGCGGAAGCCGCCGACTGCACGGCCCGGCTTCGGGACGCCCGCATCGTCAGCGGCTTCGACCCGCTGGAATTCGTCCACCCGCTCATCGCCAGCGCCGTCTACCGCTCGATCCCGCCGGCGACGCGCACGGCCATGCACGGACGGGCCGCATGGGCGATCACCCAGGCCGGACTCGGGGCCGCGGCGGCCTCCCGCCATCTGCTCGAGGTTCACCCGGACGACGACCAGGAACTGGTCGCGCAGCTCCGGGAGGCCGCACGGCAGCACCTGGCGGTCGGCGCCCCGCAGGCCGCGAGGCGCTGTCTCGAACGCGCTCTGGACGAACCGCCGCGCCCGCGGGACCGGGCGGCGCTGCTGTACGAACTGGGCTGCGCCACCCTGCTCTCCTCGCCCGCCACCACGGTGCAGCACCTGCGGGCCGCACTCGACACCCCCGGGCTCGACGGGAACCTCCGGATCGACGCCACCTTCCGGCTCGCCTCCGCGCTGTCCCACAACAACCAGCTCAAGGACGCGGCGCTCTCCCTGGCGGCCGAGGCGTCACGGACAGCACCCGGCCCCGGCCTCATGCGGCTCCAGGCCGCGCACTTCCTCTGGGAGGGCATGCAGGCCGCCGAGGACGACGGCCCGTCGCGTTCGGCCCGTCTCGCCCGCAACGCGGACCACCTCAAGGGACGCGACAACGCCGAGCGCGCCCTGCTCACCCTGCGCGCCTTCGACGCCATGCTGCGCGGTGAGAACGCCCAGCAGGTCGTCGACTTCTGCGAACGCGCACTCGTCGACGGGCGGCCCGCCCGCGGACTCGGCTGGACCGACTCCGAATGGGGCTTCGAGCTCCCCGCGATGGTGGGCATCACCTACGCGTTCACCGACCAGCTCGACCGGGCCGAGGCCCTGTTCAGCGAGGCCGTGCGCGCTTTCGAGATCTCCGGCTGGAGCGGAGCGCACCTCGCGTTCGCGCACACCCTCCTGGGGCTCGTGCACCGCCGACGCGGCCGTCTCGCCGAGGCCGAGGGCTTCCTCCGCGAAGGGCTCCGCCTAGCGGACAGGGCCGGCAGCGGACTGCCCGTCCACTGGGACGCCACCTGTCTCCTCGTCGACACCCTGATCGCCCGCGGACGGACCGCGGAGGCGCGGCTGGTCGCCGACCGGTACGACTTCGAGCCGCCCTACCCCAGTGCGATGGTCCTGCCGGACGCCCCGTGCGTACGCGGCCGGCTGCTGCTGGCCGAGGGCCGCACGGAGGAGGCGGTCGCCGAGCTGGAGTCGGCGGGAGCGGCGCTGGAGCCCCGGGGCCGTTTCAACGGTGTCTGGGCGCCCTGGGCCGGGGATCTCGCCCGCGCCCTGGCCGAGACCGATCCGGTCAGGGCCGCCCAGCTGGCCACCCGGGCGCGCGTCCACGCGGAGCGCTTCGGCACGGACACGGCGATCGGTGAGGCCCTGCGCTGCCTGGCCCTGTTCGTGCCGCCGGAGGAGGCCGCCCACCTGCTGGGCGAGTCGGTACGCCATCTCGAGACGTCCTCCTCCGCCTACGAGCACGCCCTGGCCCGCTTCGAGTACGGCGTGGCGATCCGCTCGCACCGGGAGATCGCCCGGGCCCAGAAGCTGGCCACCGCCTGTGGCGCGGAGGGACTGGCCACCCGCGCCCAGCAGGTACGCGCGTCGATCCGGTCCGCGGAGTGAGGTAATGTTTGTCCTGCGAAGCCGCCCGGAACACCGGGAGGAAACGCATCGGGACGTGGCGCAGCTTGGTAGCGCACTTGACTGGGGGTCAAGGGGTCGCAGGTTCAAATCCTGTCGTCCCGACTCGTAGGAGTCGTGGGCGGAGGGCCGGTATCGGAGAGATCCGATACCGGCCCTCCGTCATTCTCCGAGGCAACGACGAGCCGTCACCGGACGGTTCGCCCCGAATCCGCGCCCGCGACCGGGGACCGGTCAGCGCCGCGCGGAGAGTGCCGTCCCGATCTCCCGTACGAACGGCTCGAGGTCGCCCGGGTTGCGTGAAGTGATCAGCGTCCATCCGCCGGAGCCGTCCGTCACGACCGGCTCGTCGGTCCACTCTCCACCGGCGTTGCGGATGTCCGTCCGCAGCGAGGGGTAGGAGGTCATCCGCTTGTCCGGGACCACGCCCGCCTCGACCAGTGCCCAGGGACCGTGGCAGATGGCGGCGACGGGGCGGCCCGAGTCCGTGAAGGAGCGTACGAGCCCGTTGGTGGCGCTCTGCAGCCGGAGGGTGTCGGCGTTCAGGGTGCCGCCGGGAATGAGCAGCAGGTCGTAGTCCGAAGGGTCCGCGTCGTCCAGCGTCAGGTCCGGGCGCACGGTCCTCCCCAGATCCTTGTCACCGACCAGCGTCACGATGTCGTCCATCGACACCGCCGCCACATCGACCTGGGCTCCCGCACCGCGGAGGCGTTCGACGGGCACCAGGAGCTCGTCCTGCTCCACGCCGTAGTTGGTCACCACGGCCAGCACCCTGCGCTGCTCGAGTCCGTCGCCGGTCATCGGCTCCCACCTTTCCTCCGGACGGCCCACCGGGTCGTGGGACGTGATCGTGCGCCACCCACGCGGGGCGGCGGCGGACACGGTGCACGGGGGCGAAGCCCTGGTCGGGCCGGTCGTGGTCGTACCGTGCCGGCCTGGGCAGTTTAAGGCCGATCCCGGGCCGCTGCGACCGGGCGGATCACCGGGCCCGCGCCCCGGCGGGGAGCGACGCGGGCCCCGGTGCCCGGTCCGGAGGAAGAGGCGCTCAGGTGAGGTTCTCCAGGAACCTGGCCGCCACCGGCCCCGCGTCGGCGCCGCCCGAACCGCCGTCCTCCAGCATCACGCACCACGCCAGATCGCTGCCGCCCTGGTAGCCGATCATCCAGGCGTGGGTGCGCGGGGGCTTCTCCTGGCCGAACTCGGCCGTCCCGGTCTTGGCGTGCGGTTCCCCCGGGAGGCCGGTCAGGGCGCTGCCCGCTCCGTACGTCACCGTCGCCCGCATCATGTCGCGCAGGGCGCCCGTCACGGACGGGTCCAGCCGCGCGGTCGCCTCGTGCTTCTCCTTGACCGCGTCGGGCACCAGTACCGGCTGCTTGAAGGTGCCCTCCTTCACCGTCGCCGCTATCGACGCCATCACCAGGGGCGACGCCTGCACCCGGGCCTGTCCGATGGTGGACGCCGCGAGGTCGTTGTCGGACGTGCTCACGGGGACCGACCCGTCGTACGTCGTGTCCCCGACGTCCCACTCGCCACCGATCCCGAAGGCCTCCGCCGTGTCGTGCAGGGCGGAACCACCGGCCTCGGCGCGGTTCTCCACGAACATCGTGTTGCAGGACTTCGCGAAGGAGTCCTTGAACGTCGATCCCGCCGGCAGCGTGAACTGGTTCTGGTTCTCGAACCGCTGCCCGTCGACGTGGGCGAACTTGGGACACGCCACCACGTCCGACGGTTTCATGCCCGCCTTCAGCATCGCCGCCGCCGTGACCACCTTGAACGTCGACCCGGGCGGGTACCGCCCCGCCAGCGCCCGGTTGATGCCGCCGGCCGGACGGCTGGAGACGGCAAGGATGTTCCCGGTCGACGGCTCCAGGGCGATCAGGGCCGCGTTGACCTTCAGCCCTTCCATCGCCGCGGCCGCGGCTCCCTGGACCTTCGGATCGATGGTGGTGCGCACGGGTTCGCCGGGCTTCGCGCTGCTCTTCGTGAGTGAGGCCTCGGCCTCGCCGGACTGCCGGTCGGCGATCACCACCTCACTGGTGGCGGCTCCCCCGCCGCCCCGCAACTGCTTGTCGTAGCGTGCCTCCAGACCGAAGGCCCCCTTGCCCTGCTCGTCGACCGAGCCGCGCAGCGAAGCGGCCTGCAGGTCGTCGCCGTGCTTGTCGAGCACCGCGGCACGTTTCGCCACCGCCTTCAGCGCCAGCGTCTTGCCGGGCACCAGCCGCGGATGGACCATCGGGGAGCCGAACTCCACGATCCACTCCTCGGCCTTCCTGACCAGGGTCGCCTCGGACTCGTAGCGGAACACGCCGACCGCGGGGACGGTGAACCGCGCTGTGTAGGGGACGGTCACCTCGCCCTTGTCGTTCTTCTCGCCGTCGCCCGCCGACAGCTCGGACGCGGTGGGTTTCAGATTGGTCATCACCGAGGTCAGCAACGACTCCGCGGTCTTCGGCGAGTCCGACAGCGCCCCGGCCTTCGCGGCCTCGCCCGCGGCCCAGGCGTCGAGGAAAGACTGGAGCCGGGCGGTCGCCGCGACCACCTCGGGATCCTTCTCCGGTTCGTTACCGGACCAGGCGCTGTACCCCCACCACCCCGCCCCGGCCGCCAGGACGACGGCCGTCGCCACACCCAGTAACGGCCCTCTGCGTCGGCCTGCGCGGTCATGACGTGCCATCTGCTGCAAGGTGGGGTCCGACACTTGGCGTTGTCTCCTTGTCCACTGCGGATACCTCTGCCGCGACCGGACCGCCTCCGGCCACCTGCCCGACACGCTAACCGCTGCCCGTGGACGCCGGGCCCCCGTGGAGAGCGGCGGGAGAGTGAGCCGAGAGCGCGCAGCACGACGGGCGGGCCGGTGGCGCCCCGCACCGTCGGGGAGCACCACCGGCCCGCCGGGCCGTGGGAAGCGGTCAGCCGCGCGGAGTGAAGGCGACCACGTCGCCCGCGTGCTCCCCGCCGGAGAGCTGTCCGAAGCGGTCGGTGCGGATGTAGACCCGGTGCAGCCACCGGTCCGCCCCGTCCCAGCGCGGTGTGAACGGCGTACGGGCGTGTGTCGTACGGAAGTTGTCCACGATCAGGACGTCACCGGGGACCAGGTACACGGCCTCGGTGACCTCGTCCAGGGCCTTGGACAGCGACTCCACGGCCTCTACGTCCCGGGGGTCCTGGGGGGCCAGCAGCTCCCGGTCGTACCCGAGCAGCGGGTCGGACGGATCGCCGTACAGCGGCTTCACCTCGGCTATCGCACCCGGGTCCTCGACACCGCCCCGGAAGGCCACGTCGACACAGCACGGCACCTTGCGGTCGAAGAGGTGGGTCCGGAAGCCCTCCGGGACGAGCGGCAGCGCCTTGCGGACCGAGCCGACCAGGGTCGCCGCTCTGCGCTCGTGGTCGGCACGGGAGCAGGCCAGCATCACGTAGTTGGGCTGGAGCTGGTGGTACGCCATCTCCGTGTGGAACTCCAGCAGGGTCTCGGAGGTCTCCGAGGACAGGTGGTGCGCGCCCGGCGAGGGATACACGTCGTGGTAGACGGTGCCGCTGCGCAGCTCCTGGTAACCGGTGTGCAGTCCGAGCCGCCGGCCCACGACGCCGAGCATCGCCTCCATGGTCAGCAGCGGGCGCTCCACCGGGGCGGGGGTGGACTCGGGGGTCCGCGGCAGCCGGCCCTCCTCCTCCACGGGCAGCCCGCGCAGCAGCAGGTAACCGTCCTCGTTGCCGGAGACGTTGAAGGCGTCGAGCGCCTCGGCGAGCGAGGCGGGGAGGTCGGCGGACGCCTCCTTCGCGGCCTCCAGGAAGGCCGGGAGGTCCGCACGTGGCACCGCCGGCAGGCGCGAGGCGAGTTCCAGGAGTTCGTCGCGGAGAGGGGAGCAGTCGATGACGGTCACGCGTCGTTCCTTCCTTTGATGTGAGCGCGGGCGTACTGGTAGAGCAGCTCCGCGCCTATCTCGGTCGCCAGGACGGAGGTGATCCCGGCGTGGTCGTAGAGGGGTGAGACCTCCATGACGTCGAAGCCGACCGGACGCAACTCGCCCACGCAGCGCAGCAGGGCCAGCACCTCGCGGGAGGAGAGCCCGCCGGGTGCCGGAGTGCCGGTGCCCGGGGCGAAGGCCGGATCGGCGACGTCGATGTCGACCGACACGTAGACGGGACGGTCACCGATGAGCTCCTGGATGAGGGCATGGGTCCCGGCGACACCGGTCTCCACGAACTCGTCCGTCGTGACGACCCGCACCCCCTTGCCCCGTGCGTAGTCCAGCGAGTCGGGCCGGGGGTTGTGGCCCCTGATGCCGATCTGCACCGTGCGGGCGGGATCGATGACCCCTTCGTCGATGCCGTGGCGGAAGGGGGTTCCGTGGTGGAACTCACCGCCGTAGAAGGCCGGGTTGGTGTCCGAGTGCGCGTCCAGGTGGACCACGGCGACGGGGCCGTGCTGCTCGGCCACCGCACGCAGGGCGGCCAGGGTGAGCGAGTGGTCGCCGCCGAGCATCAGGAAGGCGGCGTTGTCCTGGAGCAGGTGGCGCAGATGGCGGTGGGCCGTCTCCATGGCGATGTGCATGTTGAACGGGGTGAGGTCGATGTCCCCGCCGTCCACGCAGTCGATGAGCTCGAAGGTGCCGGGCCCGCGGTCGATGCCGACCCCGTGGATCAGGCCGGACTCGTTGCGGATGGCGCGGGGGCCGAAACGGGCTCCCGGCCGGTAGCTCGTGCCTCCGTCGTAGGGGGCACCGATGACGACGACGTCGCGTCCGCTGGGATTCGGGTCGTGCGGCAGTCGCATGAAGGTGGGGATCTGCGCGTAGCGGGGCGAGATCGCGGTGTCGACACGTTCCACGCGTCAACCCTCCTGTAGGACGGGCCGTGGGAGGCCCGTGCGGGGTCCGGTCCGGTTCACTCGGTCTCCTTCAGCAGTGCGGCCACCCGGTGCACCGCGTCGGCGGTGCTGACCTGTGCGGGCGGCAGTCCTTCGACGACCACCCGGTCGAAGATCTCCCGCACCACCAGGGACTTGGCCCGGTGGACATCGGCGTCCGGCACGCCGGCGTCCATCAGCAGGAGGCTGAAGGAGGACGTCGTCCCGGAACCCTCGTGCACACCGAGCTTCGGGCGGGTGACGGTCTCCTGCGGGAGCAGGGCGCTCATCGCCTCGCGCAGGACCCATTTGTCCCGGCCGTAACGGCGCTTGAGGCCGGCCTCCAGCGGCACCAGCAGGTCCAGCACGTCGCGGTCCCAGTACGGGTGCGTCGACCAGTGGCCCTGGATGCCCGAGAGCACCGGTGTCATCTCGTTGAGGCCGTCGAACGTGGCCATGTCGAGTGCCACGGCCGTGTCCAGCTGGGGCAGCCGGTCCTCGCGGTGCATGCCGGCGAGCGGGATGTCGGCCCCGTAGCCGGTGAGGATCCGGCGGGGCGGACCGTCGAGCGCCCGGTACAGGGCGGTGAGCGGCAGCAGGTACTCGATGATGTCCGGGTCGACGGACTCGGACGCCCATATCGCGTACGGCAGCTGGCCGAGCAGGTCCACGGTGGGGACGGTGATCTCCCGGTGGGCGGAGCCGAGGTGCGTGGCGACCACGCGGGCCTCGGCGAACTCGTCCGCGGTGTCGGTGCCCATGGAGAGCGTGTCCAGCGGGCCGTCCGTGTGCGCGGCGGCGAGCGCGGCGACTCCGGAGGAATCGATTCCTCCGGACAGCACCACCAGGGGAGTGGTGCCTCCTGTGCGAGCCTTGACGGCCCGCTCCAGAGTCCTGCGCACCGCGTCGGTCGCGTCGGCCTCGGACAGCACACGCCGTGACAGCGCGGGCGCCCAGGTCCGGGAGGGCACGGCGGTGCCCGTACGGACGTCCAGGTCCAGGACCGTGCCGGCGGGCACCTGGTGGACCCCCGGTACTCGGCGCACCCTCCGCGCGTCGGCGACGGGCCGCCCGGCCGGCGGAGTCCCCGCCGTCGCCGGGACGAGGGCCTTGATCTCGGTGGCGGCGAGGACACGCCCCGGCGCGGGAAGGGTGTACAGCGGGACGGATCCCGCGTGATCGGTGGCCAGGAGCACGCGGTCGCCGAGCGCGGCGGCCGCCGCGAACCGGCCGTTGAGCAGCCGGAACGCGTGCAGGTCGTAGACGCCCAGGAGAGCGAGCACGAGTTGCGCGTCCGTGCCGGCGTCGCTGCCGGGCGGGAGGAGGGTGAGCAGTTCCTCCCTGTTGTAGAGCTCGCCGGCCAGGACGAGCGCCGTGTCGCCGGAGCGGGCCACGGCGTCCCCGGGTGCACCCGAGTGCACGAGCACGGCGCTGAGGGTCTGGGAGCGGAGGGCCTCGGCCACGGATTCGTGGGCACCCAGGGTCGCGAAGACGGGCCCGGGGGCCCGGCCCCCGCCCTGATGGGCGGAGGCCAGGAACCCCGTGGCCGCGGGGAGTGTGTGTGCCATGATCAGATGCTCAGGGCACCGAAGCCGCCGGAGGTGAAGTCGTAGTTCACCGGGACCTCGATCAGGAACGGCCGGCCGAGACCCGCTCCCTTGCGCAGAGCGGCGAGGAGGTCCTCACGCGTACCGGCCTTCACGGCCTCGACCCCGTTGGCGCGGGCGAGTTCGGTGAAGTCTACCCCGGTGAACTTGACGGCGGGGTCGTGGGAGCGCTGGTGGCCGAGGTTCTGGTACAGCTCGATCAGCCCGTTGGTGTCGTTGTTGACGACGACCGTCACGATGGGCAGGTTGAGCCGCGCGATGGTCTCCAGGTCGGCGCTGTTGGAGTGGAAGCCGCCGTCGCCCGCGATGAGGAAGGTGGGCTGGCCGGGGCGGGCCATCTGCGCGCCGATGGCCGCGGGGATGCCGTAGCCGAAGCTGGAGCAGCCGGCGGAGGTCAGGAAGCCGAAGGGCTGGTCCGCGCGGGCGAAGAGCACCCCGTAGTGCCGGAAGAACCCGATGTCGGAGACGATCGTGCCCTCGCCGGCCTCGGCGGTCTCCTCCATCACGGTGTTCATGGAGTCCATCACCTGGTGCACGCGCATGCCGTCGTCGTACTCGGTGGGGTCGGCCAGGAACTCGGCGATCCGCTCGCGGAGCGGGGCGATGTCGTGCGGGGTCTTCTTCGCGACCTCGGCGGTGGCGGAGTCCAAGTGCTCGACGAAGGCCAGCACGTCGGTGACGACGTCCACGTCCGGGCGGTACACCCGGGGGACCGGGTTCACCGTCGGGGACACGCGGACGGTCTTCTTCTCGCCGCCGCGGTCCCACATCGACGGGCGCAGGTCCTCGGCGTAGTCGTACCCGAGGGTCACGATGATGTCAGCGGGGCCGAAGAGGGTCTCGAGGGCCGGGAAGGACAGGATGCCGTCCATGTAACCGGTGACCGCACCGTAGTTGAGGTGGTGGCCGTGCGGCAGGACGCCCTTGGCGATGTACGTGGTGATGACGGGGACGTCCAGGCGCTCGGCCAGGGACCGGATCGCGTTGACGGCGCCGGAGCGGATGGCCGCCGCGCCGACGACGAACACCGGGTGCTCGGCACCGGCGACCAGGGCGGCGGCTTCGTCGGCGGCGGCCTGCCAGCCGGCGTGGACGGCGCCGACCGGCTTGGCCGGGGTGTGCGCGGCGGGGTGGGTGACCGAGGCGTCGATGTCGGCGCCGAGCAGGTCGACGGGGACGGAGATGAAGCTGGGGCCGACGGGCTCGGTCATGGCGGCGGCGACGGCGGAGTCCACCAGGTCGGTGATCTCGTCGGGGCGCTGGAGCTCGACGGCGTACTTCGTCATGGGGCGCATGACGGACACGGAGTCCAGGCACTGGTGCGTGTCGTTGGGGAAGATGTCGTGCGACTCGGACTGGGCGGCCAGCGCGATGACGGGCGAGCGGTCCAGGATCGAGGTCGCCACGCCGGTGGCGAGATTCGTCATGCCGGGGCCGAGCGTGGCCCAGCAGGCCTGCGGCCGGCCGGTGATGCGGGCCAGCACGTCGGCGGCGACACCGGCGGTGAACTCGTGCCGGGTCAGCACGAAGTCGATCCCCGGCGCCTCGTCGAAGAGGATGGAGGCGGCTTCGCGGCCCACGACGCCGAACACGGTCTCCACTCCGTGCTCGTGGAGACGCTTGAGCAGTGCGTGTGCGGCCGTGGGGTTGCCACTGGGCTTGGTCGAAACACGGGACATACGGCGTCGTCTCCAGGATGTCGACGGGAAGCGGATTGCCGTCACCGTGCCGGTGTGCTCTCTCCACCGCCTCTCCAGCGCCTATCCGACCGCTCTGTAGTGCGCTTCGACCCGACGGGCGGCCGGTTCGGGCCTTGCGCGAAGGCCACCCGTGATAGATGAATAGACATACAGGCTCCCGTATAGTGAAGCGCAGAGGAAAGAAGGCGATCATGACCGGTACGACAGACCGGGACCCCGCGGGGTTCGTGGTGCACACCGCTCCGGCAGGACTCTCGGACGACGGGCGGGACGACTTCACGGTGCTGGCCTCGACCGTGCCCACGCAGGTCAGCGCGGTGTTCACCAAGTCCCGCTTCTCCGGGCCGAGCGTGGTGCTCAGCCGGGCGGCGGCTGCCGACGGGCAGGCGCGCGGGGTCGTGGTCCTCGCGCGGAACGCCAATGTCGCCACCGGCGTGGAGGGGGAGGACAACGCCCGCGAGATCCGGGGAGCGGTGGCCGCCGCCACCGGGCTCCCGGAGGACGAACTGCTGATCGCCTCCACCGGGGTGATCGGCCTCCAGTACCCCATGGAGCAGATCCGCGCGCACATCAAGACGCTCTCCTGGCCCTTCCCTGACGGCGGGTTCGACCGTGCGGCACGGGCCATCATGACGACCGACACCCGGCCCAAGGAGGTCAGGGTGCGCTGCGGCGAGGCGACGCTCGTCGGCATCGCCAAGGGGGTCGGGATGCTGGAGCCCGACATGGCGACGCTGCTGACCTTCTTCGCCACCGACGCCCTCCTGCCCCGGGAGACGCAGGACCGGATCTTCCGCAGCGTCATGGACCGCACGTTCAACGCCGTGTCCATCGACACCGACACCTCGACCAGCGACACGGCGGTCCTGTTCGCCAACGGGCTGGCCGGCGAGGTCGACCCGGCGGAGTTCGAGGAGGCGCTCCACGAAGTGGCGCTCGCCCTGGTGAAGAACATCGCCTCGGACGGCGAGGGCGCCAGCAAGCTGATCGAGGTGCGGGTCACCGGGGCGCGGGACACGGCACAGGCCAAGCGCGTCGGCAAGACCGTCGTCAACTCGCCGTTGGTCAAGACCGCGGTGCACGGCAGCGACCCGAACTGGGGCCGGGTGACGATGGCGATCGGCAAGTGCACCGACGACACCGACATCCTCCAGGAGAACGTCACCGTCCAGTTCGGCGGGACCACGGTCTACCCGCAGCGCGCCGACGGCCCCGGGGACGCCGAGCTGCGCAGGGCCGTCGCCGAGCACATGAGCGGCGGCGAGGTCGTGATCGGCATCGGACTGGGGATCGGCGACGGGGAGTTCACCGTCTACGGCTGTGACCTGACGGAAGGTTACGTACGGCTGAACTCCGAGTACACCACCTGATCCGTACCACCCCGGCCCGCCACTGACTCAAATGCGCCGCCCGGTCACGACTGCTCCGTAGGGTGACGGGTGATCAGCACAACGTGAACGAGGTGGCGCATGAATCAGTCGCGAAGGTCGGTTCTCCAGGGTGTTCTGGGTGCGGGGGCGGCGGGGCTGCTGGTCGGTGGGGCCGCCCCGCTGCCGGCCGCCCGTCCGCGCGTGGTGTCGAAGGGCACCGGGCTCGGCCTGCGCTGGCTGGGCGTCGCGGGCTGGGAGCTGTCCTTCGCGGGACGCAGTGTGCTCTTCGACCCGTACCTGAGCCGTATGCCGTACGCCGGCGCGGACGGCGGCCTCGATCCGGCGCTCCCCCTGCGTCTGGACGCCGACCTGGTGGAACACGTGGCGGAGAAGGAGCTGTCGGGGGCACCCGAGCTGATCCTCGTCAGCCACGGGCACTTCGACCATCTCGCGGACGTGCCACAGCTGTTGTCCCGGCCGGGCTGGAGCGGTGAACGGGTGCGGACCCTCTGCGACACCACGTCGCGGCACCTCCTCGGGGCCATGGGGACGCCCGCGCACCGCATGGCCGACGTGGTGGCGGTGAGCGGGGGAGACCATCTCCAGTTCGACGGCTACAGCGTGGAGGTCTTCCGCAGTCTGCACAGCAGGCAGCAGGACTACACCTCCTTCGCGCCGGGGACGCGGGACGCCGTCCCGGCGCGACCCCGGACCCTCGGTGACCTGGTCGAGGGCCAGACACTGGCCTTCCAGGTGTCCGTCGAGGGTGGTCCGTCGGTGCTGCTCACCGGCACCAGTAACGTCGCGGAGCGCGAACTCGCGGGCGTGCGGCCCGACGTGGCGGTGATCGGGATGAGCGGGTACGCCGCCGTGCACGGGTACCCGGACCGGCTGCTGGCCGCTCTCGGGGCACCGGCCCTGCTCCTGCCCTGTCACCACGACGACATGGTGACCCCGCTGAGGGACTCCGGGATCACCGGCACGGTGTCTTCCGACGCGGTGACGGCGCTGACGCAGGCCGTCGAACGCCAGGGCCGGGGTGACACCACGCGGGTGCTGGCTCCCCGGCACCTGGAGCTGCTCGACGTCACGGGTGGTGCGGCCGGCTGAACGCCCGCTCTCTCGCTCTCCCGCCCGGGCGCCTCCCGCTCCGGCCGGTCGGCCGCCCCGCCGGTCGGCCGCCCCGCCGGTCGGCCGCCCCGCCGGTCGGCCGCCCCGCCGGTCGGAGCCGCCCGGCCGTCGGAACCAGGGGAGCCGTCGGGGCCGTCGGACCCGGACGGCTCCGACGGGTTTGCCGGGCTCCTGCCCCGAAGGTGTCCGGCGCGGAATGCCTGACGTCGCATTTCGGTGCGTCCGAGGGCGCCGTACAGCCCCCTGGTGCACAGGTTTTGGCCATCACTGGACTAGTCCACTGAAAGAACGGATCTTGGTCCGGATCGATGCGCTGGGTAATCACACTCTCCACACGTGATCCCCGTCTTCTTCACGATGGACGCACACACTCCGCATGAGCCCTACGCTCCCGGGGGTCGTGACCGGCCGTGCACCGTGCGCCGGGGGTCACCATGATTACTCCGCGCGATGCGTGATCATGCATTCCCGGCCGCCGTGCTCCTCGCGCGTTATGCATGGATTTCCCGCGCGCACACTTTCCCGGTCTCCAGCGCGACGGTTTTCAGCCGCACTGGTCAAGGCCTCGTTGACGCGGCGGAGTTGGCTTATTACTGTCCCGACTTGACAGGACGGGGCATCGCTACGCGCGTAGTCACCGCAGTCATGGTCACTGCATTCGCTTCACCGACCGGCGCATCACACGGCATTGCGTTGCACAAATCCAGCAGTTCATGGCACGAAGTAGAGTCGTGGACAGGCAGAACGGGAGACCCCTGTGGTCGGCGTGCAGATTCGTATATTGGGTCCGATCTCGATGATTTCCCAGAACATTCCGGTTCCCCTCGCCGGGCAGCGGCAGCTCCGGGTTCTCACAGCCCTCGCACTGGTGTCGGGCAGGACCGTCAACACTCCCGAACTCATCGCCCAGCTCTGGGGCGAGAATCCACCTCGAACCGCCCCTGGACAGCTGCAGACTAGCGTGTGGATGATCCGCCGCTCGCTGGCCTCGGTCGGCGCGCCGCAGGAGACCGTCCTGTCGACGGCCTCCGGATACCAGCTCGACCCCGCCCACTGCGAGATCGACAGCGATATCTTCCGGCGCAATGTCGCTACGGCCAAGAAGCTTGTGCGCGCAGATCTCAAGGAGGAGGCGCTGGACCTCCTCAAGGAGGCCCTCGACCTCTGGCGGGGTCCTGCCCTGGCCACGATTTCGAGCAGTGCTCTGCAGACCCGTGCCGCCCGGCTGGAAGAGGAACGGGTCGCCGCCCTGCAGCAGCGTATATGCCTGGAGATAACTCTGGGCCAATATGAGGAGGCCATCGTTGAACTCACCGACCTCATAGCCCTTCATCCCCTCAGGGAAGAGCTGTACGCGCATTTGATGCAGGCGCTCTATCTGTCCGGAAGGCAGGCCGACGCCCTCGCCGTTTTCCGAAGAGCCCGCAGCACACTGACCGACGAACTGGGCATCTACCCGGGGCCCAGGCTGACCACATTGGAGCGGGCGATCCTCCGCCAGGACGCCGACATGCTCTCCGCCGTGCCCGGGGCCGCCCTGCGCTGACGCCGGTCCGACCACGACCGCCCGCGCTCCCCGGCGCAGAAGCCGGGGAGCGCGGGCGGTGTCATGGGCGGGGGACGGGGGTGCGGCCGTGTGTCACGGGCCGAAGCCCGTCCAGGCGGCGAGCGCGGCACCGCCCAGCACCACGACCTGTACCGCCACCGTCGTCCAGGCCCGAACCGCGGTCGCGGTGCCGGCGGAGACCAGCAGGGCGACCAGGCACACGAGTGCGGCATTGGAGGCCTCACGGCCGGCCGCGGCACGGTCCGGACTGCCCGTCAGGCCACCCGAGACGATCACTCCGAAGAGCAGGAAAGCCAGCAGGAAACCGTCCAGCAGGAGCAGCAGGAGGGCCGCTCCGAAATCGCCACGACGGGACACGCGCCTCATCGTTCACCTCCTGTGGAGCGGCGTGCCCTCCCCGCAGGGGGAGGACACGCCGGTGTCGGAGGGCCGGAGGATCAGAGCCCCATGCCCTGCATCGTCCGTTCCAGTGAGTCCGCGTAGAGCCGGGCTCCTCCTACCTTCGGGTGGAAGGACTGTGCGGAGGCGCCGAGTTGCAGGATCGGCCAGTCGATCGCGGGCTCGTCGCTCTGCACCAGGTCCAGCACGATGCCGTGGACCTGCTCGGGGTCACCGCAGACGGCCTTGCCCGCGAAGTTCTGCGCGGGGTTGGAGTACCAGGCCTTCGTGCCGGCGGCCTTGGCGTCGTCCACGGCGCCCTGCATCTCGGTGGCGAGCGTGGCTGCCATGCCGTTCAGCCAGGGAGCCTCCCCGGTGCCGATGCCGGGAATGCACTGCCCCGACTTCTCCAGCAGCGGAGGGTAGCCCATCAGGACGATCTTGGCGTTGGGCGCCTTCGCCTGGATCTTCTTCAGCGCGTCCGTGATGGCCGGCCGCACGCGCTCCTTGGCGAGCCGCTCCGCCGCCACGCCGATGTTCAGGCCCTGGTAGGCCGCGTCGTCCACATGGGAGTCGTCGTCCTCGAACTTCTGGTCCTGGCACAGGGTCGGCCAGCCCACACCGCCGAAGATGCACTTCTGGATGATGTAGGCGAACCGCGCGTCGTTCCCGCCGATGGAGATCGTCACCAGACTGGTGTTCTGGTCGAGGTAGCCCTTGGACAGCTGGGGCAGCTCGCCGTTCTCGCCGACGCTCGCGATGTTGTAGGTGCGGGCGCCGGAGCAGGCGATGAGGTGGTAGTCCATGGCCGCGGACCGGTTGTCGTCCATCGAGCCCACGGACGCCGAGCGTCCCGGGATCGTGGCCTGGCGGGACCACGTCTGCTTGGAGCGGTGGCAGGCGTTGCGGGTCGAAGGATTGCTGACGTCGCGGTAGTTCGTCTCCTTGTAGTAGTCGACGCCGCCGGCGGCCGAGGCGCCCTCACCCGAGGAGTAGGAGTCGCCCATCGCGACCACCATGTCCTTGGGCTTGGCCGACAGCGGCTGGAAGCCCGCCGCGTCCCACGCGACGTCCTCGGACCCGCTGCCGTCGGCCGAGTGCGTGGAGAGCGAGATCTTCGGGGTGGAGGTGAACTGGAACACCCCGAGGGAGACCCACTTGTTCTCCAGGACGCGCTGCGGCGTCACGCGTACCGGGCTGGTGCTGTTGGTCCCCGAGACGGTGTACGAGGCCTGCCGGGTGTGCGCCCCGTGGTCGGGGAGGTGCACCCAGACCCGGGCCCAGCCGGTCATGCCGTTGGTGAGGGTCCACGTGCCGGTGGTCTTCATCCGGGCGCCGTCGGTGGTCGCCTGGTTCCGGGTGTGCCCGAACCAGAAGTGGTTGCCGTAGCCGGCGCCGATCTGGTGGGTGTCGATCTTGCCCGGGTAGTTGGCGCCGTCGGCGCTGAAGGTGAAGCCGAAGGTGCCCGGCGAGGTCGTCGCCCCGCAACTCCGCCCGGACGAGCCGGCAGGGGTGACCCCGGACGCGACGTCGTCGATCACATAGGTTCCGGAGGGCAGTCCGCTGGAGCACCGGGGCGGGTACGCGTTGCCGTCGGGCTGTTCGGGATAGGTGGCGTCGAAGCGGTGCAGGGCGAATCCGCAGGTGGCCGCGGACTCGCAGTTCTTCCAGGCGGCCTTCTTGTTCCACCAGCAGTGCAGGAAGAACTCGTCGGCGGGGTTGTTGAGCTGGCAGGCACCGGTGGTGTCGGTGTCGTTGTCCTTGATCTTGCTGGGGTCGCAGTTGTTGGAGGTGTCGCAGAACGTTCCGACCGGCGGCTTGGCCGAGGTGCGGTAGGCCGGGTCCGTCCACCAGGCCGCGCGGTAGCCGGGCTGGAAGTCGCCCGGGGCGAACATCGCGGAGATCGGACGGGCGGCCCAGCCGATCACCTTCTCCTGGTAGGGCCAGTCCTGCGGGTGGGCGGCGTGGGAGTAGTCGTCCCCGCCCGCCGAGTTCTCCAGGAACGGGGTGCGGTTGGCCTTCCAGAGGGCGTTGGCGGGGTTGTTGGTGTAGCCGACACCCCAGTGGCCGCCGTGCGAACCGGCGCTGGACTGCGGGTAGAAGCCGGAGTTGTACGCCCAGAGGGCGAAGAACCAGTTCTCGATGTACTCCGGTCCGCCGTCGTTGACGGTCATGCCGGCGCCGTGCGTCTGGTTCCACTTGTCGACGAGGATGTTGACGCCCGCGGCGATGTTGGCGGTGTAGTCGAGGGCGACCGCCTCCTGCTTCTGCACGGACAGCGCGGTCTCGCCGGGCTTCTCGTGACCGGCCTTGCGCATGCCGTCGGTCACCTGGACGATGCCGTAACCGCAGTCGGCGGAGGCCCAGTTGATGGCCCACGGGTCCGAGGACTGGCCGTCCGAACCATGGCTGATGCCGTAGTAGTTGCCGATCAGCGTGTTCGCCGTGACGCCGGGCACGGCGAAGCGGGTGGCCTGCCACATGTTGGATTCCTGGGCGGTGACGCCCAGCATCACCTGTGCGGGGATGTGGTAGCCGTCGGCCGCGTCAGGCGTGCCGTTGGGGTCGCCCGTCATGGTCTTGAGAGGGAAGAGGGACTGCGGCTGGTAGGCCGACATCCCGGTGTTCTTCCAGTTGGCGGCCCGGGAGATGTGGGAGTTGAGCTTCCCGACCACGGCCTGGTCCACCGCCCACTCGACCTGGCGCGGGGTCGGCTGGAAGGCCTGCTTCTTGACGTCCCCGCGCGGGACCGAGCAGTAGCGCTCGTCCTCGACAGGATTGGTCGGTGAGGCGGCCGCGAGCTTCGGTGCCGCCGTCGTGGTGCCGCCGGTGAGTGCCGGCGAGGTCGCGAGTCCGCCGGCGGTCTTCGCCGTGGAACCCACCGTCGTGCCCGGCCTGGAGTCCAGGGTGACCGTGCGCCCCGTCGCCAGGATCTTCATCTCGGTCCGGGCGGTCCGCGCCGAGGCGGCCTCCTGGGGGGAGATCCTGGAGTCCTTGCCGTCGGCCCACGACGTGGTGACGGCGGCCTCGCCCTTCGTGGACAGGACGGCGTCCTTCGCCACCCCCGCCGGCATGCGCACGGACGCGGGCAGGGTGCCGGCGGCCTCGGCGGTGCCGGTGACGTAGACCGTGCCGGTCCGGGCGGAGCGGGCCAGGTCGAAGTCGGTGAGAGCGCCGGTGGCCAGGCGCCGGGTGGTGCCGGTGGCCCTGGAGGCATCGAGGAGCGAGGCCGGAGCGCGGCGTACCTCGGCCCGTTCGGTCGTGGCCTTGTTCTTCGACGCCTTCGTGGCGGTACCGGGCCGGTCGATGTAGACGACGGAGCCGTCACCGGCCGCGGTGAGCTGGAAGGGGACGCCGGCGGTGCGTGCGGCGACACGCACGTCGCCCCCGGAGCCGACCCGGACCAGACGGGCGCCCTGCGCGGCGGCATAGCCGTCGGCGACGGGTACGGCGGACGTGACCTGGCCCGGCAGGACCAGCGGCTTCGCGGTCTTGCCGGCGGCCGTGTCCACCCCGATCAGACGGGTCTCGTTGCGCTTCGACTCGTCGTCGGAGAACTGGGAGAACACCGCCTTCTCCGTGGTGCCGCAGCCCGGCGAGAAGTAGCTCAGGCTGGACTGGACGGGCAGCTTCTTGACCGCGCCGGTCGTCAGGTCGACGACCGCGGTGAAGGCCCCGCGGGTCAGCAGCGCGGGCTTGTTGGTGAAGGTGCGGGGCGCGTAGGTGACGGCGGCACGCTTGCCGGAGGCGGTGACGCAGGCGTTCCCGATCCAGGTGTCGGTGTCGAAACCGGGTTCCGAGAGGGTCGCGGCCGTCTTCCACCGGTAGCCGTCGTCGGCCGCCGCCACCATGACGTGGAAGCCGGTGGCGTCACCCGAGGTGGTCCATGCCAGGTCGTCCGAGGTGCGGTGACCGGAGCCGAGGACGGCGGCGCGGTCCTCGGCGGGTACGGCCTCGGGGAGCTCGGCGGGACCGGGCTTCGCGGCCTTCGCCTCGTCCTTCTGGGACCAGCCCTGGGCGGCACCCGGGGGAGGGGTGGGGGTCTTGGCCACCGACAGCGACGGGTAGCCCGCCAGGAGTGCCGTCGCGGCGATGGTTATGACAGGTATATGCCATCTTTTTCTTCGGGACACGTTCTGCTCGCCTCTCGTGCGTACGCCCGCGTCGCGCGTGGGGGGAAGCGGGCGTCCGCTTCGCGCGTGGGGGGACGCGAGCACATCAGCCGCGGCTCTCCACTCCCTCTCACCCGTCTCTCCCGCTATACCGACCGGCCCTCGGCTATGCGCCCGTGCCCCCGCGCACCGTCCAGGAGCTCCGGGCCCCCGCAGAATGGCGCGGAAATCACCGCGAGAAGGGCTGGGACATGGAGACCGAACAGTCGGGCACCACCGGCTTCGACGCCGCCGTCGACGGCGTGGTCGCCCCGACCGACGAGCTGGGCGGGACCCTCCGCCTGGTGCGCACCGACGACTTCGACTCGCTCGACCCCGGCAACACGTACTACGCCTACACCTGGAACTTCCTGCGCCTGATCGGCCGGACCCTGGTCACCTTCGACACCGCGCCCGGCAAGGCCGGCCAGAGGCTCGTACCCGACCTGGCGGAGTCGCTCGGCGAGAGCTCGGACGGCGGCAGGACCTGGACGTACCGGCTGCGTCCCGGACTGCTCTACGAGGACGGCACGCCCGTCGTCGCCGCAGACGTCAAGTACGCGATCGCCAGGAGCAACTACGGCACGGACGTTCTGGGCGTCGGCCCCACCTACTTCCGCCACCTGCTGGGCACCGACTACGGAGGCCCGTGGCGCGAGCCCGAGGTGGACGGGCCCGTCACCGTCGAGACCCCCGACGACCGCACCCTCGTCCTCAGACTGGCCGAACCCTTCGCAGGCATGGACCTGCTGGCCACCATGCCGAGCACCACACCGGTCCCCAGGGACCGGGACACCGGCATCGGATACCGGCTCGGCCCCGTCGCCACCGGGCCCTACCGCGTCGAGTCCTACGAGCGCGGGCGACTCGTCGTCCTGGAGCGCAACCCGCACTGGGACCCCGGGACCGACCCCGTACGCCGGCAGCGGGCCGAACGCATCGAGGTGCACCTGGGCAAGGACCCGCACGAGGTGGACCTGATGCTGCTCTCCGGCGAGGCGCACATCGACCTCGCGGGCTTCGGCGTCCAGCCCGCCGTCCAGGAGCGCATCCTGGCCGACCCCGGACTGCGGGCCAACACGGACAACCCGCTGACCGGCTTCACCTGGATCTACTGCCTGTCCAGCCGGATCGCACCGTTCGACAACGTGCACTGCCGCCGCGCGGTGCAGTTCGCCACGGACAAGGCCGCCATGCAGGAGGCGTACGGAGGGCCCGTCGGCGGCGACATCGCCACCACGATCCTCCCGCCGACCATCGACGGCTACCAGCCCTTCGACCGCTACCCCGTCGGAGAGGACGGCACCGGGGACCTGGAGGCGGCCCGTGCCGAACTGGCCCTGGCGGGGATGCCGGACGGGTTCCGCACGAAGATCGCCGCCCGCAAGGACCGCCTCAAGGAGTACCGGGCGGCCGAGGCGCTGTCGGCGGGGCTCGCGCGGGTGGGCATCGAGGCCGAGGTGCTGGACTTCCCGTCCGGCGACTACTTCGACCGCTACGGCGGCAGCCCCGAGTACCTGCGCGAACACGGCATCGGGATCATCATGTTCGGCTGGGGGGCGGACTTCCCCGACGGGTACGGCTTCTTCCAGCAGATCGTCGACGGGCGCGCGATCAAGGAGCGCGGCAACCAGAACATGGGCGAACTCGACGACCCGGAGATCAACGGTCTCCTGGACCGGGGAGCCGTGAGCGGGGACCCCGCGGAACGCGCGGCCATCTGGCACCGGATCGACCGGCTGACCATGGACCACGCCGTGATCGTCCCCTACCTCTACCCGCGCTCGCTCCTCTACCGCCACCCGGACGCCCGCAACGTGTTCGTCACCGGGTCCTTCGGGATGTACGACTACGTGGCGCTCGGCGCGAAGTGACCGACCGGCGGGGGCGGCACGCGGACTCCGCGCGCCGCCCCCGCCGCTCTGTCGCCGCCGCCCCGCAGTCAGCCCCGGCCGGCGACCGCCGGCCGTGCCACGCCGCGCTCGGACCGGCCCGGACGCCCCGCGCCGGCCAGGGGGGAGCGGAGCCCACGGCGCTCCGTGCCGCCGCCCGGTTCCGCCGCCGGCACGACCTCCCCCTGGCCAGCGAGGCCCACCGCGTGCAGTCCGGCCTCGAAGACCGCCAGCCGGCCCAGGAACTGCCGGGTCGGTGCCGTCAGGTCCGTACCGCGTGAGCTGCGCAGCAACAGGCGTGCCCCGAGCCGGAGTTCCAGGCGGTGGATGCGCCGGGTGAGAGCCGACTGACTGATCGAGAGGACCGCCGCGGCGCGGTTGATGCTGCCGTGGTCCGCCACCGCCCGCAGCAGATGGAGGTCCTCCACATCGATCTGGGCCGACTCGGCCGGCAGCGCCGGCGGGGTCCGGAGACTCTGCGCGGCCTCCTCGGTGCGCCGGACCAGCTCCGCCCGCTGCCCGCACAGCCAGTCCGCCCACCACGGATCGCGCAGCAGATCCCCGTGCCGCTCGGTGAACCTGCTGAGGCAGCGGTCCGTGAGCAACGCGGCCAGCTGCTGGGCGAGCGCTCCGGGGACGACGGCCGGATCGACCAGGAGGCCGGCGGCCCGCCGTGGCCGTTCGCTCAGCGAACGGCGCACCAGCGAGGGGGCGAACACGGCCGGACAGGCCGGTGAACCCAGCCCGACGGCGTCACCGCGGCGCAGCATCCCCCGCGCCACCGAGGCCCCGGCGACCTGGATGCGGGCGGGCGGAGTGAGACCGGCCGACTGGTAGACGCGGCTGACCAGCACCTCCCCACGGGGGCCGGCCTCCGACACCCAGTTCTCCTCGCGCAGATCGGCGAGGGAGACGGTGTCCCGCCCCGCCAGCGGATGCCCGACGGGCAGGGTCACCCAGAGAGGGTCGTCGAGCACGTCGTAGGTGCGCACGGCGCGGTCGACCGCGTGCGCAAGGGTGTCGAGGCCCCACGTGTGCGCCGCGTCCACCCGGTAGCCGTCGAGCTGCCTGAGGACCTGGAGGGGCGTGTCGTGACTGACCGACAGAAGGATGCCCAGGGAGTCGGCCGCGTCCTCGACCAGATCCTCCATCAGCGGCTCTGCGGTGGCGATGTCCAGGATGCGGGGCGCGTTCAGGGCCTCGGTGCCGCGTCCGTAGATCTCGGTCTGGACGGCCTGGTCGACCTGCCGGAAGAAGCGCCGCCCCGCCACGAGCACCCGGGTGCCGTCCGCGCTCAGCCGGGCGGTACGCGCGTCCCGCAGCGTGAGCCGCAGCCCGGTCGCCTGGTCCAGCCTCTCGAGCCGCCGCTCGGCGGCCGGTGCTCTCAGCCCCGCCCTGCGGGCCGCTTCGGCGAGGTCGCCGCACTGTCCGATCGCGTCCAGCAGTCGAAGATCCGGACGCGACAGGGGCAAGCGCGTCGACCGGTCGGGAACGGAGGGCACGTGTATCGCAGAAGGCACGGACGGCTTCCTTACGGTTATGGATGACGCCTCTTCTTCACCTGTGACGGCCTGATGCGGCTCACGTTAGGCAGGCGTTCTCTTCGCTCGCTCCTCTCACCCCGTGCCCCGGACAGCACGACGGCGGGCACCCCACCGAGGGGCGCCCGCCGGACGGACCGTTCAGGCCTGGTCGGTGGGCCGGATGAAGATCTCGTTGACCGTCGCGTGCGGGGGAGCGGTGACCGCGTACAGCACCGCGTCGGCGATGTCCTCACTCTGCAACTGACGGATCTTCGACACCCGTTCGGTGATCGCGGCCTTGGACGGCGCGTGCGTGATGTGCTCGCGCAGTTCCGTCTCCACGGTGCCCGGCTCGATGACCACCACGCGCACCCCGCGTTCGGTCACCTCCTGGCGCAGCCCCTCGCTGAACCCGTTCACGGCGAACTTGGTGGCGTTGTAGACGGCGCTGCCGCGTCCGACGACCCGGGCGGCGATGGACGAGATCTGGACGATCGTCCCCTGGTTCCTGATCAGTTCGGGGAGCGCCGCGTGGGTCACGTACATCAGGCCCATCACGTTGGTGTCCATCATCCGCGTCCAGTCGGTGGTGTCGGCGTCCTCCACCGGCCCCAGCAGCATCAGCCCCGCGTTGTTGACCAGGATGTCGAGCCGGCCGAGCCGCTCGGTCGTGGACCGCACGGCGGCGGCCACGGCCTGCTCGTCGGTGACGTCCAGCTCGAGGACCAGGACGGTGCCGCCCGCGGCCTCCAGTTCGTCGCGCAGTTCCTCGAGCCGGTCGACGCGCCGCCCGGCGACGGCGACCGACGCCCCAGCCGCGGCAAGGGCGCGGGCGGTTGCCCGGCCGATTCCTGAGCCTGCTCCTGTGACGAGTGCGACGTGTCCCTCTAGCGATGAACTCATGTGGTCCTCGTTCTCGGGGTGGTGGGCCGGAGCGGGAATCCGGCCGAAAGGCGTCCGACGGTACGGCGCGCCGAACGTACCAGCCGGTCCGACAGCAGGTGAACGCCTTCCGGCGCCCGCGGTTATGTGCGTTCGTGGCCGGTTATGCGGGTCGGCCCGCCCCGAAGGGGGTGGCGCGGGACGGGCGGTGAGGATGGGCCCGCTACTTCACGTCGGCATGCCCGTGCAGCGATAGGTGGGACCCCATGACGCAGGACGCAGCATCCCCGAAGATGACCGCCGTGCCGTCCTACCCGATGGAACGCGTCTCCCCGGTCGATCCGCCGCCGCCGCTCGCACTGCTGAGGTCCGGTCCGGCCGCGAGCCGCATCACGATGTGGGACGGCAGCCAGGTGTGGCTGGTCACCGCGCACCCGCACGTCCGCGCGGTGCTGGGCGACCGCAGGTTCACCGCGGTGACCAGCGCGCCCGGCTTCCCGATGATGACGACCACGTCCCCCCTGGTGCGGGACAAGCCCCACACCGCGTCCTTCATCCGTATGGACGACCCCGACCACTCACGGCTGCGGTCCATGCTCACCCGCGACTTCCTGCACGGCAGGGCCGAGGCGATGCGGCCCGTGCTGCGGGAGCACCTGGACGAGATGCTCGGCGAACTGACCCGGGGCGAGCGCCCGGTGGATCTGGTGCGCGGGCTGACGATCCCCGTCCCCTCCCGGGTCATCGCCCTGCTCTTCGGTGTGTCCGACGAGCAGCGCGAGCTGATCGAGAACCGTGCGGGCATCCTCATCGACCGCGGCTACCCGCCCGCACAGGTCGCCGCCGCCCGCGACGAGCTGGACGGCCTGCTGCGCGACGTGGTCGAGGAACGCATGCGGATGCCCGAGCCCGGCGACGACCTGCTGAGCCGTCTCGTCGTCGACCAGGTGCGCACGGGGAACCTCACCGTCGAGGAGATGGTCCCGATGTGCCGCCTGCTGCTGGTCGCCGGGCACGGGACGACCACCAGCCAGGCCAGTCTCAGCCTGCTGAGCCTGGTCACCGACCAGGGGCTGGCCGACACCCTGGCCAAGGACCCGGAACTGCTGCCGAAGGCGGTCGAGGAACTGCTGCGCTACCACTCCATCGTCCAGAACGGCCTCGCCCGCGCGGCGCTGGAGGACGTGGAAGTGGGCGACGTGACGATCCGGGCCGGCGAGGGAGTGGTCGTGTCCCTCTCGGCAGGCAACCGCGACGAGGCGGTCTTCCCCGACCCCGACACCCTGGACCCGGCCCGCGACGCCCGCCGCCATGTCGCCTTCGGCCACGGCATCCACCAGTGCCTGGGCCAGTGGCTGGCCAAGGTGGAGCTGGAGGAGATGCTGTCCGCCGTGCTGCGCTGGATGCCCGGCGCCCGCCTCGCCGTCCCCTTCGCCGACCTGGACTTCCGCCACGAGGTGTCCAGCTATGGGCTCGGCGCGCTCCCGGTGACGTGGTGAGCCCCGGCCGGCTCCGCGTCTCCGTGGACACGGACGCCTGCTGCGCCATGGGCCGGTGCGCGGCGACGGAACCCCGGGTCTTCGGCCAGGACGAGGACAGCGGCACCGTCGTCCTGCTCCAGGCCGGACCACCGCCCGAACTGCACGAGACGGTCAGGCTGTGCGCCGACCTCTGCCCGTGCACGGCCATCACGGTCACCGAGGACTGACACCACCGGCCGGCAACGGCCGTCGAGGAGCGATGATGATCGATCTGCCCGGTTCCGACGCCTCCCTCCGCCCCGGCGCGCAGGCCGCGCTCGACGCCGACGGCAGCCCACTCGGGCGCCGCACCGCCTGGGCGGTGGACCTCCTGACCGCCGAGACGCCCCCGGAGGCCGACCACTCCGAGCACTTCGTCCCCGTGTTCCTCGCCCGGCAGCCGCGGGGCTTCGCCGCGACGCTCGAACAGTGGCGCGCCCAGGGCCCGTTCACCGTCACCGAGTACCAGCCGGTGGCCCACAAGTCGTGGGTGACCCTTCAGGGCCCGTCGGGGACCCGCTCCACCCTGTCGCTGACGCTCGACTCCACCGGGCTGATCCGCGTACTGCACCTGGGCCCGGAGACGGTCACCCCTCCGGTACACGGATGGGACGACCTCGCGGGAGCCCTGGAGCAGCCGGGGGTGACCTGGTCGGCGCTGGTGACCCGCGAGGCGGGCGGCACGACCGAGACGCTGTACGCCAAGGACGCCGACCGGCCCATGCCCAACGGCTCCTCGTACAAGCTGTACCTGATGCGGGCCCTGGCGCACGCGGTCGCCTCCGGCGCCGTCCGGTGGGACGACGAGGTGACGGTGACACCGGCGCTGCGCAGCCTCCCCACCGGGGACATGCAGGAACTGCCGGACGGCACCCGGGTCGCGGTGCGCGAGACGGCGTACAAGATGATCGCGATGAGTGACAACACCGCCGCCGACCTGATCCAGGACCTCCTCGGCCGGGACGCAGTGGAACGGGCGGTCGAGCAGGGCGGGCACAGCGATCCTTCGCTGCTGCGGCCGTTCCTGTCGAGCCATGAGGTCTTCGAGATCGGCTGGGGCGCCCCCGGGCTGCGGGACGAGTGGGACGCGGCGGACGAGGAGGGACGCAGACTCCTGCTGGACCGGATCGCCGGCCCCATGACCGTGCGCGGCTCCGACCTCGGCCCGACCGTGCACCAGCGGGGGCTGGACTGGCACATGAGCGCCTGGGACGTCGCACGGGTGCTGGGCGCGCTGGCCGAGGACGGGACACGGGACACGAGCGGGGTCGTCGAGGGCATCCTGACCGCCTACCCGGGGGTCCCGGTCGATCCGGCCCGCTGGCCTCGCGTCGTGTTCAAGGGCGGCTCGTGCCCCGGTGTCATGATGTTCTGCTGGCTCCTGGAGGACCCCGACGGCGTCCGTTTCACGCTGGTGCTCCAGCAGCGCGCCGACGACCAGAAGCTCATCGGTGACGGGCAGTTCCTGCGGGGCATGGGCGGCCGCGTCATCGAGTCCGGTCTGCTCTCCGGCACCTCCCGGTGACCGCCAGGGACCGTTCGCTGGCGGTGCTGGTGGCCGTGCTCTGGGGGCTGAACTTCCTCGCGGTGCGGGTCGGCCTCGACCACTTCCCGCCGTTCTTCCTGGCGGCGCTGCGCTACCTGGTGCTCGCGGTGCCGGTGATCCTGTTCGTGCCCCGCCCGAAGGTGCCGCTGCGCTGGCTGCTCGGATACGGACTCGGCTTCGGAGTGGCCCAGTTCGGGCTGCTGTTCCTCGCCATCGAGCAGGGCATGCCGTCCGGTCTGGCGTCCGTGGTGGTGCAGGCGTCGGCGCCGTTCACGGTGCTGCTGGGCGCGCTGCTGCTGCGTGAGCGTGTGTCCGGGCGCCAACTGGCCGGTATCGGGATGGCCGTGGCGGGGATGGTGGTGATCGCGGTGGACAGGGCGCGGACGGCGCCGCTGCTGCCTCTGGTGCTGACCGTGCTGGCCGCCCTCGGCTGGGCGGTGGGCAACCTGGCCAGCCGGCAGGCGAAGCCGGAGTATCCGCTGCGGTTCGCCCTGTGGATGGCGGTGATCCCGCCGCTGCCGCTGCTGACGCTGTCCGCGGTGATGGAGGGGCCGGCCACGGGATGGCGGGCGCTGGGGTCCGCCTTCGGGCCCGACGGCTGGCCGGGCCTCGTCGCACTCGTCTACATCGCGGTGCTGGGCAGCGTCGTCGGCTCCGGGATCTGGACGGCGCTGCTGAAGCGCTACCCGGCCGGGGTCGTCGCGCCGTTCTCGATGCTGGTGCCGGTGGTCGGTCTGGCCGGCGCCTGGCTCGCGCTGGACGAGCGGCCCACCGGATGGGCGGTGGCGGGTGGAGCCGTCGTCGTCGCCGGGGTGCTGCTGGGCACCGGCTGGCTGCCGCGCTTCGCGCGTGAGCGCATGGCCGCTCCCCGCGTCCCCGAAGGGGGCGGGGAGCGGCCGGCGGACACTCAGACAGCGGGGTCGACCGGCGCCTCCCAGGAGACGAAGCGCTCCTGAGGCACGAAGCCCATCGCCTCGTTGAGGGCGATCATCGGACGGTTGCTGTCCGCGTTCGCCGTCTCGATCAGCCGCACGCGTGGCTCGTACTCACGCACATGGGCGAGGTTCGCGAGCTTCAGCACGAGACCCAGGCCATGACCGCGGTGCGCCGAGGCCACCACGGTCATGCCCTGGAGGAGGTGCTCCGGGTTGCCGGTGGTCTTGGACGCACTGGTGAATCCGGCGAGTTCGCCGGTCGCCTCGTGGACCGCGCCCACGTGGTAGGCGCGCCGTCCACGGCCGACGCGCATCCGCTCGTACCGCCGCACATGGCTGGTGCGGACCGCGTCGGGCCCCTGGCCCCAGGTCTCCGGCAGGCTCTCGCCGAGCGACTGGCCGAGCTCGGAGACCGCGATGGCGAGGTCGTCCGGGGTGATCGTCCCCCACCTCCGGAGCCGGTAGCCGGACGGGACTTCGGGGACACCGCCGGCTGAGGGGTCGTGACGGTCCAGGTCGAGCCACTGGTGGACGCCCTCGGGGCCGTCGGACACGGCGGCGCCCAGCGCGGCCGCGAACGCGGCGGGACCCTCGTGCCGTGCGGGCCCTCCGGGCAGTGCCTGGACCACGTCCGCGACCAGGAGGGTGCGGCCGTGCTCCGCGGCCAGCGCGCGGGCCCGCCCGAACAGCGCGGACCCTATGCCCTGGCGGCGCTCCTTCGGCGCGGTCAGCAACTGGTCGACCACGGCGACCGGCGCCCCGTCGGGGAACACGAGCCGGAGCGCGCCCACCGCCTGCCCGTCCAGGAACGCGACCTCCCCGGCCATCGAGGTGTCCGGCGGTGCGAAGCGCACCGAACCGGTCAGGTCCGCCGCGCAGTGAGGCGCGGCGGACAGGGGCACGTCCTCGGCGCTGTCCACGGTCAGCCGGAGCCAGGCGTCCACCGTGGGGGCGTCGTCGGCGTCCAGCGGGACGAAGCGGAGGTCCGCTGCTGTGTCGTTCATACGGTGTCGGTCTCCCGGTCGGTGCGGGTGTCGGTGACGCCCATGGCCTGGATGTCGTACAGGCCGAAGGCGGGGTGGACGAAGACGTTGGTGGCGCGGGGGCCCCGGTGGTGCAGGGTCTTGTCGTGGACCAGCGGCAGGATCACCGCGTGGTCCATGACCCGCCGCTCCACCTCGCGCCACAGTTCCGTGCGCGCGGCGGGGTCGGCGGTGTGCAGCCCGGTGTCGATCAGCTCGTTGACCTTCGGGTCGTCGAGCTCGGCGATGTTCCAGTTGCCGCCGCCGGGGCGGATCAGCCGGCCGTCGACCAGAGGGGCGAGGAAGCCGTACTCGGTGGGGAAGTCGGCGCCCCAGTCGGTCACGATCATGCCGAGGCCGTGCTTGCGGATCGTCTCCGGTGAGCCTGCGCCCTGACTGAAGTACGTCGCCACGTCCAGCTCCTTGACGGTCAGCCGGATGCCGACACGGGCGACGGACTCCACGACCGCGTCGGCGACCAGCCGGAACTTGCCGCGCTGGGTGCCGATGACGGCGTCGAAGCCGTCGGGCAGCCCCGCGGCCCGGAGTTCGGCGCGGGCCGCGTCGAGGTCGCCCCGCAGGTCAGGGCCGGTCGGATAGCGGTCCAGCGCCTGATGGGACGGGAGCCCCGGCGGGAAGAGCACCGTGGTCAGATCACCCCCGGTGACCGGGCCGCCGCGCGCCTCCTGGAGGAGGATCTTGTCGGCCGCGTAGTGCACGGCCCGCCGCACGTGCACGTTGTCGAAGGGCGGGACGTGCGGCTGGAGCGAGACGAAGTGCAGGAAGCTGGTCTTCGGGTTGTCGGTGCGTGAGCGCAGCACCGGATCGTCGGCCAGGCGGTTCTGGGCTGCGTGCTGGAGGCCCCGGCCCTCCAGGTTGATGTCGAACTCCCCGGCCGTCAGGCGCTCGTCCATGTCGTCCGGGTCGAGGCCGATGGTGACGTCCACCCTGTCGGGCAGCGCCGGCCGCACGGGGTCGGTGGCCCGGTCCCAGTGGGGGTTGCGTTCCAGCAGGAGCCTGCTGCCCGGCCGGTGCCCGGCGACCCGGTACGGGCCGGTGCAGCGCGGGTCCTCGCCGTAGCGTGCCCCGGTGTCGGCGTGCCGTGGCACGGGGGAGACGCACGGCTGGGCCATCAGGTGGTCGAAGTCGGAGAACGGGGACCGCAGCCGGAACACGATCGTGCGCTCGTCGGGCGTCAGCACGGAGGGCAGCCCCCCGACGCCGTCCCGGTAGGGCCCGGCGTACGGGCGGTCCGGGTCGTCCAGGAGGGGCACCAGATAGGTGGGCCCGCCCGACAGCACGTCCTGGGCGAAGATCCGCTGCACCGCGTACCGTACGTCGGCCGAGGTCACCGGAGTGCCGTCGTCGAAGAGGACGCCCTCGCGGAGCCGGTAGGTCCAGGTCCGGTTGCCGTCGGTCGCCACTCCGGGCCCCTCGGCGAGGTCCGGCACGGGCACCAGGCCGGCCGGCCCGGGGTCGGTGGGGTACGCCATCAGTGTGCGGTTGAGGAGGCGCTGGAGCAGCCACACCCAGACGTAGTAGGTCCGTGCCGGGTCGAGGGAGTCGACGTCGGCCGAGGAGACCAGCCGCAGGGTCCCCCCGCGCCGGTCGGAGGGAGCGACCTTCGCCCCTACGGCGGCGTTCCAGCCGGCGCCTTCCTGGAAGTTCGTGGCGTCGCTCATCGCTCGGTCGTCTCCCGGTCGTCGGCGGGCGAGAGGGCGGCGCCCTCGGTTCGGGGTGTCGGCAGCAGGTAGGAGCGCTGCTCGCTGGCCTGGCAGCCACGGGCCAGCTTCGCCTTGACGCTGCCGATCCCTGCGTGCAGGACGGTGGCGCCCTCCTTCGCCGCGGCGTCCAGCACCTGGTAGTACAGGACGTCGTAGTAGAGCGGCAGCTTGCCCTGGGCCTCGTAGTCGAACCCCGCCCGGTGGCCGTACCACTGCTCCTCGCCCCGCGCCCGGGACCGCAGCACCATGCCGAAGCCGATGATGCTGCCGCGCTGCCGGGCCACGGACACCAGGACGTCGTCGCCCATGATCTCGGCGATCCGCCCGATCATCCGGGCGGAGCCCTCGTCGCTGGCCGGATTCCCGTACTTGCGCAGGAGGTTGGCGTCGAGTTCTCCGAGGCGGGGGCAGAGCGCCTGCGTCAGCGGCTCGACGTTCACCTCGACCCCGGCCTCCGCCAGCGCCCTGCGTTCCAGGCGCACCCGGCGGCGGCGATGGGCGCTCATCTCCTCGACGAACTGCTCGAAGCCGCCCGGCGGGATGTCCAGCCAGGCGTAGTGGTCGGAGGGGTGGTGGCGGTAGCCGCGGCTCTCCAGCAGAGCGGTGAGCGACGTGTCCCGCACATCGACGTGCGGGAAGCAGACGGTGGCCGCTCCGCGGTCCGCCGCCATCGCCTCGGCCCTCTCCAGCAGCGCGGCGAGATCCTCCGTGGTGGCCTCGGGAGAGGCGAGCGTCCTGGTGCGCCCCAGGTGCCGCCCCCCGCACACCAGGGAGGGCAGCAGCCGGTCCGGGTCGCCCCCGGCGACGTCGCGCAGCACACCGGCCGCTTCGGGAACCTCCTGCTCCAGCGCGCGTCGCAGCATGGCGTCCGGCCGGGCGAGCAGCCACGCGACGGACGCGTCGGCCCACGCCGTCACCAGCCCGGCGACCGGCGCTCCGCCCCGTTCACGCACCAGGAAGTCCATGGCCGTACCCGAGTTGACCTCCTGCACGGCGAGCCACCGCGGGGTCTGGAAGAAGTCCTCAGCCCCCGGCAGCGAGCTCCAGCCCGCGGCCTCCAGCCCGGCCGCGTCCGCCACCGCCCGTACGGCGTCCGGGCCCTGGGCGTCCGGGCCCTCGGTATACGGGCTCACCGGAGGTCTTCCTCGACGACGAAGTCCAGCAGCGCGGCCGCCTTGTCCGCGAGCTCCTGCGCGGCGACCCGGTCCGGGCCGTTGCAGTAGGTGAAGCCGACGCAGGAGGAGTTGTCCATGCGCTGCAGCAGATGGTCGCCCTTCTCCACGTGCAGCAGCACCTGGACGTTCTCCACCGCCGCCGCGGCCTCCAGACCGTCGATGTGCGAGAGGGTCCCGCGCCGGGTGGGGTAGATCATGCGGACCGCGGCGCCGCCGCGGTGCACGACCGGCTCGATCGGCGGGGTGACGCCGATGGTGAGCAGCCAGGCGTCCAGGATCGGGCTGCGTCCGGTCACGTCGGTCACCAGCATCGTCATGCAGCTCGACGGGGTGCGGGGGTTGGCCTCGATGATCCGCCAGCCGGACTCGGTACGACGGACCTCGGTGTGGCAGGGGCCGTGCCGGTAGCCGATCATCTCCAGGGTCGTGCGGACCACGTGGTACAGCTCGTCGCGCTCGTCGTCGGCGAGCGGCACGGGGAAGGTGTGCCCGCACTCGATGTAGGCGGGGTCGCCGAAGAGGTCCTTGGAGGTGACGCCGAAGACGTGGGTGTGCCCGTCCACGGTCATCGTCTCGACGCTGACCTCCTCGCCCTCGACGTACTGCTCCAGCAGGACGTCACCGCTGCGCGGCTGGCCCCGCAGGCTGTGCCGCACGGCGGACAGCTCCTCCCACGCCTCGACGAGCCCCTCCATGTCGTCGACCCTGCGCACCCCGTAACTGATCGCCTCCGCCGGGGGCTTGGCGATCATCGGGAACCCGAGGCGGCGGGCGGCCTCGTCGAGCTGGCCGCGATGCCCGACCAGCACATGCGGGATGTTGAACGGCTCGTCGCCGAGCGCGATCCGCAGGTGGTCCTTGATGTTGGCCGTGCGTACGGCGGCCGGATCGGGACCGGGCAGACCGAGCCGGCGGGCGGCGTGAGCGGCGAGCTCGGTGTGGTAGTCGGAGAACGAGGTGAGACCGTGGACCAGGGGAGCGCCGTCCTCACCGGTGACGACCGCCAGCACGGCGTCGAGGTCTGTGGTGTCGACGTCGATCACCCGGTCCACGATGGCCAGCGGATGGGTGTCCCAGTCGTGCCCGTGGGTGTACCAGGACCGGTCACCCGTCAGCAGCCACACCTCCAGGCCGTGTTCCTGGGCCTGCCGCAGCCCCAGGACGAAGGGGTGGTTCTGCATGTGCTCGACGATCGCGATCCGTTTTCCGGCGAACTGTGCGTAATCGGCCAGAGGTGTTGTCATCGGACGCCTCCCGTGTGGGTGATGTGCAGTCGACCGGTTCCGGGTTCTCGGGATTCAGTTGAACCGTCCCCGGGCCGGCTGTGCCATGTCTCGGGCGGCAGGACGCATAGGCGGCGGGCGAGGTGCATAGGAGGGCCGGGCGGCGGCCGGTGGCCGAGAGGACGGGGCCGAGGCGCGCGGTGCCTCGGCGGTCCGGGACGCCCGGAGGGCGCGCCGGGCGCTCCGGACACACGTCGGAGGCGGTACCGGACCGCTCCGGTACCGCCTCCGGCACGCGCCACGCCTCAGGCTTCGTCGTCCTCCTGGATGTGGAGTGCGGCCTCCTCGGCGGTCGCCGCGCCCCCGTCGATGCCGACGTCGCGTCCCAGGGTCCTGTTGTTGGACCGGGCCCCGGGTGCCTCGTCCGTGGTGGTGAGGCGTCCGGCGCGTTCGGTACCGGCGTCGTCCTCCTCGGGGCCGTTGTCCTCGGGGCCTTCGTGGGGTTCGTCGGCGAGCAGCGGGTCGTCCTCGGGCACCTCCTGCGCCAGGCGGCGGTCGAGGGACTCGCCTTCGCGCTGTTCCTCGCCCGTGGTCCCGTACTTGGTGACGCCGAGGGGCTTCTCCGGTGGGGAGTAGCCGGTGTCGAGCGTCTCGTCGAGGTCGGGTTCGTCGATGACGTTCTCGGGGTCGAGGTCGTCCGTGGGCGGGTTGTCGGTGTCCGATCCGTCGGGCTGGTAGACGTCGTCTCCGCGTCCTTCGTCCGGCATCGGGCTGCTCCTTCCCTCGATGTGCGCCGTGTCCGCACGGTACGTGCGGTGTTCCCGCTCTCCTGCCCACGTGCGGGCAGGTCATCGGTGCGGTTCTTCCCGGTCGGCCCTGTGTCCTCCCGGGTGTACACGGCCCGGCTGTCCGTGGGGACGGAAGTCCTGGTCAGGCCTGTGCCGGTCACACGGTGTCGGCCTCGGCAGCTTATGACCGATCCCGGGGGGCTGCGACCGGGAAGGATCACCGGCCCGCGCCGGAAGGACGGCGAGATACGGGCCCGGTGCCAGGTCTGGAGATGCGCGGAGAGGGAAGACGGCGAGACGCCGGGAGCCCCGGCCCCCTCGTGGCCCGAGGGGACCCACCGCAGCGACGGGAACGCCATGCCGACCGAGATACCGGAAAGACCCGCAGCCCTCTCCGACGGGCCACCCCGGCCCATGCCGTCCCGCTCCGGCCCGGACCGCCCGCACGACGTCGTCGAGTGCCCGCCCCGTGCCGCGGACACCGCCGGGGGCATGGGCCGGGCCGTCGGAGTCATCGCCTCGGCGGCGGTCTGCCAGGCCGCCCTGATGGTGGGACTCGGGCTCCTGATCACCGGGCCCGGGGCCCGGGTGTGGCCGCTGACGTACGAGGACGGGGTCACCGACGCACTGGAGCGGGCCCGCACCGGCACGCTCGACACGGTGTCCCTCGTCGTGTCCGAGGCCGGAAACACCGTCACGGTCGTCGCGGGCACCCTCCTCGCCTGCCTCTTCCTGCTGCTGGTCCCCAGGCTTCCCCGATGGCGTGACGCGCTCTTCCTCGCCGTCGCCGTCTCGCTCCAGTCCCTGGTCTTCCTCACCGTCACCGAAGCGGTGGACCGCAACCGGCCCGACGTCGAACGCCTCGACGCCTCGCCCCCCACCTCCAGCTACACCTCCGGACACACCGGTGCGGCGACCGCTCTCTACGCCGGCCTCGCGGTCCTGGTCCTGCACCGGGCCAAGGGGCCGTGGCGCAGGCCCGTGGCGGTGCTGCTGCTGCTCGTGCCGCTCCTGGTGGGCCTCGCCCGGATGTACCGGGGGATGCACCATCCGACGGACGTCGCGGGAGGCCTGCTGAACGGCGGACTGTCCCTGCTGATCGTCGGCCGTGCCCTGCTGGCCGGACCGCACGTGCCCGCCGCCGCACCCGCCGGCCCGGCCACCGGCCCCCGAACGGCTCCCGGCGCCCTGAGCGGTCGGGCTCCCGGTCGCACCGCCGTGGTCTACAACCCCACCGTCACCGACGAGGCGGCCCGCGCTCGGCTCAGGCGGGTCCTCGAGGACCACGGCCGCCACGAAGCGGACTTCGTGCCGACCACGGCCGATGACCCGGGTGAGGGGCAGACGGCCCGAGCGGTGCGGGAAGGGGCGTCGCTCGTCGTGGTCTGCGGCGGCGACGGGACGATCCGCGCCGCCGCGGACGCGCTGGCCGGCACGGGCGTACCGCTCGCGGTGGTGCCCTGCGGCACCGGAAACCTCCTCGCGCGGAACCTGGGACTGCCGGTGCGACCGGCGGACGCCCTGGCAGGAGCCCTGGGCGGCACCCCCCACCGCATCGACCTCGGGCGGATCGAGGGGGACGGCATGAAGGCGGCGCACTTCACGGTGATGTCCGGGGCCGGGCTCGACGCCGCGATGCTGGAGAGCACCAGCGACCGGGCCAAGGCGGTCCTCGGCTGGCCCGCGTACGTCATGGCCGGACTGCGGGAGCTTCGCGCTCCCCGCATGCGCCTGACGGTCGGCATGGACGGGGCACCGCTCCTGCGGCGTACCGCCCGGATGGTGCTCATCGCCAACACCGGCAAGGTGCAGGGCGGTGCCGCGCTGGTCCCGGCGGCCCGCCCCGACGACGGCCTGCTCGACCTGATGATCCTCGACCCGCGCGGACCGGCCGGCTGGCTGAGCGCCGCGGCGTCGGTCGTGCGCCCCCGGCCGCCGAAGAGGGAGGACGGCCGCGCGGGCACACACCGCTCCGTGGAGTACTTCACCTTCCGCCGCGCCGAGGTCCGCTTCGAGACGCCGCAGCGGCGTGAGCTCGACGGTGACCCCGTGTCCCCGGGCCGGCACCTCGTCGCCGAGGTGAGGCCCGGTGCGCTGACCGTGCTCATGCCCCTGGGAGGGAAGTGAGATGGGCACCGCAACCCGGGTCCCGCAGACCCGCGACATGGTCGGCAGCGAGCTCTCCGGGGACGAGGCACTGGTCACCCTGCGCCGCTATGGACGCTGGCCGCTGCTGCGCGACTCCTTCGTCCGCTTCCGCTACGCCGACGGCTTCAGCCACTCCCGGGCGCTCGCCCTGCAGACCGTGCTCGCCGTCGTCCCGCTGGTCATCGCCTTCGTCGGGCTGTCGACGGCCCTGCACACCGAGGACCTCGGCAGGGTCGCGGAACTGACGATCCACCGGATCACGGCGGGGCCGAGCGCCGAGGTGGTCGACGACGCCCTGGACCGCAGCCGGCGGAGCGCCGACGACGGGGCCCAGCTCGCCCTGTGGTTCGGACTGGTCTTCTCCCTGACCAACACCACGACGGCGATGTGCCAGGTGGAGCGTGGCGCCAACCGCATCTACGGCGTCGAGCGCGACCGGGTCTTCCACCTGAAGTACCTCCGGGGCCTGGTGATGTCGCTGACCGCCGGCATCCCCCTCGGCATCGGCTTCGTCGCGATGGTGGCCGGAGGCGACCTGGTGGCCGCCGTGGTCGAGGTGTACGACCTCGGAGCCGGCTCCCGGTCCGCGTGGGACCTGCTGCGCTGGCCGGTGGGCGTGCTGCTCGTCATCCTGTCGGCGAGCGCCATCTTCCGCCGCTCCCCGCGCCGGCGTCAGCCGGGCTACACCTGGCTGGCCTTCGGCGCCGCCGTGTACCTGGTGCTCTGGACCACGCTGACCTGGCTGCTCAGCCTCTACCTCGAGGTCAGCGGCTCGTTCGACACCGTGTACGGCCCGCTCACCGCCTTCATGTCCCTGCTGCTGTGGGCGTACCTGACCTCCATCGCCCTCTTCCTGGGCCTTTCCTTCGCCGCCCAGCTGGAGGCGGTCCGGGCCAAACGGCCCGGACCCGTACAACCCGATCCAGGAGCCTGAATGTCCGCACGACCCGCTGCCCCCTCCCTGCGACGGCGCCGCCGGGACGCCGACCGCAGGTTCGGGGTCCGGCTGTTCGGTTCCGCGGCCGTCGCCGCGGTCGCCGCCGTCCTCTTCGGCCTGGTGCTCGTCCTGGTGGAGAGCGGATGGCATCCGCTGCGGCGCCTCGACGCGGGCGCCGCCCGATGGCTGAACCGCACCGCTCTCGACCATCCGGCGTGGACCGGTACCCTGCGCTTCTTCTCCGACGTGGTCTGGGATCCCGTGACCCTGCGCGCGGTGGTGGCGGTGCTCACCCTGTGGCTGGTGTACCGCCGCGCCTGGCGTCTCGCCGCATGGTCGGCCGTCACCGCCGTGGCCGGGGGGCTGACCGGGCTGCTGGTGAAGGTCGTCGTCGAGCGGGCGAGGCCGGCCCTTCCGGATCCGGTCGCCCACGCACCCGGCTTCTCCTTCCCGTCCGGTCACGCGATGACGGCCACGACCTCGTTCGCGATCCTGCTGCTCGTCCTCCTTCCCCTGGTGCGTCGCGGCCTGCGCCCCCTCTTCTGGGCCGTGGCGGTCGTATCGGTACTGGGTGTGGGGTTCACCCGCGTCGCGCTCGGCGTCCACTGGTTCAGCGACGTGGCCGGCGGCTGGACGCTCGGGCTGGCCGTGGTGGCGCTGACCGGCTGGTCCTTCGAGGCGTGGCGCGCGGACGCGGGCCTGGGCCGTGCCGACGTGGCCGAGGGCCTGGAGCCGGAACTGAGCGGCGACGATCCCGAATCGGACGGGCCGCACCCTTGATGGGAACGTCTGTTCTAATTCCTGGGTAGACTTGTCGCCATGTCCGTTCATCTCCAGGGCTCGCTGTTCGACCAGGCCGACCGCCCGCACCTCGGCCCCCTCACCGGGCTGCGCAGGACGGTCCTCGGCGAGGGGGCGTGGATCGACCTGCTGCCGGGCTGGCTGAGCGGCGCCGACGAGCTCTTCTCCGAACTCGCGGAGGGGGTGCCCTGGCGGGCCGAGCGGCGCCAGATGTACGACCGCACGGTCGACGTGCCCCGGCTGCTCGCCTTCTACCGCACCGAGGACGACCTGCCGAGCCCCGTTCTCGACGAGGCGCGCGACGCGCTGTCCGCCCACTACGGCGACGAACTGGGCGAGCCCTTCACCACGGCGGGGCTCTGCTACTACCGCGACGGCCGCGACAGCGTCGCCTGGCACGGCGACCTGACCGGACGCGGCTCGCACCAGGACACGATGGTGGCGATCCTCTCCCTCGGCGCCCCCCGCGATCTGCTCCTGCGCCCGTGCCGCGGCGGTGACACCGTGCGCCGGCCGCTCGGTCACGGCGACCTGATCGTCATGGGCGGCTCGTGCCAGCGCACGTGGCAGCACGCCGTTCCCAAGACCGCCCGGGCCGCGGGGCCGAGGATCAGCGTCCAGTACCGCCCTCGCGGAGTGCGCTGACGCGGCCGTTCGCACCGGGCGGCACCACCCGCTTCCGGACCGGCCGCCGACAGGGGCGGCCGGGGCTGACGGAACGCGGCCGTCCGGCGGGCACGGCGCGCGTGGACGGATCGCCCGTACGGGTGGGCGACCTGGACGGGCGATCCGTCACTGCTCAGGCGAGAAGTTTCTGTTTGGCCTTCTCGTACTCCTCCTGGCTGATGTGGCCCCTGTCCTTGAGTTCGGCGAGTCTGGCCAGGTCGGACACGTGGCCGGTGCCCGTACCCGTGCCGCCGTCGTCGTCGCGGGCGGCCTGTCTCACGTACTGCTTGAAGGCCGCTTCGCGTTCCTCCGCCTGCCTGGCCTCACGCCGCCCCATGCCCTTGCCGCGGGCGATCAGGTAGACGAGAACGCCCACGTAGGGCAGGACGATCACGAAGATCACCCAGGCCGCCTTGGCCCATCCGCTCAGCGAGTGGTCCTGGAAGATGTCCGTGACCACTTTGAAGAGCAGGAAGAACCAGAGCACCCACAGGAACACGTACATCATGGTCAGGAAGAGGTTCAGGAGCGGGTAGTCGTCCATGGGTCCACTCCGATCGTGCGGATGGTCCCTTCATTGATACGTCCGTCCCGCTCGCGCCGCACTTCCTGCCGGTCAGGCGGCGAGCAGGTCCAGGAACGCGGTGAGCTTGCCCCTGGTCCGCTCGATCTGCTGCTCGACGGTCAGGGACTCCTCGAAGCGCCCGCCGGGGGCCGGGCTCTTCCTGCCGCGTACGTACAGGGAGCAGTCCAGGTCGGTGCAGAGGTAGATGCCGACCGAATTGCCGTCCCGGCCGGCCTGTCCTCGCTTCCTGGCCGTCATCAGGGACACCCCGCTGCCCGGGTGCGTGGTCAGGCAGACCGAACACATGCTGCGGTGCAGGAAGCCGCGCTGCTGGGAAGGGAAGCGCAGCGTGACGCCGGTCAGTTCACCACGCAGTTCGGTGACGATGTAGCTCCTGTCCGGGGCCGAGAGATCGCGCCAGCCCAGGAAGTCCAGATCGTCCCAGCGGCGCTCGTCGAGGTCGCGGGGGAGCGGCAGGCGCTTCGCCTCCCCCTTGGAACAGTTGACGAACGACGCCCGGATGTCCTGCTCACTGACGGCTCTCATGACATCGACGCTAACTCTGCCTATGACCCCTAGGCAAATGAATAAATGCTCTAGGCCTGGGCCTGGGGCGTGACGATGCGCAGATGGTGGGCGGCGGGGTGCTCGATCGCGAGGTCCGGGCGCCAGACGGCCAGGATCTGGGCCGACGGGTCGAACAGGGGCCCCGGCAGTTCCTCGGGCGCGATCCACCGCCACGCGCTCATGAGTTCCGGTTCGGTGACCCGGGCAACCGCGGACTCCACCCTCACCAGCGCCGCCATGCTGATCCGGTTGATGCCCGCCACCACGTCGTGGACCATCGCGAACACGGTCACGTCGTCGACCGGCACGCGCAGACCCGTCTCCTCACGCAGTTCGCGGGCGGCTGCCGCCGCGACCGACTCGTGTGTCGGATCGACCTTGCCGCCGGGCAGCTCCCAGGTGCCGCCGCGATGCCTGCCGAGCAGGATCCTGCCTTCCCGGTCCTGTACGACGACACCCACCCCGAGGGCGGCCTGGGCGACGGGCGGACGGGTGTTCCGGGGCGCCGCGTCCATGGATTCGGTGGTCATCGCTGCTCTGCTCCCGGGGGGTCGGATACGGGTCGCGCGGACCCCGCCATCCTCACACGGCGCTCACGCCACCAGATTGAGTGTGGTGTCCGAGACGCCCAGGCGGATCGACTGGCCCCACGTCAACTCCAGTGCGTCGGACTCCATCCCGTCGCCGAACACCACCATCCGGTCCGACTCGACGGTGAGGCTCAGGCCGTCCCGGAGTCCCAGCTCACCCACGACCATCGTGGTGCCGGTGGCCGGCGACGGCCAGGCCTCGCGCACGAACCAGACCAGCCGCCGGTCCGAGGGGGCCGGCAGCGGCAGGGGGCTGCCCCGTTCCAGCCAGAGGGAGCGCAGCCAGCCGGTGGAGCCCGTACCCGTGCCGACCAGCACGCCCGAGGACGCCTGGGACTCGCCGGCGGACGGTCCGCCGTCCGTACCGATGCGGTAGCGGGCGGTCTGGTGACCTGGCGGCCCCAGGTAGATCTCGTTCAGGGCGAGCAGGCGCTGCGTGTCGTCGGCGACGGCCTCGGTCATCGTGAGGGCGTCCACCCGACCGCCGGGTGACACGGCGGCCCGGCAGAGCGCCGCCGTGTCACGGGCCCGGTGGCGTACGAGGACACCCGGATTGCGGCCCGGATCGGTGTCGATGCCCACCACCGGCTGTCCGGACAGGTACTTCGCGGCGTTCGCGACCAGTCCGTCCTGCCCTACCACCACGACCACGTCCTCGGGCCCGAACAGGAAGCGGTCGAGGTCGGCCCGCTCCACCCGGCTGCGGCGCCACCGCAACGGCACCGCGGCGGCCACCTCGGCGAGCGCCTGCTCGTTGCGCCGGTGACGCTCGGCGACCTCGTCGATGGACCGGCCGCGCCCGGCCAGCACGAACGCGGCCTGCCCGTGGGTCCCGTGCCGCGCGAGGAGCTCCTCGTACTCGGTCGTGCGGTGCACCAGCACCGCGCGCGGGGCCAGACTCACGCCCGCTCCTCCGGCTCCGGCCTGCCGAGCCGGGCGAGCAGGCCCGTCAGGACGTCGGGGGAGAGGGTCAGGCTGTCGATGCGCGGAAGGTTCTCGGCCAGCCGCGTCGCGGCCAGGGCGTGGAGCGTGGCGGGGTCGACGTCCGCGTGCGCCCGCAGCCAGGCCGACTGCGCCTCGGCGCGTGCCGCGCCGACCTCGCGGGCGGCCTCCGCCTCCGCGCGTGCCAGCCGCACGGTGCGGGCGGCCTCGGCGGCCGAACGCACCCCGTCGGCCGCCGACTTCTCCTCGGCCTCCCTGCGGGCGTTGGTGCCGCGCTGATCGACCAGCTGCTCCTCGCGACGCGCGAGCTCGATCTTGCTGGCCAGCTCGTTCTCGGCGATGGTCCGCTCGCGTTCGACCGCGACCGCCCGGCGCTCGTACACCGACCGGTCGGCCTCCTGCTGGATCTGCTCCCTGGCCGGGGTGCGCAGGGCGCGTTCGACCTCCGCCTCGGGACGGATGGCGACGACGCGCACGGCGACCACGTCGATACCGGTGGCCGGCAGCCGGGGCTCGGCCGTGAGCCCGGAGGCGACCCGTTCCCGCACGGCGGCGACGCCGTCCACGAGGGCGGCCGCGAGAGGGGTGCGGGCCAGGACGTCCAGGGTGTGCTGCTGGGCGGTCTCGGTGAGCAGGGTGGCGATCTGCTCCAGGGGCGTACCACGCCACACCCCGGTGTCGGGGTCCACCGAGAAGTCGAGCCGGGCGGCGGCCAGGGCGGGATCGCTGATCCGGTAGGTGACGGTGGCCTGCACGGTGACGTCCTGGAAGTCGGCCGTACGGGCGTGGAACGCCATCGCCAGCTCCCGGTCGTCGACCGGGACCTCGGAGAGCGCCGCGGCGAGCGAGCGGTACCAGAAGCTCAGACCCGGGCCGTCGTGGGTGAGCCTGCCCCGCCTGTGGTGGCGGATGTGGGCGGTGGGTGCGGAGCGCAGATGCCGCCAGCCGAAGCGCCGGGTGATGTCGGCCATGTCGGGACCCCCTCTTTCTCGTCATGAAGACGATAAGGGGTGTCGCCGGATCTCGTCAAGTGGACGAGAAGGGGGGTGGGCGAAATACGGCAGGCCGGTGGTCTCCTCGGAGACCACCGGCCTGCCGGTGGTGCGCCGTCCCCGTCCCCACGGTGCGGCGCGCGGGTGGTCCGTCGTCATCCGCTCGGGCGACGGGCCACGTTCATCAGGTCCCGCTCGCCCCGGGGGCGGGCGGAGGGACGGGGAGTCCGAGCGCGGGGAGTACGGCGCACTCGACGAAACGGGTCAGGAAGGCGTCGTCCGCGTACCGGCCCTCCAGGAGGGGCTGGGCGCGCATGATGCCGAGCACCTGGGCGGCCACGTACTCCGCCGCGGGGTTGTCGGCCTCGATCTCGCCGCGGCGTACGGCGCGTTCGACCATCGTGTCGATCGCGGTGACGGCGGGCGCGATCAGGGTGGAGCGCATCGCGCAGAGCAGGTCGGGATTCTGCAGTGCGGCGTGGCTGAGCGCGTGCATCAGCGCGGTGTCCTGGCCCGACGCCGCGTCCACGGCCCGGGCCGCCTCGCGCAGGTCGCCGCTCAGGCTGCCGGTGTCGATGTCGGACAGCAGGGCCCTGCGGGTGCCGTGCAGTGAGGCGACGACCAGTTCCGGCTTCGATCCCCACTGGCGGTAGAGGGTGGACTTCCCGCACCGAGTGCGGGAGGCGACGCCCTCCATCGTCAGCGAGTCGTAGCCGCTCTCCCGCAGCAGGTCCAGCACGGCGGTGTAGAGCTCCTGTGCCCGCTCCGGTGTGATCTTCGACCGGCGTGACGCGGGTACTGACTCCTGGGCTGAACCGGGCGACGGCATCTGCTTCCCTCTCTGCTGCTGTGCGGCTGGGGACCCTCGGTACGCCAGTGTACCGATACGCCGCCGTATCGGTACACTTGCGTATCGATACGGCATGGACTGGCCATGCCGGCGTCGTAACAGCGCACCGTCAGTAAAGGGGCACGGGTGATGCACACCCGCAGCGAGCCTGCGGAGCGGGAGCCGGACACCTCAGCCCGACCGCCCCTCGTCCACGAGCTGCTTCTGGTAGCCGGACTCTTCCTCGTCTACAAGCTCGGCCGGCAGGCCGCCAACGGCCACGTCGAGGAGGCCTTCCGCAACGCCGGACACGTATGGAGCTTCGAGCGGGCCGCGGGCCTCCCCCGCGAAGGAGCCGTACAGGGCGTCCTGCTGCACAGCCACACGCTCGTCCAGGCCGCGAACACCTACTACGCGACCGTGCACTTCCCGGCCACGCTCGCCTTCCTGGTCTGGCTGTACTGGCGCCGCCCGCGCCACTACGTCTGGTCGCGGCGCGTCCTGGCCGCACTCACCGGTGCCGCGCTCGCCCTGCACCTGATCTTCCCCCTCGCCCCGCCACGGATGCTCCACGCGGCCGGACTCGTCGACACCGGGCAGGCCTACGGGCCCACCGTGTACGGGGACACCCCCTCGACCGACTCGATGGCCAACCAGTTCGCGGCCATGCCCTCCCTGCACGTCGGCTGGGCCCTGGCGGTCGCCGTCGGGATCGTCGTCGCCACCCGCTCCCGGTGGCGCCCGCTGTGGCTGCTGCACCCGCTGCTCACTCTGTTCGTCGTCGTGGGCACGGCCAACCACTACTGGCTCGACGCGATCGTGGTCGGCGCCCTGCTCGCCGTCGCCTACGCCGCGCTCAGGCTGCCGCGCACACCGGTGCGCACGCACCTGTCGTGGGCGCCCGTACCCGCCCAGAACTACGCGTCACCCGCCTACGCACGGTCAGGAGCTCAGCGATGAACGCCACGCTCATGGCCGTCGCCCTCTCCCTCGTCTCCGCCGGCGCGTACGCCACCGCCGCGGTGGCGCAGGCCCGGCTCGCCGGCCGGACCGAATCCTCCGCGGGGGCGCTGAGCCTGCTGGGCCGCGGAGCCTGGTGGTCGGCGGTCGGCCTCAACGCCGGCGGGGCGCTGCTGCACGTAGCCGCGCTGAAGTACGGACCGCTCACCCTGGTCCAGCCCCTCGGCGCACTCACGCTCGTCGCCGCCGTCCCCCTGGGCGCGCGGTCCGCGGGCCGCCGGGTCAGCCGGACGGAATGGCGCGGCACGCTCCTCACACTCGTCGGCCTCGCCGCCCTGCTCCTGGCCGCGGGCGGCACCTCGCCGCACGACACGCTGAGCCTCCCCGAGGCCCTGGGGGTCGGCGCCGTCACCATGGGGCTCGTCGCCGTACTCGGCCGCCCGGGCACCCGGCCCGGCCTGAGGCACGCCGCGGCCTCGGGCATCACGTCCGGGGTGGCGTCCGCACTCACCCAGACCCTCACGGTCGCCGCGACCGACCACTCGGGGCCGTTGCTGAGCTGGCGGCTGGTGAGCGTCGCGGTGCTCGTCTCGTTCTTCGCCCTGGGCGGGCTCCTGCTCTCCCAGACCGCCTACCGGGGCGGCCTCGGCGCCCCACTCGCCGTGGTCACCCTCGCCAACCCGGTCGCCGCGGCCGTGATCGGCCTGATCCTGCTCGGTGAACGCCTCCAGGGCGGGGCGCTGGGCCTGCTCCCGGCACTCATCGGCGCCGCGGCCGCCGGCCAGGGCGTACTCCTGCTCAGCCGCGCGCAGGCCGGCGGCCCGTCGCGGGCCGAAGCCCCGGCCCCGCCGACGCGACCGTCACGCGTGGTCGTCTCCCACACGGTCCCCTCCGTGCCGCCCGCCGCCGGGCCGCCGGTCCTGCGAGCGGGGCCGGCCGGGGTGCCGGACCTGGTCCGAGCGGGCCCCGCACGGGAGACGACCACGGCGGGCTGACGACGGCCGCCGTGGTCCGGTGACCGGCCGGTCAGGTCAGGCTGCGCTGGTAGCGGTACGTAAGGACGCCGTCGGTGAGGTGGAAGCTGGCGGACGGCGGGAAGAGGCCGGTGGCGGCCGCACAGTAGTACTTCTCCTCGAAGCCGGTCTTCGCGGGCCAGTTCGGGTAGCTCTCGCCCTGGGAGACGCAGGAGTCCTTCGGGACGGCGGCCCACAGCTGGGCCTCGGTCATGCCCAGGGCTGTCCTGTTGTAGTGCGACAGCTTCATGGACGGGGTCGCCGCCTTGTAGAGGTACTCGTTGCGTTTGTTCCAGAGCTCGCCGTCGTCCGTGAAGGAGAAGCCGCCGTAGGGCGCGTAGTCGCCCGACTCCGTGTAACACAGGATCGAGTCGCCGAGGCTGCCGCCGGTGTGGCACATCGACCCACCGCCGCTGATCTCCCAGACCTCGTCGAACGTCATCCCGAACTGGACCTGCTCGTACTTCTCGGCGGAGAAGCCCGCTTCCGCCTGTGCGGCCGACCCCGTCGCGACGACGGCCGCCGCGGCCGCCACGAGTGCGACCCCCGTACGTGCCATGCGTGCTTTCACCACATGCGTCCTCTCGTCGTCGCCCCGGGCGCCCGGACCCTCACGAACCCGGTGGGACGGTTCTAGCGGTGCGGGGAGTCCGCGAGCGCGGGCGGAATGCACGGGGCGGGCGGTACTTCCCGCCCCCGGACGCGACGCTATGTCCCGCCGCTCTCCGTACCGTCTCCTGACCGGGCGCGGGACAGCCGGTGCGGACCGGCGGACGGAGGCGGAACGCGCCCCTACGAGCCCGGCCCGTCCAGGTCGTCGATCGCCCTGGTCAGCCAGCCCGTCCAGAACGTCTCCAGGTCGATGCCCCCGCGCAGCACCAGACGGCGCAGCCGGTCCTCGTCGGCGGTCCGCTCCGGCGGGAAGTCACGCTCCTCGATCTCCAGATACTCCGCCAGCTGCGCCCGGTGCAGCGCCAGGTGTCTGCGCAGCTCCGCGGCGAGCCCCGGGGCACCGACCACGGCGGCCGCCCGCATCCTCAGCAGCAGCGGATCACGGACGGGTCGGGGATCCTCGGCAAGCGACACCCAGGCCATGAGCGCCTCACGGCCCGCGGGCAGCACCTCGTACTCCTTGCGCTGCCCGCGCGCCGGCTGCCCGGTCGGCAGGACCCGGATGTGACCGGCCTTCTCCAGCTTTCCCAGCTCGCGGTAGATCTGCTGATGCGTGGACGGCCAGAAATAGCCGATCGACCGGTCGAACCTCCGCGTCAGTTCGAGACCGGACGACGGCTTCTCGAGCAGGGCGGTGAGGATCGCGTGCGGGAGTGACATGGACCGCATCCTAGAGACAGCGGGACCGGTCCCTCACAGCCCCGCGGCGAGCTCCGTGCCCTGGCGGATCGCACGCTTCGCGTCCAGCTCGGCGGCCACGTCGGCGCCCCCGATCAGATGCACCGGGCGCCCCGCCGCGCGCAGCTCCTCGTACAGTTCGCGCCGCGGCTCCTGGCCCGCGCACAGCACGACGGTGTCGACCGGCAGAAGGAGCTGCTCGCCGTCGACGGTGAGGTGCAGGCCCTCGTCGTCGATCAGGTCGTAGGACGCCCCCGCGATCATCGTCACACCGCGGTGGCGCAGTTCGGTGCGGTGGATCCACCCGGTGGTCTTTCCCAGCCCCGCCCCGACCTTGGTGGCCTTGCGCTGGACGAGATGCACCGTGCGTCCCGGCTTCGGGCGCTCCGGCGCCCGCAGCCCGCCCCGGTCCGCGTAACCGGTGTCCACACCCCACTGCCGGAAGAAGACCTCCGGGTCCAGGCTCGCCCCGTCGCCGCCGTCGGTCAGGAACTCCGCGACGTCGAAGCCGATCCCGCCGGCGCCGACCACCGCAACCCGGTCACCGACCTCGGCGCCGTCCCGCAGGACGTCCAGATAGCTGACCACGCTGGGATGCCCGACGCCGGGGATCGCGGGGACACGGGGTTCGACCCCGGTGGCCAGCACGACCTCGTCGAAGCCGTCGAGGTCGGCGGAGCCGGCCCGGGTGCCCAGCCGGAGCTCGACGCCCTCCTCGGCGAGCCGGGTGCGGAAGTAGCGCAGCGTCTCGTCGAACTCCTCCTTGCCGGGGACCCGGCGCGCGACGTTCAGCTGGCCTCCGATCTCGTCCGCCGCGTCGAACAGCGTCACCGCGTGCCCGCGCTCGGACGCCGTGACCGCGCACGCCAGTCCCGCCGGACCGGCGCCGACGACCGCGACGCGCTTGCGGAGGCGGGTGGGCGCGAGCACCAGTTCCGTCTCGTGGCAGGCCCGCGGATTCACCAGGCAGGAGGTGATCCGCAGACTGAAGATGTGGTCCAGGCAGGCCTGGTTGCAGCCGATGCAGGTGTTGATCGCGGCGGCCCGGCCCTCGGCCGCCTTGGCGACGAAGTCGGGGTCGGCGAGGAACGGCCTCGCCATCGACACCATGTCGGCCCGGCCCGAGGCGAGGATCTCCTCGGCCAGTTCGGGGGTGTTGATGCGGTTGCTGGTCACCAGCGGTACGGACACCGCGCCCCGCACCTTCTCCGTCACCCAGGTGAAAGCGCCGCGCGGCACGGAGGTCGCGATGGTCGGGATGCGCGCCTCGTGCCAGCCGATACCGGTGTTGATGATGGTCGCGCCGGCCGCCTCCACCTCGCGGGCGAGCTGGACGACCTCCTCCAGCGTGGAACCGCCGGGCACCAGGTCCAGCATGGACAGCCGGTAGATCAGGATGAAGTCCGGTCCGACGCGCTCGCGCACGCGGCGCACGATCTCGACGGGGAAGCGGATCCGGTTCTCGTACGAGCCGCCCCACCGGTCCTCGCGGTGATTGGTCGCCGCCACGATGAACTCGTTGATCAGATAGCCCTCCGAGCCCATGATCTCGACACCGTCGTATCCCGCGCTCCGCGCGAGCTCCGCGGCACGTACGAAGTCCTCGATGGTCTCCTCGACCTCGTCGTCGTCGAGCGCGTGCGGCGTGAAGCCGCTGATCGGGGCCTTGAGCGCACTGGGCGCCACCAGGTCCGGGTGATGGGCGTAGCGTCCGAAGTGCAGGATCTGCATGGCGATCCGGCCCCCCGCCGCGTGCACCGCCGCCGTGACCTCGGCGTGCTGCTCCGCCTCCGCCTCGGTGGTCATCTTGGCTCCGCCGGGGAAGGAGCAGGCCCGCGCGCTGGGCGCGATCCCCCCGGTCACCATGAGGCCCACCCCGCCGCGGGCACGGGCCGCGTAGAAGGCGGCCATCCGCTCGAAACCGCGCTCGACCTCCTCCAGGCCGATGTGCATCGACCCCATCAGCACCCGGTTCGGGAGCGTGGTGAATCCGAGGTCGAGCGGGCTCAGCAGGGTGGGGTACGGGCTCATCCGGGGTCTCCTCGCAGGTGTCGTCGAGCCAGTTGTAGACCACCCCGAGACTCTTATGCAACAAGTTGCACAATGATGTACGTCGCAGTCCCCGCAAGGCCGTGCCACGAATGGCCCAGCACCACCGGCCCCCACCCCACGACACGGAAGACAGTGGATCCGTACGACTCAGAGCCCCGCTCCGCCCCCGTCGACGGGAGACATCCCATGGCCTGCATCAACCGACGCGACTTCGGACTTCTCGTACTCCGGGTGGGGACGGGAGCCGTCCTGGCGGCCCACGGCAGCCAGAAGCTGGGCGGGTGGTTCGGTGGCGGGGGCATCGAGGGGACCACCGCGGCGATGGAGGCCATGGGCTTCGACCCGCCGAAGCACAGCGCCCTGGCAGCGGGACTCGGCGAGGCGGGCGGCGGACTCCTCCTCGCCCTCGGTCTCGCCACCCCCGCGGCCGGGGCCGCCGCGGCCGGCACGATGGCCGGTGCCGTCGCCGTGCACGCGCCCGCCGGCTTCTTCGCGATGGGCGGAGGCTACGAGTACCCGGCGTTCCTCGGCTTCACCGCCGCGGCGATCGGGGTGACCGGCGCCGGCCGCTACTCCCTGGACCACGCCACCGGGCACGTCCTCGACCGGCCCCGGGTCGTCGCCCTCGCTTTCGCGGGCAGCGCCCTGGCGGCGGCGGCCGTGGTCGGCCGACGGGCCAAGGGGCAGCCTGCCGCACAGAACGGGCCGGAAGGCGAAGGCGCGTAGTTCTCCCGCATTGATCGCCGTTTCAGGGGCATCCGGCAGTGCATGAATGCGAACGCGCTGTCGATGAACGCACATGGTCAGGCGAGACGAGCCGCACGGAGCCGAGCCGTGGACGTGGGTGCCCGGGCCGGCTTCGTGGCGCGCGGGGTGATCTACCTCCTGGTGGGGGTGCTCGCCCTGCGCATCGGTTTCTCCGACGGAGGCGGGAAGCAGGCCGACCGGGGCGGCGCCATCGCCGAGATAGCCGAGAAGCCCTTCGGGAACATCCTGCTCTGGGCCCTCGGTGTCGCGCTGGCCGGCATGGCCCTGTGGCGACTGTCCGAAGCGGCCTTCGGCCAGGCCGGTCCCGACGGCGACAAGGCCACGAAGCGCGCCATGGCTGCGGGCCGCTTCGTCTTCTACGCCTTCGTCTCCTACTCCGTCATCTCCTACGCGGCCGGTGACAAGGGGAGCGGCAGCGGGTCGAGCGACCAGCAGACCGACGACGTCACGGCACGCGCCCTCGAATGGCCCGCAGGGCAGTGGATCGTGGGCATCGCGGGCGCCGTGGTGACGGGCGCAGGCCTCTGGATCGTCTTCCGCGCCCTCGCCCGCAAATACCACAAGCACCTGAAGACGGCCGAGATGTCGAAGAGGGTCCGTCAGGCCGTCGACGTCGTCGGCGTCTTCGGCGGCACCGTCCGGGGCGTGGTCTTCGCGACGGCCGGCGGGTTCGCGATCGCGGCAGCCGTCCAGCACGAGCCGGGCCGGGCCAAGGGCATGGACGACACCCTGCGCTCCTTCACCGAGACCCCCGCAGGCCCCTGGCTCCTCGTCCTCGTCGCACTCGGACTGGCCGCCTTCGGCCTCTTCTCCTGGGCCAACGCCCGCTGGCGCAAGGTCTGAAGGGGAGGGCGGGCCGGCCGTCAGTCGAGCCCCCTCGCCTCCTTGAACCTGGCCAGCCCGTCCGACAGCCCGACCACCGGCTCCGGATAGCCGTAGCGGCGGCGCTCCTCCCGCGGAAGCTTCCACGGCTCGTGCACGGCGGACCCGGAGACCCCGGCGAGTTCGGGCACCCAGCGGCGTACGTAGGCGCCGTCCGGGTCGTACCGCTTGGCCTGCGTCACCGGATTGAGCACCCGGTTGGGCCGGCTGTCCGTGCCCGTACCGGCCACCCACTGCCAGTTGAGCTGGTTGTTGGCGATGTCCCCGTCGACGAGCAGATCCAGGAAATGACGCGCTCCGGACCGCCAGTCCACGTACAGGGTCTTGGCCAGGAAGCTCGCGGTGAGCAGCCGCCCCCGGTTGTGCATCCAGCCCTCGTGGAGTAGTTGGCGCATCGCGGCGTCGACCACCGGATATCCGGTGCGGCCCTCCTTCCAGGCGGCCGTCTCGGCCTCGGCCGCCCGTCCGGTGCGCCAACGGTCCTGTCGCGGACGGTAGTCGGAGCGGGAGGCGGCCGGCCGGGCGGCCAGGACCTGATGGTGGAAGTCCCGCCAGCAGACCTGGCGCACGAACGCCTCCGCACCCGGCCCGCCCGCCGGGCGCGCACGGTGGACCACCTCGGTGGGGGAGAGCGTGCCGAAGTGCAGGTGCGGCGAGAGCCGCGAGGTCGCGTCGCCCGCCATGTCGTCGTGGCGGTCCTCGTACGAGGCGAGCCCGCTGCGGCACCACGCGGTGAACAGCCTGCGGCCCTCGGTCTCCCCGCCCTCGGCCAGGCCGGGGGACAGCCCCCGGGTACCGGCCCGCGACGGCAGCGCGGCCGACCCGGGACCCTCCGGTACGCGGACCGTACGAGGCGCCCCGAACGGTGAGCGCAGGCCTTCCCCGGACCAGCGCCTGAAGTACGGCGTGAAGACGGCGAAATGGTCCCGGCCCGCCCCGGAGGGCACCACCGCACCGGGCGGGACCGCGGTGACCACCGCGTCGTGCACGCTCAGCCGGCAGCCCACGGAGGTGAGGGCCTCCCGCAACCGCTCCTCCCGGCGCTGCGCGTAGCCGCTGACGCCTGCTGCCATGTGGACCGCGCCCGCGCCCGTCTCGGAGACGATCGCGCCGACCTCCTCGGCGACGTCGCCCTCACGGACGATCAGACGCCCGCCGCGTTCGCGGAGCCCCGAATCCAGGTCCCGGAGGCAGTCGGCGAGGAACGCACGCCGGTTCGGTGCGCCGAACCCGGCGGTCTCCACCCCGGCGTCGAGCACGAACAGCGGTACCACCTCGTCGGACGAGGCGAGCGCCGCGTGCAACGGCGGATGGTCGTGCAGCCGCAGGTCGGAGGTGAAGAGGACGACCGCCACGGTCATCGGCGGACACCTGCCGCCCCACGGCCCGCCGCCTGTGCGATGTTGCGAGCCATCCCGCCGAAGACCACCGCGTGGAACGGGGACACACTCCACCAGTACGCGTGCCCGAGCAGCCCGATCGGATGGAAGACGGCCCGTTGCCGGTAGTGGGACCGGCCGCCCTCGCCCTTCTCCGCGTACATCTCCAGCCAGGCCAGGCCGGGCAGCCGCATCTCCGCACGGAGTCTGAGCAGCCTGCCCGGCTCGATCTCCTCGACCCGCCAGAAGTCCAGCGAGTCCCCGACCCGCAGCTGTTGGGCGTCCCGTCTGCCGCGGCGCAGGCCGACTCCTCCGACCAGCCGGTCCAGCCAGCCCCTCACCGCCCAGGCCAAGGGGAACGAGTACCAGCCGTTGACCCCGCCGATCCCCTCGACGACCCGCCACAGAGCTTCCTGGGAGGCGTCCACATCCAGCTCGCGCACATCGGTGTACAGGCTCCCGCCCGCCCAGTCGGGGTCGGTGGGGAGCGGATCGCTGGGAATTCCCGGGGTGGACGCGGAGGACCACCGTGTCGACACCCTCGCCTCGCGCACCCTCTGCAGTGCGAGCGAGAGCGCGGTGGCGAAGGAGAAGGGCTGCCCGGGGCCGTCGGGGACGTGTTCGGCGATGTCGTGCTCGTTGCACACGACCTCGTGCCGCAGGGACTCCGCGAGCGGGCGGGCGATCGACGCGGGAACGGGAGTGATGAGTCCGACCCAGTGACTGGACAGGCCCGGCGAGAGCATCGGGACCGGCATGATCAGCCGATGGGGGAGCCCGGCGACCCGGGCGTACTTCTGCATCATGTCACGGTAGGTCATCACGTCGGGACCGCCGATGTCGAAGGCGCGGTTGACCTCCGCGGGCATGTGGGCACTGCCCACGAGGTAACGCAGGACGTCCCGCACGGCGATCGGCTGGATGCGGGTCGACACCCAGCTGGGGGTGACCATGACCGGCAGCCGCTCGGTGAGGTAGCGCAGCATCTCGAAGGAGGCCGAACCCGAACCGATGATGACCGCTGCGCGCAGCACGGTCGTCGGCACGCCCGAACCGAGCAGGATGTGCCCGACCTCGGCGCGCGAGCGCAGATGGGGGGACAGCTCCCGCTCGGGGACGTCCGTGGGGGTGAGCCCGCCCAGATACACGATCCGCCGGACCCCGGCCGCCTTCGCCTGCTCGCCGAAATTGCGTGCCGCCTCGCGGTCGGTCCGCTCGAAGCCCGGCCCGGTGGCGAGCGCGTGGACCAGGTAGTAGGCGACATCGACGCCACGCATCGCCGCGCCCAGGGACTCCGCGTCGGTCACGTCCCCCTTGACCACCTCGGTCTCGTCCGACCAGGGGTAGTCACGCAGCTTCTCCGGGGTCCGCGCCAGACATCGCACCTGGTGACCGGCCTCCAGGAGCTCGGGTACGAGGCGGCCTCCGATGTATCCCGTCGCACCCGTGACCAGACACCGCAGTCCGCCGTCGTCGTCCTTGCTCTCCATGACCCCTCGTTCCGGCTCGTGTCTCGTACGTCCACCGTGTCCCCGCGCACGGGATTCCGCTTGTCGACGGGGCCGGAACACGCCGAAGCCCACCCCTCCGAGTGGCGGGGCGGGCAGCGGTGCGGGGGGTTCAGCGCGGTCCGGGCTTCTCCGTTGCGGTGCCCCTGATGACGCGCGGGTCGTCCGACCCGTCCGTGTACGGCTCCGTGTGGAGGGTCGGGGGCTTGCCGTCGGACTTGAGGGCCTGCGCCTCGCTCTTCAGGATGCGGGCCGACTTGCCCATGGAACGGGCCAGTTCGGGGAGCTTCTTGGCACCGAATATCAGGATGGCGATGATGAGGAAGATCGCGATCTCGCTGATTCCGAACATGACGGCTGTCTTCTCCCTGGTGGGTGTGGGGCGATCTCCCGGCGGCCGGTGGGACTCACCCCGTGGGGCCGCGGCAGGCCAAATCTACAGGACTGTAGAAGGTGATGGCAGGGTGTCGCAGCCCCCGCCTCAGCCCTCGTCGCCCTCCTCTTCCTCCTCGTCCCCCTCGAAGAAGTCGCCCACCTCGTCGACCACTTCGGCGGCGACCATGCCGCCCACGACGCCCACGGCGACACCCGCCGCCCCTGCGGCGATCACGGTGCCCATCCCCGGTCCGGAGTGGTGCTGGGGGTGCCCGCCGTCGTGCCCGTACGCCTCGGGCGCCCCGTGCGAGGTGCGAGCCTCGGCCAGTGACCGGACCCAGCCGTCGACCTCGGTGACCCAGTCGCGGCCCTGGACCTCGTGGTGGCCTACCGTGTGACGGCCGAGGGAGTCGCCGCCGCCCGAGAAGTGCCCTCCCCGCTTGTCCGCCTCCAGCACCACCTCCAGGGCGTCCGGGCCGGCCAGGAAGGTCACCTCGATCTCGTTGACTCGGTCCGCGTACCGCGGAGCGGGTGAGAGCTCGATCTCCTGGTAGAACGGCAGCCGCTGACCGCTGCCGCCGATGTGTCCCAGTTCCAGGTCGGCGGACCTGAAGCCGAAGCCGAGCTGCCCGAAGGCCTCCAGCACGGCCTCCTGGGAGGGCAGCGGGCCCACGGTGAGACGGTCGATGTCGCCCTTGTCCCTGGCTCCGGACACCGACAGCTCCGTGCGCACCCCGAGGACGATCCCGAGGTCCTGGCCGTAGAGCTCGGTGACCGGCGTCTCCCACGGGAGCGTCAGCGTGAACTGGACGTCGCGCTCCTCGCCCTCCGCCAGCACGAAGCCGCCGGCGACGGTGAAGCGCTCGAAGACCACGGCCCCTTCGGCCTCGCCCTCCTCGTGCTCCGCCTCCACGTGTGCCACGAGCTCCAGCGTGATGTGCTCGACCGTGCAGTCGGCGTTGCCGCCCTTGAGCCGGACCTCGCCGCTCAGCCCGCCACCGGGAACGACCGTACCGGGCTGCAGTACCGTGTCCACGGTGGGGCCGCCCACACCGAGCGAACCGAGCAGCTTCTTGAACACCATCGTGGCGTTCACTCCTTCTTCCGTACGCGGAGAACGCGTTCAGCCGCGTTTCTACACAACTGTAGAAGTATAGAGGCGAGATGGGCCGCGCAAGCGGTCTTCGCCCAGGTCGGGGAGGGGGGCGGCGTGTCGTCCGGTGCGTCCTATCATGGGGCGGTGGACAGTGCAGACGACCCTCGCGACGGATCGGGCGCGCAGGCGACCGGGGTGCCGGAACTCCAGGCCCTCGCCATGGAGCTGCGGCGGATGAACGGTGAGATCAACCGGCTGGTCCACGCCTTCGCGCACGCGCAGGGTCTGCATGCCACGGACGTGCAGGCGCTCGGCGCGATCCTCGACGCGGATGCGCCGCTGACCCCGGGGCGTCTGCGTGAGCATCTCGGTCTGACGTCCGGCGCGGTCACCGCCTGCCTGGACCGGCTGGAGCGCGCGGGGCACATCAGGCGCGCTCGGGAGAGTGCCGACCGCCGGGTCGTGCACCTGTACTACGAGTCCGGGGCCAAGGCCGCCGCGCGCTCCTTCTTCATGCCCCTGGCCGAGGCGGCGGCCGGAGCCCGCGCCGCCTCCGAGCCGCAGGAGATGGAGGCGGCACTCCGTTTCCTCGCCCGGATGAACGGCGAACTCTCCACCATGCAGGTTCCTCGACGCTGAAGCGCCGTGCCGGTGCGAAGGCACTCCGTGCGGCATGTAATCTCAATCATTGAGATACATCATGATTGAGAGATAGCGGCCGACCCAGGAGTGCCATGTCCACCGCATCGAAGCCGGCCCGCCGGCTGTTTCTTGTACCCGTCTTCCTCGTCCTGGCCTGGCTCGTCGTCGGCGGCGCCTTCGGTTCGTACGCCGGGAAGCTCGGGGAGGTAGCAACCAACGACCAGGCTTCCTTCCTGCCCCGGAGCGCCGAGTCCACACGGGTCGTCGAAGCACAGAAGGCGTTCAGCAGCCAGGAGACGGTGCCCGCCGTCGTGGTCTGGACATCGGCCGAGGGCGAGGACCTCGGCCCGCGGGAGCAGAAGGAGGCCACCGCCGCCCTCGCCTCCGTCAAGGGCGGACCGGGGGTCACCGGAGAGGTGAGCCCCGCGCTGCTCTCCGACGACCGCAAGGCACTCGAGGGCGTCGTCCAGCTGAGGCCGGATCTCGGCGACGAACTCCCCGACGCCCTCGCGGAGATCCGGAGCGCGGCGGAGAAGGTGACCGGGACGCAGGTCGGTCTGGCCGGTCCCGCGGCATCCCAGGCCGATCTGTCGGACGCCTTCGCCGGCATCGACGGACTGCTGCTCGGCGTGGCGCTGGTGACCGTTCTCGTCATCCTGCTCCTCGTCTACCGAAGCGTCCTGCTGCCCCTGATCATCATCATCGGCGCGGTCTTCGCTCTCGGCGTCTCCTGCGCGATCGTCTACGTCCTGGCGGACCACGACGTCGTCCGCGTCGACGGGCAGGTCCAGGGCATCCTCTCGATCCTGGTGATCGGAGCGGCGACCGACTACGCGCTGCTGCTCACCGCGCGGTTCCGCGAAGAGCTCGGGCGGCGCCCCGACCGGTGGACCGCGATGCGCGCCGCCCTCCGTGAGTCCGCCGGGCCGATCGCGGCCAGCGCCGCCACCGTGGCCCTGGGGCTGCTCGCACTCCTCCTCAGCGACCTCACCAACAACCGCGCGCTCGGCCCCGTGGGCGCCATCGGTATCGTCTGCTCCGTCCTGAGCGCCCTCACCTTCCTGCCCGCCGTCCTGGTCCTGCTCGGCAGGGCCGCGTACTGGCCGTCCGGCCCGAAGAAGGGCCAGGCCGAGCCCGAAGCCGGTTCGACGGGCATCTGGTCGCGCGTGGCGGGGCTGGTCGACCGCTCCCCGCGCAAGGTGTGGGCGGTGACGCTGGTCGGTCTCCTCGCCTGCGCCGCCTTCATGCCCACACTGAACTCCAAGGGCGTGCCGCTCGAGGAGATCTTCGTCAACGAAGCACCGTCCGTCACGGCGCAGGAGACCCTGGGCCGCCACTTCCCCGGCGGGTCGGGCAACCCCGCGGTCGTGATCGCGGGCGCCGACCGGTCGAAGCAGGTGGTCGCCGCCGCCGAGGAGGTTCCCGGAGTCGCGAGCGTCTCCGTGATGTCTTCCTCCGGGCGTCCGGGCGGCGGGGAGCCGCTCGTCGTGGACGGCCGGGTCCGCATCGACGCGACCCTGTCGGCCGCGGCCGACAGCGACGCCGCCAAGGAGACCATCACGAAGCTGCGTGACGCGGTCCACGCCGTGCCCGGTGCGCAGGCGCTCGTCGGCGGCTACACCGCACAGCAGTACGACACCCAGAAGACCGCGGAACACGACCGCAACATCATCGTCCCGGTGGTGCTCGTCATCATCCTCGTCATCCTGATCGGCCTGCTCCGCTCGCTGCTGATGCCGCTCCTGCTCGTGGCCACGGTGGCGCTCAACTTCCTCGCGACGCTCGGCATCTCGTCGCTGGTCTTCGAGCACGTCTTCGGCTTCAGCGGGACCGACTCCTCCGTGCCGCTCTACGGATTCGTCTTCCTGGTCGCCCTCGGCGTCGACTACAACATCTTCCTGATGTCCCGGGTCCGCGAGGAGTCGCTGATCCACGGCACCCGGCAGGGTGTCCTGCGCGGGCTGACCACCACGGGCGGGGTCATCACCTCGGCCGGCGTGGTCCTGGCGGCCACCTTCGCGGCCCTGGGAGTCATTCCTCTCGCCTTCCTGGTCCAGATCGCGTTCATCGTCGCGTTCGGCGTCCTGCTGGACACCCTCGTCGTCCGCTCGCTCCTCGTGCCCGCGCTCGTCCGGGACATCGGCCCCACCGCCTGGTGGCCCGGCGTCCTGAGCCGGCGGCGCGAGGAGACGAAGGGGGCGCCGGAGAAGGCGGAATCCCTTTCCTGACGGAGTGGTCGGTGCCGCGCGCGAAGAAGTGCGCGAGTGGCGACGAGGGGCCGGGGCGGCCGTGTGGCCGCCCCGGCCCCTCTCCGTTGCGCGGGACGCGGACGGCCGGGTTGAAATGTCCCAGTGAGACAGATGTCCCACCGGGACATTTCAGAGGTACGATGCAGCCATGCATGAGACGGGGAACGTCCCGGAACGGCGCAGCCGCAAGGCCCGCAAGACCCGGGACGCACTGGCACGGAGCGCGTTCGATCTCGTACTCGACCGCGGCCTGCGAAGTGTGACGGTCGAGGACATCGCGCAAGCGGCCGACGTCGACCGGCGCACCTTCAGCCGGTACTTCCCGAGCAAGGAGGCCGCCGTCCTCGACGCGGTGCGGGGAGACGGCGACAGGATCAACCGAGCGCTCCGCGAGCGCCCCCCGGCCGAGCCGCCGCTCACCGCCTACCGCCGTGCCGTCCTCGAATGGCTCGACGACACGGACGGGGAGCCCTGGCACCTGCGGCCACGCATCTTCGACCTGCTGACCATGGCCGAGGAGGAACCGACTCTGTACGCGGCGTACCACCACATCAGGGTGGACGCCCAGGAGGAGTCGGTGGCGATCCTCGCGGAACGTCTCGGTGCCGACCCACGGCAGGACCTGCGTCCCGCCGTGACCGTCGCCGCGGGAGCCGGAGCGCTCCTCGCGGCCCAGGCGGCCTGGGTGCGGAGCGGCCGGCAGGCCGCCCTCCCCGAGTTCGTCGTACACGCCTTCGACGCCCTCTCCACGGACCTGCTGGAATCCCGGCAGGACGGGCCGGCGCCCCACAGCACCACGCAAGGAAGCACATCATGAGCACCAACCTCCCCAACGCCCACGAGGCGGAGTTCGCCGGCAAGGTCGCCCTCGTCACCGGCGGCGCGTCCGGCATCGGCCTCGCCCTCTCCCGGCGGCTCGCCGCGAGCGGAGCGGCCGTCGTCGTCGCCGACCACGACGAGGAGGGCGCCCGCAAGGCCGCCGCCGAGTTGGAGGCCACCGGCGCCCGGGCCGCGGCCGTCGCCCTCGACGTCACCGACCCCGTCTCCGTCGAGGCCGGCGTGAACTTCACCGTCGACACCTTCGGCGGCCTCCACCTCGCCGTGAACAACGCCGGCATCGGCGGCCCCTCCCTGCCCACCGGTGAGTACGGCGTCGAGGACTGGAACAGGGTCGTCGCCACCAACCTCAGCGGCGTCTTCTACTCGATGCGCTACGAACTCCCGGCCATCCTGGCCGCGGGCGGCGGCTCCGTCGTCAACATCTCGTCGATCCTCGGCACCAACGGCTTCGCGGGCTCCCCGGCGTACGCCGCCGCCAAGCACGGCGTCGTCGGCCTCACCAAGAGCGCGGCGCTGGAGTACGCGGCACGGAACATCCGCATCAACGCGGTCGGCCCCGGCTTCATCGACACCCCCCTGCTCCGCGACACCGACGGACCGGCCCGGGACCACCTCATCTCCCTGCACCCGGCGGGCCGCCTCGGCACCTCGGAGGAGGTCGCCGAGCTCACCGCCTTCCTCCTCTCCGACCGCGCCTCCTTCATCCACGGCAGCTACCACCTGGTGGACGGCGGCTACTCCGCCTCCTGACACCCGAGTGGCGCACCGCCACCAAGAGGGTCACAAAGGAAGTACGGAGAACGAAAGGAGAGTCATGAAAGCCGTCCAGTACCGCACCATCGGCGCCGCACCCGAGGTCGTCGAGATACCGGAGCCCGTGGCCGGGCCCGGTCAGATCCTGCTGAAGGTCACCGCCGCGGGTGTCTGCCACTCGGACATCGCCGTGATGAGCTGGCCCGCCGAGGGATTCCCCTACCGGCTCCCGCTCACCCTCGGTCACGAGGGCGTCGGCACGGTCGCCGCGCTCGGCGAGGGTGCCGTGGGCGTCTCCGTCGGCGACGCGGTCGCCGTCTACGGGCCGTGGGGCTGCGGTACCTGTGTGAACTGCGCGGAGGGCCGCGAGAACTACTGCCTGCGCGCCGCCGACCTGGGCATCAACCCGCCCGGGCTCGGCAACCCGGGTGCCATGGCCGAGTACATGATCGTCGACGACGTCCGTCATCTGACGCCGATCGGCGACCTGGACCCGGTCAAGACGGTCTCGCTGACCGACGCGGGGCTCACGCCGTACCACGCGATCAAGCGCTCGCTGCCGAAGCTCCTGCCCGGCGCCACCGCCGTGGTCATCGGCACCGGAGGCCTCGGACACGTCGCCATCCAGCTCCTGCGCGCCATGACCGCGGTACGGGTCATCGCGCTCGACGTCACCGAGGAGAAGCTGGCGCTCGCCCGTGCGGTCGGCGCACACGAGGCCGTGCTGTCCGACGAGAACGCGGCGGCCAGGGTCCGTGAACTCACCGGTGGTATCGGTGCCAACGTCGTGCTCGACTTCGTCGGCGCCGAACCGACCGTGAGGACGGCCGGCGCGATGGCGTCCGTCGACAGCGACATCACCATCGTCGGCATCGGCGGTGGCCTGCTGCCCGTCGGATTCGGTGTCCTGCCGTTCTCCACCTCGGTCACCGCACCGTACTGGGGCTCGCGCAAGGAGCTCGCCGAGGTCATCGAACTGGCCCACGCCGGTGCCGTCGACGTCCACGTCGAGACGTACTCCATCGACGAGGCCCCGCTCGCCTACGAGCGGCTCCACGCGGGCAAGATCAACGGCCGCGCGGTCATCCTGCCCAACGGCTGAGCGCCGGCGACGACTCGCCGGGGCGCCTGCCGAAGGCGCCCCGGCGAGTCGTCGTGCGTCCGGAAGCCCGAAGGGCTCAGGGCCCCGTTCTCACGGGGCAGCCGTCACCACGTCGTCCCGGGTCAGCCGCACGGGTTCGGTGTCCGCGGAGCTGTGCCGCTCCGCCCAGTTCTCCAGGGCCTTGCGGCAGGCGTGGTCCAGATGGTGCAGACCGGAGAGGTCCAGGGCGACGGGCCGGTCCTTGGGCAGGGCCTCCAGGCTGTCGAGTATCTTCGGCAGCCGCAGGAACGTCGCGTTGCCCGACAGCCGGGCCCGTACTCCGTCGGGGCTGCTGTCGACGACCTCCAGCTTGATGTGGGAGGCGTCCCACGCCGCCTTCGCCACCGAGAGGGCCAGTCCGGTCAGTACGCCCTCGAACATGTTCACCGTCACGATCGCCACGGCCGTGACGACCAGGATCACCGCCTCGCCGCGGTGCTCACGCCACAGGGGAACCAGCGAGCGCAGCGGGATCAGCTTCCACCCGGCGTGGATGAGGATGCCGGCGAGGGCGGGCAGCGGGATGAGGGCCAGCGCGGACGGGAGCAGCGCCGCGAACAGGAGCAGCCACACACCGTGCAGCACCCGGGAGGCCCGGGTCCGCGCGCCCGCCTGGACGTTGGCCGAGCTGCGGACGATGACCGCGGTCATCGGCAGCGCGCCGAGAAGACCGCAGACCGTGTTGCCCGTGCCCTGCGCCATCAGCTCCTTGTCGTACTCGGTGCGTGGTCCGTCGTGCAGCCGGTCGACCGCGGCCGCGCTGAAGAGGCTCTCCGCGGAGGCGATCAGGGTGAAGGCCGCCACGGTCCCCAGCAGGCTCAGGCTCAACAGCCCGCCGAACTCGGACAGCGCGGGAGTCTGGACGGCGTCGAGCAGCCCCTGGACCCGGACCGTCTCGAGCGGCAGGTCGAACGCCAGGGTGGCGAGGGTGGCCAGCACGACCGCGGCGAGAGCGCCCGGGACGGCGCGCACCCGCTCGGGCATCCTGCTCCACCCCACCACCAGAGCTATGGTCGAGGCGCCGAGCGCGAGTGAGGCGAGAGCCGACGGACTCGACACGGCGTCGGCCAGCAGCCCCGGGATGCCGGCCACCTTGCCCGTACCGGAGAGCGGCGCGTCGACGCCGGCCGCCGCGTAGAGCTGCCCCGCGATGAGGACGAGTCCGATGCCGGCGAGCATGCCCTCGACGACGGAGACGGAGATGGCCCGGAACCAGCGGCCCAGCCGCAGGGCACCCATGGCCAGTTGCAGCAGCCCCGCCGCCAGCACGATCACCCCGAGTGCGGGGAGACCGAAGGACTGGACCGCCTCGAAGACGAGCACGGTGAGACCGGCGGCCGGCCCCGAGACCTGGAGGCTGCTGCCCCGCATCAGGCCGGTGACGATTCCGCCCACGATGCCGGTGATCAGCCCCAGTTCGGCCGGGACGCCCGACGCGACGGCGACGCCCACGCACAGGGGCAGCGCGACCAGGAAGACGACGAGTGACGCGGCGAAGTCCTGCCGCAGGTACGGGAACGTGCGGACGCGGTCCATGGCGGCCCTCATCCCGTGCGGAAGGGGGCGGAGCGTACGTCGCCGGGCGGGGGTGCCCAGACGGCGCTGTCGCTGATGTGCAGTACTTCCACCGCGTGGTGTTCGAAGACGGAATGCATGCCAGTGATTCCTCCTGGCGCGCCGGAGACCGGCGCGTCGTTACGCGTACGAGAACTGGGGGCCCGGAGGGCACGTCGGCACGACCCCTCGTCGGCGGGGCCCGTGGAGTGCGGGCGGGAGACGAGGCCCGCGAAGTGCGGGCGGGAGGGGCGGGTACGCCGGGTGCCGGGTCAGCTCAGCAGCGGAACACCTGAAGGGCGGGGGAGGAGTGCGCGCCGGAGGATCTCGAGGTGTGCAGCGCGTTGCCCATCGCGGCGAAGTACGCCGGGGCGAGCGGGCCGTCGGCGTCCTGTGCCACGACGGAACGCGGCGGGGCCTCGGGGGCGGGACCCGTCGCGGAACGATGCCGGTCGCGGTGGCGCAGAAGGCCGTTCGGTTCACTTCCGCGATCAGCTGTGCCACAGGTGCCGTGGGCGACATGTGTCTCTCCGGCGGCGGCGACCGGAAGGCCGTCGGCCCGAATTCCCGGAGCGGCCGGGTGTGTGTCCGCGGAAGCTGTTCCGGAGTACGGGGCCAATAGGAAGCTCATCAGGAACGCGAGTACGAACCGCACTGCCGCTACGCGCACCCGTCACCTCCTGCTGGACTTCACTGTTCCTCAAAGACGCTAACAGGCCGGAGTGCTTATCGAGTTAATCCCATGTGAAGAGTCCGAAAGTCGATGCCGAACGAGCTGAATCAGTTGCTGACCCCCTGTGGCCTGGGGATGTGCCTCACGTTCGGTTCTCACTATTTGAGATCATCCGGGACTGGGTGGCTATTGCATATGCCGGTTGCGGACGACGGTCATATTCGTACATCGGTTCGGCTCGTCGACGGGAGTTAACCCGGTGGAAAGGTGTCCGAGGTTTAGCCGATCGGGCCGCTCGCGGGTATCGCTCAGGTATCCCGGTCCTCGTGAGTCCCAGGGGGTCGCCTTTCGAGGCGAACGGCACTTCCTTCGCCGAACCGTACGTACTGTGCGAACCGCCCGCGCGCGACCTGAAGGCCGCCGGCCTGTGCCCGGCTCGCGTCGCGGTGCGGGGAGCCCGCGCCGGCAGGGCCGGAGCGGGCTCCCGGACTTCCGGCGAAAAGGCCGTCAGCGGTGCCGGCCGTCGGCCCCCTCGGCGGTGACCGGCGCGGCGAAGTCCGCAGCGAGCTGCTCGGCGGTGCGCGGGCCGGCAGCCGAAGCCCCCAACAGGCCATGCGCACGCAGTAGTTCAGCGGTCGCCACACCCCATGGCAGACGCAGCCCCGACTCCCGCAGGAGATCCGTGCGCGCCAGCATCGCGGGCGCGGGCCCGGCCCGGACGCCGGCCGGGGAGAGGAGCGCGGCGTCGTCGGCCCAGCGCAGGGCGAGATCGACGTCGTGGGTGGCCATCATGACGGTGGTCCCGCCCGAGCGGAGGGCGTCGAGCGTGTCGAGAAGTCGCTCCTGACCGTCCGGATCGAGCCCCGCGGTCGGCTCGTCGAGGATCAGCACGCGGGGCCGCATGGCGACCGCACCCGCGATGGCGGTCCGCTTCCGCTGCCCGTAGGAGAGCAGATGGGTGGGCCGGTCCGCCAGAGCGGTGATGTCGAGGGCGGCGAGTGCCTCGTCCACCCGGGCGCGTACCTCGGCGTCGGGCAGACCGAGGTTCAGCGGTCCGAACGACACGTCCTGGGAGACGGACGCGGCGAACAACTGGTCGTCCGGATCCTGCACCACCAGCTGGACGGTGGTGCGCAGCCGGGTCAGCCCCTTCCGGTCGTAGGTGACGGGACGGCCCTCGACCGTCAACCGCCCCTCACGGGGACGCAGTCCGCCACTGAGGAGGCGCATCAGTGTGGTCTTCCCGCTGCCGTTGCGGCCGAGGAGGGCGAGCGCACGCCCTTCACGTGCCTCGAAGTCGAGGCCGCTGAGCACGGCGGGACCGTCCTCGTACGCGAAGGACGCGCCCCGCAGGGCGAGCAGCACGGATTCGCTCATGACAGCGGCCTTTCCAGGGCGAAGGTCAGGACGGTGAGGGCCGCGAGCAGGAGGACGCTCAGCGCCACGAACCGGACGGAGACGCGGGCCTCGGGCACCAGGACGCGCAGGGTCCCGTCGTAACCGCGCCCCGCAAGCCCCGTCTGGAGCCGAGCCGCACGGTCGAACGCCCTGACGAACGCGGTCGCTCCGAGCCCCGCCAGGGAGCGCCAGGTCGCGGCCCGGGTGGTGTGGCCGAGCCGGGCCGCCTGCGCCTCCCGGATCCGGCGCACCGAATCGAGGAGGAGGAAGCTCATGCGGTACGTCACCAGGGCGACGTCCACCACCGGCGCGGGCACCCCCGCCCCGACCAGGCGGGGCAACAGATCGGACATCGGGGTGGTGAAGGCGAACAGCAGGACCCCGAGGGACGCGGCTGAGGTACGGAGCAGCAGCTCACCTGCGCGTACGGGCCCACCGGGGTCGAGAGCGAGCAACCCGTCCGGCCCGCCGACCCGTACGAGGAGCGTGGCGGCCCCGGTGACGCAGAAACCCAGAGGAACCCGGTACGCCCGCCACAGGTGACGGGCGGTCACGCCCGCCGGCCCCAGCAGCACGGCCAGAGCGGTGACGAGGACCAGGGCGGCCCCGGGCCAGGGCGGCAGCGAGACGGCCAGCACCGTGAACCCAAGACCGAGTGAGGCCTTGTCCAGGGGATGGCGGCGGCGCCAGCGACTGCTGTGCGCCGCCGCGTCGATCGGCAGCATGTTCGCTCAGGTCCTCCGGGCCGTCGACTCCCCGGCACCGCCCCCGGTGCCACCTCTCTCCTGCTCCGCCGTCGCGCGGAGTTCGCCCTGACGTCGCCCGCGCCGCAGGCCGAAGTAGTAGGCGAGGACGCCGGCGCCGAGCGCGGCCTGAAGGGCGAACAGGGCCGACTCGATCTCGCCGGACGGCGGTTCGTACAGCGGCGAGAACCAGGGTTCGTAATCGGGATCGATCTCGGTGATCGCCGTCTCGGCCTGGGCGTCGGCGCCCGTGAACGGTTCCTCCTCGCCGTCGCCGAGCCCCAGGGCCAGCGGCAGGACGGCCAGCGCGGCCACCACGGTCAGGAGAAGAGCGTTGATCTTCGTGTCCTTGTTCATCGGGCCACCGCCTCGGTCTCGGCCTTCTCCGTGCGGGCCCGCCTACCGGCGAGGAACACGCCGAGCCGGGTCAGGTCTCCCTTGCTGGACTGCACGAGAAGCCGCATCACCAGCACGGTCAGGAGCCCCTCACTCACGGCGAGCGGGATCTGGGTGACCGCGAAGATGGAGCCGAACTTGCCGAGCGCGCCGAGGACCCCGCTGCTCGGGTCCGGGAAGGCGAGTGCCAACTGCACGCTGGTGACGCAGTAGGTGGACAGGTCGGCGACGAACGCGCCGGAGAACACCGCCACCATCACCGGCACGTCGTACCGGCGCAGCAGTCTGAAGACCGCGTATCCGGCCCAGGGGCCGACGATCGCCATCGAGAAGACGTTGGCTCCGAGCGTGGTCAGACCGCCGTGGGCCAGCAACAGGGCCTGGAACAGCAGGGTGATCGTGCCCAGGACCGCCATGATCGGCGGACGGAACAGGATGGCCCCGAGTCCCGTACCCGTGGGATGGGAGCAACTTCCCGTCACCGAAGGGATCTTCAATGCGGAGAGAACGAACGTGAAGGCCCCGGAGGCCCCCAGGAGCAGCGTGCTCTCAGGGTTGTCCCTGACCTCACGCGTGAGTGACCGGACTCCGTGGACGACGAACGGCGCGGACGCGACACCCCAGGCGATCGCGTGCGCCGGAGGCAGAAAACCCTCGGCGATGTGCATGACTCAGCAGACCCTCTCCAGCACCTCGTGGATGGTTGAAGTGCCTTGGCCGGTCTCCTGGCTTACGGGTGACACCGCCCGAACTCCGCCTTCCCGGGTCACAAGGACCCAGTGGCTGCCCGTGAGGGCCGGAGCCGGACTTCCCGATCACAGTGGCGAGGGCCGCACCGGCATCACACCGGATTTCCCGTTCACCAAGGCGTGGCGACAGTAGTCCCACGTGGGTGAACATGACAAGCGGGCCCGCTCGCGGTTGCCGGCCTCAGCCCTCGTCGTCCCTGAGCCCTTCCTCCACGACGCCCCTCTCCTCGTCATGCCGGTACGGCACGATCTGGACCGGACACCGGGAGTGGTGCAGGAGGGCGTGCACGACGTGGCCCAGTCCCAGTACGGAGGCGCCGCGCCGCTCATGGCTTCCCATGACCAGGAGACCCGCGTGCCGGCTGGCGTCGACGAGCGCGGACGCCGCGGAGCGGGCCGCGACCACCTCGGTGCGTACGGCGAGACCGGGCGCGCTCTCATGGATCCGGGACGCCAGGTCGGCCAGGAGCCGCTCGTCGGGGTCCGCGGACCCCCCGGCCTCGTCCCGCGCCGTCCCACCGAAGCGTGCGAGCAGGCCGCGCACGCTCACGAGCCGGAGGGGGCTGTTGCGGGCCTGTGCCTCCTGTCCGGCACGGACCAGCCACCGGGCGTCGTGCTCGTCCCGCACGGCGGCCGTGACCGGAGCGTCCTCGCGCTCGAACTCCCCGCGGACGACCACGACGGGCGCGGGACTGCCGACGACGACCTCCAGGCCCGTCGAGCCCAGCAGCAGAGGACCGAATCCGCCGGACCCCCTGCTGCCGACGACGATCGTGCTGCCGGGCCTCACGGACGCGTGGAGAGCGGGAACCGGCTTCCTGCGGCTCAGCTTGACGTCGACGTCGAGTTCGGGGAACCGCTCGCGTATCTCCTCCGCCGCCGTCGTCAGGACGGCGTTGCCGTTGTCCCGCAGATGTTCGGACGTCTCGAACGACGCGAACCGGTCCAGGCGGTCGAGGTCGGCGGCGTGCACGAGCAGCAGACGTCGACGATGCCTCGCGGCGTCCGCCGCGCCCCAGAGCATGGCGGTCCTGGCGTGTTCCGAGCCGTCCACACCCACGACCGTCCTCGGATTCTGCGTGGCATCGGACGGGCGGGTAGCCATGGCTGCTCCTGACGCTGTTCCTTGTCCGCCTCTTCCATGCTGTCACCGCGGTACGGTGTGCGGCCAGCGCACGCACGGGCCACCAGGGCGTTTTCGCGGGGACGGAGGCGGCGGAGCGGCCTCCTGGCTTCCGGGGGGCAGGCTTTCCCGGGTCAGCCCGGTTCCGGAGCGTCGACGACGGTCCCGTCCTCGTCGAGCGTGTGGGTGTCCCAGTACACGTCCCACTTGTCGTCGACCTGCTGCGGCACCTTGCCCTCCGGATACCGCGCGAATCCCGAGGACGGCTCCTCCGCGTCCGGGACACAGGCGGAGCCGGTTCCGCCCACGGACAGGACGGGGTATTCACCGTCGCTGCACATGTCCTCCCGGTACTCGACGCCGGCACAGCCCGCGAGTGCTGTCACCGCGACCAGGCCGGTTATGAGTCAGCCCTGACGCCGGACCGGGGCCGAACAGCCCTTTCCGATATGCCTTCTGGGCGGGTGCCCACAAGACCGGTACGCTGCCGTGGATGGCCTGTGCCGTCGTCGATGCGGGGGGTCGCACATGTCGAACACCGTTGTCCTGCTCCTCTCCTTCGGCCCGCTCGCCCTGGTCCTGGCGATGATCGCCGCGCACGGGTCGCGCGAGAGCAAGGACGCCTACTCCGGGGAGGTCACCGGCCGGGGGGTGAGCAGTTCGACCGGTACCTACGGCCCGACGGGCCGCTACATGATGCACATCCGCACCGACGAGGGGCGGGAGCTCAGCATCGAGGTGAACGGCCGGACGTACCGGTCGCTCGCCGTCGGCGACCGGGTGGTCAAGGAGTGGGGTAGGCGCTGGCCGGAGCGGTCGGAGCGGTCGGAGCGGTCGGAGTAACGGAGCGAACAGCTCTGCCGCACCGTCCGGCACGCCTTTGCCACCTACGCGCTCCACACCCGCCCCGGCGGCCCCGAGGGAGCTGCCGTCGGACGAAGCCGGGCGGTGCGGGCTCAGTCGTAGCCCTGCGACTTGACGCGGATGCCGCCCGCCTGGGCCTGACCGGCCTGCGGGGCGTGTGCGGGCTCCTCCGCCGCCGCCTCGGGTTCCGGTGCCGCGTCGAGAATCGCGTGGGCCTCGTTGAGGAGGGCCGCCAGGTCACGCACCAGCCCCAGTTGCAGTGCGCGCCAGGCGTCGGCGTCGCTCTCCAGCGGGGCGAAGCTGCCCGTGTGCTTGTGGATGATGCCTCCCGCGACACGGTTCCGCTCCGCCCGCTCCTCCATGTCACGGTCGTGATGGTAGAAGTTGCGCAGTTCGTGCAGTTGGGACATGCGGCCGTCCCAGAAGGCCGCCGCGAGCTGAGGGAGATCCAGTACCTTCGCCGGATCCTTCCTCGGAATGCGCAGGGGGGCGTGCAGGCGCTCGTTGAAGACCTGGTAGGCCACGGACAGCCAGGCCGTGAAGTCCGCGCGGTCGACGCACTGTCGGCGCAGGCGGGCGAAGTCGTCGGGCGGTGAGGAGCGGAGCAGCTGGTAGCCGAGGCGGGCCCGTGACGCCTCGCAGACCCTGCTGTAGGCGACCAGGGTGTCCTCGGCAGCCGCTTCCCAGGTGCGGCGTTGCCGGGGATCGGTCGCGACTCGGGGCTGGGGTTCCGCGGCCAGCCGCTCGGGCGTCAGCTGAAAGGCGGGCAGGCGCGGACGGGCCGGGCGCCCCACGGCCCGTACGACTCCGCTCCCCAGCTCGGCGAAGTACTTCTCCAGGACGTCCAGGCCGCCGATGCGCTGCCGGTCGCCGCCGGCGACGGTCACCAGGTCGACCAGCATCCGGTGGTTGGGCACCATGCTCTCGTGGGCCTGCGGAGTCCAGTCGGGACGGTGCCGCTGTGCCTGCCACCAACGGTCGAACAGGGCCTCGTCGCTGATCCCGACCGCGTGCAGACGAATGCCGAGGCCCGCGTGCAGGTCCTCCATGAGCGACACCGGGTCCTGGGTGCCGGAGACGGTTTCGCCGCTGCGGTCGTCGGGGATCGGCGCGTAGTGCGCGCCGTCGCTGACCAGGACGACGAGGCGCTCGTTGCCGGGTACGCCGTAGCGGTGGAGGACGGTCACGGGATACGAGGAACTGCTGCGGCGCACCGATGTGGACGCCGTGTACATCCCGCTGCCCGCCGCGCTGCGGGCCCCATGGATCGCGCGCGCTCTGGAAGCCGGAAAACATGTCCTCGGGGAGAAGCCGCTCACCACGACCGCCGCCGACGCCCGGGACCTCGTCGCCCTCGGCGGACGACGGGGACTGCTGCTGATGGAGAGCTTCATGTTCCTCCACCACTCCGTCCACCGGAGCGTCACCGAGCTCGTCGCCGCCGGACGCATCGGCGAACCGCGTTCCTTCGCAGCCGAGTTCACCATCCCGCCGCTTCCCGCGGACGACATCCGCAACCGTCCCGGCCTCGGCGGCGGTGCACTGCTCGACCTGGGCGTCTACACCGTCCGGGCGGCGCAGTACTTCTGCGGCCCGGGCCTGTCCGTGGTGGGCGCCGTGCTCATGAGCGACGCGCCCGCAACCGGTACCCCCTTGGCCACCGGTCCGGCCGGCGGGGTCGACCTGGCGGGGGCGGCGCTGCTGTCCTCGGACCGGACCACCGCCCAGCTGACCTTCGGCATGGCCCACGCCTACCAGTGCCGTTACCGCATCTGCGGCAGCGAGGGCCTCCTCTCACTGGACCGGGCGTTCACCCCGCCGCCCGACCTGCGGCCCGTGGTGCGCATCGAGGACAAGGACGGCACCGAGGAACTGACACTCGAGGCCGACGACCACTTCGCCAACATCGTCACCGCCTTCGCCGGCACCGCCCTGGGCGGTGGTGACCTCACCGGGTACGGAGAGCAGATCCTTCGCCAAGCCGACCTGGTGGAGCGCATCCGACGGGCGGATGCTCCCGCCCCCCGCGCCGCATAGGAGCCACACATGCGCATCATCGGCCACGGTTTCCTGGCGCGCAGCATCCGGCCGCTCGCCGGATCGCACCCCCGTGTCGTCGCCTTCGCGGCCGGCGTGTCCAGCGGCGACGGCGTCGCCGAGGACCAGTTCGCCCGCGAGGCCGCACTGTTGTACGACACTCTCGGCCGGTGCCTGCGCAACGGCCGGCGACTCGTGTACTTCTCGACCTCGTCCGCCGGTATGTACGGGCTACGGCATGGTGCCGGGCGGGAGGACGGCCCCGTACGCCCCTCGTCCCCGTACGGCAGACACAAACTTGCCATGGAGGAGGTCATCAGGAACTCGGGCGCGGACCACCTGATCCTGCGTCTCGCCTACCCGGTGGGCCCGGGACAGCGCCCGCACCAGTTCCTGCCCTCGCTGGTCGCACAGGTCCGGCGGGGCCGCGTCCGCGTCCACCGGGGAGCGCGCCGTGACCTGATCGACGTCCGCCACGCCGTGTCCCTGCTCGAGAGCCTCCTCCACGAGGACGTCTCGCGGCAGGTGGTCAACATCGCCTCCGGCTGGGAGGCGGCCGTGGAGGACATCGTCGGCCACCTCGAACACCGCACCGGTGTCGTGGCCGAGCACCACACCGTCGACGTACCCGCGGAGGGACCCGTGTCCACCGAGCGGATGCACGGGCTCGTCCCGAAGGCCGCGGAGCTGGGCTTCGGGCCCTGCTACTACCGGCAGGTCATCGACTCCTATCTGGCAGCCGTCGCGCCTTCGAGTCCGGCTTGAGCGGACTTGGAAGGCCGGTGGCCACACTGGCGGCCATGACCACGACTGCTCCGCCCCCGGACACCCATGTACCGGACTGGGTCCTCTGCCCCGGCTGCCGGGCCCCCGTCTACGGCAAGCGGTTCGTCCGCAACGACCGGGTCTGCCCCCACTGCGGGCGGCACGGTCCCCTGACCGCGCCGGAGCGGCTGGCCGGCCTCCTCGACCCAGGTGGTGTGGAACCGCTCGTGCACCCGGTACGGACCGGGGACCCGCTGGGGTTCGTCGACGTGCGGGCCTATCCCGAGCGGCTGCGGGAGGCTCGCGAGCGCACCGGTCTGGACGAGGCCGTGCTCTGCGCCCGCGGCACCGTCCGGGGACTGCCGCTGATCGTGGCGGTGATGGACTTCCGTTTCATGGGCGGCAGTCTCGGCAGCGCCGTCGGCGGACTGATCGCCCACGCGGCGGACACCGCGCTGCGGGAACGGACACCGCTCCTGCTCGTCACCGCGTCGGGCGGGGCGCGGATGCAGGAAGGGGCCCTCGCCCTGATGCAGATGGCCACGACCAGTCAGGCGATGGCGCGGCTCGACGAGGCGGGCATCCTGACGATGTCGCTCGTCACGGATCCCACCTACGGCGGGGTGGCTGCCTCCTTCGCCTCACTCAGCGACGTGATCATCGCCGAACCGGGGGCCCGGATGGGCTTCGCCGGTGCCCGGGTGATCGAACAGACCATCCGGCAGAGTCTGCCGCCCGGTTTCCAGTCCGCGGAATCCCTTCTGTCCCGGGGCTTCATGGACCTCGTCTGCCCCCGGTCCGGACTGCGCACGAAACTGGCCCGGCTGCTGTCCTTCGCGTCGGGGGAGCGGCCGGGCCCGGCGGGCGGCGACGGAGCGCTGATAGAGGACTACCGGCAGCTGCCCGAAGAGGACGCGTGGACAGCGGTCCGGGGTGCCAGGGACCTCGGCCGTCCCACCACGCAGGACTACCTCGGCCAGATGCTCGACGACTTCGAGGAACTGCACGGCGACCGGCTGTCCGGGGACAGTCCCGCGATCGTCGCCGGCCTCGGCCGCATCGACGGCACCCCGCTCGTGGTCATCGGCCACCGGAAAGGGCACACCACCACCGAGCTCGTCGCGCACGACTACGGCATGCCGACCCCCTCGGGCTACCGGAAGGCGGCCCGGCTGATGCGGCTCGCGGCGAAGCTCGCCCTGCCCGTGGTCACCCTCATCGACACCCCCGGCGCCCACCCCGGGCTGGAGGCGGAGAAGGGCGGCCAGGCGGCGGCCATCGCCGAGAACCTGCGGCTGATGTCCCGGCTGCCGGTCCCCGTGGTGGCCGTCGTGACCGGTGAGGGGGGCAGCGGCGGCGCGCTCGCGCTGGGCGTCGCCAACAGCGTCCTGGCGTGTTCGGGAGCGGTCTACTCGGTGATCAGCCCGGAGGGCTGTGCGGCCATCCTCTGGAAGGACTCCACCGCCGCGCCCCTGGCGGCCGAGGCGTTGCGGATGGGCGCGCGCGACCTGCTGCGGCTGGGGATCGTCGACGGCGTGGTGCCGGAACCCGAGGGCGGCGCGCAGAAGGCACCCGAACGTGCCGCGGCCCGGCTGCGTGAGGCCGTCGTCGCCCGGCTCGCGGCACTGACGCGGTTGGGCCCGGCCGAACTGGTCGAACACCGGTACGCGCGTTTCCGGCACTACGGCGCCGGCCTGGACGACGCACGAGCGGAGGGGACGACATGAGCACAGGGGACGAGACGAATGCGGGGGACGGCCCGGGCGAGCGCGAGGAGTGTCTCGCGGACCTCCTCGCGGTGGTCCACCGCACCGCCGCCCGGCTGCTGGCCGAAGCGGGCACACCGCCCGCGGAGCTCAGGGTCCGGGCCGGCGAGGTGGCGGTGGAGATGACGTGGCCCGACCCGGAGCGGGCCACCGCGCCGGGAACCGATCCCTCCGCGGCCGTGGGCCCGGCCCCCGGCCCGGTGCACGCCGCACCGGACGGCACGGGGGCGGAGGAGGAGGTGGAGTACATCCGCGCCCCGACGGTCGGGGTGTTCTACCGCGCGCCCGAGCCCGGCGGGAAGAGCTTCGTCGACGAGGGCGACGTGGTCGCGCCGGGACGGCAGCTGGGGATCGTCGAGGCCATGAAGCTGCTCATACCGGTCGAGGCGGTCACCGACGGCCGGATCGTGGAGGTGCTCAAGGCGGACGCGGCCCCGGTCGAGTACGACGAGCCGCTTTTCGCCGTACGGCCGCCGGAAGCGGCCTGAGGAGAGGCATGCAGATGCTCCAGAAGTCCACGCACCGGCGGCCGGATGACGGCCTGCCCCTGTTCGAGAAGGTGCTCATCGCCAACCGGGGAGAGATCGGACTCCGGGTGGCCCGCTGCTGCCGGGACCTGGGCATGCGGGTGGTCGCCGTCTACTCCACCGAGGACCGGGACTCCGCGCTCGTCCGCATGGCGGACGAAACCGTGCACATCGGTCCGGCGCCCGCCCGGCACAGCTATCTGAACATCCCGGCCCTCATCGAGGCGGCCCTGCGCACCGGGGCCCGGGCCCTGCACCCCGGCTACGGATTCGCCTCCGAGAACCCCGACCTCGCCGAGGTCTGCGAGGACCACGGCATCACCTTCGTCGGCCCGTCGGCGACCGTCATCGACCGGCTGGGCGACAAGGTCAGCGCCCGCGCGCTGATGGCCGAGGCCGGGCTGCCCCTGCTCCCCGGCGGCGTCGAACCGGCGGCCGGCCTGGAGGAGGCCCGCGCCCTCGCCGCGGAGACCGGCTACCCGCTCATCATCAAACCGGTGGCCGGTGGCGGCGGCCGGGGCATGCAGGTGGTGCGCGGCCCCGGCGAGCTGGCGGCGAAGTACCGGCAGGCACGCGGCAAGGCGCAGGCCCTGTTCGGGGACAACCGGGTCTATCTGGAGCGCTACCTCGCCTCCGCCCGGCACGTCGAGATCCAGGTGCTCGGTGACCGGCTGGGCAATGTCGTCCACCTGGGGGAGCGGGACTGCTCCGTGCAGCGCCGGAACCAGAAGATCATCGAGGAGTCCCCGGCGCACGGGTTGCCGGCGGACGTCGTACGGCGCATGGGGGAGGCGGCGCTGCTCGGGGCCAAGGCCGCCGAGTACACGGGGGCGGGCACCTTCGAGTTCCTGGTGGACGACACCGGAGACTTCTACTTCATGGAGGTCAACTGCCGTATCCAGGTGGAACATCCCGTGACCGAGATGGTCACCGGGGTGGACCTGGTGCGCGAGCAGTTCCGGGTCGCGGCCGGACTGCCGCTGGAACTCTCCCAGTCCGGCGTCGCCCCGCGCGGTGCCGCGATCGAGTGCCGGGTCAACGCCGAGGACCCCGCGCGCGACTTCCTGCCGGCGCCCGGTCCGATCGAGGAGTTCACCGCTCCGGCGGGACCGTTCGTACGGGTGGACACGGACTGTTTCCCCGGGCACCGCATATCGGCGGCCTACGACCCGTTGCTGGCCAAGGTGATCACCTGGGCCCCCGACCGCGCGCAGGCACGGGAGAGGATGCGCCGGGCGCTGGACGAATTCCACGTGAGCGGTCCCGGAGTGCGTACGAACATCCCGTTCCTGCGCCGCGTACTGGACGACCCGCGTTTCGCCGACGGCACCCACACCACGTCGCTCGTCGCGGACCTCACCTCACAGGAGACCCTCGGATGACCGCCGACCAGGGCCCCCGCGCCACCAGCTCCGCGACGGACGTCTGTGTCGTCGGCGGAGGTCCCGCCGGGCTGACCCTCGCGCTGCTCCTGCTCCGCTCCGGAGTACGGGTCACCCTCGTCGAACGCGCCACCTCCATGTCGCGTGAGTACCGGGGCGAGATACTCCAGCCCGGCGGGCTGGCCCTGCTCGACCAGCTCGGCGTGCTGGAACCCGCCGCCGCGCGCGGCGGGTACTGGCTGGACAGATTCCAGCTGGTGGAACGCGAGCGGGTGCTCCTCGACATCGCCTACGACCGGCTGCCCGCGCCGTACAACCGCCTGCTCAGTGTTCCGCAGCGGCACGTACTGGCGGAACTGCTCGCCCGCTGCCAGGGCTTCGACGGCTTCCGCTATCTCGACGGACACCGGCTGAGCGCGCTCGTCGAGGAGCACGGAGCCGTCCGGGGTGCTGTCGCCGAGGGCCGGGCCGGTACCCACACCGTGCGTGCCGGATGGGTCGTCGGTGCCGACGGACGGTTCTCCAAGACGCGGCGGCTCGCCGGGATCGGCGCCGAGCGGCAGGACGTGTTCGCCTTCGACGTGCTGTGGTTCAAACTGCCGCAGGAGGGGCCGCCCGGCCGAGAGGTGCGCGTCTTCCGGGCGGCGGGCCGGCCGGTGCTCGTCTACCCGTCGTACCCCGGCACCGTGCAGCTCGGCTGGACCCTGCCGCACAAGGGGTACGCGGAAATGGCGGCGCTCGGCGTCGACACCATCAGGTCCGAGATCGCCCGCGCGGTCCCCGCGTACGCCGACCGGCTCGCGCGGCACCTCAACGCTCTCACCGACTTCACCCTGCTGGACGTCTTCGCCGGACGCGCGCGGGAGTGGGCGCGCGACGGCCTTGTCCTGATCGGGGACAGCGCGCACACCCACAGCCCGCTCGGCGCCCAGGGCATCAACCTCGCACTCCAGGACGCTGCCCTGCTGCACCCCGTCCTCGTCGAGGCGCTGCGCGACGGCGACTTCTCGGCCGGACGGCTGGACGCCTACGTGCTGCCGCGCTCCTGTGACATCGACCAGGTGATGAAGACACAGACGATGCAGGCCAAGGCGATGCTCTCGCAGGGCCGGGTGGCCCGGGTGGTGCGTCCCCGGCTGGCCGGCCTCGTCCAGCGCACGCCCATCGGCCCGAAGATCACCCGGCACATCGCGCTGGGCAATCCGGCCGCGCGGGTGCGCTCCGACCTGTTCGTCCCCGGTCCGTCCGGCCGGCCGTAGAGCGGGCTCAGGCCGTGCGCGTGTCCACCGGACCCCTCCCGTGCCCCCGTCAGGAACCGTCGAGAGAAAGAGGACTTCGCATGGATCTCGCCACCCTCCCGCAGGAACGGCTGCGCGCCGGCATCGAGCAGTTCTACGCCCGCCACATGCAGCTGCTGGACACCGGCCGCGCCGAGGAATGGGCGCGTACCTTCACGGAGGACGGCACCTTCGCCCTCCCGGGCCGCCCCGAGCCCAGCCGCGGCCGTGCCGAACTGGCCGAGGGGGCGAGCCGTGCGCATGCCGCCCAGCGTGCCGCCGGCGAGACCCATCGGCACTGGCACGGCATGCTCGACATCACGGCGCAGGACGACGGCACGGTCCGGGTGCGCTGCTACGCCCTGGTCGTGCTGACCCCCCGGGGCGGCGACCCCCGCCTGCACCGGGCCTGTGTCTGCGAGGACGTCCTGGTGGATGAGGGGGGCGAGTGGAAGGTGCGCGCCCGGGAAGTCACGCGCGACGGCGCCTGACGGATCCGCCGAAGGGTCCGGCCCGTCCCCCCGTACCACCCGGGGGGACGGGCCGGACCCTTCGGCGGATCCGCTGCGCCGCGCGCGGTTCCTCAGGCCGCGCGCGTGGTCCGGCCCGCCGGTGTTTCAGGGGGAGAGGGGACCGGACCCGCTCCGGGCGGCGCCGACACCGCCACCACGGAGTTGAACCCGCCGTGTCCCCGGCTGAGGACCAGCGCACGGCGCAGCGGTACCCGCCGGGGCGCGGTGACGAGGTCGAGCCGGTAGGCGTCGACCGGTTCGCGCACATGCACCGTCGGCGGGATCACCTGGTCGGCGAAGGAGAGCAGGGCGGTCGCCACGTCCAGCGGGCCGCTCCCTGCCGCCAGCCGTCCCGTCATCGTCTTCGGCGCGGTGACGGGCACGCCGTGCGGGCCGAACACGGCGGCGAGGGCGTCCGCCTCCTCGCGGTCGGGACCGGGGCTGCCGGCCGCGTCCGCGAAGACCACGTCCACGTCGGCCGGGTCCCACGCCGCATCCTCCAGGGCCCGGTGCACCGCCCGCTCCAGACCGGGCGGGCGGCCCGTCCCCGGTGGGGGATCGAAGGTGGACGCACAGCCGTCCAGCAGCCCGTGGACACGGGCGCCGCGCGCCCGGGCGGAGTCCTGGTCCTCGACGACCAGCAGTGCGCCGCCCTCCCCGAGCACGTGTCCGCAGGCGCGGGCGTCGAAGGGGAGGTAGGCGTCGGCGGGGTCCTCGCGGGTGCTGAGGCGCCCACCCGTCAGCTGGGCCGTCCAGCTCCACGGGCACAGCGAACCGTCCACCGCACCACCCAGGACCAGCGGGGTGCCGCCGCGGATCATCCGACGGGCCTGGGCGAGGGCATCGAGGCCGCCGGCACCGTCGGCCACCACGACGGAACCGGGCCCTCGCAGGCCGTGCCGGATGGAGACCTGCCCCGTGTTGACGGCGTAGAACCAGGCGAAGGACTGGTAGGCGCTCACATGGCCGCTGCCCTTGGACCACAGGTTCTCAAGCTCCCGCTGGCCGAATTCGAAACCGCCCGCCGTATTGGCGGTGACTACACCCATGGCGTATTCGGGCAGGGCCGCGGGGTCGAGTGCGGCGTCGGCGAGTGCCCAGCCGGCGGCCACCAGGGACAGCCGGGTCACCTCGTCGGTCTGCGGGATCAGCCGGTTGGGCAGCTCGGCCGACGCGTCGAACCCGCCGATCTGCCCGGCCAGCCGGGCGGGGTAGGACGCCGGGTCGAACCGGGTGACCCGCCCGATTCCGTTCTCGCCCCGCAGGGTGGCGGCCCAGTAGGCCTGCCGGCCCGCCCCGTTGGGGGCCAGTACGCCCATTCCGGTCAGCGCCGGGGATCTCATGACGCACGCTCCTCGGGGGCGGCGAGCACCATGGCGCTCTGGAAGCCGCCGAATCCGCTGCCCACGGTCAGCACCCTGTCCAGCGCCCTGTACCGGGCGCGCAGCGGCACGTAGTCCAGGTCGCACTCGGGGTCGGGCTCGTGCAGATTGGCGGTCGGCGGGACGACGCCGTGCCGAAGGGCCAGCGCACAGGCGGCGATCTCGATCGCGCCGATCGCCCCGAGCGAGTGCCCCACCATCGACTTGATGGAACTGACGGGGACGGCGTACGCGTGCTCGCCGAGCGCGGCCTTGAACGCGGCTGTCTCGTGACGGTCGTTCTGCTTGGTGCCCGAGCCGTGCGCGTTCACGTAGTCGACGTCGGCGGGGCGGGCGCCCGCCTCGGCGAGCGCCCGCCGGATGGCCTCGGCCATCTCCCTGCCGTCCGGGCGCAGGCCCGTCATGTGGAAGGCGTTGCAGCGGGAGGCGAAGCCGGTGATCTCGGCGTAGGGACGCGCCCCTCGGCGTACCGCGTGCTCGTACTCCTCCAGGACGAACATCGCGGATCCCTCGCCCAGGACGAAGCCGTTCCGGGTGGCGTCGAAGGGGCGTGAGGCGTGCTCCGGGTCGTCGTTGCGCGGGGTGGTCGCCTTGATGGCGTCGAAGCAGGCCAGGGTGATCGGGGAGATCGGCGCGTCGGTCGCCCCGGCCACCATCACATCGGCGCTGCCCTCCAGGATCAGGCCGCGGGCGTGGGCGACCGCGTCGAGCCCGGAGGTGCAGCCGGTCGAGACGACCGAAGCGGGACCCTCCGCACGTACCCGCCAGGCCACCTCGGCGGCCATCGAACTCGGGACGAGGTGGTCGTAGAGGTGGGGTACGGCGTAGGTGTGGTCGACGAGCCAGTCCCGGCCGCCGTCGCTGACCGCGGTGTACTCGCGCTCCAGGCTGGTGGTACAGCCGACTGCGCTGCCGACCGTGACTCCCACCCGTGTGGGGTCGGTGCGGTGGAACTCCAGGCCGGCGTCGGCGACGGCCTCGTCGGTGGCGACCGCCGCGAACTGGGTGGCCCGGTCCATCCGCCGGGTCTCCTTGTGGGTCAGTCCGTGCGGGGCGGGGTCGAAGTCGCACTCGGCGGCGATACGCGACCGGAACGGGGAGGCGTCGAAGAGGGAGATGGAGCGGGTCGCCGTGCGACCCGAGGTGATCAGCTCCCAGAACGCCTTGGTGCCGGTGCCGCCGGGGGCCACCACACCCATTCCCGTGAGCACGACACGCCTGTTCATCGGGCCTCCTGGGCGGTGCGGGTGAGCGGTTGCCACCACGCCCGGTGGGCGCGGTACCAGTCGACGACGCCGGCCAGCCCGGCGTCGAGCGGGATGCGGGGAGCGAAGCCGAGCGTGTCCCGGATCAGGGAGTCGTCCACTGCGTACCGCCGGTCGTGGCCCTTGCGGTCCTCGACCCTGCGCACCCGGCTCCAGTCGGCGCCGCACAGGCGCAGCAGGTCGCGGGTCATGTCCTCGTTGGACCGCGCGACGCCGGCGATGTTGTAGGCCGTGCCCGGCGCTCCCTCGTCCAGGACGAGCTGGACGGCGCGGCAGTGGTCGTCCACGTGGATCCATTCGCGTACATGGCGGCCGTCCCCGTACAGCGGCACCTGGAGTCCGTCCAGGAGACGGGTGACGAAGTGCGGGAGCAGCTTCTCCGGGTGCTGGTGGGGGCCGTAGTTGTTGGAGCAGCGGGTGACCGAGACGTCGAGTCCGTGGGTGCGCCAGTAGGCGCGCGCCATGAGGTCCGCACCCGCCTTCGAGGCCGCGTAGGGGGAGTTGGGTTCCAGCGGATGGTCCTCGGTCCAGGAGCCCTCGTCGATGGAGCCGTAGACCTCGTCGGTCGACACGTGCACCACCTTCCGCGGCCCGGTGCGCACGCAGCAGTCGAGCAGGTTCTGCGTACCGACCACGTTCGTACGGGCGAAGAGGGACGCGTCGTGGATGGAACGGTCCACGTGCGACTCGGCCGCGAAGTGCACCACCGCGTCGTGTCCCGGCAGCAGGTCGAGCAGCGGTCGCCGGTCGCAGACGTCGCCCCGGACCAGCGTCAGCCGGGGGTGGGTCATCGGCAGGTTGGCGGTGCTGCCCGCGTAGGTGAGCTTGTCCAGAACGGTGACGTGGGCCTGCTCGTACCCGGCGTAGGCGCCGGACAGCAGGCTGCGCACGTAGTGCGACCCGATGAAACCGGCGCCGCCGGTGACGAGGACCCTCATGCGACGACTTCGAGTTCGGTGTGGTCGCCCACCACGAGACGGTGGCGGCCCGTGCCGTTCACGGGGGCGCCCACCCGGGCCGAGCGGCCGATGACCGAGCGGTGGATGCCGTTGACGTCGGTGACGGTCGCGTCCTGCAGCATGATCGAGTGGGAGATCCCCGCGTCGGTGAGCACGCAGTTCGCGCCGACGGCGGTGTGCGGGCCGACATAGCTGTCCTCGATCACGCAGCCCGCACCGATGATCAGTGGTCCGCGCAGGTGGGAGCGGATGATGCGGGCGCCGGGCTCCACGACGACCGGACCGAGCACGGTGCTCGCCGCGTCGACTGAACCGCGGACGGACGTCGTGACGTGGTCGAGCAGGAGCTGATTGCAGTCGAGGATGTCCTCGACGCGCCCGGTGTCCTTCCACCAGTCGGGCAACCGCACCGCCCGCACCTCGCTGCCCCGGTCGATCAGGGCCTGGATGGCGTCGGTGATCTCCCACTCGCCGCGCGTGCTGGGCCGGATGCGGGCGATGGCGTCGTGGATCTCCGGAGTGAAGAAGTAGGCGCCGGTCACGGCGAGGTCGCTCCTCGGCTCGCGCGGCTTCTCCTGGAGTCCGAGCACCCGGCCGTCCGGGGCGGTCACGGCGACGCCGTACTCCTGGGGGCTGTCCACGGCGGTCACGGCGACCTGGGCGGCAGGCCGGTCCCGGCGGAAGGCGTCGGCGAGCGCGTGGACGCCGTCGGCGAAGATGTTGTCCCCGAGGTACATCAGGAAGTCGTCGTCCGCCAGGAACTCCCGCGCGACCAGCACGCAGTGGGCCAGGCCGAAGGGCGCCTCCTGGGGCAGGTAGGTGATCCGCAGGCCGAAGCGCCCGCCGTCCCCCACCGCCTCCTCGATCTCCTTGTGCCAGTCCCCCACGATGATGCCGACGTCCGTGACACCGGCCCGCGCGATGTCCTCCAGGCCGCGGCACAGCACCGGTTTGTTCGCGAGGGGGACCAGCTGTTTCGGCATGGAGTGGGTGAGCGGGCGCAGGCGCGTCCCCATTCCGCCGGCCAGAACCAGAGCCTTCACATGAATCCCTCTTTCCCGTCGCCGGGTCCGGATGGGCAGATGGGGTCCTTGGTAACGCGCCGCCCCCACAAAGCGGGTCGAGCGGGACTCGAACGCGCCCGGCTCCCCCATCTCGAGCGGACTTCGAGCTGGTGCTGAGGAAGCGTTTCTACGGTGGGCCCCTCACCAGGGCCGGCGAACGCGCAGGAGGAAGCATGCTCTCAAAGGGTGGCGAGCTCTATCTGGACCTCATGAAACGAGTGCTCGCGAACGTGATCTACGAGGACGCTCCGGTGGGGTGGTACGGCGACCTCGACGGTTACGACACGAGCGCCCGCTCACAGGGACTCGACCTGCCCACGACGGCGCACACGATGGTCGGCCTGAAGCGTCTGGCCAACGTGCAGTCGTGTGTCGAGCGGGTGATCCGCGACAAGGTCCCCGGCGACCTGATCGAGACGGGGGTGTGGCGTGGCGGGGTCTGCATCCTGATGCGCGCGGTGCTGGAAGCGTACGGAGTGCGGGACCGCCGGGTGTGGGTGGCGGACTCGTTCGAGGGTGTGCCCGTCGTGCACTCCGCGAGTCATCCGCTGGACCGGGACATGGCGCTGCACCGCATCAACGGCGTTCTGAAGATCTCCCAGGAGGAGGTACGGGAGAACTTCTCCCGCTACGGACTGCTGGACGGCCAGGTCGAGTTCCTGGCGGGGTGGTTCAACGAGAGCCTGCCCGGCGCACCCGTCGACTCCCTCGCGGTGATGCGACTGGACGGGGATCTCTACGAGTCGACGATGGACGCGCTGACCCACCTGTATCCGAAGCTGTCGGTGGGCGGGTTCGTCATCGTCGACGACTACAACATCGAGCCCTGCCGGCAGGCGGTGTGGGACTACCGCGGTCGGCACGGCGTCGAGGAGCCCATCGAGCCCGTCGACACCTGCGGGGTGTACTGGCGCAGGACCGGGTGAGGAGCGGCCGGCCCCGGAGCGCGCCCATGGGGGCGGGCGACCAGGGTCGTGGCCGGCTCGTGCGGGTGGGGGGAGGCGGAGCGGTGAGAGGCGGATGTGGGTGGGGAGCGGTCAGCTGGCCCGCCGGGTGACCCACGGCTCACGGCCGGGGGTGGTGGGGGCGAACCGGTCGAGCAGCAGGTTGCCTTCGGTGGGGACCGCCCCGTGGTCGAGGGCGGGATCGGCCGCGAGCATCGCCCGGTGCAGGGCCTGGATCTTGAGTGAGGGCTCCAGGCCCAGTTCGTCGACGAGCCGCTCGCGCAACCGCCGGAACACGTCCAGAGCGTCCGGGCAGCGGCCGCAGCGGTACAGCGCGAGCATGTACTGGGCGTGCAGGTTCTCGTTCCTGGGGTACTGGGCGGCCAGCCCGGCCAGTTCGCCCGGAAGCTGGTCGTGCAGGGCGAGACGGAGCTTGGCGTCGACCACCTGCATCTGCACCGTGAGCCGGTTCTCCTCCAGGCGCCGTATCTCCGCGGACAGCAGCGGTCCCGCCTGGATGTCGACGAGCGGCGGTCCGCTCCACAGGTCGAGGGCCTCGGTCAGCAACCGGACGGCTCTCTCGTCCTCACCCTCGATGAACGCGTGCTGGCCCTCGGCGGCCAACCGGGCGAACTCGTTGACGTCGACGGAGCGTTGACTGAGGTTCAGCTGGTATCCGCCGAACTTGGTGACGAGGATCCGCCGGGCGACGTCCGCGGGGGACAGACCCAGGGCGCGGCCGAGGAGCCTGCGGGCCTGGAGGACGTATGTCTGGAGCGTGGTCTGGACACTGGCGGGCGGGTTGTCGCCCCACAGTTCCCGGGCCATCGCCGTGGTGGGCACGATGTGGTTCGCCTGCATGACCAGCAAGGCGATGATCTTGCGCGGCTTGGGGGCAGTGAGTTCGTCCGCCAGGTTGGGGTGGTCGGACGTCCGCAAGCCGAGTGAACCAAGTAACTGAAACTCGATGCGTTCCGTGCAGTAGCCGTAGATCACTATGGCCCCGATTCCGGTCGTCGAGATTGATGCCTGAGGCTGGTTTGAAGCCTGAGGCTAGTTTCATGAGATTAGTCTCGTGAGTCAAGCGCGTTCCGGTCGGCCTTCATTGCCTCCGTAATGGTCCTCCGGCGTATGCACTCCATGGCCTGCCCCTGCCAGGTCGGCGCGAAGTCGCCGGTCCCGGGGGTGGCATTGCGTCCGCCGCGGAACACGGGCGGTAGCGATCCGGCCGCGGCGCCTCTGGGCGAGGGTCCGGGTGGTCAGTGCAATCGGTCAAGCGTTCGACATGTTTTCGCTCAGAATTGTGACATAAAGTTATGGGTCGATCACCCGTCGGTCTGGGCGGAATTTGATGTACTTCGCAGCTTCGGACCTCCGGCACCCGTCCGGCTCCACCGGCTCTCGAGCGGATTCCCAGCTGCCAGCCACAGGATCCGGAAGCGAACGGGCAGCGCGCCTTCTCACGCCGGGAGAGATCGATGACCGAGGACCACGTACCCACTGTCACCCGCCAGGCCCTGCTGACCATGATGTCCGCGGTGCGCAGGACGGGCATCCTCCGCGCCGGGGTCGAACTGCGGGTGTTCGACGCCGTGGCCGGCGCGCCGGCCGGCCCGGACGAGGTCGCGGCCTTCTGCGGAACCGACCCGCGCGGCATGCGCATCCTGCTCAACGCCCTGGCCGCGACAGGCCTGCTGGTGAAGGACGGCGATCGGTTCTCGCTCGCGCCGGGCGCCGACAGCACCCTGGTCACCACCCACCCCGACTACTACGGCGACGCCGTGCGGCTCGCCGCCAGCGACTACGAGTGGGACGCGATCAAGCGCCTCGGTGACGCGGTGCGCTCGGGCGGTTCCGTGATGGAGGTGAACGCCGAGACACCCGCGTACACGTTCTGGGAGGACTTCGCCGCGCTGGGCACCCTGAACACCCCGCCGATCGCGGAACTGGTCGCCCGCCACGTGCTGCCCGGGACGAGGGAGCGGGACGAGGTGAAGGTACTCGACGTCGCCTGCGGGCACGGGCTCTACGGGTACACCCTGGCCGGTCACGATCCCCGCGCCCGGATCTGGTCCCTGGACTGGCCCAACGTACTGGCCGTCACCGAGACCAACGCGGAGAAGCTCGGGGTGCGCGACCGCGCGCACTTCATCCCCGGTGACATGTTCGAGGTATCGCTGGGAGGGCCGTACGACGTGGTCGTCGTCGCCAACGTCCTGCACCACTTCTCCACCGAGCGGGCGAAGGAGCTGCTGGCCAGGATGGCCGACGCGGTCCGGCCCGGCGGACAGCTCGTCGCCATCGCGATCAGCACCAGCGACGAGCCGCCGCACCTGGACCCCGTCCCGCACCTGTTCTCGGCGCTGATGCTGGCCTGGACCTCGGAGGGGCAGGTCCACCCCCTCTCCGACTACGAGGAGATGGTCACCGCCGCAGGTTTCGCACCACCGAAGGTCCACGGCCTCCCGCACAACCCGCTGCGCGTGCTCATCGCCGACCGTGTCTGAGAGGTGTCATGGAGATCGTCGGGCACGGGTTCCTCGCCGGCCGGCTCGCGCCCCTGGCGCCCGCGCACCCCGGGACCGTCGTTTTCGCGGCCGGGGTCTCGAGCGCCCACAGCACCTCCGAGCCGGAGTTCGCCCGTGAGGCGGACCTGCTCTACCAGGTGCTGGAACGTTGCCGCGAGGACCACCTGCGGCTGGTGTACTTCTCCACCTGCGGAAGCGGCATGTACGGCGCCGGGGGCCACGGCGACGAGGAGGGCCCGGTCTTTCCCAGCTCACCCTACGGACGGCACAAGCTGTCGATGGAGGGCGTGCTCCGCGCCTCCGGGGTGGAGACGCTCGTCCTCCGCCTCGCCTACACGGTGGGCTGGGGCCAGCGCCCGCACCAACTGGTCCCGTCCCTGCTCGCACAGATCCGTGCGGGGGCGGTACGCGTGCACCACGGCGCCCGGCGGGACATGATCCACGTGGCCGACGTCGTCACCATCGTCGACGCCCTGCTCGCCAAGGGGGTGTCGCACGACGTGGTCAACGTCGCCTCCGGGCACGCCGTACCGATCGAGGAGATCGTCGGCCATCTGGAGGCCCGGCTCGGCACCGTGGCGCACAAGCACGTCCAGCACGTCACGGGCGACCGTCCCGTCTCGAACGAGAAGCTTCTCGCCCTCCTACCCGCCGAAGCCCGCCCAGGGTTCGCCCCGGGCTACTACCGGACGGTGATCGACCGGTACCTGGCGGGACGGAACGAGGCCCCCGCGTGACAGCCCGGGGGTCCCGCCGGCGCGGCAGGGCCGACCCGCCCGGCCGGCCGTGCCCCCGTCCACGCGGCCGGGCCGTCACCACCGGTCCGCACCGCGGCACGGATCTCACGCCACCCACCGAAAGGCCCGACATGACGACCGTGACCACTCCGACGCAGATCGCCGATCCGGCATCGGCGGCCCGGACCCTCCTGCGGCTGAACACCGCTTACTTCCAGTCGAAGGTGCTGCAGAGCGCCGTAGAACTGGGCCTGTTCGCGCTGCTCGCCGAAGAACCCGCCACCGCCGAGACCGTCTTCGACCGGCTGGGCGTGCGCGCCCGGCCCGGAGCCGACTTCCTGGACGCCCTGGTCGGCCTGGGCCTGCTGGAGCGCAAGGACGGCCGTTACTCCAACAAGCCGGAGGCGGCCGTGTTCCTGGTTCCGGACGCACCGGGCTATCTGGGCGGGAGCATCGCCCAGCACGCCCGGCGCCATTACCGGTCCTGGGCGTCCCTGACCGACGTGCTGAGGAACGGACCGGCCGACGACAGCCCGCCCGCCACGGCCGGCGGTGACACCGCCAAGGTCCAGCTGGACTTCCACAAGGATTTCGAGAACCTGGACAACGTGCGGCGGCTGATGGGGCACATGGACGCCTTCAACACGTTCGTCGCCCACGAGCTCGGCCGGTGCGTGGACTGGTCCCGGCACCGAACGTTCCTCGACGTGGGCGGGGCGCGCGGCAACGTCGCCGCACACCTGGTCCGCACCCATGGGCATCTGCGCGGAGGCGTGTTCGACCTGCCCGCGGTCCGCCCCCTGTTCGACGAACACATGGCGGCTCTGGGTACGGCCTCGCAGGTCGGATTCACGGCGGGCGACTTCTTCGACGACCCGCTGCCCGAGTCCGACGTGGTGATCCTCGGACATGTCCTGCACGACTGGCCCCCGGCCGCCCGCGAGCGGCTGCTGGCACGCGTCTTCGACGCCGTGCGGCCCGGCGGGAGCGTCGTCGTCTACGACGCGATGCTCTCGGACGAGCGCGACGACGCCGTCGCTCTCCTGCAGAGCCTGAACTGCTCGATCATGCGGGACGGCGGATCCGAGTACACCGTGGCGGAGTGCCGCGGATACGCGGAGCGCGCGGGTTTCCGGTTCGAGTCGGCCGAGAGGGTGGAGAGCCTGACCGGCGACCGGGTCCTCATCGCGTCCAAGCCCTCCTGACCTTCCCAGGGAGTTTCCCATGCGTGTCCTGCTGACCACCGCGGCCTGGCCGTCGCACTACATGTTCATGGTCCCGCTCGCCTGGGCCTTCCGCGCCGCCGGGCACGAGGTGCGGGTCGCGGCCCAGCCGCACGTGGTGGAGACCGTGCTGAAGTCGGGCCTGACCGCGGTACCCGTGGGCCCTGACGTCGACTTCGCCCAGCTGCACCGGAAGTTCGTCGCCGAGACCGACCCCGCCCAGTACCGGAGCCGGGACGCCATCATCACGATCTTCCACCGGGTCGCGGAGATGATGGCACCCGATCTCGTCCGGTTCGCCGAGTCGTGGAAGCCCGACCTCGTCGTCCGGGACCCGGTGGCCTTCGCGGCGTCCGTCGCCGCCGAGGTGGCCGGCGCCCCGCTGGTGCGGCACGCGTGGGGTCCCGACGTGTACGCTACCGACCCCGGGAAGTGGCTCGCCCACCACGTCCTGGAACGGCTCGGCCCCACATACGAGTTGTACGGGGTACGGCCGCCCGACTCCTTCGACCGGCTCGCCGTCGATCCGACCCCGCCGAGCCTGCGCCTCGACGCCCCCGGCCCGTCGCTGCCACTGCGCTACGTGCCCTACAACGGGCCGGGCGTGGTGCCGCCCTGGGTCCTCGAAGCACCGAGCCGCCCCAGGGTCTGCGTCACGTGGGGCACCTTCACGTCCACCGCGACGGACCAGCCGGACATGTTCCTGGTCCCGACGGTGCTCGACGCGCTCGCCGGCCTGGACGTGGAGCCCGTCGTCGCGGTGACCGGGGCGGAGCGGGAGCTGCTGGGCGACGTGGGGGGCCGGGCCAGGATCGTGCAGGACCTTCCCATCCACACGGTGCTGCCCAGCTGCTCCGCCGTGATCCACCACGGCGGCGCGACGACCGTCCTGTCCGCGGCCCGCTTCGGAGTGCCCCAGCTGACCATGCCGCATCTGTTCGAGCAACGCCTCAACTCGGACCTGCTGGAGGCGACCGGTGCCTGCGTCCAGCTCACCGCGGCGCACGCCGACGCCGAGGCCGTCGGGGCCGCGGTGACGGAGCTGCTCCGCCAGGACGCGCCGTACGCGGCGGCCTCGCGCGGGCTGCGGGACGAGATCCAGGCCATGCCGTCCCCGCCCGAGACCGTCGCCCTCATCGAGGAGACGGTCCTGCGCGGTGCGCGCGCGGACACCGGAGACTGAGGAGACCCCCATGGAGTACGACGTCGTCGTGGCGGGCAGCGGGCCGGTCGGCCTGACGCTCGCCTGCGAGCTGCGGCTGGCCGGTGTCCGGGTGCTGGTGGTCGACCGGCTCGCGGAGCCGGCGGGCCATGACCGGGCCGGCGTGCTGCACACCCGCACGGTGGAATGCCTGGACATCCGCGGACTGCTGGACCGGTTCGAGGAGGGCGCGGACACGGTGTCCGGACTGCCGTTCGCCGGGATCTTCAGCAAGGGGCTCGACCACGGGACGCTCGACACCGGGCATCCGTACAGCCTCCTGGTCCCTCAGTCGCGTACCGAGGAACTGCTCGCCGTCCGCGCGGCCGAGCTCGGCGTGCCGATCCGGCGCGGGCACGAGGTCGTCGCGCTGCGCCAGGACCCCGACGGGGTGAGCGTCGGCGTCCGCACCGCGGACGGCGACGAGGAGGTGCGTGCCCGCTACCTGGTGGGGTGCGACGGGGGACGCAGCACGGTGCGCCGCCTCGCGGGCATCTCCTTCCCCGGCTTCATCGCCTCGGTGAGCGCCATGATCGGTTACGTCACGCTCCCGGAGAAGGACGTCCCCCGCCGTTGGCAGCGGACCCGGACCGGCGTGGTCGTGCTCGCCTTCCCCCCGGAGGGCGGAACGGGCCGCGTGGTGGTCATCGAGTACGGCCGTGAGCATCCGTCCCCACAGGATCCGGTGACCCTGGAGGAACTGCGGGCCGGAGTCCGCCGGGTGTACGGACGGGAACTCGGCCTCACGGAACCGGTGTCGTGGATGTCCCGGTTCAGTGACGCCACCCGGCAGGCCGAGCGGTACCGCTCCGGGCGGGTCCTCCTCGCCGGGGACGCCGCCCACATCCACTTCCCGATCGGCGGGCAGGGCCTGAACACCGGCGTCCACGACGCCATGAACCTCGGCTGGAAGCTCGCGGCGGAGATCAACGGATGGGCACCGGAGGGACTCCTCGACTCGTACCACGAGGAACGCCACCGGGCCGGGGAGCGGGTGCTGCTGTACACCCGCGCCCAGCTCGCGCTGATGAACCCGGACGAGCACCATGTGACAGCCCTGCGGGCGGTCTTCGAGGAACTGCTCGGGCTCCAGGACACCAACCGGCTCCTGACCGCCGCGCTCAACGGAGTCGACGTCCGGTACGGCGGTGCGGCGGAGGAAAGCGGGACGCCGGAGGGCGGAGGTGATCCGGAGCCACGGCACCCGCTGGACGGACTGTTCGCCCCGGACCTCGTCCTCGAAGGTGAGCACGGGCGCAGCCGTCTGGCGGAACTGCTGCACACGGGACGCGGAGTGCTCCTCGACCTGACCGAGGGCGGGACACCGGCCAAGGCCGCCCGCCCCTGGCAACACCGCATCGACGTGGTCCGGGCGCGATGCCCGGAGGCAGCGCCCGCCGGGGCGCTGCTCGTGCGGCCCGACGGCCATGTGGCCTGGGCGGCGGACGACGGGACCGAACGCGGGCTGCGCGAGGCGCTGGCCCGGTGGTTCGGGACCCAGGACGGGAGGTAGGACGACGATGGAACACCGGTACCTGGGGCGCAGCGGACTGCGCATCAGCGAGATCGTCTTCGGCAATCTGCTCTATCCGCAGGACAGCACACCCGACGGGACGGTGCTCGCCTGTCTGCGCACGGCGCTGGACGAGGGCATCACGACGTTCGACACCGCGGACATCTACGGGATGGGGCGTTCGGAGGAGCTCCTGGGCAGGGCCCTCGCCGGCGAGCCGCGTGACGGGGTGGTGATCTGCACCAAGGTCTTCTTCCCGGCGGGTAACGGGCCGAACGGCTCGGGACTCTCCCGAAAACACGTCCGCGAAGGCCTCGAAGCCTCGTTGCGGCGGCTGGGCACCGACTACGTCGACCTCTACACGGCCCACCGCTACGACCCGAACACCCCGCTGGAAGAGACCATGCTCGCCTTCGCGGACCTGGTGCGCGCCGGCAAGGTCCTCTACATGGGGGTCTCGGAATGGACCCCCGAGCAGATCGGCGAGGCGGCGGCACTGGCGAAGGAGCTGGGTGTCCACCTCGTCTACAACATGCCCCAGTACTCGGCGCTCTGGCGTGAGCCCGAGGCGCGGGTGATGCCCGCCTGTGAGCGCCTGGGCATCGGGGTGGTGCCCTACTTCACCCTCGCCCAGGGGGTGCTGAGCGGAAAGTACCTGCCCGGAAAGCCGGCACCCGAGGACTCGCGGGGCGGTGCCGAGCTGGTCGGCGGCCGTGCCAAGTTCATGCGGCGCTTCCTCGTGGACGACGTACTCGAGCGGGTCCAGCGGCTGGCGGGGCCGGCCTCGGAGGCGGGGCTGACGCTCCCGCAGCTCGCCATCGCCTGGGTGCTGCGGCAGCCGGGCGTGGCGGGCGCCGTCATCGGGGCGTCCCGGCCGGAGCAGGTGAGGGAGAACGCCGCGGCCTCCGGGGTGGAACTCGCCCCCGGCCTGGTGGAGCGGATCGACGAGGTGCTCGGCCCGGTAGCGGAGTACGGGGCGGCCGATGCGTGAGCTGACCGATACCGGTGCCCTGGAGGACCGGCTGCGTGCCAGGCCGCCTGCCCACTATGTGACCGAGCTCTTCACCGGGCTCCACCGGTGGTCCGGCCGGATCGCGCTGCGGGCGGGGAAGCGGCAGGTGACGTTCGACGAGCTGCTGGCCCAGAGCTACCGGATCGCCCGCGCGCTGGAGCGGATGGGGCACAGCCGCCATGAGGGCATCGTGTGCCTCACGGCCAACTCGCCGGAGATGGTTTCCCTGCGGCTGGCCGCCCACCTGCTGGGCAGCCGCTTCACCGCGCTCAACGTCAACGTGCCGGGAGATGTGACGGGCTGGCGCGGGATCCTCGCCGCCACACGGCCTGCGGTCTTCCTGGTGGACCGGCGGGGCGCCGAGGTGCTGGGGGAGCCGGTCCCCGGGACGCTGACGCTGGGTGTGCCGGAGGCGGGGTGCGACCTGCTGGCCCAGGCCGCCGAGGAGTCCGGGGAGCCGTTGGCGCCGCGTGCCCGGGAGGAGGACATCGCCCTGCTGGTCCATTCGCACGGTACGACGGGCCCCCGGCGGGGCGCCGTCCACCGGTTCTCCGCGATGGACGTCAACTGGCGCCGCCCGGAGGAGGGCGCACTCGGCGATTTTCCGGCCGGGATCACCACCCTGGCGGTCAGCCCGCTGGCGGGGAACGCGGGGGAGGTCGCGCTCATGCTCCTCAGGCAGGGCTGCACCGCCCTGCTCATGGACGACTTCGACCCGGGCCGGGTGCTCGCCACCGTCGAGGCCGAGCGGATCACCAGCATGTACCTGCTGTCCGAACACCTGCAGCGGCTGCTCGCCCACCCGGACGTCGGCCGGACGGACCTGTCGAGCCTGCGCTATGTGCCGTACGGCAACGCGCCTGTCCCGGCCGATACCGTGCGGCGGGCGATCGAGGTCTTCGGTCCGGTCCTGACACAGAACTACCTCAGCAGCGAGATCCGGGCCATCACCCTCCTGCGGCAGGAGGACCATCTGGCCGCCTCGACGAGCCGGCCGGAGCTGCTGCGGTCCGTCGGACGGGCGCTGCCCGAGGTGGAGATCCGGATCCGCGGGCCCCGGGGCGAGCCGCTTCCCCGCGGCGTGTGCGGCGAGGTCTGGCTGCGCGCTCCGCACATGATGAGCGGCTACTGGCGCGAACCGGCCGAGACGGCCCGGGTCCTGCGAGGAGGCTGGCTGCACTCCGGCGACCGGGGCCGGCTGGACGAGGAGGGCTACCTCTATCTCACAGGCCGAGCCTGAAGGAGGCGGGCAGTCCGTCCTGCCGCCCGGCCGCGGTCGCGGCCCCCGGCCGGGTCCCGCCGGTCCTCCCGCACCACGGCGGAGGGGCGTCCCGCTCGCGCGGGACGCCCCTCCGCCCTTGTCCGTGGGTGCTACCGCGTGTCAGGCGTTCTCCTTGGAGAAGGTCCGGATGCCGAGGGCGACGCAGACCACGGCGAGCACGACCGCGACGCACGTTCCCTCCAGGACCGCCCTGGTGGCGAACTGGTCGGCGAACAGGTCCCGGATGGCGTCCACGATGTAGCGCAGGGGGTTGAGGTGGGACAGGTAGTCCAGCCACTTCGGCGCCAGGTCCATCGGCAGCAGGATGCCGGCCAGCAGCATGACGGGCAGCGCGGCGGAGGTCAGCAGCGGGGCGAACTGGTCCTCCGACTTCAGCGCGACACCCAGCGACAGCGAGAGCGACGCGAGCGCGACGCCGAGCAGCACGACGAGGACGACGGCGCCGAGGATACCCAGGAAGCCGGCACGCAGTCCGAGGAGGAAGCCCACGGAAACGATGATGAAGGACTGTGTGAGGAGGATCGCGACCTCGCGCGACACTCGCCCCATGAGTAGCGCGAAGCGGCTGACCGGGGTGACACGCATCCGCTCGATGACGCCCGAGCGCACGTCGGAGATGATGCCGAACCCGCAGAAGCCGGCGCCGAACAGCGCGAGGTACACGAGTACGCCGGGGACGAACGTCTGCCAGGTGTTGCCGCTGCCCATGCCGCCGAGCTTGGTCAGCAGCGGGCCGAAGAGCAGGAGATAGAGGACGGGCTGGACCATGCCCAGCACGATGGTGATCTTGTACCGGAAGGTGAACCGGATCTGGTTGTCGAAGACGAGTAACGTCTCACGGAGGGTCTTCACGGGTGTTTCCTTCCTCAGGCGCCGGCGGGGGCGGCCGCGGCGGAGTGCAGTTCTTCGGTCGGCTGTCCGGTGAGGGCGAGGAAGACGTCGTCGAGGCTCGGACGGTCGACCTGGATGGAGACGATGTCGACCGCGCTCGACTCCAGCGCGTGCATGATGTCGACCATGGTCCGGCTGCTGTGCTCGGTGCGGAAGCGGATGGTGTTCCCGCCGGGGATCACCGAACGGGCCGACGGCAGTCGCTCGACGACGGCGGTGGCGGCCGCGACGCCCTCCGGGGCGACCTCGACGGTCACCGCGTCGCCCGAGACCCGCCCCTTGAGCTCCTCCGGACTGTCCTCCACGAGGATGGTGCCGCGGTCCATGATGAGGATGCGGTCACACAGCGCGTCCGCCTCGTCGAGGTAGTGGGTGCTGAGGAAGACGGTGGCGCCGAGCTCGTCTCGCAGTTTGCGGATATGGTCCCAGAGGTTGTTGCGGCTGGTCGGGTCGAGTCCGGTGCTGGGTTCGTCCAGGAAGATCAGCGGGGGCTGGTGCACCAGGCCGAGCGCGATGTCGAGCCGCCGCCGCTGACCGCCGGACAGACTGCTGACGAGCCGGCCCTCCAGCCCGTCGAGACCCAGCTGGCCCGCCAGGACGGCGATGCGCGACCGTGCCTCGCTCTTGGAGAGCCCGTACAGCCGGGCCTGGAGCATGAGTTCGTTGACCACGGACTCCGCGGGATTCGCCCCGCCGCCCTGGGCGACGTAGCCGATCCGCCTGCGGACGCCGACCGGGTCGCTGAGCAGGTCGTGGCCCGCGATCACCGCTGTTCCCGAGGTGGGGCGCAGTAGTGTCGTGAGCATCCGCATCGTGGTGGTCTTGCCCGCACCGTTGGGACCGAGGAAACCGACGATCTCACCCGCGGCGACGGTGAAGTCGACACCGCGGACGGCGTTCACCTCGCCCTGCGGTGCCTGGAACGTGCGGGACAGGCCGCGTACTTCGATCATGTTCACGGTGATACCTCCGCTGTGGGTCCGGTGGTCCCGCCGGTGGGAAGCTCCTCGCCGGCGAGTTGTTCGGCTGCGACCGTCTCCGCGATCGTCCGGTCGAGTTCGTCCTGCCAGAGCAGGTCCGCGTCGAGCTGCATCACCCTGCGCCGGAACATCGCGGCGTCGAGCGGTCCGATCTGGCCGGCCTCGCGCAGCGCCCGGCTCTCCGACTCGATGTCGTTGCGCATGGTCAGGACGGCTTCGCGGCGTCGCTCCAGCAGCTCGAGAAGGGTCGGCAGTTCGCTGGTGCGTGTGAAGAGGAGTGCGACGCCGAACGGATCCGTTCCGTGGTGCACCTGGGTGACCGCCTGCTCGCGCAGCTCGCGCAGTTCCCCCTCTCCCGACGAGGTGATCCGGTAGACGGTCCTGGCGGGGCGTCTGCCCACCTGTTCCGTGCGGACGGATTCGACCAGGCCGCCTTCGTCCATCGTGCGCAGCTCGCGGTAGAGCGCGCCGACGCTGACGCCTCCCCAACTGCTGACGCTGGTGACTTCGGCAATGCGACGGATCTCGTGGCCGTGGAGTGGTCCCACGTTCTGAAGGGTCCCGAGAGCCATTAGACGAGTTAGATTCACGAAGCTAGTATCGTGAGAGTAATATCGAGAGTCAAGCGACAGCTGGAAGTCCACGTACAGGTCCAGCAGAAGGAGCAGCGGGTGAGTCACCAGACCGAGGGCACACCGGGCGGCGAGTTCATCGAGGTCGTCGGAGCGAACACTCACAATCTGCGGAACGTCAGCGTCACCATTCCGAAGAACAGGATCGTCGCCTTCACCGGTGTCAGCGGCAGCGGGAAGACGTCCCTCGCCATCGACACGATCCACGCGGAGGCCCAACTGCGGTACCTCAACGGCATCTCGCCGTTCTTCCGGCAGTTCATCTCGCCCAAGGACCGTCCCCAGGTGGACCGGATCGCCGGGCTCGGAGTGACTCTCGCCGTGGACCAGCGGAGGCTGAACCGCAGTCCCCGCTCGACCCTCGGCAGCATCACCGGCCTGAACGACTTCCTCGGACTGCTGTTCGCGCGCATGCCCGCACTGGGCCCGGAAGCCGTGGAGTTCCCCGAGCTGCGCGGGCTCACCAGCGCCTACTTCGACCGCTACAGCATGGAGGGCCGCTGCAAGCGGTGCAGCGGCCTGGGCTACGTCGTCACCCCGGCCGAGGACCGGATCATCACCCGGCCCGATCTCCCGCTGAGGGCCGGGGCGGGGGAGTGGTTCGACCGGGCCAACTCCGGTGAGTACCTGGCGCTGCCCGCACTCGCCGAGCGGCACGGTGCCGACCTCGACCGGCCCTGGCGCGAGCTGCCCGAGGCGTTCCGCCACGCCGCGCTCCACGGCACGGGGGACGAGGCGATCTCCTACAAGATCGTCAGCAAGCAGAAGAAGTCCGGCACCGAGTCCGTCATCGAACGCAGCATCCCCCTCAAGGGCGCTGTCTTCGAGGTCTCACGACTGTACGAGGCCGCGGGTTCCGACAGCAGCAAGGAGAACTACGCGCGGTTCATGCGCCGCCAGGACTGCGAGGACTGCGCGGGCAGCGGCTTCGGCGACGTCCCGCGCACCCTCAAGGTCGCCGGGCTGACCTACCCCGAGATCGTGCAGATGCCCATCGAGGATCTGCGGGACTGGGTCGCGACCATCGACGCCACACTCACCCCCATGCAGCGCGAGGTCGCGGTCAACCTGCTGCCCGACCTCGGCCGGCGGGTGCGCCTGATGGTCGAACTGGGACTGGGGCACCTGCGGGTGACCCGCAGCGCCCCGTCCATGTCCGGCGGTGAACTGCAACGAGCCCGCGTCACGGCCCAGCTGAACATGGACCTGACCGGCATCATCTTCGTCCTGGACGAGCCGAGCGCCGGACTGCACCCCGCCGACAAGCATCCGCTGCGCGAGATCCTGCACGCGCTGCGGGACGCGGGCAACACGGTCCTGCTCGTCGAGCACGACCCCGAACTCATCGCACTGGCCGACTGGGTGGTGGACCTGGGGCCCGGCGCCGGACGCGAGGGCGGCACCCTCGTCGCGTCCGTGCCCACGGCGGAGCTCAGCGACAACCCGCGCTCGCTCACCGGCGCCTACCTCGCCGGGCGCGGCCCCCGGGTCCGGCGGGAGCGGCGGTACGACGCCGGAACCTCGCCCCGGCTCGGCCTGGTCGGGATCGACGTGCACAACGTCCGGCTGGACCGGGTGGACATCCCCCTCAACTCGCTGACCTGTATCACCGGGGTGAGCGGCAGCGGCAAGAGCAGCCTCCTGCACGAGGCCCTCGGTGCGAGCCTGGCCGCCACGCTGCGCGGTGAACGCCCCGAAGCCGTCACGTCGGTCGAGGGCGCGGCGGCGGTGGGCTGGGTGACCGTGGTGAACCAGGACCCGATCGGCCGTACCCCACGCTCCAACCCCGCCACCTACACCAAGGCCTTCGACCTGATCCGCAAGCTCTACGCGGCCACCCCCCAGGCCGCAAGCCTGGGCTACGGCGCCGGATCGTTCTCCTTCAACTCGCCCGGCGGTCGCTGCGAGACCTGTCAGGGCTACGGAAGGCGCCAGGTCGACATGCACTTCATGCCCGACATGTGGGTCGAGTGCGACGTCTGCGAGGGCCGCCGGTTCACCCCCGAACTGCTCGCCGTCACCTATCACGGCAAGTCGGTCGACGAGGTGCTGGCCATGACGGTGGACGAGGCCGCCGAGTTCTTCGCCGGCCCCGCACCGCTCGCCGCCACCCTCCGCGCCACCCAGCAGGCGGGACTGGGTTACCTGCAACTCGGTCAGAGCGGAACCGAGTTGTCGGGCGGTGAGGCGCAGCGCCTCAAGCTCGCCAACGCCATACTCATGGGCAGCGGCAGCCGGGGACGGGGCCTGGTGATCCTCGACGAACCGGTCACCGGGCTCCACCCGTCCGACGTGCAGCGCATGGTCGACGCCTTCGACACCCTCCTCGCGGCCGGCAACTCCGTAGTCATCGCCGAGCACGATCTGCACGTTGCCGCCTGCGCCGACTGGATCATCGACATGGGTCCGGGCGCCGGTGGCCGGGGAGGCAAGGTCGTCGGCGAGGGCCCCCCGGCAGCCGTCGCGACCGGCCCGGGCGTCACGGCACGGTACCTGCGGCCTCTCATGGCCGACTGAGCCTTGTCTCCCGGCGGCCGGGAACACGGCCCGGCACCGGAGGCGTCCGGGCGGCCGAGCCGCCGACGGTGCGGCGGCAGGGCGTCAAGCGCGTCTTGAGCGATCGCCGAGGCCCGGCGGGGACGATCTCGACCACAGGGATCATCCCCGCACGTCGGACAGCCGAGAACGGCACGGAACGACGGCCGTTGCCCGGCCGGCCGCTCAGGCCGAGTCCTGGACAGGAGCTGAGGAACCATATGTCTGACACGCTCGACTGCCGGATCTGCGGCGGTACGCTGCACGAGTTCTTCGACTTCGGACGACAGCCACTGGCTGACGCGTTCGTCGACCCGAACCACCCCGCCCAGGAGTACTTCCACCGGCTCGCGGTCGCCCAGTGCGGCTCCTGCACGATGGTCCAGCTCCTGGAGGACGTACCGCGCGAACACATGTTCCGCACCGACTACCCCTACCTCTCCTCGGGGTCCTCGGCCATGCAGGACCACTTCCGTGCCACCGCCGGGCACTTCCTCGACCACGAACTGCGCGACCCGGACTCCTTCGTCGTCGAGTTCGGCAGCAACGACGGCATCATGCTCGACACCGTCGCCCGGGCCGGCCGCCGCCACCTCGGGGTCGAGCCCTGCGCGGGCGTCGCCGAGGCCGCCGCCGCCAAGGGCATCCGGGTCCACGACGCCTTCTTCGAGGAATCCACGGCGGCGGAGATCGTCGCCACCGAGGGCCGCGCGAACGTCATCTACGCCGCCAACACCTTCTCGCACATCTCCTACGTCGACTCCGTCTTCCGCGGGGTGGACATCCTGCTCGACCAGGACGGCATCTTCGTCTTCGAGGACCCCTACATGGGTGACATCGTCGAGCGGACGTCATTCGACCAGATCTACGACGAGCACTTCTACTTCTTCACGGTGCGGTCGGTGCAGAACATGGCGGCCTTCTACGGATTCGAGCTCGTCGACGTGGAGCACCTGCCCGTGCACGGCGGCGAGATCCGCTACACGCTCGCCCGGCCGGGCTCACGGACACCCTCTCCCGAGGTCGCCCGCTTCCTGGACCGGGAGAAGATCCTCGGACTCGCCGAACGGCCCACGCTGGAGAGCTTCGCCACCAACATAGACCTGCTGCGCGACGGGCTGCGCACACTGCTGGTGCGCTGCCGTGACGAGGGCAGCAGCGTGGTCGGCTACGGGGCGACCGCCAAGAGCGCCACGCTCACCAACTACTGCGGTATCGGCCCCGACCTGGTGTCCTTCATCGCGGACAACACCCCGGCCAAGCAGGGCACACTCAGTCCCGGATCGCACATCCCGGTGCGCTCGCCCGAGGCGTTCGCCGATCCCTACCCCGACTACGCGCTGCTGTTCGCCTGGAACCACGCGGAGGAGATCATGCGGAAGGAAGCCGAGTTCAAGCGCCGTGGCGGCCGGTGGATCCTCTACGTACCCGAACTCCACATCGTCTGAGGAACCACATCACGGCCCCGGCCCGGCCCTACCCGCGCCGCGCGAGGGCCGCCACCAGCTCGTCCAGCGCCTCCGGCATCGACTGCCGGGGGCGCCAGCCCGTGGCGGTCCGGAAGGCCGAGGCGTCGACGACCGTGCCCCGGGCGTCAGAGGCCGTCGCCGTGGCCGGCGGCTCCACGGACACCACCGGCACGGGCGGCGCGCCGGTGTGGGCGGCGACGCTCCGAGCGACGGCGGCGAACAGGTCGGCCACCCGCACCGGCCGGCCGGTGCCCACCACCCAGTGGCGTCCGGCCAGCGTGCCGGCCCGGTCCGCGTCCGCGCACACCGTGAACGCGCGGGCCGCGTCCGTGACATGCAACAGGTCCCGCTCCACAGACCCGTCGTTCCACACCGGGAGGGGCTCGCCCGCGAGCGCGCGCCGCGCCATCGCGGTGACCACACCGTTGCCGAGCGGCCCGGGCCCCGCCCCGTACACCGTGGGCAGCCGCAGCGACACCCCGCGCAGCACCCCCTCGGCCGAAGCGGCCAGGAGGGCCCGCTCCGCAGCGAGCTTCTGACGCGCGTACACCGTCACGGGCTCGTCGGGTTCGCTGCCGTCGATCACTCCCGCCCGCCCCACCTGTGAAGCCGAACCGGCGAAGAGCACCACCGGTGGCGGCCCGTCGCCCCGCCGCGCCCGGAGCGCGGCCACGAGGTCGTGTGCCGGCCCCACGTTCACCCGCGCGGTGGCCGGGTCGTGTTCGGCGGCCCGCCAGGCCGACGCCTCGCCGATGTGCGCGACGAGGTGAACGATGACGTCGGCGCCCGCCACGGCCTGGGCGACGGCCCCGGGCCGGGACAGGTCGGCCTCCCACGGTGGTGACTGCGGCGGGGCGTCCCCCCGGGCCCCCGCCGGGACCTCGCGCAGCCGGCCGGGCCGGGCCACCCGGCGCAGCCGCACCGGCCGGCGGGCGAGCTCCGCCACGACGGCCGATCCCAGATAACCGGCGGCGCCCAGGACGACGACCAGCGGCTTCGCCTTCTCCCCGGCCACCGTGGTCAGGGCCCGGTCCGGGCCAGCTCGGCGAGGTTCGCGGCCACGTCCCCGGGGCTGGGCTGGGCGAGGATCTCGGCGCGCAGCCGGGCCGCCGCCACCCGGTACGCCTCCCCGCCCAGGACCTCCTCGACCGCCGCACGCAGGGAGTCGACGCCCGACTCCGCGGCCGGCAGATGGCGCGCCACCCGCGCCCCCTCCAGTACCCGCGCGTCGGAGACCTGGTTGGGCAGTTGCGGGACGAGGAGCTGCGGCACCCCGTGGTGGGCGGCCGTCAGAGCCGTCATGAACCCTCCTTGGTGGATCAGCAGGTCGCACCCCGGCATCAGGAGATGCAGCGGCATGGACTCCAGCACCCGCACGCCGGGCGCCGGCGGCCCGAGCCGCTCGCGTTCCGCCGCGGTCACCGTGACGACGACCTCGACGTCGAGACCGGCGAGAGCTTCGAGCACGTCAGGCACCGTCCTGTCCTCGTGCCCGAGCACGTCCGTCGTGGAGGTTCCCCAGGTGACGCACACCCGCGGCCTGGGCGGCGGGACGCCGAGCCAGCCGGGCGTGATCCCCGGGCCGTTGTACGGCACCCACCGCAGGGACAGCCTTTCGGGCAGACCGGGTTGCTGGAGACTCGGCGGACAGGGGGAGACGGTGCGGTGGGCCGGGTCCCCCGGCGCGCTGACGCCGTGCCGCTCGTACTGCTCCCGGTAACCCGGAAGGATGTCGAGGATCTTCACCCCCTCCGACGTGCCCAGGATGTCCGGCCCCCACAGGTGCCGCACCCCCGGCACCCCCAGCACATGGGCCGCGACGAGTGCCGCGGGCGCCATCGTGTCGCCGACGACGAGATCGGGCCGCCACGCGCGGGCGAATGCGACCGTGTCGTCCAGAGCGGCCGACGTCGCCTCGTTCCAGGCGCCGAACAGACCGCCCTCGTCCCGCTCCGCCGCATCGCGCAGCTCCGCCGGGTCGCGGTGACCGGCCCCGTCCGACCGCTCGTGGGAGAGGGTCCGTTTGCGTACCGCGACGTAGTCCACGTCGGAACCCACCGGCACAGCCGGCATGCCCGAGCGCAGGATCGTGGCGTGCATGGAGGGCTGGGCCGCCACCCGGACCTCGTGGCCCGCCGCACGCAGCGCCCAGGCGAGCGGGACCATCGACATGTAGTGCGTGGGCCAGCCCGAGGCCGCGAAGAGGACCTTCATGCCGCTCACTTCTCCGCCATGTGCGCCGCACCGGCCTGATGTGCGGGAGGGGCCGCGGACTCCGTCGAGGTCACCGGAACCGGGGGGACGTCCTTCGGCCGCAGTTTGCGCACCAGCGGCAGCTCCACCAGCCGGTAGAGCAGCCAGGCGGCCAGTACCGCCAGCGCGAACTGGGCGAGGAACGACAGCACGCCCACCCACCAGGACAGGACGGGCAGTGGCGCGGGCAGCAGACCTGCCCGCATGCCGAGGTTCCACAGCCGGCTGAACAGCTCCTCCTGGACCAGCAGATGACTGACGTAGAAGGACAGGGATATCTCGCCGAACCACACCAGCGGTTTCCAGCGGAGCGGCGACCAGGTGGAGTTGATGTCGGCGGTGCTGAGCGCGGGGATGAGCAGGGCGAAGGGGATGAGCATGCCCGCCGCGAGCGGCAGATAGCTGTCGAGGTGGAGATTGACCCCCCAGCCGATCGCGCACAGCACCAGGCAGACCGCGACACCCGGCCCGCGCCACGCGCCCCTGCGCACCAGTACGGCCAGGGAGATCCCGATGACGAACTCGGCCATGCGCATCGGCGGGAAGACATAGGCGAACCAGTAGCCGATCGGCCCGCCGTAGCCGGCGGTCGGCACCATCTCCACCGGATCGGGCGAGAGGATCGCGAAGGTGTGTCCGACGACGTACGGGAGGAAGAAGACCAGGAACACCGCGCACGCGGACACCGCGTAGAGCATCCAGGTCCTGGCCCTGGTCAGCACCAGGAGCAGTACGGGGAAGCACAGGTAGAAGAACGCCTCACAGCTCAGCGACCAGTCGAGGCCCGTCATCGTGAGGTAGTACCACTGGCTCGGGACCCAGCTCTGCACCAAGAACAGATGGGACAGCGTGACCTCCACGCCGGGCACCTCGTACCGCACCGAGACCAGGGCGAACGCGATGGCGGTGCTGATCAGGTGGACCGGGTAGACCTTCGCGACCCGACGCCGGTAGAAGGAGCGGGTGCTGTCACCGGGCCGTGCGATGTAGGTCAGGACGAACCCGCTGAGCAGGAAGAAGCAGGAGACCGCCGTTCCCCCGGACCGGGAGAACAGCACGTGGAAGACCTCCTGCACGAACGACGAGTCCATCGACCCGCCCGCCATGACGAACGCGAGAAAGAAATGCGTGCCGAACACCATCAATGCGAGAATTCCACGCAGTCCCGTGAGGGACACGAGATGTGTGACCACTGCATTTGGTGTCGCCGCATTTCCGACAGCTGGGGAACTCATCCTGCCTCTTTCGTCCGGTGGGAACTCCGCACAGAAACGGCGGAGAATCAGGCCAGTTTTTCGATGACGCCGACCACGTCGGCCGGGGCGGGCTGGGCGAGGATCTCCGCCGAGAGCCGCTCGGCCGCGTCCCGGTAGGAGCGGTCGTCCAGTAACCGCGTCACCTGTTCCCGTACGGTCTCGACCGGCCGCTCGGCCCGGCTCACCTCGCCGTACGTCAGATTGATGCCCGCACCGGTGAAGGCCTGCCGCTCGCCGTTGAGCGTCGGCTCGGGCCTGCGGGTGATCGTCAGCTGGGGGACGCCCTGACGGGCGGCGGTGAGAGTGGTTCCCGCGCCGCCGTGGTGGACCACCGCTGCGCAGCCCGGCAGCAGCATGTGCAGCGGCACGGAGATCTCGGTACGGACGGACGGCGGCAGGTCGCCCAGCAGTTCGCGCTGGTCGGCGGTGGTGGCCAGGACGACCTCCACGGGCAGCGCGGCGACGGCCTCCACGGCTTGGCGCAGCAGTCCCGTCATGTCGGCGCCGAGCAGCTTGGCCGTGGTCGCGCCCCAGGTGACACAGACCCGCGGCCGGGACGGCGGGTCGAGGAGCCGTACGGGGGTCCGGCCCGGGCCGTTGTAGGGCACGTACTGCATCGGGTGCACATCCGGCCCGGAGCCGAATCCCATGCTGGGAGGGCACGGGTCGACCCATGCGTCGGGCCAGGTCCGCACCGCCGCGCGGTACCGGTCGAAGAGCGCGACGAAACCGTCCTGGGGCTCCGGACCCAGCCCCTTCATCTCCAGGCGCTGCAGCCCCGGGCTGCCCCACAGATGGCTCACGTTGGGAACGCCGAGGACCGAGCCGGCCACCGGACCCGCGTAGGAGACGGCATCGTGCACGACGACATCGGGCCGCCAGGCCCCGCCGAACTGCACGAGGTCATCGAGCATCCCGGCGGCTATCGCGAACTGCCGCTGCCCCAGGGCCTCCAGGAGTTCCTTGCGCCGGCTGTCCAGGAGACCGGGGTCCACCGGCCAGCCGGCAGGCCACCGGTCGTGGTCGTGCCAGCCGGAAAGGCTCCTGCTGCGGGATGTGCCGGTGAGATCGACTTCGGCGCCGACCCGCACCGCCGGCAGCCCGGAGGCGGTGATGGCGTCCACGAGCGAAGGCGCGCCGCCGACGCGCACCTCGTGGCCCGCCGCGCGCGCCGCCCAGGCGAGCGGAACCATGGGGAAAAGGTGGGACGGCGAAGGGAAAGCAGTGAAGAGCAGGCGCATTTTCCGAGCCTCCTGATCCGGGGTCATTCCAGCCCACGCCAATTTCTTCCAGTGGCACTTGGAGTTCAGGTCGAGCCTGGCTCGACTCTGAATCGAGAAGCGGTTCTCGCTCTGTCCGTCGGAGCTCTCGCCTGTCAAGGTCGACGCCATGAGGGTTTTGCTGACCAGCGCACCTATGTACGGGCACATCCTGCAACTCGTCCCGCTTTCCTGGGCGTTGAGGGCGGCGGGACACGAGGTGCTGCTCACCGTGCCCGAGGGATCCGTTCAGGTGGCGCTCGCGGCGGGCCTGCCCGCCGTGGGGAACGCCGAACCGGTGGTGATGAGCGAGATGATCGGACGGCAGCGGGACGGCACCCCTGTCCCGTGGCCGGCCTCACCCGAGGCGAAGGTGCGCCGCAGCGGACGCGGATTCGGCAGGCTGGCCGTGCGCGTCCTCGAGGGCACCTCGCGGATCGCCGAGCGGTGGCGGCCGGACCTGGTGGTCAGTGAGCCCACCGAGTACGCGGGCCGGATGGTCTCCGCCCGAATCGGCGTGCCCTGGGTGGAGCACGGCTGGGGTCTGCACCCTTCCCCGCTCTACGCCGAGGCCGCCGCCGCGGAGCTGGAGCCCGAACTGGCCGCTTGGCACCTGCCGGCGCTGCCCGAGCCCCGGCTCGTCCTCGACGTCTGCCCGCCGCGCATGCAGCGTCCGGACCCGAGGGCCGTGCCCGTCCGGCGTATGCGGTACGTGCCGTACAACGGCTCGGCGCCCGTACCGTCCTGGGCACTGCGGCCGGCTGACCGGCCACGGGTGTGCGTCACGCTGGGCAGCGTGACGGCCGCCGGGGCGCCGGGGCTGTGGGCCGAAGTCCTGACCGCGATGGGCCGGATGGACGCCGACGTGGTGCTCGCGACGGACCCCGCCCAGGACCTCGGTCCTCTGCCGCCGACGGTACGTGCCGTCGACCGGCTGCCTCTGACCCATGTGCTGCCGTCCTGCGACCTGGTCGTGCACCACGGCGGCCCCGGAACGACCATGACGTCACTCGTCCACGGCCTGCCGCAACTCGTCCTGGCGCCACTCGCGTCGGACATGGCCACGTACGGCCGACGGGTCGCCGAGTCCGGCGCGGGAAGCACGCTGCCCGCGTCCGGGGCCACCGCCGCCCGGATCGAGACGGAGTGCCGGCGGTTGCTGGGGGACCCCCGCCACCGGTCCGGCGCCCGCGCCCTTGCCGAGGACATCGCCCGGCAGCCGTCCCCGGCCCGCACGGTCCCCTCCCTCGTGCGCGTCGCACACGGCGCGGCGCCGGCCGCCCCCGAGCCGGACGGCGAGGTGCAGCGATGCGCCGGTTAGCCATCGACGGCGCGTGGGAGATCGACCTCCGCCCGCACCACGACGAACGCGGCACCTTCGTCGAGTGGTACTCCGGCGACGAGGTCTCGGCGGCCCTCGGGGCGCCGATGCCCGTGGCTCTGGCCGCCGTGTCGATCTCCCGTAAGGACGTGGTCCGCGGTGTCCACTTCGTCGAGACGCCTCCGGGCCAGGCCCGCTACGTCACATGTGTGGCGGGTGAGGTGCGGGACTTCGTGGTGGACGTGCGCGAGGGCTCGCCCACCTTCGGCCGGTGGGACTCGGTGCGGCTCGGGCCCGGCCAATGGCGGGCCGTCCACCTCGCCGAGGGGCTGGGGCACGCCTTCACGGCCCTCACCGACCGCGCCACCGTGCTCTACCTCTGCTCCGCCCCCTACCGGCCCGGACGCGAACGGACGGTCCACCCGCTCGACCCGGAGCTGGCCCTGCCCTGGCCGGCCGGTGCGGAGCGGTCGCTCTCCGCACGGGACCGGGAGGCCCCGACGCTCGCGGAGGCCCGGCGCCGCGGACTGCTCCCTGCCTGGTCCGCCACCCCGCCCCGGTCCACCGCGGCCACACCTGCCGGCTCGCCGCCCCGGCCCGCGCCGCCTACCGCCTGACGCATCCGCTCACCGAACCCACGAGGAGACCGTCATGACGACAGCCGACAACGCCGGCGGGGCGCCGCCGAACCCTCCCCAGGTCCTGGTGACGGGTGCCGGCCCGGTGGGACTGACCGCAGCGGTCGAACTCGCCCGGCGCGGTCTGCGCGTACGCCTGATCGACGCCGCCCACGGGCCCGCTGTCACCAGCCGCGCAATGGCCACCCACGCACGTTCCCTGGAGACGTACGACCACCAGGGGCTCGTCGAGGACATGTTGCCCCGAGGACGGCGCATCCAGCGCTTCACCATGCACGCGAACGGCCGCCGGCTGGCCCGTCTGGGCCCCGACTACTCCCGGGTCCCCACCCGCTACCCGATGACGCTGATGATCGACCAGGCCGCTACCGAGGACGTCCTGCGGCAGGCCGCCGCAAAACTCGGCGTGAAGGTCGAATGGGGGGTCCGCCTCGGCAGCTTCACCCAGGACGCCGAGGCCGTGCACGTCGTCCTGCACACGGCGGACGGTGAGGAACGCCTCACCGTGGAGCGGCTGGTGGGCTGCGACGGCGGACACAGCACGGTCCGCAAACTCCTCGGGCTGCCACTCCTGGGGGACTCCAGCGAGACCTGGCTGATCGCCGACGCCGAACTCGAGGCGGGCCTGCCGCAGAACAGCATCCACTGGATCAAGGTCGGCAAGGGGACGGTGATGGCCATTCCTTTTCCCGAGAAGGACAAATGGCGGTTGCTGGACACCGCCGACGCCTCCTACAGCGGAGACCCGGACGAGGTGGCCGACCGCTTCGCCCGCAAACTGCGAGCCGGACTCGGCCGCCCCGTTCGGGTGTCCACCCCGAGCTGGGTGTCGGTCTTCACCATCCAGCAGCGCATGATCGCCCGCATGCGGGAGGGCCGGGTCATGCTGGCGGGCGACGCCGCGCACGTGCACAGCCCCGCCTCCGGCCAGGGCCTCAACACCGGTGTCCAGGACGCCTACAACCTTGCCTGGAAGCTTGCGCTCGTCGTACGGGGCCACGCACCGGACACACTGCTCGACTCCTACTCGGACGAGCGTGTTCCGATCGGCCGGGCCCTCCTCGGCTCCACCAGGAAGGCCACCTGGCTCGTCCAGTTGAAGAACTCCGCGGCAGGCATCGCGCTCCCCGTGGTCTTCGCGCTCGTCCGCCGGTGCGGTCCGCTGCGCGGCCGGATCGAGCGCGGGATCATCGGCACCATGTCGGCGCTGGCGCTGGACTACACGGACAGCCCGCTGACCGTCCCCGACACCCGCCCCCGCACCGCCGCCGGGCCGCGATCCGGGACCCGGATCGCCCAGGTCACCGCGCGGGACGCCCTCGGGACGGGCTGGAGCGCCCTGCTGGCCGAGCTGCGAGACACCCGGTGCACCCTGCTCGTGGCAGGCGGGGGAGCCATCTCCGCCCGTGCCGCCGAACAGGCGCACGAGGCGCACGCGGACTGGCTTTCGGTACGTGTGTTCGCCGACACGCTCGAGACCTCCGGCACGGACGAGACCTCGGGCCCCCGCCCGATGCCCGACCCGGACGGAGGAGTCCGCAGACACCTGGGCTGTGCCCCCGACGGCTGGCTGCTGGTCAGGCCGGACGGCTACCTCTGCGCGCGCGGCTCCGCCCTGACCTCCCAGGAGCTGACGCCCGCCCTGGACGCCGTGCGCGGGCTGCGGCCCGCCCGACCGGGGGTGTGAGATGGATCTGGGCATCGCCGGAAGGACCGCGCTGATCACAGGCGCCTCATCGGGCATCGGGACGGCCACCGCCCGCGCGTTCGCCGCCGAGGGCGCCAGGGTGGTCCTCACCTATCGCACCGGGGAGAAACGTGCCCGCGAACTCGCGGACGAACTGGGGGCGGGCCGCGATCTGGCCTGCGCCGTCCCGTACGACCTGGGCGACCCCTCGTCCGTCGACGCCGCCGTCCGGGCCGCCGAGAACCGCTGGGGAGGTGTGGACATCCTCGTCGCCAACGCGGTGCGGCGCGGACCCCGGCAACCGCCCGGCACACGCGTCGAGGACGTCCCACCGCAGCAGTGGCAGCAACTGCTCCGGGACAACCTGGAACAGACCCTGCGCACGGTACAGCTGGTCCTGCCCGGCATGCGCGCCCGCACCTGGGGCCGGGTGGCGCTGCTGTCCTCGCACCGCACCCGGGACGGGGCACCCGGGCAGGAGTTCTACGCCGCGGGCAAGGCCGCACTGCACGGCTTCGCGCGCAGCCTGGCCTGGGACGCGGGGCCCGACGGAGTGTTCGTCAACCTCGTCAGCCCGGGCCTGACCCGCACCGCGGGAGTGCTGGCCGACCTGCCGGGGGAGGTGCGCGAGCGGGAGCTGCGGCGCACCCCCAGCGGGCGGCTGAGCACACCCGAGGACGTGGCGGCGGCGATCGCGTTCCTCTGCGCGGAGGCGAACGGCAACATCAACGGCGCCGTGATCGACGTCTCGGGCGGCCGGTGATGATCCCGCTGCCGCCGCTCATGCCGCCGCTCCCCTTCCCGTACCCCCTCTCCGTCTCCGTCTCCTTCCTCTTCTGCTTTCCCCGGTCCCTGCAGTTCGAGCAGCGCGCCGACACTCCTCCCGTCCGAAAGGAATCACCATGTCTCAGCCGCACCTCGTCCGGCACCGCGTCACCGTCCGGGCAGCCGCTCCGCTCTGCTTCGACCTGATGGCCGACCTCGACCACTGGCCCCAGCACTTCGGTCCCGCCGTGCACGCCGAGGTCCTGGAGTCCGACGCCGGCCACGGCGACCTGATCCGTCGTTGGGCGCTGACCGGCGGAACCGACGTGCACGTCTGGGACGCCCGCCGCCGGCTCGACCGCGAAGGGCTGCGCATCGTCTTCGACCAGTTGGAGCCGCAGGCACCCCTGACGAACATGCGCGCGATGTGGAGCTTCGAGGCCGACGGCGAGGGAACCACGACCGTGGGTGTCACCCATGAGTTCACCGTCACCGGGGACGATCCCGAAGCGGTGCGCCGGACCACCGACGACGTCAACGCGCGCACCCCCGGTCAGCTCGACTCACTGCGAGACCTCGCCGAGCGGTGGGACGAAGTGGAGCCCCTGGTCATCTCCTTCGAGGATCCGCTGTTCATCGGCGGCCGGCTGGAGGACGTCTACGAGTTCCTGTACGCCGCCGCCGAATGGCCGGAGCGGGTTCCGCACGTGGAGAAGCTGGAGATGACCGAGGACACCCCCGGCATCCAGTTCTTCGACATGCACACGCACACCCCCGACGGACGCGACCACACCACACGGTCCGTGCGTGTCTGCCTGCCGAGTCACAAGATCGTCTACAAGCAGATCAGTCTTCCGGCTCTGCTCGACGGCCACACCGGGCACTGGGTGTTCACGGAGACCCCGGAGGGCGTCATCGCCTACGCCCGGCACACCGCGACGATCAAACCGTCCGCGCTGCCGCTCCTTGGGGAGGGCACCACGGTCGCCGACGCCCGGAAGTACCTGCGCCGTGTCCTGAGCACCAACAGTCTGCAAACCCTGCGGTACGCCCAGCAGTTCGCCGAGGAGCGAGTCCATGCCGCCCACGCCTGACATCCCGCCCGACACCGGCACACCGACCTCCCGGCGAGCTTCCGCCGAACCGGCCCGCTCGGCCCCCCCGGGGCTTCCGACTGTGCCGTTCGACCTCGCGCGGGTGCCGGAGGTGCCACTGGACGGTCTCCTGCGCCGGGCCGCCGCGGCGGCACCCGACCGGGTCGCCGTGCGCACACCGAGTGGGACGACGACGTACGCGGAACTGGATGACCGAGCCGACGACTGTGCCCAGGCCCTGAGCCGGGCGGCCGGCGGGAGCGGAACCGTCGTGGGGCTGGTGGCCTCCCTCGACCCGTCGTTCGCGGTCGTCTACTACGGCGCCGTGCGCGCGGGCCACGTCGTCGTGCTCGTCAATCCGCACCTGCGGGGCGACGCCCTCACCCACGTCCTTTCCGTCGCCGGGACGACCGTGGTGGTCGCCCCGCCCGGGGTGGCCGAGCGGGTCGCCCAGGTGCGTGGGAAGCTCCCGCACCTGCGTCACGTCCTCTCCCCGGACGCTCTCGTCCAGGGCACCGCGGGGCCCGGCGGAAGGGGCCGTGATGCCCCGGGGCCCGCTCCGCACCTGGACTCGGTGGCGTGCGTCCAGTTCACCAGCGGGACCACGGGGGAACCGAAGGCCGTTCAGCTGACACACCGCAACCTCGTGGTCAACGCCGCACAGATCGCCGCCGTCCACGGCTTGGACGGCGACGCGGTGGCCCTCAACAACCTGCCGCTCTACCACCCGATGCACCTCAACGCCGCGGTGTACGCGGGAGCGACCCAGGTGCTGAGCCCGTCAGCCGACCCGGCGGAGGCGATCGAGGCTGCGAATCGTCACCGCGCGACGCACTACTACAGCCTTCCCGTACGGCTGGCGCACCTGGCGGCTGACCCCAGGCTGCCGGGCCTCCGGCTGGAGACGGTCCGCGCGGTCTTCTCCGGTGGTTCGGCGCTGCTGCCCGCCCAGGCCCGTACCCTCGGGGCGCACTTCGGTATTCCGGTCGTGCAGGGGTACGGACTGGCCGAAACCTCCCCGCTCACGCACGGCGAGCCGCCGGCACGGCCCCGGCCCGGCTCCGTGGGCCCGGTGGTGCCCGGCACCGACTGCCGGGTGGTGGACTTGGACAGGCGCACCCCGCTTCCGGCCGGGCGGGACGGCGAGATCCAGGTCCGCGGACCGCAGCTCATGCGCGGCTACCTCGGCGCCGTCGGCCCCGCGGTCGGCGCCGACGGCTGGTTCTCCACCGGTGACATAGGCCATCAGGACCAGGACGGCTACCTGTACCTGGTGGACCGGATCAAGGATGTCTTCAAGTGCGAGAACTGGCTGGTGTCACCCACGGAGATCGAGCAGGTCCTCATCACCCACCCGGCCGTACGGGACTGCGCGGTGGTCGACCACCCGGAGCCGTTCAGCGGCGCGGTGGCCCATGCCTTCGTCGTGCTGGATGAGGACGCCGGACCGTCCGATCCGGCGGAGCTCACCGCCCACGTGAACCATCAGGTCCCCTACTACCAGCAGATCAAGTTCCTCGACGTGGTGGAACGCGTCCCCCGTTCCCCGAACGGGAAGATCCTCCGCCGCGAGCTGCGCGCACGTGCCGCGCACACCGACCGGGCCGACCGCGCGCACCCCGGCGCGGCCGACCGTCCTCACTCCGACCTCATAGGAGAGAACCCGTGATCACAGTGATCAACCGCCTCACGGTCCACGGCGACGTCGACGCCTTCCAGGAGATCCTCGGGGGCATCACCGAGCACATGAGCAGCCAGCCCGGGTTTCTCGACCACTGCCTCTACCGTTCGGTCAACCACCCCGAGGTCTTCGTCGAGACCGCCCGCTGGGCGGACGCCGAGTCCCACCGGCGGGCCATGAAGGCCGACGCGTTCCGCAACCGGGTCCGCGGTCTGGGGGACCTTGCCACACCTGAGCCCGACGTCTTCGAGATCCTGGAGGAGGACACGCCCCCGCTCGGCTGACTCCGCGTCGTGCTCCTCGGCCGGGGGCGCGTCCTGCGCGAGCGGCGCCGACGCGCGGGCCAGGAACCGATGCCTTGGTTCAGCACAGCGACCGCCTGATCGCAGCTGAGCGACAACACCGGCACAGGCGGCGGGCGATGCCCGTCGCCTGTGCCGGTTCGGAGTCGGACGGTCTGAGAGTTGTCCATCCTGACCACGCCGTTCTGCACGACCGCTCGCGCATAGCTGCCCGGTTCGGCCTGCACGGTGACGTCCCTGAACGGGTCGGAGCGCAGGACGAGGTCGGCCACGGCACCGACGGTGATAGCGCCCAGTTCACGATCCCCTTGCAGCGCGAGCCAAGGCGCTGCCGTCGCCGGTGCTCCCTCTGCGAAGTACTGAGGGCGATAGCGATACCTCACCTTCTCGCCTTCGTCCTTGCTGGTGAGGGCCCAGCCCGCGCGTAACGCCGTATCGGCAGGGACGTTCGTCACCGTGTGGTCGGGGAAGCGGCTGCGCAGCATGTGTTCGGCGAGGGTGAGCGCGAAGCCGATGCCAAGCTCGCCGGACTGCAGCGACGTGTAGTGGTCCGCGACGCGGTGGCCTTCGTCGGTGAGGCCGAGGACGGAGGGCTGCGACCGCCGGCCAGGGCCTGGGTGTACTTGAGCGCACCCCAGTGCTCCGCCAGTCCCCGGACCGCCCCGCGCCACGACAGGGCTGTGGCCCGGGCGAGAGTGGGGAGCACGCCCCAGAGGGTCACTTCGAACTGCCGGGGCAGCTCCGTCTGCGTGCGTCAGCGCGCTCGACCTGGCGCTCGGAGTACTGCTGCTGCGGTTGGCGGTGAAGGAGTGGCGCGGCCGGCCGCGCGGTGACGAGGAGGTGACGTTGCCGAAGTGGATGAGGACGGTCGACTCGTTCACCCCCGTCAAGGCGCTGGCGCTCGGGACGGCGCTTTCCGCCGTCAACCCGAAGAACCTGCTGCTCTCCATCGCCGCGGCCTCGGCGATCGCGCGCACGGACGACTCCGCCGGCGCCCAGGCCGTGGCGCTCGCGGTCTACGTGGTCCTCGGAGCGATCGGGCCCGGAGCGCCGCTCGTGCTCTACTTCGCCCTCAAGGAGCGCTCGCAGCACATCCTCGACGGACTCAAGCTCTGGATGGAGCGGCACAACACGGCGATCATGGCCGTGATCTGCCTGCTCTTCGCCGCGAAACTGGTGGGCAGCGCCATCAGTGATCTCTCCTCCGGATGAGGGCGAGCATGCCCCGCCTGCTCCCCGCGCTCGACCGGCACCGGGAAAGCCGCAGGATCCCGGGGCTGGTGGTGCTGCGCGTCGAGGGGGCATCTACTTCGCCAACGCCGAACGGATCCGGTCCACGGTGGCGAGGGCCGCCGACAGGGACGGAGCCACGGCGGTCGTGTTCGACGCCGAGGCCGTCCCCTTCATCGACGTCAGGGCCGTACGCATGCTCGACCAGCCGGCCTGGGATCTGGAGGGCCGAGGAGTCCGGCTGCTGCTTCCTCGCGACGTGGTCAGGTGAGGGACGTGCTGCGCACCGCGGACGCGAGGGCGGATCTGGGACACATCCATCCGACCGTGCGGGAGGCGGTCGAGGCCGCCAGGTGCCTCGGTCCGCTGCCGGGGGTGTGTCGACCGGGCCGGCTCCCGGGAGACGTCGAACCCGGTCAGCATGTCCTTGCTGAAGCCGAAGAAGTACGTCGCGACGAACCCGGCGACGTACCCGACGAGCAGGCCGCCCGCGTAGATCGCGACCGGAGGTCTGAGCGGTCGGACGGCGCCGGGACGTCCAGCGGCTCGCCGGAACTGCTCACACGGCATGAATGGCTGCCCGCCGGTCATACTGGCGGGAGTACGGAGACCCGACGGCGCCGGAGGGCGGGCACATGGTCGACGACCCGTGGTCCAGTGTGCTGCACCGGCTCTGGCAGGCCTCTTCACGGGCCGAGGAGGTCGAGGCGCTCGCGGACGACGTCTACGCGCCGCTCCTCGCCACCCCGGGCGTCCACGTCGTCGTGGGCACCCGCTGGGACGAGAAGCAGGTCCTGCGGTACACGCGCGTCCTGAGCGACAGGAGTGACGCCCCAGTGATCGTCACGGCCCCGCGGTCGGTGCCGGCGGCGGCCGTACGCGAGCCGGGTGACGACCCCGTGGTCATCCGGTCCGCCGTGGCCAGCCTGGACGACGCGGTGTGGCCAGAGGCGGAGTTCCTGCGGCAGACGCCGCTCGGGACCTCCGTCGTGGCCTGCACCTTCCGGCTCGACCGCCGGGGCTGGGCCACGCTCGGTGCCGCCGTCGACGCCTCGGCGGACGTACCGACCGTCGAGCGCCGGCTCATGCAGGCGGCCGACGTCATCGTCGCCTGCCACACCGGCATCCTCCAGCGCGGCCGTGAGGCCCGCCGGGGCGCGGACGACGCGCTGCTGGCCGAGGCCTCGCTCCAGATGGACTCGTCCCTGGACGTGGTCGACACCCTGCGGCGGGTGGCCCGGATCGCCGTTCCGGCCGTCGCCGACGGATGTCTCGTACACCTGCTGCGCAGCGAGGGCCCGGAGTTCGTCGCCGCCACGCACGTCGCCGTCCAGCAGCAGCGCGCACTGGAGGCGGCGGGCCGCGACGACCCGTGGCTGGCCGCACTGCTCGCCCGCCGGGGCGAGGACGAGGACCCCCTGTTCCTGAGCGGCGCGGCACTCGACGGCTCGCCCTTCGCCGCCGACGCCGGAACGGCCGGGGACTGCCGCCACCCGACCGTCGTCAGCATCAGCACGCTCCGCGCCCGGGGCCGTGTCGTCGGCAGCATCACCTTCGTCTACCAGCGGCCCGAGGACCGGCTGCCGGACAGCGCCTTCCTCCGCAGCCTCGCCACCCGGGCCGCACTCGCCATCGACAACGCCCTGCTCTACGAGCTCCGCCGCAACGCCGTCCTCTCGCTCCAGGAGCACCTGCTCCCCTCGCGGCTCCCGGCCACCGACCAGTGGGACCTGTCAGCGAGTTACGAGGTCGGCGACCCCATGCTCGACGTCGGCGGCGACTTCTACGACGCCGTGCCCCGGCCCGACGGAAGCATCGCCCTGCTGATCGGCGACGTCTGCGGACGCGGCGCGGAGGCGGCGGCCCTCACCGGTCTCGCCCGCCACACCCTGCGCACCCTGCTGGAGGAGGGCACCGACGCGGGCACCGCCCTGATGCGGCTCAACCGGGCCCTGCGCCAGGAGCGGGCGAGCCGCTTCCTCACCGCGGTCGTCACGACGCTGACGCCCCAGGCCGACGGCACGGCGCTGGTCAGCACGTGCAGTGCCGGGCACCCCGCCCCCCTGGTGCTCCGCGGCGACGGCACGGTGTCCGAAGTGCTCTGCGGGGGGCTCCTCCTCGGCGTCCTGGACGACGTCTCCTACGAGAGTCACGAGGACCGACTCGCCCCGGACGACACCCTGGTGCTGTTCACCGACGGGCTCACCGAGTCACGGGAAGCGGACGGCACCTTCTTCGAGAGCGTCCTGCCGCAACGGCTCGCCGCCCTCCGCGGTCTCGACGCCGCGCACATCGCGGAGAGCCTGGCCCGGCAGGCCAAGTGGTTCCGCGCCTCCGGACAGGACGACATCGCCCTGCTCGTGGCCCGCTGGACCGGCGTCCCACCAGGTACCGGCCACACTCTCCGGCTCGAACAGGCGGCCCTGTGATGACCATCCGTACCCGCGGGGCCGCAACGGACACCCGCACCGGCGAACAGGCAGGTCCCACATGAACAGCGATGGACTGATCCTCGTCGTGGAGGACTCGGAGGAGGACACGGAGGCCATCCAACGGGCCCTGTCGCGCTCCCACCCGTCCCTGCAGGTGGAGTTCGCGCCACGCAGCGATGCGGTGGTGCCCCGCCTCCTCGACCCCTCCGCCCGGATGCCGGACCTGGTGCTGCTCGACCTGAACATGCCGGGCACGAACGGTCTGACCCTCCTGTCGGACCTGCGCGGGCACGCCGAGTGCGCGTCCCTGACGGTCCTCGTCTTCACGTCGTCCACCTCCTCGACGGAGGAGGACGCCTGCTACGCGGCGGGTGCCGACAGCTACATCTACAAGCCCGTCAACTTCGAGCTGTTCCAGACGGTCCTGCGGGGAGCGGTCGACTTCTGGATCGGGCAGGGGACCGACGGGCGGTCCGCCGCCGGGTAGCCCGCACCCCGGCCCCGGGCCGGGCGGACCGGCGTCACCCGCCGGGCGGGGAGTCCGCCCCGCCCAACGTGAACCACACCGCCGTCCCCGGACCGCCGCCGCGGCTGCCGTCCGGGGCGGCGGCCGGGCTCTCCAGCCACAGTCGGCCCCCGTGGCGTTCCACGATCCGCTTGACCACGGCGAGGCCGACGCCGGAACCGCCGCCCCGTTCGCCCCGGGCGTGCAGTCGGCGGAACAGCTGGAGGACGTCCTCGTGACGGTCGGGCGGGATCCCGATGCCGTTGTCCCGCACGACCACAGCGGTCACCGGCCGCCCGCCCCCGCCGCTGTCCGGGTCCTCGGTGTCCCCGCCCGGCGGCACCACCGGCACCGCCTCCACCCACACCCGCCGCTCCCCCGTGCCCTCGTCCGCCGCGTACTTGGCCGCGTTGACCAGCAGGTTCTCCAGCACCTCGCGCAACCGGTCCCGGTCCGCGCGCAGCCGGGGCAGGGCGGCCGGGCGCACCAGGGTCACACCCTGCTCCGCCAGCCGGGCACCGGCGACGACCAGCGCGTCGTCCACCACTTCGTCCAGCGACAACAGCTCCCGCCGCAGGCCCACCTGGCCGAGGAGGGAGAAGTGCAGCAGGGAGTCGAGCAGCCCGTCCATGCGCTCCGTGAGCCGGCGGACCGTGGTGAGCCGGCGCAGCGAGGTCGCGTCCAGTTCGGAACCCGCGTCCTCGACCATGAAGGACGCAGCGTTCGAGATCCCCCGCAACGGTTCCTTCAGGTCGTGGGCCGCCGCGTGCGCGAAGGCGTCCAGGTCCTCGTTGGTCCGGGACAGCTCGGCATTCCGCTTCTCCAGGTACGCCGTCCGACGGCTCAGCAGGCCCGACATCTCCCGCCACAGCTCCCCGGCGACGACCCGCTGCGCGGGGCTCCACGGCTTGCTCCGCCCGCGTACGGTCGCCCGGTGGACGGCCGCCGAACCGCGCGGGGTCAGCCGCTCACCGCCCGGCCCCGTGCGCACCGGGCGTGCCGGATCCGCCGCCCACTCCCGGGGCGCGGGCAGTTCACGGCGCCACCAGGCCAGCAGGTCGCCGTCCCGGTTGAAGGGGAGGAAGAGGAGGCCCGCGGGCAGCTCCTGGGCCTCCGCGTCCACCGGCTCGAGCCCCAGCACCTCCGGCACCCGGTCGCTGCTCCACACCTCGCCGACCGGACTCCGGTCGGCGAGCTGCTCCAGCAGGCGGGGCAGCCCTTCGGGGGGAGGGCTCCCCGTCGCCAGCGTCTCTGTACCCCGGATCAGCAACGCCCCGTCCGCGTGGATGAGTTCGGGCACCCCGGAGTCGGGGAACGGCAGCGCGTCCGGCGCCTGGGAGGTGAGCCGGGCCAGCAGCGCGGCGAGGGCCCGCCGGTACCCGGACAGCTCGTCGGCCTGCTCGCGCTCCGCGACGGCCGCCAGTTGCAGGGACAGCGCGATCCCGAAGAACTCGCAGGCCGCCCGTACTTCGGGGGCCAGCCGTCTCGGCTCGTCACCGTGGCAGGCGATCAGCCCCCACAGCTCACCCTCCTGCAGGAGCGAGACGGACATGGACGAGGTCACACCGATGTTGCGCAGGTACTCCAGGTGGTAGCCGGAGACGGTCCGCAGTATCGAGCCCGACAGGTCCAGCGGCTCGCCCGTCTCCTCCCGCAGCTCGGGCAGCAGCCCCACGGTCCGGTCGTCCACGTCAGCGATGGCCCGGATCCAGTTGCGGGCGTAGAGGCGGCGGGCCTGCGGCGGGATGTCGCTGGCCGGGAACCATAGCCCCAGCCACGGCTCCCGCCCTTCGTTGCGCACCTCCGCGATGACCTGGCCGGGCCCGTCGGTGCCCTCGAACCGGTATGCCACCACCCGGTCGTAGCCGGTGAGCGCCTGGACCTCGCCGACGGCGGCCTCACAGCACTCAGTGACGCCGGCCGCGCCCTGGAGCCGCTGCAGGGCGCGGCGTACCCGGGGATAGAAGCTCTGGAACACGAAGGGCCGGTCCGCCGAACGCGGTTCGAACTCCAGCACCAGCAGCTCCGCGACCCGGTGGACGGTCACGTCGAAGTGCCGGGCCCGCCCGTCCTGCTCAAGGGTGAGGGACAGCACACCGGAGGCGGCGGGCCCGTCCGGCGGGGAGTCCGGGCCGGAGTTCTCCGGGGGGACCGCCGCGGCCTCCGCGCTCTCCCGCGCCAGCGCCCACTGCTCCTCACCGATCAGCTCCGTGACCGGCCGCCCCACCAGCTCCTCGGCCGCCCGCCCCAGTACCTCCCGCGCGTTCCGGCTCACCGTGTCGACCACGGCGTCGTGCGACCGGGCTGCGACCAGGGCCCCGTACGACTGGACGCCGCCGAGCAGGTGGATCGGCTCCCGCACGCACTGGGAGAGGTCGAACTCCTGGCTCACACCGGCCTCGGCCGCCACCGCTTTCGGGGAGAGCCACCCCCGTACCTCGTCGGACACTGCCTGCTCTCCGTCCCGCCGTCCGTCGCCCCGCTCGCGCCTTCCTGCCCACGGGTGCATACCATGACGAACTTCGCCTTTCCCGTCCCCAGTCCCGCGCACACCCTTACACCGGGCGATTCCGCCGGTGGACGTACGGCTTCCGCAAGCGCTTCGGCATCGTCCACGTGGACTTCGCGTCGCAGCGCCGCACGGGTGCAGGACCGTGAGCGGTGGTATGCGGGGGTGATCGCCCGGGGCGGGCTGGAGCGGGAGGTGGGACCGATGAGAGGCGATGTTCCCACGATCACCGACTGCGACGCCTGCCCGTGTAGAGTGGAGACCGCCCTTGACCTGCAGAAAGCGGGCAGGGAGCCGTCTTAGAGGAGTCCAAAGTGCTGCGCACTCTGTTCAAGTCCAAGATCCACCGGGCCACCGTCACCCAGGCCGACCTGCACTACGTCGGCTCGGTGACCATCGACGCCGACCTGATGGACGCCGCGGATCTGCTGCCCGGCGAGCTCGTCCACATCGTGGACATCGACAACGGTGCCCGTCTCGAGACGTACGTCATCGAGGGGGAGCGCGGCTCCGGCGTCATCGGGATCAACGGCGCCGCCGCCCACCTCGTGCACCCCGGTGACCTGGTCATCCTCATCAGTTACGCCCAGGTCGACGACGCCGAGGCGCGTGCCCTCGTGCCGAGTGTCGTGCACGTCGACGAGGGGAACCGGATCGTCGCCCTGGGAGCTGACCCGTCCGCCCCCGTGCCCGGTACGCGCACCGAGCGCAGCCCGCAGGCCGTCCCCACAGGGACCTGATCCACGGGACCGTCGTCGCCTCCCGCCCCTGAGGGACCCGCTGTGTCCCTGGGCAGGTGGGAGGCTCGGCCGGGTGGCTTCCCGGGACAGGAGTCACGGCGGGTACGTATGGACTCGGCAGGCGAGGGCAGCCGCACGGGGAGACGGTGGAGATGAGTTCCACCCGTCCGGATCCGGTCATCCGGATCCACCCGTCGCGTTCGTGTTGGAGGACCGAGATGACGCACCCGAATCCCGACCCCGTACCGCCCGCGCCGATGCCCCCGCCCGTGCCAGGACCGCCCACACCGGTGCCCTCGCCGCCCCCCGTACCGCCGGGCCCGGTGCCGCCCGGCCCCGCGCCCGACCCCATTCCGCAGCCGCCGAACCCGAACCCCGAGCCCGTCCCCGAGCCGGAGCCCTCGCCCGCGCCCACCGGGTGACCGCGAGCGCCTACCGTTGCGCCCGCAGCTCCCTCAGCGCGTCGGCGTGGCCCAGCCCGCTCTCCGCCGCCACCGAGTCCAGTGACTGCGCCTCGCGCACGGGGGCGAAGCGCAGGTCGCCGACATCCCCCGCGAAGCCGTACACCGCCGGCCGGGGCAGGCTGTTGTAGGCCCACGGGGTGGAGAAGTAGTACGCCCCCGTGTCGTACAGGGCCACGAAGTCGCCCTCGCGGAGTTCGGGCAGCTCACGGGCGTGGGCCACGACGTCCCCGGCGAAGCAGCACGGCCCCGCGATGTCCTGGACCATCGTCCGCCCGCTCCGGGGGCGGCCCTCCCCGTCGAAGGCGCCGACCCGGAGCGGCCAGGCGTCGGGCATGAACACCGTGCGGGTGGCGATCTGCGCCCCCGCGTGGGTGAGCGCGATGCGGCGCCCGCCGGCGTCCTTCGTGTACTCGACGCGCGCCCCGATGAAGCCGTTCTTGGCCAGCAGGGACCTGCCGAACTCGGTGACCAGGTCGTAACGCCCGTCGAACATCCCCGGAGCTGCGGCACGGAGCGACGCCACGTAGTCCGCGAAGGCGGGGCGGACCTCGTCGTCGGAGAAGTTGACCGGCAGACCACCGCCGATGTCGATGCCGGTGATCCGCCGCGTGCCCAGCACCTCGTTGATCTCCTCGGCGAGCCGGTACGTCTCCGTGATGCCCTCGGCGATGAGCTCCAGAGAGCAGCCCTGCGAGCCGACGTGGGCGTGCAGTCTGGTCAGCCACGGACGTTCCGCGAAGGTCTGCACGACACGCTCCCTCGCTCCGGGGTCGCGCAGGGCCACGCCGAACTTCGACGTGGCCGTCGCCGTACTCATGGCACCGATCGAACCGCCTCCCACCTGAGGGTTCACCCGCAGCCCGAGCACGGACGGCGAGCCGGGGGAGCGGAGCTCCTCGATGCGGCGGATCTCACCGAAGCCGTCCGCGTTCACCGCGACACCGAGCGCCAGCGCCAGCCTCAGCTCGGCGCGGGTCTTGGCGGGCGAGTCCAGGACGATGCGGGCCGGAGGGAATCCCGCTTCCACCGCGAGCCTCAGTTCGCCCGGGCTCGCCACCTCACAGCCCATCCCGCAGTCGGCGAGCAGCCGCAGCACCGGGATCAGGGAGGCGGCCTTCGCCGCGAACGTGTGCAGCACGTGTACGCCCGGCTCGGCTGCGAAGGCGGCCCGTAGCGCGTCCACGGAGTCACGTATGCCGTCGGCGTCCAGGAAGCCCGCGAGGGGGCGCTGCTCGCCCAGCAGCCCCTCCGCGACCGCGAGACGGAGCGCCTCGGCGAACCTGGCGGAACGTGCTGTGCCGAGCGGGCCCCGGGCTGCCGCGGAGTCCGACGGTGGCGTACGGCGGGTGTCGTTGATGGGAGCCTCGCAGGTCGGCCTGACGGGGAGCCGCGGGGGTCGGCGCTGTCAGGCGATGAAAGACACGGCGGCCTCGGGGGTCAGCATCCGGAAGGTGAACGCCTGGTGGAAGCAGAGCCGGATGTTCGTCGCGTCGTGGTCCAGATATCCGATGGACAGCTCCTGCCCCAGGCACAGCTCGAAGTCGCCGCCACGGGTGGACAGCAGGACCTCGCCCTTCACGGCGGGTGCCCACAGGATCGGTTCTTCGAGCTGCCGGGCCAGATGGGTTGCCACCGGATAACCGTGGTCGGAGGTCCCGGTCGCCTCGGTGGACGCGTCGGCGCCCAGCAGGAGCCGGTACGGCCCGTCGACGCCCGCCGGCCGCGGCCGGGTGAGGGCCTGGCTCACCGCGGTGGGATGGTCCCGCGCGTCCGCGGGGAGCGGCAGCGGGGGGTGTGGGGAACCGTCCCGCAGCCCCGTGACGCCGGCCGCCGCGTACCCGTCGATGACCGCCATGTCCTCGGCGAAGGCGCAGGTACGGGCCGCGTCCTTGACCGGCTGCCAGTCGCCGTCCTCCCACGACGGGCTGGACCACGAGAGGTTCCGGTACGGCGTCGGACATGCGCGCACTCCGTGGGCGATGGACGGGGCTCCCTGCCACTTATGCACACGAAGCCCCCGGCCGCACGCCGGCCCGGTCCGGCCGGGCGACGCGCGGCCCCGTCAGCGGGGCGGCGCCACCAGGCGCCCCTGGTGGACGAGCGAGGCGGCGTGCTTGAGGGTGCGCAGCCGGACGCTCAGCGTGTAGCCGGTGACCCCGGGCACGGTCGCGAGGCGGCGGCTGAGCCAGTCGTAGAAGTCGGCGGTGTCCGTGCACATGACGATCGCCATCAGGTTCTGTGCGCCGGTCGTGGCGGCGGCGAAGACGACCCGGGGGAGGGAGGCGACGGCCGATCCCGTCTCGTGCAGCTGTGCGGGGGAGGTGGTCAGCCAGAGGGTGGCGCCGTACGGGTAGCCGAGCTTCTCCAGGGCGAGGTCGACGTCGTAGAACAGGGTCCCCGAGCGCTCCAGCGCCTCCAGACGCCGCGCCACCCTTCCGGCGGTCCACCCGGTGCGGTCGGCGAGTGCGGCCTGACTTGCCCGGCCGTCCTCCGCGAGAGCGGCGAGCAGGGCGGCGTCCTCCTCGTGGGGTTCGACCGGCCGGCCCCGCGGTGTCGTGCGCGGCTGGTGTTCGCGAAGGGTCTCCACGGCCCCCTCGGGAAGTGAGGGGCCGAGCCGCCCCCAGTCGGCGCCCGGCGGGGAGTAGGCATGCAGGATCATCCGGGTGTCGATCTCCAGAACCCCCGGGGTCCGGGCGAGTTGCCGCAGCACCTCCGGCATCCGCCCCTCGTGGTGCGTCGCCAGCGAGCACACGATCTCCGAGCCGCCGAAGGAGATGTGCGCGAAGGAGACCTCGGGAAGCCGCGTCAGGGCCTCGGCGCACGCGTCCAACCGGTCGGGACGCAGCGAGATCCGGACCACGCTGTCCACCAGGCCCTGCACCGCCGGCTTGACGAGCCCCACCACCCGTACCGTTCCCGCGCGGCGCATCGTCCTGTAGCGCCGCGCGACGGTCTGTTCCGAAGCGCCCACCACCTCCCCGACCAGCCTGAACGGTGCTCGGGGTGCGATGTGTAGGGCGTGGAGGATATAGCTGTCAAGCATGTCGAGCATGGAGCAAGCGTAGTCGCCGACGACTGAGGGTGGCAGTTTCCTCCGGTTCCATGGATTCGAATTGATAGGAACGTCCGATCTGGTGAAGACTCGGCTGAGTCTCGGCGGTCGTGTCCCGGGCCCCTGGTCGACGGCGATCCGTGCGGCCGGACACGCCTCCCGAGGCCCCTCCCGTCTTTTTCCCGCGCCGGACCTCGGCGCCCCGAAGGAGTTTCGTTGTCCCAGTCACCACCCTCGCCCGTGTCCCACCGCGGGGCGACCATCGGCATGGCCTGCCTCGGGGTCTTCGTCGCCTACCTGCCGGTGACCAGCGTCTCGGTGAGCCTTACCGCCATCCAGTCGGCGCTGTCCACCACCACCTCGCAGCTGGCCTGGGTGTCGGACGCCTTCGTCCTGCCGATGGCGGCCTTCATCCTCACCGCCGGGGTCTTCGGCGACGTACACGGCCGGCGCAAGGTCTTCCTCGTCGGGCTGCTCCTCTCCGCCGCCGGCGCGGCCACGTCGCTCACCGCGCACTCGATCGGCCAGCTGTGGACCGGCCAGGCGCTGTCCGGGCTCGGCGCCGCCGCCCTGCTGCCCACGACGCTGGCCCTCATCAGCCACGCCGTACCCGACCACCGTGAACGCGGGAAGTTCATCGGCATCTGGGCGATGTGCCTGCTGGGCGCCCTCGCCATCGGCGGCGTCCTCGCCGGGACGATACTCAGCCATGTCGGCTGGCGCTGGATCTTCCTCGTGCCGCTCCCCGTCGTGCTCGTCGCGGTCGTCATCTCGCTGCGGATCCTGCCCGAGTCCCGTGCGCCGCGCGCCGGCCGGCTCGACTGGCCCGGCCAGATCACGGCCGCGCTCGCCATCACCGCGCTCGTCTACGGCGTCATCGAGGGGGGCGCCGGCTCCTTCGGCGACACACAGGTCATCACCGCGCTCGCCGTCGCCGTCGTCAGCGGTGTCCTCTTCGTCGTCGCCGAGCGGCGCTCCGCCCACCCGATGCTCGACCTCGCGCTCTTCCGCAGCCCGGGCTTCACCGCCACGACCCTCGTCGCCATGATCATGTTCCTGGGCATGATCGGCTTCTTCTTCGTGCTGAGCCTCTACTTCGGCATGGTCCAGCGGCTCGACACCCTCGGCACCGCCTGGCGGCTGCTCGTGATCACCGGAGCGGCGCTGGTCGTCAGCGGTGTGGCCGGGCGCCTCATGCACCGGCTCTCACCGCGCCTCATGATCACCACGGGTCTGCTCATGGTGACGGCGGCCCTGCTCACGCTGCTCGGTGCCGACGCCGACACCTCTTTCGGCTCGCTCTCCTGGCGGCTGCTCCTGCTGGGGCTGGGCATGGGGCTGGTGACGACCCCGATGACGGCCACCGCCGTGGCCTCCGTACCGCACCCGCTCGCCGGAATGGCGGCCGCGGGCAACAACGCCTTCCGTCAGGTCGGCGGAGCGCTCGGTCCTGCCGTGCTCGGAGCCCTGCTCACCGGCCGAGCCGTCTCCTCCCTCCCCGGCCACCTCTCCGACGCGGGAGTGGACCCCGCGCTGGCCGGCCAGGTCACGGCCGCGACACGCGATGCGGGCCTGGGAGCGGTGGGCTCGATGTCCCTCGGCCCGGCGGCCGGCCAGGTCTGGGGTGCCGTGGGTGACGCCTTCCTCGAGGGGATGCGCGTGTGCCTGATCGTTTCGGCGGGCCTCACGTTCCTGGCGGCGGTCCTCGCCTTCGTCCTCCTCCACCCCCGCCTGGGACGCGGGCGCTCGGTGAACGTCGGCGGCGAACCGGACGCGCGGACGACCGACGGCACGGAGCGGATCGAGATCGGCGCGGGAGCGCCTGCCTGACGGGTCCTTCCCGGACGGCCGCGCCACCGGACAGTCACACGGCCCGGGGTGGGGGCGCCGAGGCCGGCCCCTCGGCGCCCCCACCCCGTCGGTCAGCTCCCGGTCTCGGTCCTGTCGCCGCCCCAGAGGGTGTGGAAGGTGCCCTCCCGGTCGGTGCGGTGGTAGGTGTGGGCGCCGAAGTAGTCGCGCTGGCCCTGGGTGAGGGCGGCGGGAAGGCGTTCGGCGCGCAGGGAGTCGTAGTAGGCGAGGGTGGCGGCGAAGGCGGGGGTGGGGACGCCCTGGGCGACGGCGGTGGAGATCACGGTGCGCCAGTCGTCCTGTGCGGCGGCGATCTCCTCCGCGAAGCCCTTGTCGGAGAGGAGGCTCGCCATCCGGGGCTGGGCTTCGTAGGCGCCGGTGATGCGGTCGAGGAAGGCGGCGCGGATGATGCATCCGCCGCGCCAGATCGCGGCGACCTTGCCGAGGTCGATGCCCCACTCGTGCTGCTCGCTGCCGGCCGCGATCTCGTGGAAGCCCTGGGTGTAGGCGACGATCTTCGAGGCGTACAGGGCCTGCTCGACCTGGTCGGCGAAGGCCGCTGCCTCGTTCTCACCGAGTGTGCGGGCGGTCGGTCCGGCCAGGTGGCGTGAGGCGTCGCGGAGGGCGCCGTGGCCGGAGACGGAGCGTGCGAAGACGGCCTCGGCGATGCCGGAGACGGGAACGCCCAGGTCGAGGGCGATCTGTACGGTCCAGCGGCCCGTGCCCTTCTGCTCCGCCTGGTCGAGCACGACGTCGACGAAGGGCTTGCCGGTCGCCGCGTCGACGTGCGAGAGCACCTCTGCGGTGATCTCGATGAGATAGGAGTCCAGCCGCCCGGTGTTCCAGGTGCGGAAGATGTCCGCGATCTGAGCGGGGGAGTACCCGGCGACGTCGCGGAGCAGCTGGTAGGCCTCCCCGATGAGCTGCATGTCCGCGTACTCGATACCGTTGTGGACCATCTTGACGAAGTGCCCCGCGCCGTCCGGCCCGATGTGCGTGCAGCAGGGCGTCCCGTCGTCGGCCTTGGCCGCGATGCTCTCCAGGAGGGGACCGAGCGAGGTGTAGGACTCCGCCGATCCGCCCGGCATCATGCTCGGTCCGTTCAGCGCCCCCTCCTCGCCCCCCGAGATGCCGGTCCCGACGAAGTGGATGCCCCGCTCCCGCATGGCCTTCTCACGGCGCCGGGTGTCCTGGAAGTGCGCGTTTCCCCCGTCGATGAGGACGTCGCCGTCCTCCAGCAGTGCGGCGAACTCCTCGATGACGGCATCGGTCGGCTCACCGGCCTTCACCATGACGACGATGCGACGGGGCTTCTGGAGCGAGGCCACGAACTCCTCGGCCGTCTCGGCGGGGACGAAGTCCCCCTCCGTGCCGTGCTCGTCGATCAGAGCCCGGGTACGGGCCGCCGTGCGGTTGTGGACGGCGACCGTGTGGCCGTGGCGGGCGAAGTTACGGGCGAGATTGCTGCCCATGACGGCGAGGCCGGTGACGCCGATGCGGGCGGTGGGTTCGGACGAGGGGGTGGTGGGCATGTGGGGGCCGCTCCTGTGCGATCGACGAGCTCTTGCGCCGGGCGGGCCCGTGCCGTGGACGGACGGGCGGCGCCCGGGCCGGGTATCCGTACGCAGCCCGGTCATGTTCGCATGCCCGCACCGGGTGACGCCGATGCGCGAGGGAAGCGGGCCTTGGCGTGTCCCGCCCGGTCCAGCACGTCGCTCGGCAGGCGGACGTCCGCGACGACACGGGTGGGTGCACCGGCCGGGCCGCACGGTGGCCCCGCTTGACCTTGACACGGTGACAAGGTCTTCGGTGTGACGGAAGGAGGTGGCCGGATGACCACACCGAAGCAGCACACGGCCATGAGCCGGGCACGTCAGGGATTGTTCGACAGCCGTTCGTCGGTGCGCCTGCGGACGGCGCTGGCGGTAGGCACGAACCCTGACCCGCGTCTTGTCGACATGCTCGTCGAACGATGCGCGGTCGAGCCCGATTTCCACGTGCGCGACATGCTCACCTGGGCACTCACCCGTCACCCGGCGTCGGTGACGGTCCCGAAACTCGTCGACGAGGTCCGGTCGGAGCGTGCGCAGGCACGGAGTCAGGCGTTGCACACGCTGTCCAAGATCGGGGACCGGAGGGCGTGGCCCGCGATCACCCGGGAGATCCTGTCCGATGCCGACGACGAGGTGGCGCGGAGCGCCTGGCGCGCGGCGGTTCTCCTCGTGCCCGAAGGGCAGGAGGGAGAGCTGGCCGCGGTGCTGGCCACACAACTCGGCCGCGGGGAGAGGGAGACGCAGATGAGCCTCAGCAGGGCGCTCATCGCCCTCGGTGAGATGATCGTGCCGCTCCTGCGCGTCGCGGTGGAGGATCCCGGCCCGCGCGTGCGTGCGCACGCGATCGCCACGGAGAAGCTGTTCCACGACCCGGACTCCGGGTTCGAGTTCGCGATCGAGGAGGCGAAGCGCACCGTGGCCATCGGTGGCGCCGGCCGGGAGGAGTGAGGGGCAGTGCTGATCGGCGATGTGGCTCGGCGGTCAGGGGTCAGCGCCCGCATGCTCAGGCACTACGACTCGCTCGGTCTCGTGCGCCCGACCGGCCGGTCCGGCGCCGGATATCGCGTGTACTCGGACGACGACATCCGGCGCATCTTCCATGTCGAGAGCCTGCGGTCGCTGGGCCTGTCGCTGCGTGACGTCGGGCGCGCGCTCGACGACCCGGGCTTCACGCCCTCGGAGCTCGTCGACGATCTCATCCTCCGGACTCGGGAACGCGTCGCGGCGGAGACGGAGCTTCTCACGCGGCTCCGCAGGATCGGTGCGGCGGAACCCGAGGGATGGGAGGACGTCCTCCAGACCGTCACGCTCCTGCACGCGTTGGGATCGCACAGCGCCGGCGTGCGCCAGCGCGCGGCCCTGTCCTCGGTCGACGAGGTACCGGTACCGCTGGAAGCTCTGGCGGAGGCGGCACTGACCGAGGCCGACCCGAACGTCGCCGGAGCCCTTCGGTGGGCTCTGGCGCAGGCGGGTGACGAGGGAGGGGCGCTGCTGGCGGAGGGCCTCGCCTCATCCGAGCCCGAGGTGCGGAAGCGTGCCGTCCTGGGCATCGCCGAGATGCCGGGCGGTGGGGCGACCGCGCTGCTGCGGGACGCCCTCGCGAATCCGGACGTCGTGGTCCGCAGGTACGCCGCACTGGCGCTCGGGGCACGAGGGGTGGCCGAGGCGGTTCCGACGCTCGTCGACATGGTGGTCGAGGAGACGAACGACGTCGACGCGGCCGACGCACTCAGCGCACTGGCCGACCGCCCCGCGGCGGCGGAACACATCGCTTCCCTGCTCGTCGGCCGTCTGGCCCGCGGAGCCGTCGGAGTGGGCGCTCGTCGAAGGCTGACGGAGGCGCTCGCCGACATCCCGGGTACCACGGCGTCACGGGCCCTCGCGGAGCTCTCGCAGGACGAAGACCGTGCCGTGGCGCTGACCGCGGCCTGCGTTCTCAGGACGCGTGAAGAGCGCTGACGCCCCTTCCGGGGGTCGCTGGGCACGCGGGACCTGGGGCACCGGGTGGCGGGCCCCGACGCGTGACATCGGGGCCCGTGCTCACCGCGCCTGATCGGCCGTGGCCGCCGGCTCACCCGTCGCCGTGTCGACGAGGAACCCGCCGGACTGGTGGTGCCAGAGCTTGGCGTAGGCGCCGTCGGTGTGCAGCAGCTCGTGATGCGTCCCCTGCTCGACGATGCGGCCGTGGTCGAGGACGATCAGGTGGTCCATGGCCGCGACCGTGCTCAGGCGGTGCGCGACGACCAGCGCGGTCCGGCCCTCCATCAACTGCCACAGAGCCTGCTGCACGAGGGTCTCGCTCTCGGAGTCCAGCGCGCTGGTCGCCTCGTCCAGCAGCAGGATCGGCGCGTCGCGCAGGATCGCCCGGGCCAGCGCCACCCGCTGACGCTGTCCGCCGGAGAGCTTCACGCCGCGTTCCCCGACCATGGTGTCGAAGCCCGACGGCAGGTGGTCGGCGAACTCGGTGACATGGGCCGCGTCGGCGGCGGCGCGGATCTCGGCGTCGGTGGCGCCGGGCCGGGCGAACTGGATGTTCTCACGCAGCGTGCGGTGGAACATGGCCGGTTCCTGCGGGACGTAGGCGATCAGGCTCCGCAGATCGGACTGCCGCATCCGGCTGATGTCCTGACCACCGATCAGGATGCGGCCCGACTGGACGTCGGACATCCGCAGCAGCAGCCGGGTGAGCGTGGTCTTGCCGCCGCCGGACCTCCCGACGAGGCCGATCCGCGCCCCGCTCGGCACGTCCAGCCGGAGGCCCTCGAAGATCGGGTCACCTCCGTCGTGGGCGAACGTGACGTCGTCGAACCGGACGTCGGCCGCCTTCGGGCCCAGCGGCTCAGGCGTCTCGGGGTCGAGCACGGTGGGTGGGGCGAGGAGCAACTCGGTGAACTGCGCGGCCTCGGTCATCGAACTCTCGAGGCGGCGGTAGATCTGGTTGAACTCGAACATGATGCGGGTCGAACCGGTGTAGTACGTGAAGGCCACCACGATCGCCTCCACGCTGCCGCCGCCGGCGCCGATCCCCACGGCGAGGAGCAGGCCGAGTCCGTTGGTGAGCACGGACAGCGGTGCCACGAGGGTGTCGATGCGGAGGTTGCCGTAGTCCCACGAGCGCAGCGTCAGACGCCTCGACTCCGCCACCCGTGAACGGTGTTCGGCGGCCTCGCGCTCCTCGGCCGCGAAGGCCCGCACCGTGTCCATGTTCATCAGCGCGTCGGACACGTGGCCCGACACCCGCGCGATGGCTTCCTCGCGCCGGTTGACGAGCTTCTGGCGGCGCCGGATGAGCGGTGCCGCGCACACGGCGGTCAGCGTGATCATCGTCAGCAGACCGGCCACCAGCAAGGGGTCGTAGCTCCACAGGATGACCGTGCCGAACAGCAGCGGGGCAAGGCTTCCGACGATGTTGAACGTGAGCGTGTCGACGAACTCCTCGAAGCGCGAGGCGAAGCTCAGCACCCTCTTGGTGAGTGACCCCGCGAAGTTGTCCTGGAAGAAGGCGGCGTCCTTGGCGAACAGGGCGTCCATGCCGGTGACGTACAGGTGCTCGATGCCGCGGGCGTCCACCCGGTTGAGGCAGTGCAGACCCGCCCGCCACAGGGTCTCGGCGAGGAGCAGCACCGCGGCGAACACCCCGACGTAGGGAAGCGCCTCACGTACGCCGATGGCACCGTCCTCTGCGATACGGCCGACGAGCTTGGCGACGACGAGCGGTGCGACGTAGGTGATCCCGATGTTGCCGAGTGCCGGGAGCGAGAGGGCGAAGACGGAAAGTCCGCGTTGGCGGGACAGTTCCCCCAGATAGTGACGGAGTGCGAGCCGTACCGGGCCGTTGCCCGGCCCGGTGCCTTGAGACTGCTGCGATCCCATGCCGACCTCATGTCGTTTCGCGGGCAGTTGCTCCGGACTTCGCCATGGGCGGGCGGGCGGCCCCGGGAGGAGCGGCACCGCACCGGCGGAGCACGCTCGGCGCGCGACCGCGGTGAGAGATCCGGAAGTGACGAGTCTCCCGTGGCCGGGGGGCCGGAGTCCAAGCGTTTTCGGGGAGCACGGCAGCACGACGGCGCGTTCCGGCCGGTCCGTCCCCACGTCCCGCGTCACGAGGGCGCCCGCGTGTCAGGGGGCGGGCCCGCCGGGCCGGGTACGTGCTCCCGGGACCGGCCGGGCCGGGGCGTGCGGCTCGTGCGCACGCGTGCGCGGGCGCCACGCCGGAGGATGCCCTCGAAGGGGGAAAGAGGCCGGCGCACTCAGGTGGGCGGCCCGGGCCGCGTGAGCCGGGCCTGCGCGCTCAGCGGGCCGGTTCCTCCCCGAACAGGTCCCTCTCCTCGGGGATCAGGTGCATCGCGGCTTCCTCGGCGGACGCCGCCGCACCGTCGATGCCGACGTCCTGGGCGGTGAGGGTGGAGGGCACGTGCCCGTCGCCCTCCTGGGTGAGTCTGCCCGCGCGGTCCGTCCCCACCTCCGTGTCGTACAGCTCCCCGTCACCGTCCGCCAGATCGCCCGGACCGTCGCGGACGGGTTCGTCGCCCTCGGGGACCTCCCTGGTCAGGCGGTGGTCGAGGGATTCGCCGGTGTGCTGCTCCGAGGCCGTCGTGCCCTCGTCGTCGACCGCCCAGGGCCGGTCCGGCGGCGAGTAGCCCTCGTCCAGGACGTCGGCGAGCCCGGACGTGTCGAGGGTGTCCTCCAGATCCAGCAGGTCGGCGGGGTCGGAGGCCTCCGGTTCCTGCGGCTGGTAGACGTCGTCCCCCCGGTCGCTGTCGGTCATGGCGTACCCCTTCCTCCGGGTCCCCCTGTATGCAATTCCACTCCGGTCCGGCGAGTGACGCAACGGAAGCCGTTTCCCAACAGAAGTGACGCTGTTTTAGATGACAATGAAAACGATTGTCGATAGCGTGTGTGCGGCCGGGCCGGGAGCCTCCGAAGGGGGTGATCCCTGCCTGTCCGTATGTCCGACGTCCGTGCGAGAAGGGGGAGTTCATGGCTCATCTGCTGGTGGTCGAGAGCTGGGTCGGATCGATGAGCAGGCTGCTGCCGCGGGCCCTGGGGGAGGGGGGACACCACTTCACCTTCCTCACCCGCGACCTGCGGCACTACCTCCGGTCGGCGCCGGAGGGCACGGACCATCCGCTGCTCACCGCCCGTAACGTCGTCACGGCGCCCACCAACGACCTCGGTGCACTGCTTCCGCAGGTCGAGCGGCTGCACGAGGCCCTTCGCTTCGACGGGGTGGTCACCTCCTGTGACTACTACCTGCCGACCGCGGCGCGGATCGCCGCCCTCCTGGGCCTGCCCGGCCCCTCGGCCGGAGCGATGGAGGACGCCTGCCGCAAGGACCTCACTCGTCGCGTGCTGAGCGCGGCCGGCGTGCCCGGACCCCGCTTCGCGGTGTGCGCGGACGCTGCGGAGGCGGCCGTGGCCGCACGCGACATCGGCTATCCCCTGGTGGTCAAGCCGGTGGACCTCTGCGCGGGCATGTTCGTGCGCCGGGTCGACGACGAGGACCAGCTGGCCGAGGCGTGCGCGGCGCAGGCCGCCTTTCCGTACAACGCCAGGGGACAGCGGCGAACGCCCCACGTCCTGCTGGAGGAGTTCCTCCACGGCCCCGAGGTGAGCGTCGAGACCGTGACCTTCCGGGGCGTCGCGCACGTCGTCGGAGTCACGGACAAGAGCGTCGGCGGGGCCCCGGCCTTCGTCGAGACCGGCCACATGTTCCCGGCCGCCCTGTCCCCGGACGACCTCGCCGCAGCCACCGGAACCGCGCTGAGCGCCGGTGCGGCGCTCGGCCTCGACTACGTCGTGGCGCACACCGAGATCAAACTGACCGGGGAAGGCCCCAGGGTCGTGGAGGTGAACCCCCGCCCCGCGGGCAATCGCATCACCGAACTGGTGCGCCACGTCACCGGCATCGACCTGGCCGCCGCCTGCATCGACGTGGCGCTCGGCCGGGAACCCGACCTCCGCCCCCGCGACACCGGGATGCGGAGCGCGGCCATCGGATTCCTCGTGCCCGACATCGCCGGAACCCTCACGTCGGTGGAGGGCGCCGACCGTGTCCGGGAGGCCGACGGTGTGCTGGAGGTCCAGATCGCGGAGCCGGGCCGCACGGTCGAGGCGGCGGACAGCAACAACGCCTACCTCGGACACGTCATGGCCGGTGACGCCACTGGGCCCGGCGCCCGGGACCGCGTCGAGGCGCTGCTCGCGGGACTGCGCCCCCTGCTGGTGCGCTCATGACGACCACCTCGCGCACGCCGGCCCCGTGCTTCGACGCACTCCTCGACCGGGCCGTGAGAGGTGAGCTCGGCCCGGCCCCCTCGACGCGCCGTATCTCGGTGGCCTTCACGACGTCCCAGGCGGCACGGCACGACGGGCGACGCGGCGGATACCGCAACGAGGTCCTGAGCCTGCGCCTGGGCCGCGCGGTCGGCTCGTGCGCGGTCGAACCCGGCGCCCTTCCCGCCGGTGTCGCCGAGGCCTGTGCCGGTACCGACGTGGCCGCGCTGCTCGCCCATCCGCTGCTGCCGGTCAGGGTCGCGGCGCTGGACGCCTACCTGACGGACGTCACACCCCACACCCCGGCGCACGGGGCGCAACCGGTGACCGTCCCCGCCGGGAACTCGCTGGAACGGTCGCGGGCACGCGCCACTGCTGTCGTCGACCTGCTGGACGTGGCGGCCGACGCCACCGTCCTGGTGGTCGGCGTCGTGAACTCCCTGCTGTACGAGCTGCGTTCGCGTGGGCTCAGAGCGATTCCCTGTGATCTGAAGGGCGGTACCACCGACTGGGGGGAACCCGTTCGCACGGACGCCCTCAAGGAGATCGGCCACTGCGACGCGGTGCTGGCCTCCGGCATGACGCTCGGCAACGGCACCTTCGACCCGCTGCGCAGGGGCGCCCTGGAGCACCGCAGACCACTGGTCATGTTCGCCCAGACGGGCAGCGCCGTCCTGCCCCGCTTCCTGGGCGCCGGAGTCACCGCGGTGTGTGCCGAGCCCTACCCCTTCTTCTGGCTCGACGGCGGGCCCGGCACCGTCCACCGCTACCGGGCGGACGACGGCGGACCCGGGACGATCCACCGCTACCGCACGGACGACGGAGGCACCTCGTGACCACGGCATCGCTGCCCGCCCTCGCACAGAACCGCGGGCTCCTCGCCCTCGTCGGCCGAACTCCGCTGGCCAGGATCACCACCCGACTGCCGCTGTCCCACCCCGGCTTCTGGGCCAAGCTCGAAGGGCACGCCGTCGGCGGCATGAAGGCGCGGGCCGCGGTGTCGATGCTCCTCGGCGCCGAGGAACGCGGCGAACTCCTCCCCGGCGCACCCGTCGTGGAATCGACCTCCGGCACGCTCGGCATAGGCCTCGCCTTCGCCGGACAGGCGCTCGGGCACCCGGTCGTCCTCGTCGGCGACAGCGAACTGGAACCGGCCATGCGGCAGTTGCTGCGTTCGTACGGAGCACGTCTCGAACTCGTGGACCGCCCCAAGGCGAACGGCGGCTGGCAGGGCGCCCGCCTGGACCGGCTGCACGACCTGCTCGACCGGCTGCCCGGGGCGTACTGGCCCGACCAGTACAACAACCCCGACAACAAAGCGGGCTACGCCTCACTCGCGGCCGAACTGGCCGGCCGTCTCGACCACCTCGACATCCTCGTGTGCAGCGTCGGCACCGGCGGGCACAGTGCCGGGATCGCCGGACCGCTGCGCCGGCACTGGCCGGGGCTGCGGGTCATCGCAGTCGACTCCACCGGGTCCACCATCTTCGGGCAGGCGGCGGCGCCCCGGCTGATGCGCGGTCTCGGCAGCAGCATCCATCCGCGCAACGTCGCGTACGACGCGTTCGACGAGGTCCACTGGATCGGCCCCGCGGAGGCCGCCGACGCCTGCCGGCGGCTCGCCCGGGGGAACTTCGTCAGTGGCGGCTGGAGCACCGGAGCCGTCGCACGCGTGGCCGCCTGGGCCGCCCGCACGCACCCCGGTGCCGCCGTCGCCACCGTCTTCCCGGACGGACCTCACCGCTACCTCGGCACCGTCTACGACGACGACTTCATGACCGCCCATCACCTGGACCCCGGCCTCGCGGCCGTCCACCCCGTCGACGTCCGGCACCCGCGCGCCCCGCAGTCCGGAGGCTGGACCAGATGCACCACCGTCACCGATCCGCTGGCGGAACGCCCGGAGAGGCAGCCGTGAAACTCACCCAGCACACCGTGCGGCTCGTCCTCGCCGAGCCGTTGCGCATCTCGCGCTCCACGATGACGGCCCGCGACGCCGTCTGCCTCACCGTCGAACACGACGGCGTCAGCGGCCACGGGGAAGCCGTCACCAGCCACTTCTACGGCCTCGACACCCCCACCCTCCAACGCCTCGCCGCCCGGACCGGTGAGCGGCTCGCCCGCTTCGCCGACCCCGGGACCGCCCTGCACGCCCTGCGCGCCGGTGAACTCGACGCGCCCGGCACCCCGGCCGCCATGACCGCCGCCACCGAGTCGGCGCTCCTCGACCTGGCCGCAAAGCGCACCGACACCCCCGTACACCGCTTACTCGGCGCCCCCGTGGCGCCGAGGACCGCCACCGCCCGGACGATTTCCCTGACCTCCCCGGGAAGAGCGGCCGCCCAGGCCCGCAGCCTGGCCGGGGCCGGATTCTCCGTCATCAAGATCAAGGCGGGCGACCGGGACCACGAGACCGATTTCGACCGGGTTCGGGCCGTCCGCGCCGCCGCCCCCGCCGCCCATCTCCTCCTCGACCCCAACGGGGCGTGGTCGGAGTCCCGGGCGCGCACGCTCCTGCCCCGGTTCGCGGAGCTGGGCGTCGAAGCGGTGGAGCAGCCGCTGGCCCCCGGCGACCCGGAGGCCCTCGCGCGGCTCGCCGCCCGCTCACCCGTGCCCGTCATCGCCGACGAGGACGCCGTCACCTACGAGGACGCCCGCCGGCTCGCCGGACGCGTCCACGGCATCAACGTCAAACTCGCCAAATGCGGAGGCGTTTACGCGGCCCTTCGCATCGCCGCCCTGATCGAGGGCAGTGGCACGGACCTGATGCTGGGCTGCCTGACCGCAAGCACCCTGGGCATCGCCCCCGCCGTCCACATCAGTGACCGTGCCCGCTGGACCGACCTCGACGGGCACCTCCTGCTCGCCCACGATCCATGGACGGGTATCGGAGGCTCCGACGGGTTCGTCGCGGCCGGCGAACGGCCGGGTCTCGGAGTACGGCCCCGCACCGAAGCCGGGCTCCGGAGCGCGGCCTCATGAACACGTGGGACGAGATCCGAGGATTCCCGCTCGCCATCCGCCTGCTGCTGGTCAACCAGCTCGGTGTCAACACCGGCTTCTACCTGCTCGTCCCGTACCTCGCCACCCACCTCGGCGACGACCTCGGGATGTCGGCGGCCGTGGTCGGCGTCGTCCTCGGCGTACGCAACCTGAGCCAGCAGGGGCTGTTCCTCATAGGCGGTTCCGCCGCGGACCGGCTCGGCGCCCGCGGTGTCATCATCGCCGGCTGCGCGATACGCACCGTCGGCTTCGCCCTCTTCGCGCTCGGCGACGGTCTGCCCGTGCTGCTCGCCGCCTCCGTGCTCAGCGGCGTCGCGGGTGCCCTGTTCAATCCCGCCGTCCGCACCTACCTCGCCCAGGAGGCAGGCGAACGAAGGGCCGAGGCGTTCGCCCTGTTCAACGTCTTCGCGACCACCGGCGCGCTCATCGGCCCCCTCCTCGGCAGCGCCCTGCTGCTCGTCGACTTCCGGGCCTCCGCGCTCACCGCCGCCGGGATCTTCGCCCTGCTCACCGTCGCCCAGGCCCTGGTGCTCCCCGCCCGGCAGGTGCCACCGGCCACCGGCGGCGTCACCGCCGACTGGCGTGAGGCCGTCGGCAACCGCGCCTTCCTCGCCTTCGCGCTCGCCATGGTCGGCATGTTCACCCTGGAGAACCAGCTCTACCTCCTGCTGCCCGCCGGCGCCCGGCAGGCCACCGGCTGGGACGGAGCCGCCGGGCTCGTCCTGCTGACCGGGACCGTCGCGGGCATCGCGTTCCAGCTGCGGATCACCCGCGCGCTGTCGAGGCGCGGAACGCGAGGGCGCTGGATCGCCGCCGGACTGGTGCTGATGGGGCTGGCCTTCGTCCCGCCGATGCTCGTCGCGGGGGCCGGCACACCCCCGGAAGGCCCCCTCGACGCCACCCTGCGCGCCCTGCCCGTGCTGAGCGGGGCACTCCTGCTCCACCTGGGAGTGATGGTGGCTCAGCCGTTCGTCATGGAGCTGATCCCGGTCTTCGGGCGGCAGGAGCTGACGGGCACGTACTTCGGGATCTTCTACGCGGTCTCCGGCATCGCCGCGGCCGTCGGTAACGCAGCGGTCGGCCGGGCCATGGACGTCGCCGCACCGGGCAGCCCGGCCGCAATGCTTCCGTGGGCCTGCTGCCTGGCGGCCGGTCTGCTCTCGGCGGCCGCGGTGGCCTGGCTGCACCGCAACGGCACCCTTCCCCGGACACGGCCCGCCCCCATGGCGGTGGCGGCATGAGACACCGGACCGGGAATCTCCTCACCGACCGTCCGGAGCTGTACGAGGCCAGGTTCCCCGACCCCGAACGCCTCGCCGGGCGGTGGGCGCAGGACGTCCTCCGCCGCCACGGCGCCGGTCCCACCGTCCTCGACGCGGGCTGCGGGACCGGCCGGGACGCCGCCTTCCTGCACCGCGCGGGGCGCCGGGTCACCGCCGCCGACCTGTCCGCCCCCATGCTCGCCCACGCCCGCGCGCACCATCCGGGACCGGCGTACGTGACGGCCGATCTCAGCCGGTTCGATTTCGGCCGGCGGGTCTTCGACTCCGTGGTGTGCCTGGACAGTTCACTGCTGTACTGCCACACCGACGAGCAGCTCGACGGTTTCCTGAGGTCCTGCCGCCGCACCCTGGTGCCCGGCGGCCTGCTGGTCGCGGAGATGCGCAACGGCGCGTACTTCCTCGGCCGCGACGGACACGGGACCGCGCCGGCCGTGTCCCGCTTCACCTGGCACGGCACGACGTACCGCTCGACCACCGCACTGCGCGTCGACCGGGCCGCCCAGCTCCTGCGGCGCACCCGGCGCTGGACCGCCGACGACGGCAGCCCGCCCGTCGTGGAGCACTCCGCGTGGCGGCTGCTCCTGCCCCAGGAACTGCGCCACTTCCTCACCGTCCACGGCTTCGACGTCCTCGCCCTGCACGACGGACCGGGGCCCCGCACCGAACCGGCCTGGCAGCCGGGCGCCGAACCCGGGGACACCGCCGACGGCGACCGGCTCCACCTCGTCGCCAGGAAGTCCCCCGGGAACCCGGCCAGGACGTCCACCGGCGATCCGACACACCCAGCAACAGGAGAGCAACCATGACCGCACCAGCCGACAGACACGAACGTTTCCCAGGCCTGCACAGGCGTGGCTTCCTCGCCGCGGCCGGGGGAGCGGCGGGCATCGGCGCACTCACGCTCGCCGGATGCTCCGGGCCCGAGGCCACCGGGTCCGCGGCGGACAAGGGGGACGGCACCCCCCGGCGCGGTGGCCGGGTACGCGCCGCCTTCGCCGGAGGCGGCGCGAGCGAGACACTCGACCCGCACCTGGGGAACCTCTTCGCCGACGCGGCCCGGAGCAAGGCGCTCTTCGACAAGCTCGCCGACTACGGCGCCGACCTCGCAGCGGTGCCACGCCTGGCCGAGGCATGGGAGCCGAACGCCGCCCTCGACCGCTGGAACGTCACGCTGCGGCAGGCGGAGTTCCACGACGGGAAGCCGGTGACCGCCGCCGACGTGCTCTACAGCTACCGTCGCATCGCCGACCCGGAGAAGGCATACCGGGCCCGCGCCTCCCTGGAACCCGTCGACCTGAAGGCGAGCCGCGCGACCGGGGAGCGGACCGTCGAGTTCGTGCTCAAGCGGCCGACCGCCGAATTCCCCAACGTGATGGCCGCCTTCGGCACCCACATCGTGCAGGACGGCGCGACCGGATTCGACCGGCAGCCGATCGGCACCGGCCCCTTCCGGTTCGTCTCCTTCGCCCCCGGACGCTCCACCGTCCTGCGGCGCCACGACGCCCACTGGGACGGTGCCCCGCACCTGGACGAGCTCGAGTTCGTCGTCGCCAACGAGGAGTCCGCCCGGATCAACGCCCTGCTCGGCGGCCAGGTCGAGTACGCCCACGAGCTCAACCCCGCCACCGGGCGCGCCCACGAGAAGTCGGGCGGCATCACGATCGTCCGGCTCCGCAACAGCGCCATGCAGGCCTTCGCCATGAAGACCGACCGCCCGCCCTTCGACGACCCCCGGGTCCGCGAGGCGTTCTTCCTCATCGCCGACCGCGAGGAACTGGTGAACGGCGCCCTCTCCGGCGCGGGGGAGCCCGGCAACGACCTCTTCGGCAAGGGATACGAGTACTACGCGGACGAACTCCCCCAGCGCGAACAGGACATCGACCGCGCCCGCCACCTCCTCAGGCAGGCCGGCGCCCAGAAGCTCAGGGTCACCCTCGACACCTCGGCCGTCGCCGCCGGTTTCACCGAGGCCGCCGGGATCTTCCGCGACCAGGCGGCACGCGCCGGGGTCACCGTCGACGTACGGATGGGCAGCAAGGACTCCTACTGGAAGGACATCCTCGACTCCGGCACCCTGTGCTGCTACCGGTCCGGAGCCATGCCCATCGAGTCCCACATCTCCCAGCGGCTGCTCACCGACTCCACCACCAACGCCACCAAATGGCAGGACAAGAACTTCGACGCCCTCTACCGGCAGGCCCAGTCGACCCGCGACCGGACGGCACGGGGTGCCCTCTACGCCCGGATGCAGCGGCGGCTGCACGCCGAAGGAGGCTTCCTCGTCTGGGGATTCGGCGACTGGATCCTCGGCACCGCCCGCTCCCTGCGGGGTGTCGCCCGCGAGGCACCCGCCAACACCCTGGACTGGGCACGCTTCGACAAGGTCTGGCTGGCGTGAACGGACTGCGCTCCTGGATCGCCCGGAGACTGCTCCTCGGTGCCGTGCAGACCGCGGCCGTCGTGCTGCTGGTCTTCACGCTCACCGAGGCGCTGCCGGGTGACGCCGCGGTGGCCTTCGCCGGTGACCAGCCCGACCCGCAGCGCATCACGGCCGTCCGCGAGGCGATGGGACTGGACCGGCCGGCCCACGAGAGGCTGGCCGACTGGGTCATGGGGCTGCTGCACGGCGACTTCGGCACGTCGCTCACCTCGGGGCGGCCGGTGGCCGGATTCCTCGTCGACGGCTTCGGCCCCACCCTGCTCCTCGCCGCGCTCACCGTCCTGATCCTGGTCCCGGTGGCGGTAGGCCTCGGCGTACTCGCCGCCCGGCACGAGGGGCGCCTCACCGACCGGCTGATCAGCTCCGCCACTCTCGGCGTCTACGCCGTGCCCGAATTCGCCCTCGGAGTACTCCTGGTGAGCGTCTTCGCGCTGCGGCTCGGCTGGCTCCCGCCCACCGCCGTCGGCTACGGAACCGATCTGCTCGCCCATCCCGCGGCGCTCGTCCTGCCCGTCCTGGTCCTGCTCGCCCGGCCCGTCTGCTCGCTGGCACGCCTGGTCAGAGCGGGCATGATCGAGGCGCTCGCCGCCCCCTGGACCGCCCATGCCGCACGGTACGGAATCCCGGGAGCCCGTGTCCGCTACGGACACGCCCTGCCCAACGCCCTCGCCCCCGCCACCCAGCAGCTCGCCCGCACCATCGACTGGCTGCTGTGCGGCGTCATCGTCGTGGAGGCCCTCTACGTGATCCCCGGACTCGGCACCGTCCTCATGAACGCCGTCGCCGACCGCGACATCCCCGTCGTCCAGGGACTCGCGGTCGTCTTCGGCATCGCCACCGTCGTGCTCAACCTCGGCGCCGACCTCGTCACCCACCGGCTCGCACCACGCTCGGGGGCGGCGGCGTGAGGCGGCTCCGGAGATACGGCCCCGGGGCCGCCGTCGTCGCCGTACCGCTCGGCATCGCCCTGGCCGGTCCGTTCCTCGTGGGGGAGCCCACGGCACGCGCCGCCTCCTTCACCCTCGGCGCCGGCCACCGGCTCGGCACGGACTTCGTCGGGCGGGACGTCGTCCAGCAGGTGCTGCTCGGCGGCCGGCCCGTGGTGGTCGTCGCCCTGGCCGCCACCGCGCTCGCCTACCTCGTCGCCCTGCCGGTCGGGCTGGCCGGAGCGCTCACCCATCGCAGGTGGCTGGAGGAAGTGCTGATGCGACCCCTGGACGTGCTGATCGCCGTCCCCTCCCTGCTGATGATCCTGCTGGTCGCCGCCGCCTTCCCGCCCGGGGCGGCAGGTCTGGCCCTGCTGGTCGCCTTCGTCTCCGTCCCGGACGCCGCCCGGATCGTGCGCGCGGCGGCCGCGGAGGCGGCCTCCCGCCCCGCCGTGGAGGCGCTGCGCATGCAGGGTGAGAGCTGGTGGCGCACAGCCGTCGGGTACGTGGGGCGGTCCATCCTGCGCACGCTGGCCGCCGACGCCGGTATCCGTCTGACCGGGGTGCTCTACCTGGTGGCCACCGCGGCCTTCCTGGGCATCGGGGTCGCCCCCGACGCCGCCGACTGGGCCGTGATGGTGGACCGCAACCGCACCGGACTGCTCATCCAGCCCTGGGCGGTCGTCGTGCCGGCCCTGCTCGTCGTCGCGCTGACGATGGGCGGCAACCTGCTCGTCGACGCCGCCATGGTGAGCCGTACCCCGGCACGGAAGGGCCGTCGCCCATGAAGGAGGACCCCGTGATCGCCGCCGTCACCGGACTGACGGTCGAGGTCGACGGCCGGGCACTCGTCGACCGGGTCTCGCTGCGCATCCGCCCCGGTACGGTGACGGCCCTGGTCGGCTCGTCCGGCAGCGGCAAGACCACGACCGGTCTCGCCCTGCTCGGTGAATTCCCCGCAGGCGCCCGCGTGACGGGCGAGGTGGCCGTGCACGGCACCCGCATCGGCTACATCCCCCAGCACCCCGCCGCCGTCCTCAACCCCGCCCGCCGCACCGGTGCCCTGCTGCGCGACATGGCACGGCAGCAGGTGCGTGACCTGCCCCGGTCACGGCGCCGAGCGGCGGCCCGGCAGCGCGTCACGCAGGCACTCGCCGACGCCCAACTCGACGACGTCGAGCAGGTGCTGGGCCGGTACCCGCACCAACTCTCCGGAGGCCAGCAGCAGCGCGTCGTCCTGGCGCAGGCGCTGCTCCTGGGCGCCCGGATCATCGTCGCCGACGAACCCACCACAGGGCAGGACGCCCTGACGACACGTCGGGTCGTCGACCAGCTCGCGACGGTGGCGGCGCGGGGCATCGCCGTGCTGCTGCTCAGCCACGACCTCGACGTCGTACGGGAGCTGGCCGACGAGGTACTGGTGATGCGCGGCGGCCGCGTGGTGGAACAGGGCCCGGCCCACCGGGTCCTGGACGCGCCCACCCACCCGTGGACGAAGGAGCTCCTCGCCGGACCCAGGACCCTGCCGTACGCGGACTCCGGGCGCACCGGTGCCGAGCTGCTGACCGTCAGCGGGCTCACCGCACATCACCGGACAGGCGGCGCCCGCGTCCCGGTGCTGAGCGTCGACCGGCTCACCCTCCGCAGCGGCGAATGCCTGGCCGTCGTCGGACGGTCCGGCAGCGGCAAGACCACCCTCGCCCGCTGTCTCGCCGGACTCCACCGTGACCACACCGGGCAGATCCTGCTCGACGGCACGGCGCTGCCGCGCAGCCTGAGGGACCGCAGCCGTGCACAACTCGCCGCCGTGCAGTACGTCTTCCAGGACGCGCGGGCGGCCTTCGACGAACACCGGCCGGTCCTGGACCAGGTGGCGCGCACGGCGGTGCGCCTGCGCGGCGCCGATCCCCGGGAGGCGGCCGGGGAGGCCCGGCGGGTGTTGACGGACCTCGGGCTGGGGGAGGAACTGGTCCGCAGGCTGCCCGGCCTGCTCTCCGGCGGCGAACTGCAGCGCGCGGCCCTCGCCCGAGCACTCCTCGCGCGGCCCCGGGTGCTCGTCTGCGACGAGATCACCTCCGGGCTGGACCCGGTCACCAGGCGATCCCTGGTGGATCTGCTCGCCGTGCTGATGCGTCGTCAGGACGCGCCCGCCGTCGTACTGGTCACGCACGACCTCGACACCGCCGCACCGGCCACGCGTGTGGCCGTCCTCGACGGCGGCGAGGTGGTCGAGGAGGGCCCCGGGGACCAGATCCTGAATGCTCCCCACCAACCGTTCACGATCGCGCTGCTGGATGCTTCCGGGAGACGGGGAGCCGCCGTACGCCCGTGACGTCGTGGCCGAGGCGCCCGGCCGTCACGACGACGGCCCGGACGAGACGCCGGGGCGGGAGGAGACCGGAGTCAGCCCACCCTGCGGTAGTCGAGAGCGAAGTCGTGCTCCCACTCCCCGCCGTCGAAGCGGACCTCCCAGCCACCGGTGATGGCTGTGGCGTCCTCGCTGAACGTGCCGGTGAACCGCTGGCGGAAGTCAAGGGGTGTGAAGTCGGGCGACTCCCGGGTGAGCGTCCACACACGGCCGTCGAAGGTCATCGCGTACAGACGGGCCACGCCTCTTGAGTCGAAGTAGTGCTGCGTGTACGAGCCGGTCGCCGGGTCGGCCCGTACGATCATCAGGCCGTCGGGTGCCGCAGGGGCCGGAATCTCGGTGCGCTGCACCAGGACCTGACCGTCCAGGGCCCACTCGAAGCGGCTGCGCGCCGTCGGGCCGTCGCCGCCGGGGCGCGGAGGCGACGGCCGGCCCTCGGGAAAGCGCGCGTCCAGGACCCACTCACCGATGAAGACGTCGAGCCGACCCAGCATTTCCGCCCGGTCCCCGGTCATGACGATCACTCCGTTCCGATACCGCACGTCGATTCCCTCATGGACGGATCCGGCCCCGCCGTGGCGATCGCCCTCACTCCGGCCACGGCGACTCGAGGATCGCGCGTACGAAGTCCGCGCGCTCGAAACCGGGAACGTAGTGCTGGAGGACGTCGGCCTTGACGTTGCCGAAGGTCGTCTCCGGCTTCGGGCGGATCCCCTCGGTGAACGCCGCGAGGATCCGCTGCTTGAAGTCCGGCCGTGGATGGAGCGCTACGACCGCCGCGCGGTCCGCGTCGGAGAGGTCCTCGTAACCGATGCCGAGGACGTCGTACTCCACACCGGCCGTCACCAGCGCCACCTCGGGTTCCATGAAGGCCGGGATTCCCGGCGTGGTGTGCAGGGCGACGGCGGTCCACACCCGCCGCACACTGTCCTCCGGTACCCCACGGGCCTGCAGGAAGCTCCGCGCCTCGTCCGCGCTGTCCACCTCGAAGCGCCGTCCGCTGGAGCGGAAGCGCTCACCGAGCCCGAGATCGTGGAACATGGCGCCGATGTAGAGCAGTTCCGGATCGAAGGAGAGGTCCCGAAGGCGCCCCCGCAGGGCGCCGAAGAGGAAGACGCGGCGGGAATGGTGGTACACGAGCTCGTCAGTCGTGTCGCGCACCAGCTCGGTCGCCTCGACCGCGAGCTTCGTGTCCGGTACGCGCACGCCTGCCGCTCCGGACGGATCGGCTGCCATGCTGTCACCCAGCTTCCTGTACGAAGGATCGTGGCGGGCACCTCCAGAATCGGCGTACGGAGGTCCGTCGTGATGGCCGACAGGCCGCGGGTCCCCCGACTGACCCACACCGGATTCACATCGGAGATGCGTCAGTCGGTGCCGTTCAGGTGTTGGCGGGGGCCTCCCGTCGGGTGCGAGGCTGGCTCCGCGCCCCGGGACAGGGGCGGAACGGGGGACAGGGATGAGCGTGTTCACGACGAAGGCCGGAGCGGTCGCCGGGCGCCGGTCCGCCCGCGATCCGGGAATCGCCGTGCTGCGCGGAATCCCGTACGCCGCCCCACCCTTCGGTGCCGACAGGTTCCGCGCCCCGCGGCCCGCCGCGCCGTGGGACGGCATACGCGACTGCTCGGTGTTCGGGGCCGTCGCCCCCCAGTCGGCGGAGCTTCCCGGCTCACCGGTCTGGTACCCGGGCGACGAGGACGTCCTGAACCTCAACATCTGGACCCCGGCCGGCGAGGGCGAGGCGCTCCCCGTGCTCGTCTGGATCCACGGTGGCGCCTTCGTCTTCGGTTCCTCGGCGCAGCCGGATTTCGACGGGACGTTCCTCGCCGGTCACGGACTGGTGGTGGTCACCCTCAACCACCGGCTGGGCTTCGAGGGCTTCGGCCACGTCCCGGCCGCCGACGGGGAGACCGCCTGTCCGGACAACCGGGGGCTGCTCGACCAGATCGCCGCTCTGCGGTGGGTGCGGGACAACATCGCCTCGTTCGGTGGCGACCCCGGCCGGGTGACGGTCGCCGGGCAGTCCTCCGGAGCGACCTCGGTCGCCTGTCTGATGGCGATGGACGAGGCACGCGGACTGTTCCGCCGGGCCATCGCGCACAGTGCGGTGAACGCCTGCGCGACCCCCGAGTCCGCCGCCCGCACCACGGCGGAGGTGGCAGCGGCGGCCGGAGTCCCCGCCACCTGCGCCGGGCTGGTGTCAGCCTCTCCGAAGACCCTTGTCGAGGCCTCCGACCGTGTGGCCGAGAGCTACCGGCTGGATCCCGGGTCCGGGCACCGCCACTACGATCCTGCGATCTACGGCCCGGTGGCGGGCGTGGCCGGACTGCCCGCCGACCCGCTGACGGCGTGTGCCGCGGGAACGTCCCGCGAGGTGGACCTGATGGTCTGCCACACCACGGAGGAGTACTGGCTGCTGGACGCCGTGGGCGGTTGCGCGAAGATCACCACGGAGCGGCAGCTCACCGCGTTCGCCTCCGACCACCGGCTCCCGCGCTCCCTGCTCGACGACTACCGCGCGCTGATGCCAGAGGCCTCCGCGAACGAGATCTACCTGGCCGTGTACGGAGACCTGATGTTCGGTGAGTACAGCAGCAGGTTCGCGGAGTCCCACGCGCGCGCGGGAGGGCGCGCCCATCTCGCACGGTTCGTCCGCCGGCGCGACGGCGGAGGGCAGCCGGTCAGGGCCTGGCACTGCGCCGACATCCCGTTCGCCTTCGGCACGGTGGTGGACGAGAACACCCACTTCCTCATGGGGGGACCTCCGGGCGCCGCCGACCACGAACTCTCGGGCCGCATGGCACACGCGTGGGCCTCCTTCGCCGCGACCGGCGACCCCGGCTGGCAGCGGATCGGCTCGGTGGCCGGTGACGTCGTACGGATCTGGGACACCTCGCCGGAGAGCGGTCGTACGAGATGGGACGCCTTCCGCGCGCCGTGGCGCGCCGCCGGGCTTCCGCTGCTCGCCCCCTGACACCGGGGATCGTCGACGCGTGGGCGGTCCCCGCATCCGATCGGCAGCGGGTGTCATGGGCGAGTGACGAGCGGTCCGCGACGCATCCGCGGGCTGTCATTGGCATGGACCTGCCCGACGAACTGGACTACAGTCCGTAGCGGCACTCTGAGAGCGCTCTCAGACGGCTTTCGGATGCTTCCTGTTCCACCCCCACGATGCTGGAACAACAGAAGGGGCACTCCCTTGAGACATACGACGATGGTGCGGACGGGTCTCTCCGCACTGCTCATCATCGGCACCTGGGCGACCGCCGGCCTGACCCAGGCCACGGCAGCCGACTCCGCTTCCTCCGCGGAGCCTCAGGCCTCGGCCGGAATCATCACGGCCATGCAGCGCGACCTGGGACTGACGAAGAGTCAGGCCGAGGCCCGGCTCACCGCGGAGAAGAAGGCGACGGCCCTGGAGGGAACGGCGCGGAGCGCGGCCGGGGCATCGTTCGGCGGTTCCTGGTTCGACGCGGACAGCGGCAGGCTGACGGTCGCCGTCACGGACGCCGCCGAGGCGGGTGCCGTCCGGGCGGCCGGCGCGGACGTCCGGGTGGTCGACCACACGGCGCGGGAGCTCGACGCCGTGAAGAACAGGCTGGACGCGCTCTCCGCACCGAGCGGCGTCAGCAGCTGGCACGTCGATCCCCGGGCGAACAGCGTCGTCGTGAACGTCGTCGCCTCCGAGCAGGGTGACAACGATGTCCGGGCGTTCGTGGCGAAGGCGCGCGAGGTCGGACCCGTCACGGTGAGGCGGACCGCCCAGGCGCCGCAGACGTTCGCCGCGGGAACGGTCGGCGGCGACCCGTACTACACAGGCAACGTCCGCTGTTCCATAGGCTTCTCCGTACACGGAGGCTTCGTGACGGCCGGCCACTGCGGCCAGGCGGGCGGAGCGGTCAGGGGATGGGACGGCTCGGCCATCGGCAACTTCCAGGGCTCGTCCTTCCCCGACAACGACTACGCATGGGTGAACGTCGGCAGCGGCTGGTGGACCGTCCCCGTGGTCCTCGGCTGGGGCACCGTCTCCGACCAGTTGGTCCGCGGCTCCAACGAGGCCCCCATCGGCGCCTCGATCTGCCGCTCCGGCTCCACCACCCACTGGCACTGCGGAAACGTCCTCGCCAAGAACGAGACCGTGAACTACAGCCAGGGCGCCGTCCATCAGATGACCAAGACGAGCGTCTGCGCCGAAGGCGGCGACTCCGGCGGGTCGTTCATCAGCGGCGACCAGGCGCAGGGCGTCACCTCGGGCGGCTGGGGCAACTGCAGCAGCGGCGGTGAGACCTGGCACCAGCCGATCAACGAGATCCTCAACCGCTACGGGCTGACCCTCCACACGGCCTGACGGCCGACCCCCGCCGGGTCCCGGTGACCCGGCGGGGAAGGCGACCGGTCTGCTGCGGCAGCGGGGTGACCCCCTGCCGCAGCAGACCCCGGCGGGCCTGGACGGCGGAAGGCCGGCCTCTCGCCGTCGATCCCGCGCGCGGCGCCCGACCGACGTGACCGTGTGCTCCCGGAGGGTCTGAGCGCCCCGCGGGCACGCTTCGAAGCGGCCCCCCATCACGCGCGTGACGAACTCGTCCCTTTCCGCTGTCGAGGAGAGTCCGGACCGACTCGTCCCACAGGGCGCGGTGCGCCAGGCCGGCGGCCGGCCACCTGTCCGGAGCCGGACCCTTCCGGGCGCCCGCTGTCGTCGCCACACATCACCGCGCATCGGGCCGCGGCACGGCCCGCAGCGGTGAACGCGACGCTCAGGACCGGACTCCGCTCGCCTCTTTCCGCGCCCGCTCAGGCCGCTCGTCATCTTTCCGATGTGACACTCGGTAACCCTTGCTGGGCACCGAAGGACAGGGCGAATACGCGCGGGGCGGGTAGCCGCGGCTGTCGGCGATCGCCGGGTGCGGTCCGTTCGCGAGCAGCCGGCCTCGCCTCCGGAGTCCCAACTCCGCCGACATCGCGCACCGTTCACCAACTCTTGACATGTTCTCGGCGGCGGCGCAACACTGACAGCGCTTGGGAGAGCGCTCTCCCATAGTTCTCCGCACGACGCACCATCCAGCTCCACTCTCCCCCCATCGCGCACCCGATGTGCGCGGACGCAGAGCGGCACGGAGGTCCGCATGGCCGAAAGAATCAGCAGATCCACCCTGGTGTCCGCCCTGGTCGCCATCGCCGCGCTGGCCCTGGTGGTCACGGGGCTCACGGCGATCACCAGGGCCGGTGCCCCCGCGGTCGGGGCGTCGCCCGGGGCCGGCGCACCCGCCCCGGTCTCGCACGTCATGCAGGGGACGCGGCACACACAAGGGCACGCCGTGGCGCCGGCAGACCCGGTCCCCTCGGGGGACGACCCCGACGGTGACGGCTACATCCCGGCGATCCCTCCGGTCACCGACGTGGAGCCGTCAGTCGAGATCCCGCCCCACCGGTACTTCCACGAGTTCCAGGCGAACTGTTCGGTCGACCACACCGGGTCGGTCGACCCGATCGTCTACCCCGGTCAGACCGGCAAGTCCCACAACCACACGTTCATGGGGAACGACTCCACGGACGAGAACAGCACGACCGCGTCGCTCGGAGAGGGCGGCACCGCCTGCAAGGCGCCCGGCGACCTGTCCGCGTACTGGATGCCGACCCTGTACGACGGGGATCAGGAGGTGCGCCCGGCCGGTCCGCAGACCATCTACTACAAAGCCGGTGTCACCGACTACCGGACCGTGCGGCCGTTCCCGAAGGGGCTGCGCTTCGTCGTCGGCAGCCCGACGCAGACCGCCGCGGAGTTCCGCGACCATCCGGGCATGGTCGAGGGGTACGAGTGCGGTGAGAGTTACCACAACTACGAGTTCCCGGCGACGTGTCCGACCAGCCGGGACACACAGCTCAACCTCCGTATGCAGGCGCCGAGTTGCTGGGACGGCAAACATCTGGACACCCCGGACCACAAGGCCCACATGGCTTATCCGGTCGTGACGGGCGCCAACCAGGACGTCTGCCCGGCCAGCCATCCCGTCGCCCTGCCGATGATCGAGTTCAAGATGGCCTGGCCGGTGAACGGGGACATGTCGCAGGTGAGACTGGCCAGCGGCACGGGCCACTCCTTCCACTACGACTTCTTCAACGCCTGGGACGACGCCACGCTGGACGCGATGGTCGGCCACTGCATCGTGGGCGGCCTCCAGTGCGACGCCCGGGGTTACGACCAGAACAACCCGGGTGAGGGCGCCGCTCTGGACGAGAACTACGAACTTCCCTGACCCCAGCAGGCTCTCCCTCATGGGTGAACCGCGCCCATGAGGGAGAGCGCTCTCCCTGTCACTCCCCCCACGAGGAGCTGTCACCCGCATGAAACTGCCACGTCCCACCGCCCCGGTCCGCGGCCGCGGACGCACGACCGCACGTCTCGCCGTAGCCGCGCTCGTCGCCGCAGGAGCGACCACCCTGCCTGTGCCCGCCGCGCAGGCGGCCGGGAGTGTGGTGAAGGTCGAGGGATCGCAAGGCGCCTGGAAGCTGACCGTCGACGGAGCGCCGTACACCGTGAAGGGCCTGACCTGGGGCCCCGCCGTCGCCGACGCCGGGCAGTACATGCCGGACGTCAAGTCGATGGGCGTCAACACCATTCGGACCTGGGGCACCGACGCCACGACGAAACCACTGCTGGACAGCGCGGCCGGCCAGGGCATCAAGGTCATCGCCGGTTTCTGGCTCCAGCCCGGCGGCGGACCAGGAAGCGGCGGATGCGTCGACTACCTGACGGACACCGCCTACAAGAACGACATGCTCGCCGAGTTCCCCAAGTGGGTGGAGACCTACAAGGACCACCCCGGGGTCCTCATGTGGAACGTGGGCAACGAGTCCGTGCTCGGCCTGCAGAACTGCTACAGCGGTGACGCCCTGGAACAGCAGCGCGACGCGTACACGACCTTCGTCAACGACATCACCGAGAAGATCCACGCCGTGGACCCCAACCATCCGGTGACCTCGACAGACGCCTGGACCGGGGCCTGGCCGTACTTCAGGAGGAACGCGCCGGATCTCGATCTGTACGCGGTGAACTCCTACGGCGCCGTCTGCGACATCCGCAGGACGTGGGAGGACGGGGGTTTCGACAAGCCGTACATCGTGACCGAGGGCGGTCCGGCAGGCGAGTGGGAGGTGCCCGACGACGCCAACGGCGTACCGGACGAGCCGACCGACGTCGCGAAGGCCGACGGCTACAAGAGGGCCTGGCAGTGCGTCACGGGCCACGCGGGAGTCGCACTCGGCGCGACGCTGTTCCACTACGGCACGGAGTACGACTTCGGCGGTGTCTGGTTCAACCTGCTCCCGGCGGGCCAGAAGCGGCTCTCGTACTACGCCGTGAAGGAGGCGTACGGGGCCGGCACCCCGGGCGACAACACCCCGCCCGTGATCACCGGCATGACGGTGGACAACGCCTCGGCCGTCCAGGCGGGCAGGCCCTTCACCGTGAAGGCCTCGGTCTCCGACCCCGACGGCGATCCGCTGACACACCAGGTGCTGCTCGGCGGCAAGTACGTAAACGACAGCGGGCAGCTCGACGGGACGCGGTTCACGGACAAGGGCGACGGCACCTTCGAGGTCACCGCTCCCGACCGCCTCGGCGTGTGGAAGGTCTACCTCAAGAGCTCGGACGGCAAGGGCAACGTCGGCATCGAGACCAAGTCCTTCCGGGTCGTCCCGCCCGAAGCCGGCGATACGAACGTGGCGGCGGGCAAGCCGGCCACCGCGTCCACCTTCCAGCCGGACGGCACCGGCTGCCCCTGCCCGGCGGGCAACGCCGTCGACGGGTCGTTCGGCACCCGCTGGGCCAGCGACTGGTCCGACCAGCAGTGGATCCAGGTGGACCTCGGGGCGAGGACCGCGTTCGACCACGTGCAGCTCGCCTGGGAGACCGCGTACGCCAAGGGATACACCGTGCAGACCTCGGACAACGGCCAGGACTGGAGCACCGTCCACACGGTCACCGACGGAAACGGCGGCATCGACGACATCGACGTGACGGGCGAAGCACGCTACGTACGGGTGAACACCTCCGTGCGCGGCACCCCCTGGGGCTACTCGCTCCACGAATTCGGTGTCTACCGGCGCTGACCGCCACGCAACCCGCCGCGCCGTCCCACTCCCCGCCGTCGGTGCGACAGGACCGTCCGCGGTGGGTTCACGTAAACCCGTGAGCCCACCGCGGACTCTCCATGTGCCGCACGGCGTCCCTCACCGTGCGTCGGCCGGAGCCTCTCACCGGGCCGAAGGCGCCGCCCCGCCGTCGTGGAGTCCGGCGGTCACCCGGAACACGGCGTCCCGCGGCGCGCGGACCGCCAGCGTCGTGCCGGCGGCGGCCCCGTGGACGGACCCGCCCACCTCGACGCGCCGCACTGCGCGGCTTCCCGCGGCGAGCACATACCACGTTCCGGCCGGCGATTTCCAGTGTGTGCCGGCGACGACGTGCTGGCCGAACCGGCTGCACAGGGCGCTGTTCCGGCGGTCGGACACCACCTCGGCCCGTGCGGAGGGCGAAGCGGCGGGCGGGACGAACTGCACGAGGACCCGGCCCGGACCACGCCAGGTGTCCGCCCGGGTGCACACCCAGTCAGCCGTGGAACGGGTTCCGGGCAACGGCTGCACCGCGAAGTGCCAGTTGTTGACCGCGCGCACCCCGGACCCGCGCAGGTCCCGGAGCGAACAGGCCGTGCGGGCCCAGCCGACGAGGGCGTCGGCACCCGTCGCCTCGCGTGGCCGGCGGGCCGGAGCGCCGGAGCCGGGCGCCGGTGTGTGGGTGAGGTGCACCGGTGCGAGGTCGCCGAGATCCGTGAGGAGGAAGGCGTGCTTCTCCACGATCCTCTCGGAGGACCGCAGCTGCATCGCGGGCCAGGACCCGCATCCGCCGCCCTGGTCGGGTCGGGGGACAGCGGCTGTGATCCCGTCACCGTCCACGTCCAGCGGCCGCGCGGGGGTGTCGGGTGCGAGGAGGTCCCTGGTCGTCGGCTCCGTGATCCAGGGCGCCAGGAGATATCTCGCCGAAGTGGCGGTGCGGCTGACGCTGAGCGCCGCCGCCGTGGTGACGTCGGCGTCGTCGGCGCGGGCGAAGTCCAGGGCCGGGACACCCTTCCCGGACAGCGGTTCGGTGTACCGGACGACGCGTACCCCGCCGTCGTGGAACAGCACCACGGTCCGGCCGTCCAGGTCGCCCGCGAACAGCAGTTGGGGTGGCTGGACAGGGGCCACGACCGCGGTGCCGGGGGTGCGTGTGACGGCGACGTCCGGCCGGGGGGCGGCCCAGCTGTCCAGGGCTCGTTCCAGGAGCTCACGGTCGCCGATTCGGCCACCCCGGGGCGGCCAGGCGCTGAAGTCCACGCGTGAGGTGTCCGCCCACTGCTCCGGAGGCGTCCGCAGCAGTGCCGTGGGGTCGAGGGCACCGCCCGGAACCGTCGCCCGCCTGGCGACAGCCCGCGACGGGGCGTCGTCGGAGGCCGGGCCCGCCGTGAGGGCGATGCCGCCGGCGACGATCAGCAGGGCGAGGGCCGTCGCTCCCGCCCGTACCCGGTGCCGACGGCGCAGCAGGTCGCCGGGGCGCGTCTGGACCGTGCAGGGATCGAACTCGCCCGACCCCAGCATGCGCCGGACCCGCTCGTGGTCGCTCCCGGCCAGTTGAGCCGCCGCCTTCACGGCGTCGCCCGGATCTCTCACGCCGGCGTCGGTGAGCAGCGTCTGCGCGGCGTCGCCGGACAGCGCCTCGAGCAGGCGCAGACCCAACGCCGCCCGGACAGCCGCCGGGACGTCCGCCAGGGCGCGGTCCAGGGCGAATTCGTCCATCCCGCCGGCGCGGGGGAAGAGCCGGAGCCCTCGTACGACCGGCATCGAGGGGCGCAGTGCCGCCGGTGCGGGCACCGTCCCCGGCCACCAGCGGGGCTTCCGTCCGTACGCCAGCGCGGAGCGCACGACTCTGAGACGGACCGTGGCGTAGGCGGGTGTGCGGGTGCCGTCGACCACGCCGTCCGCGGACCGCGGAGCGGGGATGCCCTCCGCACCCGGGCCCGGTGCGGGGCGGGCCCTGCCGTGCAGGGCGCGTTGTACCGCCGTGTGTGCCGCGAGCACCCTGCGGTGCCGGCCGAGGCTCGGCGGCAGCGTGACGTAGGCCAGGCGCACGAGACGCGGATAGTGCTCGACGAGTACAGCCTCCACCTCCTTCACACCGAAATGCGCGCCGGGGCCGAGGGGGCGAAGCGGCGAGGGATGGAGAGGCATGGGGTGGGGGCCTTCCGAGCCGTGGGCAGAGAACCGTCACCCGGCAAACGAGCCAATCGTGTGACGGTCACATCGGCCTCGTCACCCGTTCCCCCGGCCGCTCCCTCGTCGTTCCGTCAGGAGCGGGGCGGCCGCTACCGGGGAGGCTCCTCCGGGCCCTCGTCACCCGAGCTCAGCTCCTCGGCACGCAGTGCAAGATCCTGCAGCACATCCGCGGAACTCACGTCCTCCTGTCCGGAGTCGTGGATCTGCGCGAGCGCGATGAAGGCCAGTGTGAAAGCTCCGACCAGCTGTTCGACGGCGCCCCCGACCTCATGTCCCACCAAGGCGGCCATCTCCTCGACGGTGGCGTCGGAGGGGATGGCGATGTGCGGCATCGTCTCGTTGAGCAGGGTCGTCACCATGTTCCCGCCCACGTCCGGATCGACGCCTCCGGTGTCCCCTTCGGCGTGGCGCTGCATCTCGCCGGCCTCCGTGAGGATGCCGATCACTCGCTTGAGGACTTCGCTCTGCTCCATGCGGTTGAGCATAAGCGCCGGGCCTTCCCCGATTGATCGCTCCTGGGCGGTGTGCCGAACGCCGGCAGCCCCCGGACGGCGGCGGACGGGGCCGCGGGCCCGGGGGCTGTCACCAGTCACCCACGGCCGCTGTGCGGCCCGATGTCACTACACACGGCGCGGCCACTTCTTGGCGGGACAGGCGGCGGACCGATCCCGGTTATAGCGCCACCTCGCTACAGGGCCCAAACTCGCGCCGTTGACCAGGCAAAACCTCAAAGCCCCTTTGGACTATTGAGGTCAGGTGGGCAGGTTGGGGGCTACCGCCGCTGCGAAGTCAGCAGCTACTTCGCACAGGTCTCGGTTGCTGCCGATGCCTGTACTGGCAGACAGGTTCACGCCACCATGCGATGTCGGCCACCCGATCATGCATGTCATGGCAGTCTTGTAGAGCTTCGCCGAGGAGACACCGTCGATCTTGATTGCTGAAGCGCCGGGCCATTGCGGTGCCCCAGCCCTGAAGCTCAGCCTGAGGGACTTCCGTTTAAGCGCAGAGTCCCATCGGCAGGAGTTCTCCTCGGAAGCGCTGACGTGCAGCCCCCACTCCTGGACCAGCTCGTCGCTTACTGCCACGCACGGGTCCGATGGAAAGCCGCCAGAACCGGCTGTCTCTCTGGGCCTGGATGGAGGGCTGTCGAACGCGCTTGGCGCGGTCAGGAGCGGTGGGTCGGAGTGCGGGGCGCTAGGTTCCGTGTCCGGCGCCCAGACCCAGATCCCGACGCCCGCCGCCGCGCATATCGTAACCGCGAGCGCAGTCACCACCGCCACCCGCGCGGTCTTGGTGCCCGGCGGCGGCCCCTCCGGGAGGTTTGGCTCCGTCCAGTTCTGTCTGTCCTCGTCCCACTGCTCCACGGCGCCTACACCTGCCCGGCGATGAGCCGCGCGAGTTGCTCGGCGGCCTGCCCGGCCGTGGCAAGTCCGGTGGCCGCAGTCGCGCCGATCGCAATACGGTCGCGCAGCCACTCCAAACGCCCTGCCGTGATCTCCCCTGTTGCTGTGATCTCCCCCTGGGCAGCGGCGAGTTGGGCATCCAGGTCACCCAGCACGCTCAGGTGATCGCGCAGGGCGGTCACTGCCGCCAGCAGTTCGGACGCATCGGCCGTGCTCTGCGTGACGTTGACAGCTTTGGCATGCGATCCCTGAGCGACAGCGCTGCCATGCATGGTGCCGATGCTGATACCGCCCGGCTGCGGATCGCGATTCCCATTGTCCACAGACACAACGTACCGCCTCCCTAGTTCTTGCCCACCGTCTTCGACTGAACCTGCTTCGCTGACGACTTCTTGCCCACGGACACTGCGCTGTTGCTTATCTCCCCAACGAAAACTCCGCCGTCGCTCACATTGATGACGTAGCGCTCGAAGTCGCCCGTCTCGTAACCCTTCGCATGCAGCGCCCGGCCCACCCTGCTTGCAATCCGATCCTGGAGGGTCCTCACGTACCGACTGATGTCCATCTCCTGGAACAGGGAGAGTTCGTCCACGCTCCCCAGCTCCCGCACTGACGCGGCGGGTCCGTCCGGCAGCGCGTACCTCGGCACAGTCAGCCAGACACGGATAGCGGAGACAGCCGTGAGGAACAAGCTGAGCCCGGCAGCAACGCCCGCACCAGAGCCAGTGAGCAGCAGACGAACAAGGTCGCGTACCCCGCTATCCCCCGCACGTTGTGCGATCACGTCGACCGAACGGAATTGCAGGCGCAACGGGTTGAGTACGTGTGGAATGACCTCCAGAACGAGCATTCCGCCCTGAGTGTGAACACGGACCAGGACAGAGACCCCGACTTGTTCGTCCCACGCTCCAATGCGCACTCGCAGGAAGTGCCGACGCCCCTCACCACCCTCGCCGACCGCGGCTTCCATATGCCTGTCGGCCTGTTCAAGCTCCCGCAAAAATCGTTCACGGGTCAGCCCGACCGGCAGATATACGACCTCGTCGACCTCAAGGTAGCGGAGACGATCACGGCTGGTTGCCGCTGACTCGCGCAGCTCCTCCAGCCCCGGCTTGATGAGGTCGATGACCTCACGTCCGGTGAGCGGCTGGGTATCGGCGTCAGCGCCCTTCAACTCCATGACCACGGACCACGGTTTATACGGTTTACCTGCACCGACGAACGGCCGGAATGGGTCATAGATCGTCAGCCGGGCATGCTGCTCGCGGTCGATAGCCGCGCCAATCCGTTCGAACTGCTCACTGACCGGCAGCTTCTTGCGAGGAGCTGCCCGAAAGGCAGCACGGGTCACCTCGCTGCGGACGACCTCCCGGACGCGCCGTTGGCACTCTCCTACAGGCAGCATCAGCAGCAACGGGAGCGTTATGGCCGCCCAGGTGTCCGCGCCGGAGAACACTGAGATGCCGGCCGCACCCCAGTAGATGAGCATCAAGGCGAACGGCAGAACGGGCAGAACGGATTTGAGGCGGCCACGCGTGGCCTGCTTCAGTACCGCGCGATCCAGCGTAAAGGCGGTACTCGTGGCGTCTCGTGTGGCGTAGGACGCCAAGCTGACCAGTCCATATGCCACGAACCAGGGGATCGGGAACACTGTCTGCTCCGATCCCGTCCCGGCCAGTCCGAGGCCGATGAACAGCGCCCAGATCAGCAGCAGGGCCAGCCCGGTCCAGGCCTCCCGACGGCGGGCGCGCAGTGCGTGTGCAAGGACCGGAACGGCGTCGATACCCAACGAAGGAGCGACCGGGCGTTCCTCATGCTCGACCAGCTCCTCGATGACACGGCGTCGGAACATTTTGTCGAAGTAGACACCCCCGCACAGCAAACGGGTCGCCTCGCTGTGCGTGTACCGTGAGCCGACTTTCGCGGCAGCCTGCTCAGGAACGGTCACTGCGGGACGACCTCACCCAGTTCAAACGTAATTGGCCGCCTCGAAATGCCTCTACTGTCATGGCCACAAAGAGTAGGGAGCGCTATACCGGCCTGACAAGTGCTCGCGGATCCGCGCCTGGGCGGTCACGTCCCCGCGAGCGACACTTCGGCGATCGGGTTGCCACATGCTGCGTACGCCGTCGTGTCAATGCTCCACCAGGTGCAGCCCCGGCAAGATCACATTGACGACAAGCCCCGGCGCCGTCCGTCGCTCCTGACCGTGCGGCTCCGGGCTCCCCGTCGAGCACCGGCCGCCCCTCCCTGACGGTCACTTGACGGCTCCCGCGGTGAGCCCGGCGACGAGGTAGCGCTGAAGGAGAAGGAATCCCGCCACGACGGGCACGCTGACGACGAGCGAGGCGGCCATGACCTAATTCCAGTACACGTCGTTCTGGGTGGTGTAACCCTGCAGGCCCACAGCGAGGGTGCGGGTGGCGTCGTCGGTCATGACGGAGGCGAACAGCACTTCGCCCCAGGCCGTCGTGAAGGCGTACACGGACACGGCGACGATCCCCGGTACGGCGGCCGGCACGACCACCCGGATCAGAGCGCGCATCGGGCCGGCAGCCGTCCACCATGGCGGCCTCGTCCAGGTCCCTCGGGATGGAGTCGAGGTAGCCGAGCAGCATCCAGACAGAGAAGGGCAGCGAGAACGTCAGGTAGGTGAGGATCAGCCCCCCGGGAACCGTAGAGACGCCCACGCCGTCGATGGCGGCGGCTTCGTACAGCTCGCGCGGGATGTTCTGCAGCACCGCCATCAGCATGAGGAAGGCGAACGGCCAGCCCTTCCAGACGGAGACGATGATCAGCGCGTAGATGCTGTTGTCGCCGATCAGCCAGAAGGACGGCTGGTCGGTGATGCCGAGTTGGTCGTGCAGCAGGTGGTTCACCAGTCCGTTGTCCCGCTGGAACATGAAGGCCCAGGGCTGACGGAAGCTCATCACGATGCCGACGATCATTGGGGCCAGAATCCGACTGCGCGGCCTTGACGGGCGGGACCGAGCCGTAGGTCCTGCAGAGGATCTTCTGTTCCTCGTCGCTCGTCATGAACTTCACGAACTTCTTCGCGCCGTCGATGTTCCTGGTGTTCCTGAACACCGCCATGTTGATCCCGGCCACCATGGAGTTGGTCTGCCTCCCCGCCCCCGGCACGCCGTCGGGCACCGGGACGGGGGCGACACCCCAGTCTTCCGGCTTCGTGCCCTGGGCGGCGAAGGTGGTAGCCGCGGCCTGCCACAGGACCATCGCCGTCCGGCCCTTGGCGAAGTCCGTCAGGGACTGGTTCTGTGCGTACTCGGCGTTGCCCGGAGCGAGGGTCTTGTCCTTGGCCCTGCTTGCGCCTTGCTCTTAATTTAAGACGTGATTTAAGAGGTGAAGAAAGTCGCCGTCAAGGGTCGGCGCCGGGGTATGTTGCCGGGACGAAGGGAGCAACATGGCTGAGCGCAGCAGACGGACCGTGCGTGACCTGCGAAGGGGCAATCGGGCGCGGGTATTGCAACGGTTGTATTTCGACGGCCCGCTGAGCCGTCAGGAGCTGGGCCCGGCGACCGGGCTGAGTTCGGGATCCATCAGCAACGTGGTCGCCGAGCTGGCCTCGGAGGGGCTCCTGGAGGAGGCGGGCATCGTCGACTCCGACGGCGGACGCCCCCGTACTCTGCTGCGGATCGCCCCCGGCGGCGGGCTGTTCGTGGGCATCGACATCGGGGAGACCCGGGTGCGGGTCGAGCTGTTCGACCTCTCCCTGGTGGAACTCGCGCGTACCGACCGGCTGCTGGCCCAGCACGGATACGACGTCGACCGCATCGTCGGCCACGTCCGATCGGGCGTCCTGGACGTCCTGCGCGACGCGGGCGCCGATCCCCGCATGCTGCTCGGCATCGGGATCGGGGTGCCCGGCATCATCGAACGCGACGCGCCGGAGGCCGCGGGCGGTCCGGGAGCGGTCGTGCACGGTCAGACCATCGGATGGAGTGCCGTTCCCTTCGAACGGCTGCTGCGGGAGGCCGTGCAGGTACCGCCTGAGGTGCCCTTCTTCATCGACAACGGTGCGAAGACGCTGGGGCAGGCGGAGATGTGGTTCGGCGGGGGCCGTGGCGCGGCAGCGGCGGCGGTCGCCCTCATCGGCTCAGGAGTGGGGGCGAGCGTGAACCGGGGGGACATCCTCGAGGAGGACCCCTCGAACGCGGCCCTGGAGTGGGGACACACCACGGTCCAGCTGCGGGGCCGCCGCTGCCGCTGCGGCTCCATAGGGTGCCTGGAGGCGTACGCCGGTGCGGAGGCGATGCGGGAACGCTGGCACGAGGCGGGCGGTCCACTGCCACCGGACGCCGACGACGAGACCGCCCTGGCGGCGCTGCTCACAGCCGCCTACCCGGGGCCCGGTGGCGGCGCCCCGGACCCGGTGGCCGTCTCGATCCTGGACGAGACGGCGGAGTGCCTGGGGGCGGCCCTGGCCGACCTGGTCAACCTCTTCCTTCCCGAACGCATCCTGCTGGGCGGCTGGGCCGGTCTGCTCGTCGGCCCGCACCTGCTCCCGCAGATCCGCCGCTACGCCAAGGAGTACGCCCTCGACCACGCGGCCGCCCGGACCACGATCGACCTGGGCCATCTGGGCCCCGACGCGGTCACGGTGGGAGCGGCGACCCTGCCCCTGTCGGACTTCCTGGCACGCGGCGGAACCCGTCCGGCGCGCACGGCGCCTCCGGACGCCACCACGGCCCCGGACCGACCGTCGCCGCCTGCGGGGCGGAGCCGTACCCCGGCGGGCTGAGTCACGTCGGACCGGCCGGGCGGCCGCACCGCCCGCTGTGGTGCCCCGGGTCCCGGGCCACCACAGCGGTGGGCCGGCGCCGCACGCCCGGCACTCCGTCGGCGGCGCCGCCAAGGAGGCCGACGCGCCCCGGCGGCACCGAGGGCCGCGGGCCTCTGCCTACGCCGAGTCCCTGACCACCAGCACCGGTTCGAAGATCACCGAGGTCACCGGCCGGTCCGGCGTGGCCAGCCGGTCCAGCAGGAGCCCGGCCATCTCCGCCGCCATGTCCTCCACCGGCTGCCGCACCGTGGTGAGCGGCGGCCGGCAGGCCGAGGCGGCACTGCTGTCGTCGAAGCCGATCACGGCCACGTCCTCCGGCACCCGTCTGCCGTGCTCCCGCAGCACATGACAGGCCCCGGTCGCCATCAGGTCGTTCGCCGCGAACACCCCGTCCAGGCCGGGGTGCTCCGCGAGCAGCCGCTCCATCGCCGCCTCGCCGCTCTCCTGGGTGAACCGCCCCTCCGCGACGGCCGGGACGCACGACCCCTGCTGTGTCAGGGCGTCCTGGAAACCCGCCAGCCTCTCCTGCCCCGCGGGCACGTCCAGCGGCCCGCTGATGGTGACGATCCGGCGGCAGCCGCGCGCCAGCAGGTGTTCCGCGGCCAGCCGGGCGCCGTCCCGGTGCGCCAGGTCGACGTAGCTGATCCCGACCGGCCGGGCCGGGCGCGCGTACAGCACGGCGGTCAGACCGGCGTCCGTGATCAGGCCCGGCAGCGGGTCCTGCGCGTGCGTCGACACGATCAGCGCCCCGTCGGCGCTGCCCTGCCGCAGATACGCCACCACCTCGTCCCGGGCCCGGGAGGTCTCGGCGAACATCAGCACCGGGTGCATCCCGCGCGGCCGCAGGTAGTTGACGACACCCGTCACGACCCGGCCGAAGAAAGGGTCCGCGAAGACCCGCGCGGTGAAGGACCCCTCCGCGGCGGCCCCTTCGCCGTCCGGCTCGACGCCCGCGCCCGACACGACCAGGGCGATGGCGTCCGCGCGCCGGGTGACCAGGGAGCGGGCGGCGCGGTTGGGCGCGTAGCCGGTGACGGAGACCGCCTGCCGCACGGCCTCCTGGATCGCGGGGTCGACGTTGCGCACTCCGTTGATGACACGTGAGACCGTGGCGCGCGAGACACCGGCCGTCCGCGCCACGTCCTCCAGGGTGGGGGCCGCGCCGGCCGGTCGCAGAGCATCCGTCATGAGCGCATTTATAGCATCGGACCGGGGAGCGACAGAGCCGAGCGATAGAGCGCTCTCCTGCTCCTCCATCGTCGCTTCCCGTCCCCGTCCGCAGGGGTCGTGCGCCGGGGCGCACGGACGACGGGAGCGGACTGTTACTTGTCATCACCCGCTGTGTGCACATAAGTTGACGGCTTGTGACGTGTCCTACTGCCAGTGGGGGAGCCTGATCATGGCCGCGACCGGACGGCACCGCAGATACCAGCCCAGCCGGATCAACCGTGCCTCGCTCACGGTGACGGCGGGAGGTGCGGGCATCGCGCTCCCGCTTCTCACCGCCGCCTCGGCGGGGGCTGCCACGACCGATGTGTGGGAGAAGGTCGCCGCCTGCGAATCGACCGGGAACTGGCACATCAACACGGGCAACGGCTACTACGGAGGACTGCAGTTCACCCGGTCCACCTGGGCCGCCTACGGTGGCACGGCCTACGCCGCCCGGGCGGACCTGGCGACCAGGGACCAGCAGATAGCCGTGGCCGAGAAGGTGCTCGACGGGCAGGGCCCGGGGGCCTGGCCCACGTGCTCCGTACGGGCCGGCCTGAAGCAGGGCGGCGACGCGCCCGACATGGCCCCGCAGTCGAGGCGGCAGGTCGCGGTCGACGGCGGGCAGGACGAGGCGCCGACGTCCGGCCCCTCGGAGAAGACCGCCCATGACACCGTGACGGCGAAGGCGTCGCCCACCGCCGTGCCCGGCGCGCGCGAGTCGTACACCGTCGCCCGTGGCGACTCGCTCTCCGGAATCGCGTCCACCGAGCGGGTCCAGGGGGGCTGGCAGCGGCTGTACGCGGCCAACCGCACCGTGGTGGGGAGCGACCCCGACCTCATCATCCCGGGGCAGCGCCTGAGCCTCGACGGCGCCGGAACCGCCACGAAGCAGAAGGCCGCCCCCAGGACCGCCGCTCCGAGGACCGCCGCTCCGAGGACCGCCGCTCCCGAAGCCGCGAAGACGTCTCCCAAGGCCACCGAGAAGGCCCGTCCCGCCACGCCCCGGGCCACTCCGAAGGCGACGGAGAAGTCCGGGCCCGCCGCCGAGAAGAAGGCGTCCAAGCCGCGGTCCGGTCTCACCGCTCCCGTGTCGGCCGGCACCGGGACCCCGTACCACCAGGCCGGTTCATGGTCCAGCGGCTACCACACGGGCGTCGACTTCCCGGTGCCCACCGGCACCTCTGTGAAGGCCGTGGCGTCCGGCAAGGTGGTCTCGGCCGGCTGGGCGGGCGCGTACGGCTACGAGATCGTCATACGCCACAGCGACGGCAGGTACAGCCAGTACGCGCACCTCTCCTCGCTGCACGTGCGCGAGGGACAGCAGGTCGGCGGCGGCCGGCGGATCGCACGCTCGGGGTCCACCGGCAACAGCACCGGCCCGCACCTGCACTTCGAGATCCGTACCGGCCCCGGCTACGGATCCGACATCGACCCCCTGGCCTACCTCAGGGCAGGCGGAGTCAGCGTCTGAACGTTCCCCGCCCGGCCCTCTAAGTCACTCCGGCGGGCCGGGCCGGCGGCAGGCTGCCTCCCGCCGAACTCCACCCGCCCGCCACCGTGGTCCAACGGCAGGGTCAGCGGGAGGGAGAGCGCCGTGGGCCCCGGGAACGGGTCCGGCAGCACCGCCGCCCCCTGGGGATCCACGGGTCTCGCCGGCTCCGGGACCACCACCGCAGGCCGCGCGCGGGTGCTCCCGCCAGGCGTGTCGACGTGTTCCTCCGGCGTACGCTCCCCGGGCCCCGTCGGTTCCGGCGCAAGCCGCTCGGCCCCCACGCGCTCCGTGGTCAGCAGCACCAGACCCGCCGCCGCCAGCGCACCGCAGCCGAGGGCGAGCAGGGTGCCCGTCAACCCGAAGCGGAACTGCTCCCCGAACATGGTGATGCCCACCGCCGCCGCGACGACCGGATTGACCACGGTGACCGTGGCGAGCGGAGCCGTCAGCCCGGCGCCCCGGTACGCGGCCTGCGAGAGCAGCAGCCCCGCGGCGGCCAGCCCCGCGATCACCAGGAGGGTCGGCAGCCCGGAGGTCACCGAGCCGGAGGTCCACTCCACCGCCACGGTCTTCGTGAAGACGGACGCCATGCCGAAGGCGATACCGGCGCCGGTCGCCAGCACCACGCCGCGCAGCATCGGCCGGTGAAGCCCCTTGGCGAGAACCAGCAGGACCACCACGGCGCCCGTGGTCCCCGTCGCGAGCGCGAACTGTTCCGGCCCGGCCAGCGTGTGGGATCCGGCGCTCCCCGTGAGGGCCAGCAGTCCTGCCAGTCCCACCGTGGCCATCACGGCGCCGCGCCACGCCGTGCGCCCGGCCCTGCGGTGGACGAAGAGCGCCGCCATGGGGAGGGCGAAGACGATCGTCAGTGCCCCGAGGGGCTGTACGAGGCTGAGAGGCCCGTACGCCAGCGCCACCACGTGCAGCACCGCTCCCACGCCGTTGAGCGCCACCGCCACCCACCAGACCCTGTTGCGCAGCGGTGCGTACGGGCTGCTGTCACCGGCCGCGGCCACGCGCTCCTGGACGATCGCGCCTGCCGCGTAGGCGACGGCGGAGACCAGTGACAGCAGCACGGAAAACGCGAGGGAACTCATGTACACCACGATGTCCTGTCGGAGCCGCCGAGTCGTCGTCCCTGAGGCGGCGATCCGGCGTACTGCTCCAGTAGTACGTCCATCACCCCCGGGTCCTCCTCTCGACGGTAGTCCTCCTGGCCCGAGGGCTCAGAAGTTCGCCGGGGAGGTGACGCCGTGCCACCGGTCGACCGCGCCAGGTGTCCTGAAAGGTGTGGAATCGGTGTGTGCCACCGGATCGGACGAAGAAGGTCCGGTTCAGGTGCTGAGAATGAATTCGGCGCGGATGCGCTTGCCGACAGGCACCCGCTCCGCCGTGAGCCGGTCGCAGAGAGCGACGACGATCTCCATGCCGTGCCCGCCCAGCCGCGCCGGGTCGGGGGAGTAGAGCACCGGGAGTGCCGTGCTGCTGTCGTACACCGTGACGCTTATGCGCCGAGCGTCGCCCTCGAGCTCCAGCAGGTAGGGACCGTGGCTGTAGCGGTCCGCGTTGGTGACCAGTTCGCTGACCGCCAGCATCAGGTCGCTGCGGGTGTGCTCGCCCAGAACCGCGAGCCACTCGGCCACGAGCCGGGCGAGGAAGCGGTCGGCGAGCGCGCGGGCCTGCGCGATGCACCCGGGCTCGCCGTCGAACACCTCGGCGGTGAGCAGAACCTCCGTGGACGGGGACCCCTGGAAGGGGTCGTCCGACCGTGAAGTGGCCTGTTCGTTCATGTGCTCCAGCCAGGGCGCCGCAGGGGAGGTCATGGACCTCTTCTCGCCGTTCGTCTACCCGTGTCGAGAGATCCCACTCCGGGGGATCCCTTCAGATCTTACGCACGCCGGGGGAGCCGGACCACGCTCACGAAGAAGTCGTCGATCTGGCGCACCGCGCCGATGAACTGCTCCAGGTCGACCGGCTTGGTGACGTAGGCGTTGGCGTGCAGTTTGTAGCTGCGCAGGATGTCCTCCTCGGCGGAGGACGTGGTGAGGACCACCACAGGGATCAACGCCAGTTCCGGGTCGGTCTTGATCCGCTCGAGCACCTGCCGTCCGTCGTACCTCGGGAGGTTCAGGTCGAGAAGCACCAGGTCCGGGCGCGGGGCGTCGGCGTACTCGCCCTGGCGGTAGAGGAAGTCCAGCGCCTCCTGCCCGTCCCGCACCACGTGGAGGGTGTTGCGGATCTTGTTGTCCTCGAAGGCCTCACGGGTCATCAGCTCGTCGCCGGGGTCGTCCTCGACGAGCAGGACCTCGATGGGCTTGACGGCGTCGTTCACGGGGTGTCTCCCGACCGGGGGGTGAGCGGGGCGGGGGCGAGCAGCTCCGCCGTGGTGTGTGTGGGGGCTTCGGGGAGGACGGGCAGGGTGAAGTGGATCAGTGTGCCCTCCCTGGTCTCCGGGTCCAGCCAGATCCGGCCACCGTGGAACTCGATGATCTTGCGGCAGAGGGAAAGCCCGATTCCGGTTCCCTCGTACTCGTCGCGCGCGTGCAGGCGCTGGAAGATGATGAACACCTTGTCGGCGAACTCCGGAGCGATCCCGATGCCGTTGTCGGCGACCGTCAGATGCCAGTCGTCGCCCTCCCGGACACACCCGACGGTGATCCGGCACGGCACGTCGGGCCTGCGGAACTTGACCGCGTTCCCGACGAGGTTCTGCCACACCATGGTGAGCGACGTGGAGTCGCCCAGCAGCTCCGGGAGCGGATCCTCGCGTACGACGACGGCTCCGGCCTCCTCGACGGCGAGGGTGAGGTTGGTGAGGGACCGGTCCAGAGCCGCGCCGAGGTCGACGGGCTTCCAGCTCTGCTGGACCCGGCCGACCCGGGAGAAGGTCAGCAGGTCGTTGATGAGCACCTGCATCCGCTTGGCGCCGTCGACCGCGAAGTCGATGTACTGCCTGCCGCGGTCGTCCAGTGCCGAGCTGTACCGCTTCTCCAGCAGCTGGCAGAAGGAGGCGACCTTCCGGAGCGGTTCCTGGAGGTCGTGCGACGCCACGTAGGCGAACTGCTCCAGCTCGGAATTGGACCGGCGCAGCTCCGTGGTCTGCTCGGCCAGCAGGGTCTCCCGCTCCTGGGTCTCGGCAAGCTCCTCGACCAGGCGCCGGCGCATGGCCTCGGCCGCCTCGGACACCGCCCGGACGTCCGACGGGCCCCGGACGTCGATCTTCTCGGTGAAGGCGCCCGCCCTCACCCTGTCCGACGCGGCGGTCAGGGCGCGGAGGGGCCGGACCACCATGCGGTGCAGCAGAAGGCTCAGCGACACCACGGCCAGCACGAAGCCCACGACGAGGGCGCCGAGCACCCAGTCGCGCGTGGAGCGCGTGTCGCCCAGCTCCGCCCGCGCGTCGTCACGCGCGTCGTCCAGGTGGCTCTGCTGGGTGTTGTACAGCGCGCGCAGGGAGTCGAAGTCCGCCTTGCTCCGCATGATGGGGGCGGAGGAGGCGGCGGTGGGCCCGCTCGCCCGCACCGCGGCGATCAGCGGCTCGGCGCGCAGGGTCCGCCACTGCTGGGCGGCCCGCTCGATCCGGTCCACGTCCTCGGCGTAGGGCTGCTCGTGCCCGGTCAGTGAGCGCACCCGGGCCAGCCGCTCCCGCTCGGCCCGCACGCCCTCCTGGTAGGGCTCCAGGAAGGTGGTGTCACCGGTCAGCGCGAAACCCCGTACGCCGGTCTCCTGGTCGAGGAGCGAGTTCTGCAGCTGGAACGAGGCGGAGCGGGCGGGCTGGATGCGGTCCACGAGGTCGGTGGTCCGGTCGGAGGTCCGCGAGAGGACGAGCCCGCCCACGACGAGGCAGCCGCAGACCACCAGGACGAAGCCGGCCAGGATCAGATGGACCCAGTTCTGCACCGACAGCCCGGCTATCGGGCCGGGCCGCCCGGACGCCTCTTCCTCGGTGCTCATGCGTGGTCAGCCTTCCAGCCCAGGTGGAGTACGGCGACGTCATCGGCCAGACCGCCGTACGGCGAAGCGCTCTCGGTGGCCTCGGCGACCAGCGCGTCGACGAACGCGCGGGGTTCCAGCGCGCCGTACTTGCCGGCCATGGCGAGCAGGCCGTCCTCGCCCAGCCGGGAACTGGGCCCCGTGCGGCCTTCGAACAGACCGTCGGTGAAGAGGACGAGCTCGCTGCCGGGGGAGAGCTCCAGCTCCGTGATCGTCCAGCGGCCGGCGCCCGGCAGCAGGCCGAGGGCCATGCCGGCGTCGGGTTCGACCCACTCCACGTCCGTGCCGTGCCTCAGCAGGAGTCCGGGGTGCCCGGCCCGTGCGATGAACACCCGGTCCCTGCCCGGCGGGAAGACGAGGGTGGTCACGGTGGCGAACACATGGGGATCGGACCGCTCGGCGACGAGTATCTGCTCCAGCAGACTGACCTTCTCGCGCTGCGTGACACCGGTGAGCACGGCCGTGCGCCACGCCACCCGGAGACATACCCCCAGGGCGGCTTCCGCGGCACCGTGCCCCGACACATCACCGATCACCGCGTGCACGACACCGTCGGCGGTCTGCACCACGTCGTAGAAGTCGCCGCTCAGCAGCCCGTGGGCGCGTCCGGGCTCGTAGCGCGCGGCCACCCGGAAGCTGTCGTCGAGCAGCACCGGGATCGGCAGCAGGGCACGCTCCAGACGGGCGTTCTCCTGGGCGATCAGCCGGCTGGTCCGCATCGCCGCCGCCGACCGCTCGGCGTGCTTGCGCTCGAGGGCGTAGCGGACCGCGCGGCCCAGCACCTCGGGGTCGATCCGGCCCTTGACGAGGTAGTCCTGGGCGCCCTGAGCCACCGCGGACAGGCCGGTGTGCGACTCGTCGAGACCCGTCAGGACGATGACGGCCGCGTCAGGGGCCGACTCGACGAGCTGGCGGACGGCGTCGAGGCCGTGGACGTCGGGCAGGTGCAGATCCAGCAGGACGCAGACCGGGGTACGGCAGCCGAGCAGGAACCGCCGGGCCTCCGCCATCGTCTTGCACCACGTGAGCGGGGCCTCGAGCTCGCTGTCGGAGAGCATCTCCTCGACCAGCAGCGCGTCCCCCGAGTCGTCCTCGACCAGGAGCAGAGTCGCGTCGACGTCCCAGACGGAGGCGTCAGCGACCGATGCGCCCTGCTGCTCGGGAATCACGGCGGGCCGCACACGCGCGGAGGCGCCCAACGGCGACTCGGTCACTCTCCACTCCCTCGTCCGGACGGCACAAACGATCCCACGGCCGCATCGGCAGGCAAGCATATGTGACGGAGGCCCGGCACTCGGCCGGGCCTCCGTCGTCCAGTTCGTACGCCGTGGGATCAGGCTTCGACGCTCATGCCCGCGCGCAGGCGCTGCACGATCCTGCTGAGCAGACGCGACACGTGCATCTGGGAGACGCCCAGCTCAGCACCGATCTGCGCCTGGGTCATCTCCTGGCCGAAGCGCATCCGGACGATCTTGCGCTCCCGGTCGTCCAGCTGCCGCAGCAGCGGAGCCAGCGTGTGCAGATTCTCGACGTTCTCCATCCCCGGGTCGTCCTCGCCCAGGAAGTCGGCGTAGGCCCGCTGGTCACTGCCCGACTCGCTGTCGGCGTTCGGGGTGTCCAGGGAGCCCGCGGAGTAGCCGTTGGCGGCGACGAGGCCCTCGATGATCTCCTCCTCGGGGAGATCGAGGTGCGCGGCGAGCTCCGCGACCGTCGGGTCGCGGTCGAGCTTCGCCGACAGCTGCTCCTTGGCCTTGGCCAGTTCGACCCGCAGCTCCTGCAGTCGCCGCGGCACGTGCACGGACCAGGTCGTGTCGCGGAAGAACCGCTTGATCTCGCCGACGATGTAGGGCACCGCGAAGGTGGCGAACTCGACCTCACGCGACAGGTCGAACCGGTCGATGGCCTTGATCAGGCCGATCGTGCCCACCTGGATGATGTCCTCGGTGTCGTCACCGCCCCGGTTGCGGAACCGCGAAGCGGCGAAGCGCACCAGGGAGAGATTCATCTCGATCAGGGTGTTGCGGGCGTACTGGTATTCGTGGGTCCCCTCTTCGAGGACCTGGAGCTTGTCGAAGAAGAGCTTCGACATGGCCCGGGCGTCCTGCGGGGCCACCTTGCCCGCGTCCTCGATCCACGGAAGCTCAGCAGTGCCGGGAGCCGCGCCCGCCTCGTCGCGCCGAGTCCCCGCCGCGCCGATCGCCTCGGTGGTTCGCACTGACATGGCCGTCATGGTGTCGCCCTCCCTGTGTTCCACTGCAGTGACCGGCGCATGCCCCGACTTCCGGAAGTAATGCCTGCGGAAGCGGAAGAATTTTTTGAAGACGGGTGAACGGGGCCGACGGAGCCGCCGAATGTGACGTTCCGTGAACGTCCGGGTGCGTCGGGTTCCCTTTCGCGGCCCGGGGCGGGGCTCCCCTGTCTGCCCCGGAGGCAGCCGGGCGGAGGTCCTCCGAGGGCAGCGTGACCCCCTCCCTCGGTCGGCGGGAGCGGAGGATGGCACCGAAAGGAGCAACGCCCGACTCATGGCAGACTTGACCGGGGCATTCGGCCCGTGCGCGCCTGCCCTCGCCGGCTCCCGGCCGGATCACTCCCCACCCACCCCGACAGCGGCATGAGTGACGAGTGACAGAGGAACGGCGATGACGGTGACAGAGGACAGCCAGGAGTTCGCTCCCGGTGTCGAGGCGTTCGGCCCGGGCATCGACCCCGAGCGGCTGGCCGTCTGCCTGAGCGTGCTCGACGAGCTGGACACCATCGACGTCGACCACCCGGACGCCATCACCGTGCGCCGGGCCACCGCCGGCGTCTACCGCACGGTGAAGCAGCGCCGCCGTCAGGAGCGCCGGGCGGCCAAGACCGCCCATGACAAGGCCGTCACCGAAGCCACGGCGACCGGATCCGCCGAGCGCATCGACGACGAGACGCAGGGGGTCCTCCCGTCGTCCTCGGCCACCGCCGAGATCGCGGGCATACTCCAGCGCCCCCGCTCCTGCTACATCTGCAAGACCCGGTACGTCGAGGTGGACGCCTTCTACCACCAGCTCTGCCAGCAGTGCGCCAAGGAGAACCGGGACCGGCGCGACGCCCGCACCGATCTCACGGGGCGGCGCGCCCTGCTCACCGGTGGCCGCGCGAAGATCGGCATGTACATCGCGCTGCGGCTGCTGCGCGACGGCGCTCACACCACCATCACCACCCGCTTCCCCAACGACGCCATCCGCCGCTTCAAGGCGATGCCGGACAGCGACGAGTGGATCCACCGCCTGAAGATCGTCGGCATCGACCTCCGCGACCCCGCCCAGGTCGTCGCCCTCGCCGACTCGGTCGCCGCCGAGGGCCCCCTGGACATCCTCATCAACAACGCCGCGCAGACGGTGCGCCGCTCCCCGCAGGCCTACAGCGAGCTGGTCACCGCCGAGTCCGCCCCGCTGCCCTCGGGCGAGCTGCCGGCGGCCGAGGTGATCGGCACGTTCGGCAGCGGCACCGTCGACCGCGTCGCCGCCCTGCCCGCCGCCCGCAAGGAGGGCGAGGGCCTGAGCGCGCAGGACGTCACGGACCTCGCCCTGGTGACCGGGTCGGCCTCGCCGGCCCGCATCGCCGCGGGCACCGCGATCGACGCCGGCGGCCTGGTCCCCGACCTGCACGACACGAACAGCTGGATCCAGACAGTGGAGGAGGTCGAGCCGATCGAGCTCCTCGAGGTCCAGCTCTGCAACTCCACGGCGCCCTTCATCCTCATCAGCCGGCTGCGCCCGGCGATGGCGGCGGCCGCCGGCCGCGCCTACGTGGTGAACGTCTCCGCGATGGAGGGGGTGTTCGGCCGCGGCTACAAGGGTGCGGGTCACCCTCACACCAACATGGCCAAGGCCGCGCTGAACATGCTGACGCGGACCAGTGCCCAGGAGATGTTCGAGAAGGACCGCATCCTCATGACCGCCGTCGACACCGGCTGGATCACGGACGAGCGGCCTCACCCGGACAAGATGCGTCTCGCGGAGGAGGGTTTCCACGCCCCTCTCGACCTCGTCGACGGAGCGGCCCGGGTCTACGACCCGATCGTGCGCGGCGAACAGGGCGAGGAACTGTACGGCTGTTTCCTGAAGGATTACGCCCCCGCCGGCTGGTGATCCCGCCAGGCGGCACGTCGCCGGCCCCACCCGCACCTCCCGTCACCTGCGACGACAGAGGACACAACGGCGGTCCCGCACACGCGGGACCGCCGTCGCCCTGTTGGCTGAAAGTGACCCAGGCCACACGTTCTGTCGAGCGGGACGGCGCTCATTTGGTTACTCTGATGTGAACGGACGCCACCAAGGGATCCACGAAGCTTCCTCGGCCGTCCTGGGACAGGTCTGTAAGCATTCCGCCGTCCCACCCCGTACCGGCGCCACCGCGACCGAACTGTTTCTGCCCCTGCCCCGCAGAGGGCGGTCGACACGGTTCTCACAGCCGCAGCGTCGCCACCGCCCGGGGTTACGCGACGCAAAGGAGTCCGCGGTGACACCTGAAATGACCAAGACCGAGACGCGCCCGGCCGAAAAGGCCGGAGAGCGGGCTCGCCGGCCCGAGAAGCTCCTGAACATCGAGGTCTGGGCCAGGTCGGCACCGATCAGGCTGGCCGGCTACGAGGACGACCTGGCCGAGCCCCACATCCTGCCCGGAATCGACTGACCGTCCCACCGCTTCGGGCCGCGCCCCGGCCCTGCCCCCGTCCCCGGACGGGGGCGGGCGCATGTCCGGGCCGAGGAGCCCTCACCGCGGGTCGTCCCCCCTGCGCGGTGCCGGCCGCAGTGGAACGGGCCGGGCCACCGGTCTCATGAAGTCGCGTACATAGGTCCGGTCCCACCAGCATCCGGTCTCCCTCAGCTCCCGCCGGTCCGTGAAGCGGTAGTGGAAGACCCGCGCCCGGATGTGGGCGGGCGGACCTCCGGGGAACGGATCGTGCCGCAGGAGCCGCAGGGTGTCCCGGTCGCCCCGCAGCAGTCGTTCGACGAACGGTCCGAACCATGCCCGGGCGTACGCCGGGGAGAGCGCCGCGAACCACATCATCCAGTCCAGCCTCAGGTGGTACGGAGCGAACTGGCGCGGCAGCCTGCGCGGATCACCGGGCTTGCCCCGGAAGCCGTACTCGAGCCAGCGGGTCCCCTCGTGGATCACCGCTTCGTCGGTGCCCTCGACCACGACCTCCAGCCGCATCCTGCTGATGCTGCCGAACGCGCCGTAGGTGTTGACCAGGTGCAGCGGGTCGAAGGAGCGGTTCATCACCTGGCGCCGGGAGACCAGATTGCGTGCCGGGCGGTAGCTGAGGCCGAGCACGAGGACGGTGACGGCGATGACCACGACCACGTACCAGAGGGGTGCGCCCGGCTGCGCGGGAGGCGGGCCCGCGAGTGGTGACCAGTCGACCGCGGCCAGAGCGAGGACGATGGTCAGCCAGTTCAGCCAGGCGAAGTTCCCTGACAGCACCAGCCACAGCTGGGTGACCACCATCAGCCCGGCCGCGACGCTCGCCACGGGCTGCGGGGTGAACAGCAGGAACGGCACCACGAGCTGGGTGACGTGGTTGGCGGCCACCTCCATCCGGTGCACCGGCCTCGGGAGTTGGTGGAAGAACCAGCTCAGCGGCCCCGGCATCGGCTGTGTCTCGTGGTGGAACTGCAGGCAGGTCAGCTTCCGCCAGCACTCGTCACCCCGGATCTTGATGAGGCCGGCGCCGAACTCCACCCGGAAGAGCAGCCAGCGCAGCAGCCACAGCACCAAAACCGGGGCGGAGGTGTCGGCGTTGCCCAGGAAGACGGCGAGGAAGCCCGTCTCCAGCAGCAGCGACTCCCAGCCGAAGCCGTACCAGACCTGGCCGACCTGGACGATCGACAGGTACAGCACCCACGGCACCGCCCAAAGCGCCATCGCCGCGCCCAGCGGGAGCCGTGCGTCCAGGCCTGCCAGGAGGGCGAGCGACACCGCCGCGCCCGTCCAGGCGACCAGCGCGAAGAAGCGGTCCGAGTAGTGCAGCCGGAACAGGCCGGGCGCCGACCGCCACGAGGTCCGCCGCAGGAGGCCGGGCACGGGGAGCATGCCGCGGGAGCCGATCAGCGCCCGGAACTGGAGCGCCGCGGCGACGAACGCGACCAGATACACGACGGCCAGCGAGCGCTGGAAGATCAGCCTGCTCAGCCAGTAGCCGTCTGCGGTGAACCACTCCACCGTCCCCAGTATCCGGCCTGCCCCGCCCGTCAGGCGGCCGACACGGCCCGGCCCAGAACCTTTCCGAGCCGGCGTGCGTACCAGTGCTGGGCGAGGGGCACGAAGGGGCCCGCCAGTCGTGCGTACCAGCAGGCGGGCCGTGAGAACGCCGTCACGGTGAACCGGACGGTCCCGTCGTCCGCCAGCTCCACGACGAAGCTCTCCTCGCCGCGTTCGGGGTGCCGCGCCCGGGTGCCGTAGGCGAACCCGATGCGGTTGTCCTCGTACGCCGTCCAGACGACCTCGCAGTGGGCGGTGACGCGGAGCCGCCCGATGCCCGCCGACACCTCGACCGCGACTCCGGGTTCCGCCCGCGGGGCGGAGGCGTTCACGCCCGCGCCTGCCGCGCGGTGCATGCGCCACTCGGTGACGGCGGCGCCCGCGGCCTCGAACTGCGCCCTGCCCCGCCCGATCGCGGCACGGTGGTGGAGGTGGTTGTAGCCGTCCGGGAGGGGCCCGAGCCGGGTGGCTCCGACCTCGGGATACGTCAGGGTGCTCATGTGGTCCTGCCTTCCGGGTGGGTGAGGTCATGGAGCCGGCGGCGGGCGAGCAGCGCGCAGAGCGCGAAGCCCAGCGCGTTGCCGAGCCCGTGCGTGGCCGCCATCCAGGTCAGGGTGGGGTGCGGCAGTCCGGTGGCCTCGCCGAGAGCCCAGCTCAGCGCGAGCACCATGGTCACCGCGAGCACGCCCGCCGAGACGGCGAGCAGAAGCCGTGTGACACGATCCTCTCCGGTGACGCGGACGGTGCGCCAGGTCAGAAGGGCGACGGTCCACATCCCGGCGGTGAGCACCACCGCACCGGCCAGCTCGGTCAGGTCCCCGGTGAAATAGCCGACGAGGACGAGCAGGGTGCCGAGCGGCACGCTCAGGGCGGCGAACCGTCCCGCCGCGTCGTCCTGCGCACGGCAGACCAGGCCGGCGACGAGGGCGGCGGCGAAACCGGCGAAGTGGAAATGGGGCACGGTCAGTGCCAGGATCCCGAGCCCGAACCCGAACAGCTCGTGTCCGGATCGCTCGGCGACGAGCGCGAGAGCGGCGACCGACGGAGTGACCAGTGCGGTGAGCACTGCGGCCTCCGCCGGACGCGCGCCGCGTGTGCGGGCGAGACGTCGCGGCGCGTGTGAGGCGAGAAACAGGGCCCCCGTCGCGTAGCAGAGGGCGAGCGCGGTGGCGGCGTCTCCGCGGGGCAGCCACAGCGAGACGGCGCCGGGCACGGCGAAGAGCGGCCACAGGCGTCGTACGCGGTCGAGCGCGGGATCGCCGACGAGTCCGAGGCCCAGCGGAACGATCACCAGCATGCCCAGCATCACGATCAGCCCGACCAGTACGGACATCGCGCCCACCCCGTCCTCACCTGTGACCCCGTAGAATTGAACATGTTCAATTCTTCTCGCGGCCAGCATAGAGGGCGCCTTGAACGCATTCAAGGCGTCGGTTCGGTCGAGGAATCGGACAAATAATGGCAGAGTGACGTCCATGGATGACCGGGTAGTGGGTTCCCTGTCACTCCCGGACGACTGGCCCGCCCACCCGGACCTCAGTCTCGCCCTGAACCGAATGGGCAGCTTCGACTGGGATCTGGACAGCGGACTCATGCACATGGACGAGCCCGCCCTCGAGGTGTTCGACCTGCGCCCCGAGGAGTACGACGGTCACCCGGAAACGCTCGCCCGGCGCGTCCCCGCCGACGAGGCGGTCCGGCTCGACGGCATGGTGTCGCAGGCGCTCAAGAGCGGCCGCAGCAACTACGGCGCGTACTTCCGCAGGACACGGCGGGACGGTTCCCTGTGCTGGACCCACACCCAGGGGTTCATCCGCCGCGACGGAACCGGGCGGCCCCGCCGGATCATCGGGATCGTCCGTGACGCCACCCAGGAACTGGCCGAATCCACCGCCCGCCGCACCGTCGACGAGGAGCGCCGGCGCCGTACCAGCCTCGTCGAAGGCACCACGGCGGCCCTGGCCCACGCCCGGACCGTCGAGGACGTCACCGAGGTGCTGAAGAGCTCCCGGGGCCTGGCGAACCTCGGTGCCACCAGCCTCGTCATGGGACTGCTGGAGTCCGGGCGCATCCACCTGGTGGCGGACGGCCCCGAAGGGGCGTTCGTGCAGGGCACCCGCTACACCCGGACGGATGAGCCGTATCCGATGAGTGAGGTGATCCGTACGCTGACGCCGCGGTTCATCGAGACGCCCGAGGACTTCGCGACCTCGTACCCCATCCTGTGGCCGCACATCAGCCACCTGGGGATCACCGCCGCCGCCTACATGCCGCTCATCGCCCAGGCCCGCCCGATCGGCGCACTCGGGCTCCTCTACGGCAACAAGGCCGGCTTCACGAGTGACGAGCGGAACCTCCTGGTGGCCCTCGGCAGTTCGATCGCCCAGAGCCTCCAGCGGGCCATGCTCTACGAGCAGGAGCACGACCTCGCCGAGGGACTGCAGCAGGCGATGCTGCCCCGCCGGATTCCCGATGTGCCCGGCGCGCAGGTGGCCGTCCGCTACCGCTCCGCACGTCTCGGGAGGGACATCGGCGGCGACTGGTACGACATCATCCCTCTGCCCGGCGGACGGGTCGGTGCCGTCATCGGCGACGTGCAGGGGCACGACACGCACGCGGCTGCCGTCATGGGGCAGCTCCGTATCGTGCTGCGCGCCTACGCGGCCGAAGGACACAGCCCGGCCACGGTGATGGCGCGGGCGTCCGTGTTCCTCCACGAACTCGACACCGACCGTTTTGCGACCTGTACCTACGCCGAGGCCGACATGACCACCGGGGTGGTGCAGCTGGTCAGGGCCGGTCACATCGACCCGGCCCTGCGCGGCGCCGACGGGAGCTGTCGCAGGCTGCCGTCCGACGGAGGGATGCCGCTGGGCCTCTCCGCCGAGTTCGGGCAGCTCGAATACCCGGTCAACACCGTCGATCTGGACCCGGGCCAGACCCTGGTCCTCTACACCGACGGGATGGTGGAGCTGCCCGGAACCGACCTCGACGAGGGCATGAGGCTGCTGACGACGACCGTGCGCGACGGACCGCAGGACCTCCAGAAGCTGGCCGACCGGCTCTGCGAGGTCGTCGACGAGCGCGGCGGCGAGGACGACATGGCGGTGCTGCTGCTGAGACGCGACGCCGCCCACGCCCCGCACCCGGGCGGCCGGCTCCAGCAGCACGTCGCGCAGAACGATCCGGAGGCGCTGACGTCCGCGCGCCACATGATCCGGGCGGCGGTCCGTGCCTGGGGGGCCAAGGACCGGGCCGACGAGGTGGAGCTCGCGGCCGACGAGCTGATCACCAACGCGCTGATGCACACCGACGGCGGCGCCATCGTCACCATCCGGGTGCTCACCGGTCCCGAACGACGCCTCCGGGTCGACGTGGAGGACCGCTCCAGCGCGCTGCCGCGCCGCAGGGACGCGGGGGAGTCCGGTGTCTCGGGGCGCGGGCTCATGCTCGTCGACCTACTTGCCGACATCTGGGGAGTGGAGTCCCGGGGGAACGGTAAATGCGTGTGGTGCGAGTTCGTCGTCCCGGAACGCCGGTAGCGCCGTAGCCGAGACCGCGCGAGACTGTAACAGTACGTAACATGTCAGTACTTGAACGTAACCGACTCTGCGGGATTGACTCCGATCCCGCCGTTCCGCTGTCGACGACGCGAGGCCCCGTTGAGTACCGAGCTCCTGGCACCTCTTGATCTGGCTTTCTGGCACCTCGAATCCGATGCCCATCCCATGCACCTCGGCGCCCTCGCGGTCTTCGACCCGGTGCCCGGCGTCGCCGCGCCCGAACTGCTCGACCTGCTCGGGACCAGGGCGGCCGCCATCCCGCGGCTGCGGATGCGGGTGCGTGACGTCCTGCTGCCCGTCGGCGGCGCGGCCTGGTTCACCGACAAGGACTTCGACGTGCGGCGACACGTCATGCGGGTCGTGCTCCCCGGAGGCGACTTCCTGACGGAGGCCAACCGGCTCGCCGGCGAGCTCATGGAGCAGCCGCTCGGACGCGGTCTGCCGCCCTGGCAGATGTACCTCCTCGACAGCCCGGGCAACGGCCCGTTCGCCGTGCTCGTGAAGCTGCACCACGCGCTCGCCGACGGGATGCGCGCCGTCGCGATCGGCGCCGGCATCTTCGACCAGATCGCCTCCGCGGGGGCGGGCGGCGGCACGGCGCGCCGGCGGTCCCCGGTGTCGCCCCGCTCCTGGCTGCCCGGCCCCTACGAGGTGGCGGGCATGGCGATGGACCGGCTCGGCGAAGTCGGCCGGGCGCTGGGGGTCGGAGCCTCCGTCGTACGCGCGAGCCGCCTCGACCTGCGTGCCACCACGGCACTGGCCGCACGCTCCAGCGGCACGCGCCGGCTCGCCACCGCCGAGCTCGACGCCGAGACGGTGCAGCGCGTCCGGCGCACCGAGGGCGGCACGGCCAACGACGTGCTGCTCGGCGTCGTCGCAGGCGCGCTGCGCCGCTGGATGCTCGCACGGGGCGAACCGCTCCCGGGCGCCGATCCGAGAGCCCTGGTCCCCGTCTCCCGGCGCAGGCCCGGCGGGTCGGCCACCGGAAACAAACTCTCCGCCTACCTTCTCGGTCTGCCCGTCGGCGAGCCCGACGCCCGCGAGCGACTGCGCCTCGTGCGGAACGGCATGGACCGCAACAAGGCCGCGGGGCCCCTGCGCGGGGCGGGCGCGGTCGCCGTCCTGGCCGACCAGCTGCCCGCCCTGGCGCACCGGTTCGGAGCGCCGCTGGCGGGGAACGCGGCCCGGATGCTCTTCGACATCCTGGTCACCAGCGTGCCCCTGCCCCGCTCGGCGCTCTCGCTCGGCGGCTGCCCGCTGCGCGCCGTCTTCCCCATGGCCCCGCTGGCCCGCGGCCAGGCGCTGGCCATCGCTCTGTCCACCTACGGCGGACGGGTACAGGTCGGACTGGTCGCCGACGGGAAGGCGTTGCCTGATCTCGGCCAGCTGGCGTCCGCGCTCCAGGAAGAGCTGGACGACCTGCACACTCTCGTGCCCACGGTGCCGGCACCGGCCTGAGAGCCGATTCACTCGGCCCTGTTGACGCAGCCGATTGATCCGATGAATAGTCCCTGTGCGGGCCATCAGATCATCGGCGGGGCGGGAGAAGCATGCGGCGCATCAGACTCGGGAGCAGTGCGGTCGAGATCACCGAACTCTCCTTCGGAGCGGCGGCCATCGGGAACCTCTTCACGGAGGTCGACGCGGGACAGGCCGCGGCCGCGGTCGACGCGGCGTGGGAGGAGGGAGTCCGCTACTTCGACACCGCACCGCACTACGGTCTCGGGCTGTCCGAACGCCGCCTCGGCGAGGCGCTGCGCGACCGGCCCCGGGACGCGTACGCGGTGTCCACGAAGGCGGGCCGGCTGCTCGACCCGCTTCCCCCCGCCGAGACGGCGGCCCACGAGGGACTGTCCGAAGGCTTCGCCGTGCCGCACACCCACCGGCGCCGCTGGGACTTCAGCGCCGACGGCATCCGCCGCAGCATCGAGGACAGCCTGGGGCGCCTCGGCCTCGAACGGGTCGACCTCGTCTATCTGCACGACCCCGACGACCACGGTGAAGCGGCTTTCCGCGAGGGCTACCCGGCCCTGGAGAAGCTCCGCGCCGAAGGGGTGGTCGGGGCCATCGGCGCCGGCATGAACCAGACCGCGATGCTCACCCGCTTCCTGCGCGATACGGACGTCGACGTCGTCCTCTGCGCCGGCCGTTTCACCCTCCTCGACCACAGCGCCCTCGACGCGCTCCTGCCGGAGGCCGCCGCCCGCCACCGCAGCGTGGTCGTCGGAGGTGTGTTCAACTCCGGACTGCTCGCCGACCCCCGCCCCGGCGTCCCCTACGACTACGCGGCGGCCCCCGCGGCCCTCCTGGACCGGGCTCTGCGCATCAGGGACGTCGCCGAAGGCCATGGTGTCCCGCTGCGCGCCGCCGCCCTGCACTATCCGCTGCGGCACCCGGCCGTGGCCGGGGTCCTCGTCGGGACCCGTTCCCCGGACGAGGTGCGGGACGCGGCGGCCCAGCTGCGCAGACCCGTCCCGGACGCGCTCTGGGACGACCTGCGCGCGGAAGGACTGCTCTGACATGACGCCTCCACCGGTCGTCGACGCCCACCACCACGTGTGGGACCTCGCGGTGCGCGACCAGGACTGGATCACCGGCGAGGAACTCGCCCCCATCCGCCGCACCTTCACCCTCGCGGACCTGGAACCCGAGGCGCGGGCCGCCGGCGTGGTGTCCAGCGTGCTCGTCCAGACGGTTGCCGTCGCCGAGGAGACGCCCGAGTTCCTCGCCCTCGCCGACGGCAGCACACTCGTCGCGGGCGTCGTCGGCTGGACCGACCTCACCGCCCCCGACGTCTCCGACACCCTCGCCGCGCTCCGCGCCCTGCCCGGCGGCGACCGGCTCGTCGGGATCCGGCACCAGGTCCAGGGCGAACCCGACCCGGAGTGGCTGCTGCGCCCTGACGTCCTGCGCGGGCTGAGGGCCGTCGCCGCCGCCGGTCTGGTCTACGACCTGGTCGTCCGGCCCCACCAACTGCCCGCCGCGGTCCGCGCCGCCGCCCTGCTGCCGGAACTCAGCTTCGTGCTCGACCACGCCGGCAAGCCGCCGGTGGCGCGGCGTGCGACGCACCCCTGGGCCGACGGCCTGCGGGCCCTCGCCGCGCTGCCCAACACCGCGTGCAAACTCTCCGGCCTCGTCACCGAGGCGGACCCGCGGTCCTGGACCGTCGAGGACCTGCGGCCCTACGCGGACACCGTCATCGAGGCGTTCGGACCCAGCCGGCTGATGTACGGCTCCGACTGGCCCGTGTGCCTGCTCGCCGCCGGATACACCGACGTCCTGGACACGGCACGCGAGCTGACCGGCGGGCTCGGCGAGACCGACCGGCGGTCCGTCCTGGCCGGTACCGCGCAGCGCGTCTACGGGCTCCGGGAACCCGCCGTCCGACACCCCCAAGAGGCTTCCGCCAGGCAGCCGCGGTTCCGTTGCGGCACGCTGGAGGCATGCCCGAACTGCCGGAAGTCGAAGCCCTGCGGGACTTCCTAGACGACCACCTCGTCGGCAAGGAGATCGCCCGGGTGCTCCCGCTCGCGATCAGCGTCCTGAAGACGTACGACCCGCCGCTCACCGACCTGGAGGGCACCGCCGTCTCCTCCGTGACACGGCACGGGAAGTTCCTCGACATCACGGCCGGGGAGCTCCATCTGCTCGTCCACCTCGCGAGAGCCGGCTGGCTCCAGTGGAAGGACAGCTTCCCCGCGACCGCGCCGAGACCCGGCAAAGGCCCGCTCGCCCTGCGTACGGTCCTCACGGGTGGCGACGGCTTCGACCTGACGGAGATGGGCACCACCAAGCGTCTCGCCGTCCATCTGGTGCACGACCCCGCGGACGTCCCCGGAGTGGCGCGCCTCGGCCCCGATCCGCTCGCCGCTTCCTTCGGCCGTGACGCGTTCGCCGCGGTGCTCGGCGGAGCACGCCGGCAGGTCAAGGGGGCGCTGCGCGACCAGTCGCTGATCGCCGGCATCGGTAACGCCTACAGCGACGAGATCCTGCACGTCGCGAGGATGTCACCGTTCAAGCTCACCACCGCACTCGGCGACGACGACATCACCCACCTGTACAACGCCATGCGCACCACGCTCGAGGACGCGGTCGAGCGCTCCCGCGGCGTCGCGGCGGGCCGGCTCAAGGCCGAGAAGAAGACCAGCATGCGCGTCCACGGCCGCGCCGGACAGCCCTGCCCCGTCTGCGGTGACACCGTGCTGGAGGTGTCGTTCAGCGACTCCTCGCTCCAGTACTGCCCCACCTGTCAGACCGGTGGCAAGCCCCTCGCCGACCGTCGGCTGTCCCGCCTGCTCAAGTAGCGGCCGGGCCACCACCGCCGGCGGACGGCCGCGGGTCCCGCCCGTCGCGTGAACTCGGCCGGACAATCGACCACGGCGCCGAACTCGCGCACCTGGACCACGCACGCGGCGCACTCCGCGCGGTGCGGTTCGATGGCGCGCATGTCCTCGGATACGTGACGAACCCGGGAACCACGCACGCCGTCCCGCCGCCGGAGGACCTAAACTCCGGCCTCATGCTGCGCGTACTCGCCGTCGACGACGAAGAACCCGCCTTGGAGGAACTCCTCTACCTCCTGCGCGCCGATCCCCGTATCCGGAGCGCCGAGGGCGCCACGGGAGCCACCGAGGCGCTGCGCCGCATCGGGGGCGCCGTCGACGCCGGGCCCGACGACCCCTCCGCGATCGACGTGGTGTTCCTGGACATCCACATGGCGGGGCTGACCGGCCTCGACGTCGCCCAGCTCCTGGCCGGGTTCGCCGCACCGCCGCTCATCGTCTTCGTCACCGCCCACGAAGGCTTCGCCGTCCACGCGTTCGACCTCAAGGCCGTCGACTACGTACTCAAGCCCGTGCGGCGCGAGCGCCTCGCCGAGGCCGTCCGCAGGGTCGCCGAGCAGGTCGGTGAGCGCTCCGCGTCCGTCCACGACGCGGCTGCCGACCAGATCGCGGTGGAACTGGGGGGAGTCATCCGCTTCGTGCCCGTCGACGACATCGCGTACGCCGAGGCGCAGGGGGACTACGCCCGGCTGCACACCTCGTCCGGCAGCCATCTCGTCCGGATACCGCTGACCACCCTGGAGGAGCGCTGGCGCTCCCGGGGATTCGTACGCATCCACCGACGCCACCTCGTGGCGCTGAACCGGATCGACGAACTCCGGCTCGACGCCGGCAGCATGAGCGTCCGCATCGGGGACGCGGAACTCGCGGTCAGCCGTCGCCACAGCCGCTCCCTGCGTGACCTCCTGATGCGTCAGACCGGCCGCTGACCTGCCCCTACCGGACGGCGGCCCTTCACAGCCGGGCCCCGGGCCGCCTACACTCCGGGCCCATGTCCGCAGAGAGCACGCCCCGGCGCGAAGTGGTCACGGGCGAGCCCCGGCGGGTGCGTCCGCTGCCCCGCTACCGCGCCCAGTCGGAGATCGACGAGCAGACCGCCCTCGGCGGCGCCTACGTCCGTTCCCTGATGCGCGGCCAGCTCCGCGCCGGACTCACCGTCTTCGCCGTACTCGCCACCGTGACCGGCACCCTGCCCCTGGTCTTCGAGGCGCTGCACAGCGACGCCCTCGTCTGGGGGGTGCTCGGCTTCGCCACCTATCCGCCGCTCACCCTGGCCGCCTGGTGGTACGTGCGCAGGGCCGAACGCAACGAACGCGACTTCGCCAGACTCGTGGAAGGCCTCCCCGCACCGTGAGCGCACCCGGCCACCCGGCATCGGTCGTGGCGGTCGCCCTCGTCGTCCTGGCCACCGTCCTCGTCGGCGGATTCGGGCTGCGGATCTCCCGCACCACCTCCGACTTCTACGTCGCCTCGCGCACCGTACGACCGAGGCTCAACGCCGCGGCGATCAGCGGGGAGTACCTGTCCGCCGCCTCCTTCCTCGGCATCGCCGGCCTGGTACTCGTACACGGCCCCGACATGCTCTGGTACCCGGTCGGCTACACCGCCGGATACCTCGTGCTACTCGTGTTCGTCGCCGCTCCGCTGCGCCGTTCCGGGGCGTACACCCTTCCCGACTTCGCCGAAGGACGGCTGGAGTCCCGGCAGGTGCGCCGGCTGGTGAGCGTCTTCGTCGTCGGCGCCGGCTGGGTCTACCTCGTGCCGCAGCTCCAGGGCGCCGGCCTCACCCTGAAGATCCTCACCGGCGCGCCCGGCTGGCTCGGCGACGTGCTCGTCGCATCCGTCGTGGTGGTCGCCGTCGCCGCGGGGGGCATGCGCTCGATCACCTTCGTGCAGGTCTTCCAGTACTGGCTGAAGCTCACCGCGCTCCTGGTGCCCGCGATCTTCCTGGTGCTCGCGTGGCAGGGCGACGGGCGGCCCAGGGTCTCCTTCGACGAACAGATGTCCGTCTTCCGGGCCGACCATCCGCTCTACGCGACGTACGGACTGATCATCGCGACCTTCCTCGGCACCATGGGCCTTCCCCATGTGGTGGTCCGCTTCTACACCAGCCCCAACGGTCGCGACGCACGCCGCACCACGGTCGCCGTCCTCGCCCTGGTCGGGCTGTTCTACCTGCTGCCCCCGGTGTACGGGGCCCTGGGGCGCCTCTACGCTCCCGACTTCCTGCACGGCGGGGACGCCGACGCCGCGGTCCTGCTGCTGCCGGCCCGGGTGATCGGCGGCCTCGGCGGTGATCTGCTCGGCGCACTCCTCGCGGGGGGCGCGTTCGCCGCGTTCCTGTCCACCGCGTCGGGGCTCACCATGGCCGTCGCCGGCGTGATCACCCAGGACGTCCTGCCCTCGCGCGGCGTACGGCACTTCCGGCTGGCCACCCTGCTGGCCATTGCCGTGCCGCTGGCAGGCTCACTGGTCGTCAGCCGGGTGCCGGTCGCCGACGCCGTGGGGATGGCCTTCGCGGTGTCCGCCTCGTCGTTCTGCCCGCTGCTCGTCCTCGGCATCTGGTGGCGGCGGCTCACCCCGCCGGGCGCGATCGCCGGGCTGCTGCTCGGCGGCGGCTCCGCGCTGCTGTCCGTGGCCATCACCGTCAGCGGCGCGGTGCGTCCGCCGGGATGGCCGCACGCCCTGCTGGCCTGGCCCGCCGTCTGGTCCGTGCCGGTCGGATTCCTCGCGATGATCCTGGTCTCCCTGGCCACTCCCGGACGGATACCGCCCGGCACCAACGCGGCCATGACCCGCTTCCACCTGCCGGAGGCACTGACCGCGGGGCGCGTGCGGTGACCGGGGCCGGGATCGCCGTCATCGCGCTGCTGACCCTGCTGCTGTTCGGCACGGGCTTCCTCCTCGGCCGCACCGCCCGCCCCGTGCGCACCAGCGACGTGGGTACTCCCGTCGAGCACGCCACCTTCGAGACCCTGCACACGGCATCCCTCGCGGCGCCACCGCTGCGCGCCGGACTCACCGAGGAGAGCGCCCGCAGGTCGGCGCGCCGGCTGCGCTCACTGCTGGGAACCGACGCCCTGTGCCTCACCGACCGCGACCGGGTACTGGTGTGGGACGGCGAGGGTGACCACCACGGAAAGGACGTGATGGAGCAGGTCGAGGGGCTGCTCGCCAGCGGGAGGGACACCGCCTTCCACAGTGACTGCGGTGACCTCGACTGCCCGTTGCGCTGGGCCGTCGCCGTCCCGCTGACGGTGGACCACCGGGTGCTCGGCACGCTCGTCGCCTACGCACCCCGGGAATCGGCGGTGCTGGCCAGGGCGGCGGGGGAGGTGGCCCGCTGGGTCTGCGTACAGCTGGAGCTCGCCGAACTCGACCGTTCCCGCACGCGGCTCATCGAAGCCGAGATCAAGGCGTTGCGGGCACAGATCTCCCCGCACTTCGTCTTCAACTCGCTCGCAGCCATCGCCTCGTTCGTCCGGACCGATCCGGAACGGGCACGTGAACTGCTGCTGGAGTTCGCCGACTTCACCCGCTACTCCTTCCGCCGGCACGGGGAGTTCACCACCCTGGCCGACGAACTGCACTCCATCGACCAGTATTTGGCGCTGGTCCGGGCCCGCTTCGGCGAACGTCTCTCGGTGACCCTCCAGGTCGCCCCCGAGGTGCTCCCCGTCTCGCTCCCGTTCCTGTGCCTCCAGCCCCTGGTCGAGAACGCCGTCAAGCACGGGCTCGAGGGCGCGGTCACGCTTCCCCGGCCGCGCGACTCGGCCCGGGCGGGCGACACCCCGATCCGCATCACGATCAGCGCACTGGACGCGGGTGCCGAGGCCGAGGTCGTCATCGAGGACGACGGCACGGGGATGGAGCCGGAGCGTCTGAGGCGCATCCTGCGAGGGGAGGGCGGCACCTCCACCGGCATAGGCCTGCTCAACGTCGACGAGCGGCTTCGCCAGGTGTACGGGGACGACTACGGGCTCGTCATCGAGACGGGCGTCGGAGCGGGCATGAAGATCACCCTGCGACTTCCCAAGTACCGTGCGGGCGTCCACGGTTCATGAAGCGCTGACGGCTCAGTAGAGGTGCACGGCCAGGTGCCCCAGCGGCAGTCCCAGCTGCCAGGCCGGGGTCCACACCTGGATCTCGCCCTCCTCGTCGTCGGCGCCCGACGGATCCCACGGCGGCGGGCCGATCGCGTCGAGGTCCGCGGCCAGGAGCTCGGTCTCCTCCAGCCACCGCCAGGCGGCCCGCGCCAGCGCGAGGTCGGGATCCGGGGGCCCGGCCGGAGCGGTCGGCCGCTCCAGCGCCTCCAGGCGGGCACAGACCCAGTGCCGCCAGGAGGCGCCGTACGCCGTGAGCAGCCGGAGCTCGTCCACCCGGGCGACGGGGAGCTCCTCGGCGGCCGCCCCGTCGGAGAGGAAGATCGTGAGGGCGAGCGCGTCGCGTCCCGCCCGGTACTCCAGGGTCGTCGGCTCCATCAGATCGCCGGTCACCAGAACCTCGTCGGCGATGTACTCGGAGTACATCCAGGCCATCGGGACCGGCAGCCCGCCCCCACCGGTTCCCTCGTGATCTTCGGGACGCATCCCGTCTCGCCTCTTTCGTCGACTCTGTACCGGGCTGTACGCAGCATTGAACCGGGGGCACGCGCCCCGCGTGGGCAGAAGGGCAGGATCCGTCGGGAGATTCGAGGTGCGATGACCGCCGACCGCGGCGACGACCCGCATGTGCGGCAGATGCTGGGAGCCTATGTGCTGGACGCCCTCGGGACGGAGGAGAGCGGCCATGTCGCCAGGCACCTCCAGCGGTGCGGAGTGTGCGCCGCGGCCTACGTCGAGGTCGCGGACGCGGTGTCCCTGCTCGCGCTGCTCGACGTGGACGACCTGCTCGAGTAGCCGGGCAGATTACGGCTCAGCAGCCGCAGCGCGTAGTACGAGCGGGACTTGACGGTCCCCGAGGGTATGCCGAGTACCCGCGCGGTCTCGCCCACGCTGAGCCCCCGGAAGTAGATCTGCACGAGCACCGCGCGGTGCTCGGGGCTGAGCGTCCGCACGGCTTGGCGGACATCGAGCGCGTGGACCGCCGAGGCCGCGGTGTCGTCCTGGGCGGGGGCGCTCTCCAGGACCGCGTCGCTGACCTCCGGCGGCCGGGCCTGGCGGGACCTGCGGGCGTCTATGGCGAGCCGCCGGGCGACGGTGAAGAGCCACGGGCGCATCGAGTCGTAGGGCGCGTCGAACGCCTCCGGGTGCTGCCAGGCGCGTACCAGGGTCTCCTGCAGCAGGTCCTCCGCCCGCTGCCGGTCGCCGAAGGTCAGTCCCAGCAGGAAGTGGAACAGCGCGGGCCCGTGTTCCCGCTGCAGCTCCGCGAGAGCCCGCTCATCGGTCGTCGCGGTGGTCATCGTGAACGTCCTTTCCCGAAGAGGCCCCTGACGCCTCGCTCCCGCCTGGCGAATACGAACGCATCGGGGCGCGGGAGAACAGGCGGTGCACCGAGGTGTGCGATGAGCGGTCGCACGGAGCGGCGAGTGGTGCGGTGAACGGTCGGCGGGCAGCGATACGGCCGATTAAGGTATTTCGGCCTGTTTGTCCTTGACTTGCCGGTATGAATATATGTGTATTCGGATGGTAAAAATCATCCGAATCCGGGAGTCGTGCAGATGACGAAGCGCATCCGACAGGGCGCGGCGATCGCCGTCGCCGGTCTCCTCGCCACAGCGACGGCCTGTACCGGCCAACAGCCCTCGACCCCGGGGTTCGCCGGGCGGCACCTCTCCGCCGAGCGTGGTGGGAACGGAGCCGAGGCCGGGGGGCGCGGACAGCACGGACACCTTCACGCTGCTGGCCTCGGGAGACGTCCTGCCGCACTCCTCGATCATCGACCGGGCCGCCGCCGACGCGGGCGGCGAGGGCTACGACTTCCGCCCGATGCTCAAGGGCGCGGCCCCCGCGGTCTCGGGAGCGGATCTGGCCATCTGCCACATGGAGACGGTGTACGGCCGCGACGGCGGCCCCTACACGGGATATCCGGACTTCAAGTCACCGCCCGAGGTGGCGACCGCGCTGCGCGCCACCGGCTACGACTCCTGCTCCACCGCCTCCAACCACACCCTGGACGACGGCGTCCAGGGAATCCGCCGCACACTCGACGCACTGGACCGTGCCGGCATCGCCCACGCGGGATCCGCGCGCTCGGCGGAGGAGTCCGCCCGGCCCACGCTGCTCAGGGCGGGCAGGGGCAAGGACGCGGCGAAGGTCGCCCACCTCGCGTACACCCAGAGCACCAACGACAAGGCGGTACCCGACGGGCAGCCCTGGGCGGTCGACCTGATCGACAAGGACCGGATCCTCGCGGACGCCCGGACGGCCCGCGAGGCGGGCGCCGACGTGGTCGTCGTGTCCCTGCACTGGGGCACCGAATGGCAGGAGGAACCCGATGACGACCAGCTGGACCTCGGGCACGAACTCACGGCCTCCAGCAGCGGGAAGCGTCCCGACATCGACCTGATCATCGGCACCCACGCCCATGTCCCGCAGGCGTACGAGAAGGTCAACGGCACCTGGATCGTCTACGGCATGGGCGACCAGGTCGCGGGCGCCATGGTCGGTCACGACGGGGTCCGGGACCCGCGCGCCAACGAGAGCTCGATGGGCCGTTTCACCTTCGAGCGGCCGTCGGGGCCCGGGCAGCGATGGGCGGTCAGGAAGGCGGAGTTCCTGCCCCAGTTGTTCGACCCCGAGGCGGCGCGCGTCGTCGGCCTGGACCGTGAGGCCGGCCGTCTGCGTGAGGTCCGCGAACGGATCCAGGGCGTCGTCCTCAGCCGCGGTGCGGCCCAGGACGGCCTGGTCGCCGGGAAGTGATCCGCGCGGTCCGCCGCGGACGGCCCCATGGACGGTTCGCCGCAGGGATCACGGTACGACGGTGACCGGCCAGCGGCCCGCCTTCACGAGCCTGACCGCCACCGAGCCGATGAAGCGGTGTCCGGCGGACTCCGACGCGCCCACGACCACCGCGTCGGCCTTGAGCTCGTCGGCCGCCGTCACGAGCCCGTTGTACGGATCACCGCGGAACGTGTGGAACTCCCAGCGGACGTTCCATATGTCCTTGAGGCGTTCCGTCGCGGTCCTGATCTCGTTCACCAGCCCCTCGGCCACCTCCCCGGTGGCGTCGGCGACCGGGGCTCCCAGGGCGGCGCCGGCCGACAGCACCGGCTGGACGTAGACGAGGGCGAGCATCGAGTTCTGCCGACGGGCCAGGCCGGCCGCGTACGCCGCCGCCCGCATCGAGGACTCGGATCCGTCGATGCCGGCGACGATCACCTTGGGACCGTCCGTACCGCGCTCGAACCGGTGTTGTCGCTGGTCTGTCACGGCCCTGAGGGTAGCCGCTCCCACACTCCGCACCTTCGGCGCCTCCGCGGGACCCGGAGTCTCCCCGCCGGATCCTGGGGGAGCGCTCCACCCATCGGGTGCAAAAAATCTGATATCCGGTGTCAACGGCTGGGTAGGGACTGACTCCGTGCGAGCAGTTGGTCATGAAGCATGATCAGATTCTCGCGGAACGACGCACCTTGTTGCGCCTGGCCCTCGCGCTGGGCGCCGCCACCGCCGTGCACATGATCGCGGCGGACCCTGCCGGGACACCCGCCCGTCCCGGCGGCGAGCCGCCCGCGCCGGCGGCCGGACCTCCGGCGAGGGCGCAGGCGGGCCCGGGCTCCTACCGCCTGCGGCCCATGACCTCGGACACTCCACCTCGCTTCCGGCCCGCCCCGCCGCCCGTCCGCACCAGGCCGTTCGAGGAGCTGCCCGAGCTGGGGAGCGACGCCATGGTGCTCAGCTTCGACGACGGCCCGGACCCGCGGTACACCCCGGACATCCTGGCCACGCTCCGCAGGTACGACGTCCGGGCGATGTTCTTCGTCTGCGGCGAGATGGCGGCCGACAACCGCGACCTGCTGCGCGAGATGGCCGACGACGGGCACGTGGTCGGCAACCACTCCTGGTCACACCCGCTGATCCCGAAGCTGCCCCGGAACGCCGTCCGCGACGAACTGGGCAGCACCAGCGAGGTCATCGAGAAGGCGCTGGGCGTCCCGCCACTCTGGTACCGGGCCCCGTACGGCGCCTGGAACCGCGACTCCTTCGAGATCGGCGCCGCGATGGGCATGGAACCGATGGCCTGGACCGTCGACACGCTGGACTGGACCACGCCGGGCACCGACGCCATCGTCCGCCGGGTCGAGAGCGGCGCCGCGCCAGGCGTCGTGGTGCTGTCGCACGACGCGGGCGGAAACCGGTCCCAGAGCGTCGCCGCCCTGCGCCGGTATCTGCCCGCGCTCCTGGAGAGGGGCTACCGTCCGACCGTCCCGCGTCGCACCTGACACGGGGCGCCGGGTGTCCGGCCCTCAGCGCGTCTCCACCAGCCGGGCGAATACCACCACGTTCCCGTCGTATCCGGCGGCCTTCGTGTAACCGCCGCCGCAGGTGATGACCCGCAACTCGGCGTACCCGGTGTCGCCGTAGACCCTGGCCCCGGGGAAGTCGTTCTTGGAGAAGACCTCGACGCCGTAGATCTCGAACACCGCCTCGCGGCCGTCGTAGCGGGAGACCTCGATCCGCTGTCCCTTGCTGAGGGAGCCCAACCCGTAGAAGACCGCCGGGCCGGCGAGGTTGTCGACGTGGCCGACCATCACGGACGTGCCGCGCTGGCCCGGGGCGATGCCGTTCTGGTACCAGCCGGCCAGGTTCGGGTCCTGGGCGGGCGGCGCCTCGATCCAGCCGGCCGGGTCCAGGTTCACGTCGACGACGGGCGCGTCGACGTCGATCGACGGAACGCGGATGCGCTCGACGGGGGCGTACGCGAGAGGCTGGACGGGCTCACCCTCGAGCGGGGCGGACACCGCGGCCTCCCTGGGGCCGGCCACGGAGGCAGCGGCTGCCGGCTGCGGCGGCCCGGGGGACGTCTCCGCACCGTTGCGCATCAGCGCGAGCCCGGTGAGCATCACCAGGGCGATCGCGCCCCACGGTGTGCGTCTGCTCCGCTCGCCGCCCCACTGGTCCCGGCCCATGGTTCTCCCTTCGTCGCGACACGGCCACGCTAGGCGGGGGCCCGTACGTCGGCGATCAGGGAGGGGCGAACGGGTGGCGGCCGACCGGACCCGCACGGCGGCATCTTCTCTTCGGAGTAATGCTCGGATAAAAGTTCTGACGGATCGTGACCTGCGACTCCGTCAGATTCCGGGACCGGCTCACGGCGTGTCGGATCACCGTGGTGGAGCAGCCCCGAAGTGCGGCTTCCGCGGTATCTGGTGAGGGTTCGTCATGGGATGCGTCTCTCGTCGACTCTTCCCGGAGAACAAGTCTCCGGGGCGCTTCCCGCTGGAGGTTCAAAGATGCGTGCTTCACGCGCTCTCGCGGTGTCCGCGACCGCCTTCGCGGCGGTCGGGCTCGCTGCCCCGCTGGCTGCCGCCGGAGGCGGTCCGGGCGGCAACCCGAGCAATTTCCCGACCAATGTCACCGTCAACCCGTCCTCGGTCTTCCAGGGCGCCACGATGCAGGTCAGTGCCGAGGGCTGCGGCCGTTCCGGCGGCAGGGTGTGGTCGAACGCGTTCCCGACGGTGCACCTCTCACCGGGCCGGGTCGGCTACGCCACTGCGCGTATCCGGGACAACGCGACGCCCGGGCAGTACAGCCTGTCCGTGAGGTGCAACGACAGCGACAACAACTTCGGCGGCGGCAACGGAGGTGACGGCGGCCGGGACGGCGGCAACGGCGGCCAGGGCGGCAACGGCGGCGGCAACGGCGGCCAGGGCGGTAACGGTGGCGGCCAGGGTGGCAACGGTGGCGGCCAGGGCGGTAACGGCGGCGGCCAGGGTGGCAACGGCGGTCAGGGCGGTAACGGCGGCGGTCAGGGCGGTAACGGCGGAAACGGTGACCCGGTCGCCACGGCCCGCTTCACCGTGCTTCCCTCGCGCGGCGCACAAGGAGGCCTCGGCGGTTCGATGGGCCCCAGCTCCGTCGAGATGCAGGTGGGTGGCGGTCTTGTCGCGGCAGCCGCCGTCGGCGGTGCCGTGTTCGTGGTGCGTCGCCGGATGAGCAATGCGGCGATCTGACGCTTCGAACCTCCTGCCCGGCCCGATACGCCCGTCGCCCCGAGTCCTGGATCAGGACCCGGGGCGACTGTCGTGTCTGTACGCGGCGCCGAACCGTCAGTGCTGACGGCCCGTACGGCGCTTGCGCAGGACGTAAAAGGCCCCGGCCGAGGCGACTGCCACCAGTGCGGAGCCGGCGGCGATCTCCGCGGGGTCCATCGTGTCGACACTGCCGCCGAGTCCGCCCAGCACGCCGCTCGGGGAGGCGGTGGAGCTGGTCGTGGGAGCCGTGGTGGGAGCGGTCGTGGGAGAGCTGGTGGCACCGCTCGTGATGGTCAGATTGGCAGACCGTGTGGTGGTGCCACAGCGGAAGGTCACCTCGTAGACAGCACCCCGTCTGGCGTCCTGGTCGACCCTGGCCGTGGCCGACCTCCCGCTCGGGATGGTCGTCGTGTCGAACACACCCGAGAACGCGGTCGCGTCACTGGGGCAGCCCATGGCGCCGAGTGTGACCTGACCCCCCGGAGCGACCGTCGAGGGAGTGATGGTCGGCGTGAACGAGGTGGGCGTGCCGCCGTTGAGCACATCGGCCGACGCGGCCGGTGCCGTCAGAAAACAGGCGGCGGCGCCCAGCAGGGCGACGGGTGCGACACGTATCGCGCGCATGGTTGTTCCTCCGGGTCCCGAGGAGCAGCCGCGGAACGGATTTCCGCGAGGCACGAGAGCTGCACCTCGATGACCGAAACGGTAGAAGTGCCTGAAATCACCCGCTATCGGTGTAAGGCGAATGGGGCAGCCATGTCCCCCGGCCGGCGCACCGGCCGGGGGTGGAGACGAGTTGGCCGGTGCGCTCCTACCCGCCGGTGGCACGCGGGAACAAGTCGACGAAGGGAGCCGTCGTCGCCGAGATGCCACGGCCGAACGGGGCGTCGAAATCCCAGATCAGGAAGAGCAGGAACGCGATCAGGACGCTGAACAGGCCGGCCAGCAGCAGTTCACGGAAGGTTCTGCGGATCTGGAGCGTGAAGATCAGCCCGACCGTGACGACGGCCCCGGTGATCAGACCGAACCAGACGACTCCCGGCATGGTCGCACCGGCGTTCTGCCCCCGGGATCCGCGGGCGTCGTCGACGGCCGCCACCTGGTCCACCAGCGGCTGGTACGCCTGGCCTTCGTGGTCCGTCTGCGGTTCGTACTCCGTCACGTCCGCCCGCACCCGGTCGAGCAGTCTGGTGCCCTTCTCCGTGAGACTTCCGTGATCCGTCATCCACCTCCATTCGTCGCCGACCACATGAGCCACGTAGGCGTCGACGTCCGCGCGGATGCGGTCGCGTACCTCTACCGGATAGACGGCCGATCGTGCGTTCACTTCGTGCAGTGCCTGGGCCTCCAGGCGTACGGACTCCTGGGCGGCACTGCGGCCCTCCCAGACACCCGCGATGGCCAGGCCGAGCACGATCGCGTACACCACGCCGATCATCATCGTCATGTACTCGATGACGTCCGGTGTCTCGGACGGATCGTCGTCATCGGCGATGCGGCGGTTGCTGAGAACAGCGGTGGTGAGGACGACGGCGCATGCCGACGCCATCGCAATGGTCAGAACGAGCCACTCCGACATGGGTTCCCTTCTTCGGTTCAGCGGGACGAGCGGGGCCGTAGCACTGCCACGGCGAAGACGGCGGGTGCGGTGATCAGAAGGGTGAGCGAGACCAGTGACGGCCCGCTCCGGGGCTGCTTGCGGGGCGGTTTCCGGTAGGTGGGGAGCGCGACGGGTGCCGGGGCCGGTGGTGTCGGCCGCACGGTGGGCCGTGGCGGGGCGGGTTCCGGTTCCGGTTCTGGAGCGGCAGCGGCAGCGGGAGCCGGAGGGGGTGGAGGCGGCGGCAGAGGGGGCGGCGGAGGCGGTAGGTGCGGAGGCGGTGGGGGCGGGGGAGGTGGTGGCGGCGGTGCGGGTTCCGGTTCCGGCTCGGGTTCGGCGATGACCGCCCCGCACCGCCCCTCGCCCGCGATGGCGACGGACGAGCCGCCGTCCCCCTGTCCGATGGAGGCGACCGCGCAGTCGTCACCCGCCGCCGGCAGCGGGACGGCGAGCAGCAGGAGCAGGGTGGCGGCCGTCAGCCGCCATATGCGTGATCCGTACACGCCGGGGAGCATGTTCCCCGCGGCCGCCGGGCACGCCGAGCGAGCAGCTGATTCGCCTGATGGAGGGGACATCGGGCACTTCACGTTTGCGCCCGTCGAAACGCGTCCGGGCTTCCGCTGAACACCGGGGCCCCGCCCGGCCGTACCCAGGGCCACGAACGACGCGGACTCGCGTCCCGAACGGCAGAAGGCCCACGGGAGTCGACATGAATACCTGGCTGAACGTCTCGCTCGCGGTGACGACGGCGGCCCTCACCAAGGTGCTGACCGACGGTGAGGGCTTCACGCTCTACCGCTTCGACGAGGACACCGCCGAACCGCCCGCCTCGAATTGCGAGGGCGACTGTGCGAAGGCCCGGCCGGCGGTGCCCGCGCGGAACGCCGAGGCCGCCGCGGGGACCGACGCGTCACTGATCGGCGAGGTCACGAGGGGTGACGGAACCAAACAGCTCACGGTCGCCGGACGGCCGATGTACCGCTACGCCGAGGACACCGGTCCCGGTGACGCCAAGGGGCTGTCGGCGGGACGTGGTTCGCCGCCGCCCCTGACGGAAGGAAAGCCCCGGTGAACGCGGACGGTCCCTCCGCCGCGGAGCAGGCCAGCCGCGCGGGGCTTTCGGTCCGCGAGGTTCCGGAACTCGGCGACATGGTCGTCGACAAGCGCGCTATGACGGTTTACCGGTCCAAGAAGGACTCGGCCTGGCCGATGAAGTCCGCGTGCACGGGGGACTGCCTCAAGAAGTGGCCGGTTGTCCCGCCGGTGTCGAAGAATGACGTCGCCGGTGTCACCACGAAGGGATTCGTCACCTTCGACCGTCCGGACGGCGTCCAGCAGCAGTCGCTCGACTGCTGGCCCCTCTGCACCTTCTCCGGTGACGCGGAGCCGGGAGACACCAACGGCCAGGGGGACGGGGGCACATGCTAAGCGGTCTCGCCCCACGCGAAGCTCGTCGGGGCCTCCACGTAGTACCCGGGAGAACCACGGCGGTACCGGTCCGTCGCCGAATGCGCACACGCAGCGACGGGCCGGTCACATACCTCCGGTGTGTGACCAATAACGGATCTCTAATTTCCGTTTCCACTCGCCCTCTTGGCGGTCGATCAGTAGCCTCTGGTCAACACTGACCATGAACATGGCCGGATCGCCGTGGCGACTTGTTGGAGACATCGATGGAGCGTCCCGCCTGGGCACCGCAGGGCATAGACATCTCGGTGCCGAGCGTGTCTCGCATGTACGACTTCTACCTGGGCGGTTCGCACAATTTCGAGGTGGACAGGGAAGCGGCCCGTAAGGCCATGGAGTTCATGCCGGGGCTGCCCAAGGTCATGCAGGCGAATCGTGCCTTCATGCGGCGGGCCGTGCACTATGCCACCACTCTGGGTGTCAATCAGTTCCTGGACATCGGTTCCGGCATCCCCACCTTCGGCAATGTCCACGAAGTCGCCCAGGCGGCCGATCCCGAGTCCCGGATCGCCTACGTCGACCACGACCCGGTCGCGGTCGCACACAGTCAGGCGGTCCTCGAGGGAAACGAGCGGACCGTCATCGCCGCCGCGGACCTCCGCAAGCCCCAGGACATCCTGGCCAACCCGGAGATCACCGCACTCCTCGACCTGGACAAGCCGGTGGCACTGCTGCTGGTGGCGGTGCTCCACTTCATCGAGGACACCGACGATCCGTACGAGGCGGTCGCGGAGCTGCGCGACGCACTCGCTCCCGGCAGCCTGCTGGTCCTGACCCACGCCTCCTACGAGGGCATCCCCCGTTATGTTTTTCGCGGTCCTGCAACGGGGCCGCTGGCCTCTGGGCCCGGCATGACTGTGTCCCCCTGTCGAAGGCATGACCTGGGGGGTGGTGTCACCGGGTCCGGGGGTGTTCGTCGGAGACGCTGATCAGAGGTCCGGCCACCGTCCGGTCCGGCGCAATGCCGGACAGTTCGCGGGCGGCAGGTCTGCATAACGTGGATGCGCGAGCACGACACCCGAGCCGAGGCCGGCACCGTCAAACCCCCTGGAAGGGCGCGATGTTCGAGATCGAAGACGTGGGCGTGTTCCTCGGCCTGGACGTCGGCAAGTCCGCTCACCACGGGCACGGGCTCACCCCGGCCGGGAAGAAGGTCTTCGACAAGCCGCTGCCGAACAGCGAGCCGAAGCTGCGGGCCGTGTTCGACAAGCTGACCGCGAAGTTCGGCACCGTCCTGGTCATCGTGGACCAGCCCGCCTCCATCGGCGCTCTGCCCCTGGCCGTCGCCCGGGACACCGGCTGTCGCGTCGCCTACCTGCCCGGCCTGGCTATGCGCCGGATCGCCGACCTCTACCCCGGCGAGGCCAAGACCGACGCCAAGGACGCGGCCGTCATTGCCGACGCCGCACGGACCATGCCGCACACCCTGCGCTCGCTCGAACTGACCGACGAGATCACCGCCGAGCTGACCGTGCTGACCGGCTTCGACCAGGACCTGGCCGCCGAGGCCACCCGCACCAGCAACCGGATACGCGGCCTTCTCACCCAGTTCCACCCCAGCCTGGAGCGCGTCCTGGGGCCCCGCCTGGACCACCAAGCCGTCACCTGGCTCCTTGAACGCCACGGCTCCCCGGCCGCCCTGCGCAAAGCCGGCCGACGCCGCCTCGTCGAGCTGATCCGGCCCAAGGCCCCGCGCATGGCCGCACGGCTGATCGACGACATCTTCGACGCCCTGGACGAGCAGACCGTGACCGTTCCCGGCACCGGCACCCTCGACATCGTGGTCCCGTCCCTGGCCCGCTCGCTCGCCGCCGTCCACGAACAGCGCCGGGCCCTGGAAGCCCAGATCAACAGCCTGCTGGAGGCCCACCCTCTTTCCCAAGTCCTGACCTCGATGCCCGGCGTCGGCGTCAGGACCGCCGCAGTCCTGCTGGTCACCGTCGGCGACGGCACCAACTTCCCCACCGCCGCCCACCTGGCTTCCTACGCCGGCCTCGCACCGACGACCAAGTCCTCGGGCACCTCGATCCATGGCGAACACGCGCCCCGCGGCGGGAACCGGCAGCTGAAGCGGGCCATGTTCCTCTCCGCCTTCGCCTGCATAAACGCCGATCCGGCCTCCCGGACCTACTACGACAAGCAGCGAGCCCGCGGCAAAACCCACACCCAAGCCCTTCTCCGCCTCGCCCGCCAGCGCATCAGCGTCCTGTTCGCCATGCTCCGCGACGGCACCTTCTACGAATCGCGGGCGCCCAAGAACGTCGAGCTCGCCGCATAACCCCAGCAACACCGAACCACCCCAAACCCGACAGGGTGCCTTGACGAACGACATAGAGGCACTCCCCCAGGAGGAGGCGGGCGGCACGGTCGGTGTCTACCGGACCATCCGCAATCCGCTGATCATGCGTTCACGCACGGAGATCAGCCGGTTCTTCGAGGGGTACGAGATGGTCGACCCCGGGCTCGTCGCCATGCCCGAGTGGCGTCCCGAGTCCCCCGAGGCGCTCGCACAGGAAGACCCGTTCACCTATTCGGGCTTCGCCGGTGTGGGGCGCAAGGCGTGAGCATCCCCTCCCAGTCGTCCGGCGCGCCGGACGCGGAACCCGACGGTCCCGAGGGCCGGCTCCGGAGATTCGCCACCATCTGGAGCCGGGCGATCTTCCCGTCCACGGCTACGTCCCTGACCCGCCCGGAGTTCGAGGAGCATCTGCTTCCGCTCGCCCGGGAGCTCAGCGACATCCTGCACACGAGGGTCTTCGACGCCGCACCGGCGCAGCGCGTGGGAGCCGGGCTCGTCGCCGCGCACTGCACGGACCCCGACGCGCTGAGCTCCACACTCGGCGTCGTCGACTCCTACCTGGTCCTCTACTGCGGCGGCAACGGGCCGGTGGAGCTGTCCACGGAGGACAGCCGGGCCCGGTGCGCACGGATCCAGCACGCGCTCGCCGGCGGCTTCACCCAGGCCCTGCGTGAGCGGACGCTCGCCGAGCAGGAGGCGATCGCCCGCTCGGCGCTCACCGCCCGCTCGCACGCCGAGCAGGCGCTGCACGCGACCGAGGCACGCTTCCGCGCCGTGTTCAAGGACGCCGCCGTCGGGATCGGCATCGCCGACCTCGAGGGGAACATCCTGGAGATCAACGACACCCTCACCAGGATGTTCGGCGGGCTGGAGCACCACGTCCGCAGCCACAAGGTGAACGAGTGGGTGCACCCCGAGGACTCGCCCTACGTGTGGAAGTACTACGACGAACTGGTGCGCGGCGAGCGCGAGCACTACAGCGTCGAGAAGCCGTACTACCGCAACGACGGCACCGTGCTGTGGACCAACCTCACCGTGTCGCTGCTGCGGGATCCGGAGGGGCGCCCGGAGTACCAGCTGGCCCTCCTCGAGGACACCACCGAGCGCCGGCTGCTCAATCTGCGGCTGCGCTACGAGGCCACCCACGACGCGCTCACCGGACTGCCCAACCGGACGCTGTTCTTCGAACGCCTGGAGAAGGCCCTCGCCCCCCGGGAGGGCATGCGCTTCGGGCTCTGCTACCTCGACCTGGACGGCTTCAAGGCGATCAACGACAGCCTGGGCCACGCGGCGGGGGACCGGCTCCTGGTCGAGGTCGCCGACCGGCTGCAGAGCTGTGCCACCGCACCCGGTGAGATGGTCGCGCGGCTCGGCGGCGACGAGTTCGTGGCCCTCACGACCGGCCCCGGCACCGAGGACGACGTCCACGAGCTGGCCGGACGCATCCTCCTGGCCCTCGCCACGCCCATCCGGCTGGACGGCCGGGAGCTGACAGTACGCGGATCGATCGGCGTCGTCGAAGGCCCGTCGGGTGAACGCACCCCGGCCGAGGTGCTGCGCAGCGCCGACATCACGATGTACCGGGCCAAGGCGGCGGGAGGGAACCGCTTCGCGCTGGCCGACGCCGAGGCCGACGCCCGTGCCATCACGCGCCACGGACTTACCACGGCGCTGCCCGCGGCGCTGGACCGCGGCGAGTTCTTCATCGAGTACCAGCCGCTGGTGCACCTCGGGGACGGCAGCGTGCACGGTGCCGAGGCGCTGGTGCGCTGGTGCCATCCGCAGCACGGGGTCCTCGGCCCGGACCGGTTCATCCCGCTGGCCGAGCACACCGGACTGATCGTGCCGCTCGGCCGGTGGGTCCTCGAGGAGTCCGTCCGGCAGGCGAACTTCTGGCAGGAACGGCACACCGACGGCGGCCCCCTGCGGATCAACGTCAATCTGTCGCCGACACAGCTGCACCACCCGAACCTGGTCGCCGAGACCGTCGACGTACTGGAACGCTCAGGTCTGGAGCCCGGTGCCCTCTGCCTGGAGGTGACCGAGTCCGCACTGATCGGCGCGGACGACGATCTGCTGAAGCCGCTGCGCCAACTGGCCGAGATGGGCGTCGACATCGCGCTGGACGACTTCGGGACCGGGTACTCGAACCTGGCGAACCTGCGCCGGCTCCCGGTGAGCGTGCTCAAGCTGGACCGTTCCTTCACCCAGGGCATGCAGCATCACCCGGCCGACCCGGTCGACCTGAAGATCGTCGAGGGCATCGTCTCCCTCGCCCACAGCCTCGACCTCGCCGTCACGGTCGAGGGCGTCGAGACGGGTGCCCAGGCCGAGCAGCTGCGCCGGATCGGCTGCGACACCGCTCAGGGGTGGTACTACGCGCGTCCAGGTGCGCCGGACCGCATCCACTCGCTGCTGCTGGCGGACGCCGTCTGAGGGCCCGTCCTCAGCCGCCGGCCGGGTCCTACCCGCCGGCGGCCGGGGGCATGACCGGCGGCCCCGATCCCAGCAGCATCCGCTGCAGTTCGCGCGCCGCGCGCGGCGGTTCGACGTCGCTGCGGTGCGCCAGCGCGATCGTGCGCCGCAGACCCGGCGGGGCCAGCGGTGTGGTCCGCAGGTCCTGGCCGGCCCGCACGGCGACCATGCGGGGCACGACGGCGATGCCGAGACCTGCCCGTACGAAGCCGAGGACGGCGTCCATCTCGCCGCCCTCCACCGTGAACGACGGCTCGAAGCCCTCCGCCCGGCACGCGGCGACGGTCAGCTCGCGCAGGTCGTAGCCGTGCCGGAACATCACCAGCGGTTCGTGTCCGAGATCGGCGACGCGCACGGTGCCCCCCCGCCCCGGGGCGGGCCGGGAGGCCTGCGACACCACCACCAGGTCCTCGTGCAGCAGTTCCACCGTGGTCAGCGCGGGGGAGGCGGCGGGCAGCGGCAGCACGAGCAGTGCGAGGTCCAGCGCGCCCCGGGCGAGCTGCCGCACGAGGTCGTGGGACCCTCCCTCCTCGATCAGGAGCTGGATCCCGGGGTGGGCTCCGTGGAAGGCGCGCAGTACGTCGGGCAGCAGGCCGGTGCAGACGCTCGGGGTGGCGCCGAGCCTGACCCGCCCCCGGCGCAGCTGGACGAGCTCCTGCACCTCGTGCCGTGCGGTGTCCGCGTCGGCCAGGATCCTGCGGGCGAGCGGCAGCAGCGCCTCACCCGCGTCCGTCAGCGCGATGTTGCCGCGCGCTCGGCTGAAGAGCTCGGCGCCCAGCTCGTTCTCCAGCGCCTTGATCTGCTGGGAGAGGGAGGGCTGCGACACGTGCACCTCCTCGGCGGCCCGCGTGAAGTGCCTGGCCTCGGCGACGGCCACGAAGTAGGCGAGCTGCTGGAAGTGCATGGGGACGACGATAGCGGGCCTGCATAGGCAGCACCTATGGATATGAGTCATTTCATGTCTTGGACTGATGATGCCTCCCGCCTCTAGCGTCCTGTCCATGGCATTGGCAACGCGGACGGACCGACGGCCGTCCATGACGCGTACGCTCTGGGACTCGTCCGTCGGCAAGAAGACGATCATGGCTGTGAGTGGCCTGGTCATGCTCGGATACCTGGTGGTCCACATGCTGGGCAACCTGAAGATCTTCTTCGGATCCGACGAGTTCAACCACTACGCGCACTGGCTCCGGACCCTCGGCGAGCCCTTCCTGCACTACGAGTGGGCTCTGTGGATCGTCCGCGTGGTCCTCGTCGCCGCGGTCGTCCTGCACGCCGTCTCCGCGTACCAGCTGAGCCGCCGCGACCTGAGGGCGCGCCCCACGGCGTACGTCCACCGGAAGGCGCGCTCCAGCTACGCCACGCGCACCATGCGCTACGGCGGCGTCATCCTCGCGCTCTTCATCGTCTGGCACATCCTGGACCTCACGACGGGCACGGTGCACAGCGGAGGATTCCAGCCCGGGCACCCGTACCAGAACGTGCTCGACACCTTCTCCACCTGGTACGGCAACGTCGTCTACATCCTCGCCGTGCTCGCCCTGGGCCTGCACGTCCAGCACGGGTTCTGGAGCGCGGCGCAGACCCTTGGAGTGGGCAGCGCCGCCCGGGACCGCGTGCTGAAGACGCTGGCCAATGTCCTCGCAGTGGTGCTGACGGCCGGCTTCGTCTCCGTGCCCGTCGCCGTGATGACCGGAGTGGTGAGCTGACATGTCCGACCTGAGTGACTACACGAACTACCGCACCGGCGAGCCCCTGGTCGACGCCAAGGCGCCCACAGGGCCCGTCGCCGAACGCTGGGACACCCGCCGCTTCGAGGCGAAGCTCGTCAACCCGGCCAATCGCCGCAAGCACACGGTGATCGTCGTCGGCACCGGCCTGGCCGGCGGCTCCGCCGGTGCCACGCTCGCCGAACAGGGCTACCACGTCGTCCAGTTCTGCTTCCAGGACTCACCGCGGCGCGCCCACTCCGTCGCCGCGCAGGGCGGCATCAACGCCGCCAAGAACTACCGCAACGACGGTGACTCGGTGCACCGCCTCTTCTACGACACCGTCAAGGGCGGCGACTTCCGCGCCCGTGAGTCGAACGTCCACCGGCTCGCCGAGATCTCCGTGGAGATCATCGACCAGTGCGTGGCCCAGGGCGTCCCCTTCGCCCGCGAGTACGGCGGCCTCCTCGACAACCGCTCCTTCGGCGGCGTCCAGGTGTCCCGCACCTTCTACGCCCGTGGCCAGACCGGGCAGCAGCTCCTGCTCGGCGCCTACCAGGCGCTGTCCCGCCAGATCGCCGCGGGCAACGTCGAGCTGCACGCGCGGACCGAGATGCTCGACCTGATCGTCGTCGACGGCAAGGCCCGCGGCATCGTGGCCCGCGACCTCGTCACCGGGAGGATCGACACCTACTTCGCCGACGCCGTCGTCCTGGCCAGCGGCGGCTACGGCAACGTCTTCTACCTGTCGACGAACGCCATGAACTCCAACGCCACCGCGATCTGGCGCGCCCACCGCCGCGGTGCCTATTTCGCGAATCCCTGCTTCACCCAGATCCACCCCACGTGCATCCCGCGCACGGGCGACCACCAGTCGAAGCTGACCCTGATGAGTGAGTCGCTGCGCAACGACGGACGCATCTGGGTCCCGAAGGCCAAGGGCGACGACCGGCCCGCGAACCAGATCCCCGAGGACGAGCGGGACTACTACCTGGAGCGCGTCTACCCGGCCTTCGGCAACCTCGTGCCCCGCGACATCGCCTCCCGCGCGGCGAAGAACGTCTGCGACGAGGGGCGGGGCGTCGGCCCCGGCGGCCAGGGCGTCTACCTCGACTTCGCCGAGGCCATCGAGCGCATGGGCAGGAAGGCGGTGGAGGAGAAGTACGGCAACCTCTTCGACATGTACGCCCGCATCACCGCGGAGAACCCGTACGAGACGCCCATGCGGATCTACCCCGCCGTCCACTACACGATGGGCGGCCTGTGGGTCGACTACGACCTCCAGACCACCGTCCCCGGCCTCTTCGCCATCGGTGAGGCGAACTTCTCCGACCACGGGGCCAACCGCCTCGGCGCCTCCGCGCTGATGCAGGGCCTCGCCGACGGCTACTTCGTCCTGCCGTCGACCATCAACGACTACCTGGCCCGCAACCCCCACACGGAGGAGATCGACGCCGGCCACCCGGCGGTCACCGAGGCCGTCGCCGAGACCGAGGACAGGCTGAACCTCCTGCTCGCGGTCGACGGGGACCGCACCCCGGACTCCTTCCACCGCGAGATCGGCGAACTCATGTGGGAGTTCTGCGGGATGGCCCGCACCGAGGAAGGGCTCCGCAAGGCCCTCGGCCGGATCCCGCAGATCCGCGAGGAGTTCTGGCGCCGCGTCAAGGTGCCCGGTACCGGCGAACAGTTCAACCAGTCGCTGGAGAAGGCCAACCGCGTCGTCGACTACCTGGAGCTCGCCGAGCTCATGTGCCTCGACGCACTGCACCGCGCCGAATCATGCGGCGGCCACTTCCGCGAGGAGTCGCAGACCCCGGACGGCGAAGCCGCCCGCCGGGACGAGGACTTCTCCTACGCCGCGGCCTGGGAGTTCAGCGCCACCGGCGACGCCCCCGTCCTGCACAAGGAAGACCTCGTCTTCGAGTACGTCCACCCCACCCAGCGGAGCTACGCATGAAGCTCACCCTGCGCGTCTGGCGCCAGCAGAACGCCGAGGCGCCCGGCGCCATGGCCACCTACGAAGTCGACGGCATCTCCGAGGACATGTCGTTCCTGGAGATGCTCGACACCCTCAACGAGGAGCTCATCCTCGGCGGGGAGGAACCCGTCGCCTTCGACCACGACTGCCGGGAAGGCATCTGCGGTGCGTGCAGCCTCGTCATCAACGGCGACGCCCACGGCCCGGAGCGGACCACCACCTGCCAGCTCCACATGCGGTCCTTCGACGACGGCGACACGATCGACGTCGAACCGTGGCGCGCCTCGGCCTTCCCGGTCGTCAAGGACCTCGTCGTCGACCGCTCCTCCTTCGACCGGATCATCCAGGCCGGCGGATACATCTCCGCCCCCACCGGCACGGCCCCCGACGCGCACGCCACCCCGGTGCCCAAGCCCGACGCGGACTCGGCCTTCGAGCACGCCGAGTGCATCGGCTGCGGCGCCTGTGTCGCGGCCTGCCCGAACGGCTCGGCGATGCTGTTCACCTCCGCCAAGGTCAACCACCTGGGCGTACTCCCGCAGGGCGCGCCCGAGCGGGAGACCCGGGTGCTCGACATGGTCGCCACCATGGACGACGAGGGCTTCGGCGGCTGCACCCTCACCGGCGAGTGCGCCACGGCCTGCCCCAAGGGCATCCCGCTGCCGTCGATCACCGCGATGAACAAGGAGTGGCTGCGCGCCAACCGCAAGGTGCGGCGCTGACCCCTCCCGCCGCGGGGAGTCAGCCCGTCCGCAGAGCCTTCGCCAGGTACGCGGCCGTACGGCTCCCCGCCGCGCGGGCGACCTCCCGCGGTGTGCCGGTGGCGACGATCCGCCCGCCCCGGTCCCCACCGCCGGGACCCAGGTCGATCACCCGGTCCGCGCCGGCCACCACCGCCATGTCGTGCTCCACGACCACCACCGAGTTCCCCGCGTCCACCAGGCCGTGCAACTGCCGCATCAGCACCTCCACATCGGCCGGATGCAGGCCGGTCGTCGGCTCGTCCAGGAGGTAGAGGGTGTGCCCCCGCCGGGCCCGCTGGAGCTCCGTGGCCAGCTTGATCCGCTGCGCCTCACCGCCCGACAGCTCCGTCGCAGGCTGGCCCAGGCGCAGGTATCCGAGCCCGACGTCGAGCAGGGCACGCAGACTGCGCTCGGCCGCCGGAGTCCCCGCCAGGAATGCGGCCGCCGCCTCCACCGTCAGGTCCAGCACCTCGGCGATCGTGAGACCGCGCAAGGTGACCTCCAGGGTCGCCGGGTTGTAGCGCGCACCGTGGCAGTCCGGGCAGGGGGCATACGTACTGGGCAGGAAGAGTAGCTCCACCGACACGAACCCCTCGCCCTGGCAGGTCTCGCACCGCCCGCCCGCCACGTTGAACGAGAACCGCCCCGCCCGGTACTTCCGGGCCCGTGCCGTCTCCGTCTCCGCGAAGAGTTTTCGCACGACGTCGAACAGCCCCGTGTAGGTGGCCAGGTTGGAGCGGGGCGTACGGCCGATGGGCCGCTGGTCGACCTGCACGAGCCGGTCCACCGCCTCCAGGCCCTCCGCCGACACGCAGCCCCGCGTCTCCGGTGCGACAGGGCCCTCGGCGGACTCCGCGGGCCGCCGGTCCGCCAGCACGCCGGCCAGGACCTGTCCGACGAGGGTGGACTTGCCCGATCCCGACACCCCGGTGACCGCCGTCAGCACACCGAGCGGGAATGCGGCGTCGAGACCGCGCACGTTGTGCAGATCCACTCCGTTCAGCGTGATCCACCCCGACGGTTCGCGCGGTTCGCGCACGGGCGCCGGACCCTCGTCGAAGAGGAACCGCCGGGTCGCTGAACCCGTCACCCCGGCGAGGTCCGCCGGAGGGCCGCTGTGCAGGACCCGGCCCCCGTGCTCGCCGGCCAGCGGGCCCACGTCCACCAGCCAGTCGGCCTGCCGCACCACATCCATCTGGTGCTCCACCACGAACACCGAGTTCCCCGCCTCCTTGAGCCCGCCGAGGACACCGAGCAGCGACTCCGTGTCGGCCGGGTGGAGCCCCGCCGACGGCTCGTCCAGCACGTAGACGACACCGAACAGCCCCGACCGCAGCTGTGTGGCCAGCCGCAGCCGCTGCAACTCGCCCGAGGACAGGGTGGGGGCCGTCCGGTCGAGGCTGAGATAGCCGAGCCCCAGCTCCGTCACCGGCTCGATCCTGGCCAGCAGATCGGCCGTGAGCACCCGCGCCGTGTCGCTGCCGCCGCCCGCCTCCAGCAGCACCTGGGTGAGGGCCGTGAGGGGGAGTGCCACGAGGTCGGCGATCGTACGGCCGGCGAAGGTGACCGCCAGCGCCTCGCGCCGCAGCCTGCCACCCCCGCACACCGGACAGGGTTCACTCGTCAGGAACCGCTCCGCCTTCGCCCGCAGCGTCCGGCTCCTGGAATCCGCGAAGGTGTGCATCACATAGCGCCGTGCGCTCATGTACGTGCCCTGGTAGGGGCGTTGGATCCGGCCCGCGTCACGCACCGGACGAACCGTCACCACCGGCTGCTCGTCGGTGAACAGGATCCACTCGCGGTCGGCGGGCTCCAGTTCCCGCCACGGCCGCTCGATGTCGTACCCGAGGGCGTCCAGCACATCGCGCAGGTTCTTGCCCTGCCAGGCACCCGGCCAGGCCGCGATCGCCCCGTCCCGGATCGACGAGGACGGGTCCGGTACGAGCAGTTCCTCCGTGGTGCGGTGGACGAGCCCCAGTCCGTGACACCCGGGACACGCACCGGCCGCCGTGTTCGGCGAGAAGGCGTCCGAGTCGAGCCGCTCGGCACCGTGCGGGTAGTCACCGGCACGGGAGAGGAGCATGCGCAGGGAGTTGGACAGTGTGGTGACCGTGCCCACCGAGGAGCGCGCCCCGGGCGCCGACCGGCGCTGCTCCAACGAGACGGCGGGCGGCAGGCCGGTGATCTCACCGACGTCGGGGGCCCCGACCTGATGGATCAGCCGGCGCGCGTACGGGGCGACGGACTCGAAATAGCGTCGCTGGGCCTCCGCGTAGATCGTCCCGAAGGCCAGGGAGGACTTCCCCGAACCCGAGACACCGGTGAAGACCGCGAGGGTGTCGCGCGGGATGTCGACGTCCACGTCGCGGAGGTTGTGTTCGCGTGCGCCGCGCACCCGGACGTACGGATCATGGGGGCTGGACATCGGCGGTAGGGCTCCGTGAGGGATCGGCGGGGTGGACGTGCTTCTGCCGGTGATCCTCCCTCACCGGGTGAGGACCACCGGCAGGGCGGCGCCGGGCCTACACCATCGGGTCCATGTCGCGGTCGGTCATGGAGCTCTCCTGCTCGCTCTGCTCCCGCAGACGGCGGGCCTTGTCCTGGAGCCGCTGCCGCTGCTCCGGATCGGTTGCGCGTTCCGCGGCCTCGTTCAGTTCCTGCGCCTTGGCACGCAGCTGCCGTACACGGCCGCCGGACTCACCTGCAACGCTCATGATCACTCCTGGATCTGTGGGGGAGCGGACACCGTCAGCGAAACAGCGCGGGGGTCCGCCTGCATCTCGGACGGTCGCCCCCCCCGCGACCTGCCCGGCGGTGCTCCCTGCCCCGTTCGGGCCTCCCGCCCGGCGTGCGTGGGCGCCAGGGCGGCGCCGGTCCCGGCCGGCAACGCGTGTCAGGCGTTCTCGTCCAGGCGGAAGCCGACCTTGAGCCCCACCTGGTAGTGGGCGATCCGGCCGTCCTCGATGTGGCCGCGCACCTGTGTCATCTCGAACCAGTCGAGGTTGTGCAATGTTTCGGAGGCTCGTGCGACGCCGTTGCGGATCGCCGCGTCCAGGCCCTCCTCGGAGGTTCCCACGATCTCGGTGACCCGGTAGGTGTGATTGGACATCTCATGTCTCCTTTCGTGGTTCCACGGTGCCTCAATCCGGGGCAGGGCGCGAGGTGTCGGCTTTTCGTCCGTGAGCCGGGTGCGGTGTTCCGTGACGCGGACGGGGCTCGGAAGTCACCTCGGCGATGGCCGAAGGCGCCACCGAAGGCCGCGCCACCCCCGATTCCCCCTACTGGCCCGCCGTCGAGGCGGACAACCCGATCAAGGCCTACATGACAGCGGTGCCGGAGGGCGGCGACCCCGCGGGAGAGGCGCAGAAGGCGTCCGACCGCATCAGCGCGAAGCTGACCACCGGCTGGCGGAGGACGGGACGGACCCGCACCGGGCGAGCCGGGGGACGGGGGCGCGCACACCGGGCGAGCCGGGGATTCAGCCGTCGCACATCCGCTCGCTCCGCAGCGGTCATGTCGAATCAAGCCGGTCACGGAAGAAGTAAGGGGCCGGGCCGTCGCACTCCCGCGGCGACCCGGCACCCGCCGCCGATCCGTCACCGGAGACCGACATGACCGTGCTGCCCCTCGCCACCTCCGCCTCCGCACCCGCCGGCATACCGGCGCCCCGCCCGGCCGCCACCCCCTCGGGGTACCGGGTCGCCCTGGCCACCTGCCAGGACGACGTACGAGCAGCCCAACGCCTGCGTCACCTGGTCTTCGCCGGTGAGCTCGGCGCCCGGCTCGACAGCGCCGAACCCGGCCTGGACAGCGATGCCTTCGACGCCCACTGCGATCACCTGCTGGTGCGCGAGGTGGCCACCGGTGAGGTCGTGGCGACCTACCGGCTGCTGCCGCCCGAGGGGGCCAGGCGCGCGGGAGGCCTCTACGCGGAGAGCGAGTTCGACCTGACCCGGCTCGCCCCGATCCGGGAGGACCTCGTCGAGGTCGGGAGGTCCTGCGTCCACCCGGCCCACCGCGACGGAGCCGTCATAGCCCTGATCTGGGCCGGACTCGCCCGCTACATGGAGCGCACCGGCCACACCTGGCTGGCCGGCTGCTGCTCCGTGCCCCTCGCCGACGGAGGGGCGCTCGCGGCCAGGACCTGGGACACCGTACGCACCCGCGACCTGGCACCCGAGGAGTACTGGGTCACGCCCCACCGGCTCTGGGACACCACCGGGCACCCCGGCGGCGGCGCGGGCGGACGCGCCGGGCTGCCGCCGCTGCTGCGCGGCTACCTGCGCCTGGGCGCCTGGGTCTGCGGTGCCCCCGCGCACGACCCGGACTTCGACGTCGCGGACCTCTACGTCCTGCTCTCGATGCGCCGCACCGACCCGCGCTACCTGCGGCACTTCCTCTCGCTGGCCCCGCTGCGATGAGCGCCTGGCTGCCCGTCGCCCCCTGCACCCCACGCGACTGCGCGCACCACGAGGGAGCCGGACGCGCTCCGCTGCCCGCGCTGGCCCTCCTGGTCGCCGGCTGCTCCCTCAGCCTCCTCGGGGTGATGTCCGTGCCCGTGGTGCTGCTCCTGCCACCTGCTCACCGGGACGCGCTGACCCGCCGGTGGGCGTACGCCGTGGTACGAGCCTTCGGCGTACGCGTAAGGATCACCGGGTGTCCGGCCGGCCGTGCACGCCCGCCGGCGGGGGAGCTCGTGGTCGCCAACCACGTCTCATGGCTGGACATCCCCCTCGTGGCCGCCGTGCTGCCCGCCCGGATGGTCGCCAAGAGCGAGATACGGCACTGGCCGCTGCTCGGGCCGTTCGCCGCACTCGGCGGCACGCTGTTCATCGAGAGGGACCGGCTGCGGGCCCTGCCGGGCGCGGTGCGGACCCTCGCCGGGGCGCTGTCCTCCGGATCGCGGGTCGCGGTGTTCCCGCAGGGCAGTACCTGGTGCGGCCGCGGCGGGGGCGGCAGATTCAGACCTGCCGCCTTCCAGGCGGCGATCGACGCCGGTTCCGCCGTCCGCCCGGTCCGTATCAGCTACCGGACGGCGGGGACGGACACGGCGGGGGCCGCCGCCTTCGTCGGGGACGACCCGCTCGCCGCCTCGCTGTGGCGCGTGGTGACCGCCGCCGGGCTCGTCGCCGAGATCCGGATCCTGCCGCCGGTGCCCGCCGGCCATGAGTCCGACCGGCGGGCACTGGCGCGGGCCGCTCAGTCAGCCGTCGCCAACGACAGCGCGAACCTGCCCGCCGCGTCCGTCCACCACTGATCCAGCCGCAGGCCCGCCGCCGCCAGTTCCTCCCGCACCTTCCGCTCACGGAACTTCGCGGAGATCTCCGTGCGGAGTTCCTCACCCTCCTCGAACTGCACCACGAGATCCAGCTCGCGGATCTTGACCGTCAGGGCCCGGCGGGCCCGCAGCCGCATCTCCATCCACTCCTCGGCCGGGTTCCAGACGGCCACATGCGCGAAGTCCTCGAGCGGGAAGTCCGCCCCCAGCTCACGGTTCACCACCGACAGGACGTTCTTGTTGAACGCGGCCGTCACCCCGGCCACGTCGTCGTACGCCGCGACGAGCGTCGCCTCGTCCTTGACCAGGTCCGTGCCGAGCAGGAGCCCGTCCCCGGGTGCGAGCCGCGCCCGCACGGACCGGAGGAACTCGGCACGCTCCGCGGGAAGGAGATTTCCCAGTGTCCCGCCGAGGAACACCACGAGCCGGGGGCCGGGGCTCTCGGGCAGTTCCAGGACATGAGTGAAATCGGCGACGAGCGCGTGCACGGAGAGCCCGGGACGCTCGGCCAGCAGGGCCTCGGCAGCGCCCGCGAGGGCACTCTCACTGACATCGACCGGCACGTACGTGTGCAGCGCCGGCAGGGCGTCCAGCAGATGCCGCGTCTTGTCCGAGGAACCCGACCCCAGCTCGATCAGGGTCCGGGCCCCGGACGCCGCGGCGATCTCACCGGCACGGGCGATCAGGATCTCCCGTTCGGCACGCGTCGGGTAGTACTCGTCCAGACGGGTGATCTCCTCGAAGAGGTCGCTGCCGCGCGCGTCGTAGAACCACTTGGGCGGCAGCGTCTTGGGCTGCTGTGTCAGACCGCTCAGCACATCGGCGCGCAGCGCCGCGTCCGTCGCGTCCGCAGGCAGGGTGCGGGTCAGCTGGAAGGGACTCACGCGGTCGGCTCCTTGAGCGGGGTCAGCAGGACATCGGTGCGCGTCGCGGCCAGCAGAGTGCGGTCCGGGACCTCGCGCCAGTACGGATCGTCGTCGTACGGCTCGGAGGCCACCACCGTGCGGTGGCCGGGTTCGTGGAGATACCAGAGGGAGTCGCCCCACGTGGTCGCCACGATGGTGGAACCATCCGTGAGCAGCAGATTGAGGCGTGAGCCGGGGGCGGCGGCGCCGACATCCAGGACGGTGTCGGCGACCGCCTGCCCTATCTCGTCACCTTGCGCCGTGCGATGCAGGATCAGCGCCCAGAGCAGGGCCGAATCGCTCCGCGCCGCCAGGGCGAGCAGCCGCTCCGGCGGCAGCGCCCGTACCAGCGGTGCCAGGGAGCCCGGCCAGCCCCGGACCGCGCCGTTGTGACTGAACAGCAGACGCCCCTCGGCGAAGGGTGCCGCGGCGGCCTCCCCGTCCGCCCCCGCGAACGTCGCGTCCCGGACGGCGGCCAGCAGCGCCGTGCTGCGCACCACGCGGGACAGATCGGCGAAGGTCTCGTCGCCCCAGACGGGCCCGCTCCTGCGGTAGCGGCCGGGGAGCGGGTCACCCTCCGCGTACCAGCCGACCCCGAAGCCGTCGGCGTTGACCGTGCCGTGCCGCTGGCGCCGGGGCTCCCAGGACTGGCGCACAAGCCCGTGCGAGGGGGAGACCAGCAGCTCGCCCAGGGGCACGGAAGGGCCGAGGTATGCGATATGGCGGCACATCAGGCATCCCTCGCCGTACGGAAACCGGAGAAGATCTGGCGTCGGACCGGGAGGTCCCAGTTCCGGAACGTGCCACGGCAGGCGACGGCGTCCACGGCGAACGAGCCGCCGCGCAGCACCTTGTGCCCGGGGCCGAAGAACACCTCCGAGTACTCGCGGTAGGGGAACGCCACGAAACCGGGATAGGGCAGGAAGTCGCTCGACGTCCATTCCCACACGTCGCCGATGAGCTGGCCCGCGCCCGCCGGGGACCGGCCCGCGGCGTACGCACCCGCTGCGGCGGGCCGCAGATGGCGCTGGCCCAGATTGGCCCGCTCGGGCGTCGGGTCCTCATCACCCCACGGGTAGCGCAGCGAGCGCCCCGATCCGGGGTCGTGGCGGGCCGCCTTCTCCCACTCCGGCTCGGTCGGCAGGCGCCGGCCCGCCCAGCGGGCGTAGGCGTCCGCCTCGTACCAGCTGACGTGGAGCACCGGCTCGTCCGCCCGTACCGGCTCGGTCACCCCGAAGCGCTGCCGCAGCCACTGCCCGGCGTCGCGGTGCCAGAACAGGGGTGCGGTCAGATCGTGCTCGCGGATCATCGCCCAGCCCTCCGGCGCCCACCAGCGTTCCTCGGTGTAGCCGCCGTCCTCGATGAAGGCCTGGTAGGCGCCGCACGTGACCGGGGCCGTGTCGATGTGGAAGGCCGCGACCTCACGGCGGTGCGCGGGCCGTTCGTTGTCCAGCGCCCAGGGCTCCGTGGAGGTCCCCATGGTGAAGGGCCCCCCGGGAACCAGCACTTCCGCGGGGAGCCCGCCGCCGGCGAGGGGCTCCGGAGGCTCCGGGGCGCCGAGCACCGCCGGTCCGGAACGGAGCTGATGTGTGATCAGCATCGTCTCGTCGTGCTGCTGCTCGTGCTGGGCGACCATGCCGAAGGCGAAGCCCGCACGCTCCAGCGGGCGGCCCCCGCCGTGCAGCGGAGCGCCGCCGAGGACGTCCAGCGCCCGGCCGCGCACGTCGGCGGCGTACGTCCGCGCCTCCGCGGGTGCCAGCAGCGGCAGCGAGGGCCGGCTGGCCCTGGAGTGCTCGAACGCGTCGTACAGCCCGTCGATCTCGGGGCGCATCGCCTCGCGGCCGCCCACGGCCCGCAGCAGCCAGAGCTCCTCCTGGTTGCCGATGTGCGCGAGGTCCCACACCAGGGGCGACATCAGGGGGGAGTGCTGCGCGGTGAGTTCGTGGTCGTCGACGCTGTCGGTGAGCAGGGCGGTGCGCTCGCGGGCGGTGAGGAGCGCGGCCAGGGCGCGCTCGCGCAGGGTCTCCGCGTCGGTTTCCTGACCGGTGTGCGGAGCGGGTGTGTCAGTCATCGGACCAAGCCCTTTCCGTGAGGCTCCTGTGCCGGGTCGGGGAGATCGTCGGCCGGACATCGGCCACGGGCGACGTAGCGCTCGTCGAAGGCGGCGACCGTCGCGAGGACGTGGTCGCTCGCCCCGAGCCTGGGCAGGGCTTCCAGCGCGGCTGTGAAGCAGACCGCTGCCGCCGCCGCCAGCTCCGGGTCACGCAGTCCGTCGCGGGCCGCGGCGGTCCAGAGCGGGTTGCGCGGGGCGGGAGGAGAGCCCGCGGTCTCGGCCAGCGGTTTCACCGTGCGGTACACGGTTTCCGCCGCCTCCGGATCGTCGAACAGCGCGGTGGTGACGGCCAGGGGCACGAGCCAGCCGTCGGTGCCGGACTGGGCGTCGATCATGCGCATCTCAAGGTGCCCGCGCGGGCGGATCGGGGGGAACAGGGTCGTGAGGTGGTAGTCGAGGTCGGCCCGCACCGGTGGCCGCGGCCCTCCGCCACGGATCCAGTCCCGGAAGGTCAGTGCCTCGGGCACGTCCCACGGGCCGTCGGCGTTCCTGACACACATCACGGGAGTGGCGAGCACATGGGCCGCCCATGCGTCGCGGGGCGCGAGACGGCCCTGCGGCGCGAGCGTCCTGGCCGGATCGAGATCCGCCCACAGCGCCTGGCGGGTCGACTGCCAGCCGGTGCGCCGCCCCTGCCGGAACGGCGAATTGGCGAACGCGGCCACCAGCACCGCGCCCAGCAGGTGGCCGAGCTGCCATCGCCGTCCGTAACCCAACGGGCCCGGTTCCTCCTCACCGGCGTCCAGGCACACCTGGACGGAGGCGGAGCTGCACATCATGGCCCGGCCGGCGGGACCCGAACGGTCGAGGGCGGCCTCCATGGCGTCGTAACGCGGCTCGCGCAGCAGACGGCGGGGCGTATTCCACGGGTCCACCCCGATGCCGGCCAGGGTCAGCCCGGACCGGGCCAGGGTGTCGCGCACGGAGGCCAGGTCCGCGGCGGTGGCGTCGACGCACGCCATCAGGGAGTCCTTGGGCCGGGAACTCAGCTCCAGCTGGCCACCTGGTTCGAAGGTCAGCGCCGCGTCGAGCGGGGTCGCGCGCACCGCTTCGGCCGCGGCGCGCCGACGGTCGGGCGAGACGGCGACCTCGGGCTGTTCACGGTCGTGGATGAGCCATTCCAGCTCCACACCGACCGTCCGGGGCGGTCCCGTCTTGAAGCATATGCCGCGGAGCAGATCCTCCGCCTCCTCCTCGCCGAGCGGTGTCGCGTCGACGGGCGGGCCGTGCTGACCGAGAGTGTCCGGGGGCATGCTGGGCCTCCTCCAGAGAGTGTTTCCTTCCCACCCAAACCCTTACCGGGAGTTCGCACAAGGGTGCCCCCCGGCGACGGAAATCCGCTTGCGTCCATGCCGCCGCGACGGTCAGCATGCCCCGTATGCACCACACCACGGGGGAGCGACGGTGAGCGCACGGCTGCGCGGGATCGCGCGGGAGACCGAGTCCATCGTCCGGGCCGGGCGCTACCGCACGCCCGAGGGTCGTGAGGTGTCGATCGAGCGCGCACTGGCCACGGCGCTCTCCGGCACCCGGCTGTACGGTCCCGAGCCCGTGCCCGTGGCCGCCCTGGACACCGACCGCAGTCCGGTCGTCGAGGTGACCGCCGAGACGAGTCTGCAGGCGGCGCGACGGATGACGGGTGATGCGGCGGGCAAGGTCGCCGTGCTGAACTACGCCTCCGCCCGCAATCCGGGCGGCGGCTACCTGAACGGCGCGCAGGCCCAGGAGGAGTCCTTGTGCCGCGGCTCCGCGCTGTACGCCACGCTGCTGCGCGCCCCGGACTTCTACGCGCACCACCGCGCCGAACGCAGCGCCCTCTACACCGACCGGGTCATCCACTCACCCGGCGTTCCCGTCTTCCGCGACGACCGGGGAAGGCTGCTGGAATCCCCGTACCTCGCCGGGTTCCTCACCTCACCCGCGCCCAACGCCGGAGTCGTCCGCCGCCGCGACCCCGGACTGGTCCCCCGCATCCGCCCCGCACTGGCGAGCCGTGCCGAACGGGTGCTCGAAGTCGCCGCCGTACGCGGCTACCGGCGCCTCGTGCTGGGCGCGTGGGGCTGCGGCGTCTTCATGAACGATCCCGCCGAGGTGGCCGGTGCCTTCCGCGCCCTGCTCACGGGTGGCGGGCGGTTCGCGGGGCACTTCGAACAGATCGTCCTCGGCGTCCCGGACCGTGATCCCGACTCCGCCGTCCGGGCGGCGTTCGTCCGGGAGTTCGGCGGTCAGCTCCAGCCGTAGCGCTCCCGCAGCCGCTCCACGACCAGGTCGTACCTGCCCCGGTCCAGCGCACAGGCCTCGCGCCGCATCCCGTCCTCGTGCACCCGCAGCACCCGGTCCAGATCCACCCAGGACGGCCGCCCCGAGCTGTCCCACGGGCCCGCGCCCAGGGACACCCACTCGTGGTCGCCGTAGTGCTGCTTGCTGGACAGCTGTACGGCGAGCAGGGTGCCCTTGGCCTCCCGGGCCACCACGAGAACCGGCCGGTCCTTGCCCCGGCCGTCGTTCTCCTCGAACGGCACCCAGGTCCACACGATCTCACCCGGGTCCGGATCGCCGTCCCGGTCGGGGGCGTACGAGGTGCGGACGGGCCCCACCTCGCGTGGCTCGGCCTCCGCGGTGGCCGCCGGACCGCTGCGGCCGGGGAAGTCGGTCGTGCTGTCGCTGCTGTGGTTGTGCTCGAACGTCATCGCAACACCGTAGAACCTGTACGGCCCGGTCCGCGGGGCGGGTCGGCGGAACGGACCGCAGGTCGGCCCCATGACCACCTCATTCACCGTCACACGCCGGCACGTCCGCCGGACTGCTCGCAGCGCCCCCGACGCCCGTGGTTCCTGGCGCGGCGTCAGCTCCCGGCCGCTACCACCCTCCTCGCGAACCGCGCCCGCCGGGCTCCGCCCCCACCGGTGGCTGATTCCCCCGCCCCGGGACGGTGCCCCGGCCCACCGGACGGGTGCACGGGTCTGGGAGACTGCCCGACGCCATGAGCCAGTTACCCGATCAGCCCGCCGGCACCTCCGTACCGACCAGCGCCGACGTGGCGCGGCTCGCGGGGGTCTCCCGGGCCACCGTGTCCTACGTGCTGAACAACAACACGACCGTCCGGATCACCGACCCCACGCGCCGCCGTGTCAGGGAAGCCGCCGCGGACCTCGGTTACGTCCCCCACGCGGCGGCACGGAGCCTTCGGGCCGGGCACTCCAGAATGGTGCTGCTGCCCGCCGCGCAGACCCCGGCGGGCCCCGCGTACCAGCGCTTCCTCACCCAGCTCGAATCGGGTCTGCGCCGCCTCGACTACACCGTCGTGCGGTACGGCAGCGTCGGTCCGGACGCGGACCACGCGGCCAGGGCCTGGGCGGAGCTCCGCCCGGTCGCCGTCGTGTCCCCCGGCGGCCTGACGCTCACCCCGTACGGCATTGGCGTCCTCACCCGCTCCGGAGCCAAGGCCGTCATCACCCTCGGCCCCCGGCCGGTGGACGGTGCGCACGCCCTCGTCGTGGACCAGCGGGAGGTCGGCGGAGGCGCGGTCCGGCACCTGCTCTCGCGGGGGCGGCGCAGGATCGGAGTGGTCATGCCGCAGGAACCCGGCCACGCCCTGCTCGCCGGGCCACGCCTCGCCGGAGCGGTGCAAGCCGCGCGGGAATCGAACACGTACGCGAGCATCAAGCCGCTGTCCCTGCGGTACGAGGAGGAATCGGCCGCGGACCTCGCCGCCCGGTGGCCGACGCTCGGCCTGGACGCCGTGTTCGCCTACAACGACGAGTACGCGATGCTGCTGATGCGCGCGCTCCAGGACGCCGGCGTCGGCATACCCGGCGAGACAGCCGTGATCGGAGCCGACGACCTGATGCTCGGCAGGCTCCTGCGGCCCCGGCTCAGCAGCGTAGCGATGGAACTGACCTCCGAGCAGCCGCCGGCCGAGATGATCGACCGGCTCATACAGAACCCCGGAGGCTCGCCGGAGCGGCACCATCTGCTGCGGCCCGCCGTGGTGGCACGCGAATCCAGCTGACCGGGGCCACTCCGGTGCCACGACGTGCGGGGCCGCGCCCGGATGTCTAGCGTCGTCGGCATGAGCCATCCGCAGAGCTACGAGATCCTGCTGTTCCCGGAACCGGAGGAGCCCGACGCAGGGGCCCCCGAGCCAGGTACCGCCATCCGCTCCGCAGTCGTGGCGGCCACCGGGCAGACCGGGGCATCGGGTTACCCGCGATACGCGGGCGGAGGCATGGAGGCGGACGTCGACCCGTCCACGCACACCGTGGAGGCCCTGCTCGTGGACGGCGCCGAGATCGACTACGGGCTCACGGTCCGGATCGCGGAACGCATCCGCGGGACCGGGGGAGCCGAGGAGTACGACGCCGGCGGCGAGGCGCCGCAGCAACCACCCGAGGGGGGCTCCACCGCTGCCGGACAGCCGGGGAGCGGATGAGCGCGGCACCTTCGGCGTGTGGCGGCGTGTGGCGCATGACGAAGGCCCGGCCGCCACGGCCGGGCCCTCACCACGTCTGCCGCGCGTGGGCAGGGACTACTGCGGCTCCTGCTGCGCCTGCTGCGCCTGCTTCTGCTCCTCGACGGACTTGCGCACCTCGTCCATGTCCAGGTTGCGCGCCTGGCCGATGACGTCCTCCAGCGCCGCCTCGGGAAGCGCCCCGGGCTGGGAGAAGACCGCCACGTTGTCACGGACGATCATCAGGGTGGGAATCGACCGGATCTCGAAGGCCGCCGCCAGTTCCTGCTGCGCCTCGGTGTCGACCTTGGCGAAGACCAGGTCGGGGTGACGCTCGGACGCCGAGTCGTAGACCGGGGCGAACTGCCGGCACGGACCGCACCAGGAAGCCCAGAAGTCGATCAGCAGGAATTCGTTGTCGCTCACGACCTGATCGAAGTTTTCCTTGGTGAGCTCTACGGTGCTCATACTCTGTTACCTCTTCCTGGGACCGTTCGGACCTGTCCGGCACAACGGTGACGTCACTTGCGGTATTCCGCCTGCCCGTGTGGCTGCCGCGCACACCCACGAGGACACTGTTCCCATGACAGATCTTGAGGGTGTGCGGAACAGCGAGTACGACGTCGTCGTCATCGGGGCCGGCCCGGTGGGGGAGAACGTCGCGGACCGTGCCAGGGCCGCCGGGCTCAGTACCGCGGTGATCGAGTCCGAACTCATCGGCGGTGAGTGTTCGTACTGGGCGTGCATGCCCAGCAAGGCGCTGCTGCGCCCGGTCGTCGCACGGGCCGACGCGCGCCGTGTCCCCGGACTGAGCGGCGCGGTGCGGGGGCCGCTGGACGCGGATGCCGTACTCGCCCACCGCGACTACCAGACCTCCCACTGGAGGGACGACGGCCAGGTCGGCTGGCTGGAGAGCATCGGCGCGGACATCTACCGCGGCAAGGGCCGGCTGACCGGCGTCCGGCAGGTGTCCGTCACGGACGCCGACGGGAGGGAGCAGCAACTCACCGCGCGGCACGCCGTCGCCGTCTGCACCGGCAGCCGAGCCGTCGTCCCCGCCCTGCCCGGCATCGAGGACGTCCGGCCCTGGACCAGCCGTGAGGCGACCAGCGCCAAGGAGGTGCCGCGCCGGCTCGTCGTAGTCGGCGGGGGAGTGGTCGGCGTGGAGATGGCCACCGTGTGGCAGGGGCTCGGCGCCGAGGTGACGATGCTGGTCCGGGGCGGACAACTGCTCCCCAAGATGGAGGCCTTCGCCGGTGAGCTGGTCGCCGAGGCGCTGGCCGAGGCCGGCGCACGGATCCTGACCGGGGTCTCGACGACCGCCGTGAGCAGGGCGGGCCACGACGGGCCGGTCACCGTCGAACTGGACAACGGGGAAAGGCTGGAGACCGACGAGATCCTCTTCGCCACCGGCCGGGCCCCGCGCACGGACGATCTCGGCCTCGACACGGTGGGGCTCGAGCCGGGGTCCTGGCTCACCGTCGACGACAGCTGTCGTGTCGAGGGCAGTGACTGGCTGTACGCCGTCGGCGACGTCAACCACCGCGCTCTGCTCACCCACCAGGGCAAGTACCAGGCACGCATCGCGGGAGCCGCGATCGCGGCCCGCGCCCAGGAGACTCCCTTGCTGGAGACGGGCCCCTGGGGTGCGCACGCGGCCACCGCCGACCACGCGGCCGTCCCCCAGGTCGTGTTCACGGACCCGGAGGCGGCGTCGGTCGGTCTCACACTGGCCGAGGCAGAAGCGGCGGGCCACCGGGTCCGCGCCGTCGACCACGACCTGGCCTCGGTCGCCGGTTCGGGCCTGTACGCCAAGGGCTACAAGGGGCAGGCCAGGATGGTCGTCGACCTCGACCGCGAGATCCTGCTCGGCGTCACCTTCGTCGGACCGGGTATCGGAGAACTGCTGCACTCGGCGACGATCGCGGTGGCCGGAGAGGTCCCCATCGAGCGGCTCTGGCACGCGGTGCCCGCCTACCCGACGATCAGTGAGATCTGGCTGCGGCTGCTGGAGTCGTTCAGGGGGTAGGAGCCGCCAGCCGCCGTCAAGGGCAGACGGCGACGGGCTGCCCACGACGGTTGCTGACGTTGTCGAACCGGCGCCTGGACGTCGGTGACGGATGGGGCCAAGCCGCACTCGATGCCGGGGCGTAGCACCATGTTTTCCGCGGTACCGCGTCCGTGCTCCCCGCCGCGGTCCGGCCGGGCCGGTCGGGCCCGGCCGGACCGGCGGATCAGATGTCGACGACCCGGTAGGCGATGGTGTAGACGCCACCGGAGCCTTCGAGCACGCGGTACTGCGTCTCCGCGCCGACCTCGTTGCCCGTGACGGTCACCGAGCCGAGCCGGTCGTCGCTGCTGGTGCTGTCGTAGTCCCACAGGGAGAGCGTGCGGGACTCGGTCCTGCCGAGGACCAGCAGCGTGTTGCCGTTGCTCCCGTCCAGGGCGCGGCGGTAGCCGGTGCCCATGGTGTGGTAGGACGCGTTGGCAGGCCAGAGCTTCACGGCCTTGCCGCCGTTCGCCGCGATGTTGAGGTAGGCCTCGTCGTGGTCGCCCTCGCTCTCGTCGCCGCAGTACAGGTCGACGAGCTGGATCTGCACGTAGTCGACCGGATCGGCCTGCGCGGCGCCGGCGGCGCCCACCAGCGAGGTGAGGCCCAGCGCGCCCGCCAGGGCGAAGGTGGTCAGTGGTCGGACGGTCATCTTGTCCCCCGTGGTCTCAGGTTTTCGCCGGTCCCCCGACCGGCTCGAAGAACAGACTGCCGGACCGCTGCCCGCCGTTCTACGCGCGTTCCACTGAGCGGAACCGGCGCGCGGCGAAGGGCCGGTCACGTCAGGGAGCGTCATATCTGGCGATACGTCAGTAGTGCAGGACCGGAGGCAGGCGGGGCGGGGCGCCGGCCCGGACGAGGGCCGCGGTGACTGCCGCGGCCGCCCGCGCCGCCTCCTGGGCCGCCCGCTGCAGCCCCTGCGCGGACGCCGTCATGACGGCGATCGCGGCGACGGTCCGGTCGTCGCGTCCCCGCACCGGCAGCGCCGCGCAGCACACCCCGTCCACCACCTCCGCGCACTCAAGCACCGCCCCCGGCAGCCGGCCCCCGGAGCCGGCCCGGCCCCGATCGCTCAGCACCTGGCCGGCCGCCGTGTCCAGCAGGAAGCTCATCCCGTTCCGCACCGGTACCAGCGCCTCCACCTCGCCCGGCACGGATGCCACGGTGAGCGCCTTGCCGTCGTGCAGGACGGTCAGCAGGGCGCTCGCCCCGGTGGCCGCCCGCAGCCGGTGCAGCGGGTGACGGGCCGCCACCCGTAAGCCCGGGTGCGGCTCCCACGCCTGTCCGAGGCGGTAGAGCTGCGAGCCGACGCGGTAGCGGCTACCCCGCCGTTCCACCGCGCCCACCAGCAGCAACTGCTCCAGCAGCCGGTGCGCGCTCCCCTTGGGCAGGGCGCAGGCCGAGGCGATCTCGGTGAGCCCTGCCTCCCCGCCGCACCTGCGCAACGCCTCCAGGAGCGCGAACGCGCCCTCGATCACGCCTCTCCCGCGGTCCGGTTCCCGCTCCTGCTCCCTGCCCGCGTGTCGCGGCATCTCTCCCCCAGCCGTCACCGGGCCGTACCCCTTCGCACGGCCGCCGGGAGAGAATGCCCGACCTTCACAGCAGGGGCACAGCCCGCCGCGCGCGAACGTGACCCACGGCACACCGGCCGCCGCGACCCGTGGGGAGGGAGGAGCGCAGGAGGCGCGGGGTCCCGGTGGGGCAGGTCGGCGGTGCGTGTCCCCTCGCGGTCCGTGTGGAGGCGGCCGCGGTGTGGGCGTCCAGGTCTGCGGGCGCCGGTTCTTCCAGGTCCCGGGCGCGGCGAGAGGGGCGGCCCGGGGCGCGGCGGGCAGGCCGGCGCCGCCCCGTGACAGGTTCCAGTGTCTCGTATGCTGGACGATATCCAACCGGTCTGTGAGATGCGTGAGATCGTTGCGGCGCCCGCACGGGTCGCGCGGCCTTGCCACGAGGGGGACCTGCACCGCCGCGCGGGCCCGTCGGCGCCCCCTACGTCGACGGCCGCACTACGCCCTCGTGGGAAAGCCCCAGAGATGCACGCTCCCACCACCGGGCCCGCCCAGGCCCCGTCGCAGTCCCAGGCCGCACCCGTCAACTCGCGGTCCCGCGTCCTGATCGCCAGCCTCATCGGCACGACGATCGAGTTCTACGACTTCTATGTCTACGCGACCGCCGCGGTCCTGGTCTTCCCGAAACTCTTCTTCCCGAGCAGTGACGCGACCACGGCCCTGCTCTCCTCCTTCGCGGTGTTCGGCGCGGCGATGGTCGCCCGCCCGATCGGCGCGATCGTCTTCGGTCACCTCGGCGACCGCCTCGGCCGCAAGGGCACCCTGGTGGCCTCGCTGCTCACGATGGGCATCGCCACCTTCCTGATCGGCGTTCTGCCGACGTACGCGCAAGCCGGCTGGGTCGCCACGGCGCTGCTGGTGCTGATGCGACTCGCCCAAGGTTTCGCGCTCGGCGGTGAGTGGAGCGGCGCGGCCCTGGTCGCCACCGAGAACGCACCCGCCGGGAAGCGCGCGCTGTGGGGCACGTTCCCGCAGTTGGGTGCCCCGCTGGGGTTCATCATCGGCAACGGCCTCTTCCTGATCATCGGCGCGCTGCTGCCCTCCGCGGCGGGCGCCGACCCCTCGCAGCCGTCCGACGCGTTCCAGAGCTGGGGCTGGCGGATCCCGTTCCTGTTCTCGGCCGTCATGGTCGCGATCGGTCTGTGGGTACGCATGCGCCTGGTCGAGTCGCAGGTCTTCGCGAAGACGCAGGAGACCGGCAAGGTCCGCAAGCTGCCGCTGGCCACCGTCTTCCGTCACCACTGGAAGCAGCTGGTCCTGGGCAGTTTCGCGATGCTGGCGACGTACGTCCTCTTCTATCTGATGACGACGTTCTCCCTGAGCTACGGCCGTACCGCCGAGGACGCGGACGTGCCGGGCCTCGGCTACAGCTACACCACGTTCGTCCTGATGATGATCTTCGGTGTGCTGTTCTTCGCCGCGTTCACCCTGATCTCCGGCCCGCTCGCGGACAAGTACGGCCGCCGCAGGACCCTCGCCTGGGTCACCGTCGGCATCATCGTCTTCGGCCTGGTCTGGGTGCCGCTGATCAACCTGGGCACGCTCGGCGTCGTCCTGTGGCTGGTCCTCGGCTTCACTCTGATGGGCACGACCTTCGGCCCGATGGGCGCGATGCTCCCGGAGCTCTTCCCGACCAGCGTCCGCTACACAGGCTCCGGCATCGCCTACAACGTCAGTTCCATCCTCGGCGCGGCCGTCGCCCCGTTCGTCGCGGTCGCCCTCTGGGAGGCCGGCGACGGCTCGCCGTGGCTGGTCGGCGTCTACCTCTCCGTGATGGCCGTCCTCACCCTGACCGCTCTCCTCGTCGGCAAGGAGACGAAGGACCTCGCCCTTGACGAGGGCGAGGTCCCGGCGCCTCCCGCCCGGACCGAGCCCCCGTCCGTCTGACGCGGACCTACTGCCGCGGCAGGCATCGTCTTCCACGAAGGAGCGGCTGTGCGGCGAGAGCGCGTACAGGGCCTCGGACGGGGAGACGTCGCCTGCCACGGCACCAGGTCTTGCCCCCCGGGTCGTCCGAATGGCCTGAGCCGGCCTCGTGGACCCGCACGGCCGACATGCCTTCGGGACCAGCTCCCCGCGGCCCGTGTTCGCCGGGGCTCTTCCGCCGCGCCGTAATCCCTTTCTCGCCGGGACTCCGCGAGACTGTCTCTCACGGAAGCTCCTCTGCCGAGCCCGCACCGACTGCACTCGTTGATCGCGGGAAGAGTGCGGAGGAAGCCCCGGCGGTTTCGCCGAGACCCCGCGGAGCCGGCCGTCCCGATTCGCCAGAAGGAGTCTCATGGTTCGCGCCGCCCTGTTCGATGTGGATGGAACGCTCGTGGACACCAACTACCTCCACGTCACGGCCTGGTGGGAGGCCTTTCGGCAGGCTGGGCACACGGTGCCCATGACCGCGGTGCACCAGGCCATCGGCCTGGGCTCCTCCGACCTGATCAAGCACCTTCTCGGAGCTGAGCGAGACAGCGGACGGGACGAGTGGATCAGCAGCACGCACTCAGCGCTCTACGCGACGTACTTCGAGCGGCTGGTCGCGGCGGACGGAGCGGCTGACCTGCTGCGGGCGCTGGCGGCTCGGGGGTGGAGGGTGGTGCTCGCCACCTCCGCTTCCGGTCCGGAGCTCAAGGCTCTGCGGCGCGTGCTGGACGCCGACGACGTCATCACCGATACAGCGAGTGCGGACGACGTGGACGAAGGGAAGCCGAGCCCCGAGCCGGTCCGGCATGCCATGGAACTTGCCGGTGGGACGAGTGGGGAGACGGTGTACGTGGGGGACTCGGTCTGGGACATGAAGGCCGCCACCGGCGCGTCCGTGACCGCTGTGGCTCTCCTGTCGGGCGGTATCGCCCGACGGGATCTGGTGGAGGCCGGGGCCACCGAGGTGTACCGGAACCCGGCCGATCTCCTCGCACATCTCGACAGCAGTGTCTTCTCCCGGGCCGGCCGGGTCGACTGACCCGCGCGGAACGTCCCGCAGGGCCGAGGCCCCACCTGCCGCTGCGGGCACCTGCGCCTGTGGCCCCTGCGCTCGTTCACCCCGTGCCCAGGCTGTCGCGCGCACGTCGGCGTTTCGACGGACCGTCCGGAGCCGGGGCGCACGGGACGTCCGGGACGATGCGTGTGTGCCGGACCAGAGGAAGTATCAGGACCGGTCAGGTGCCACCGTCGTCAGCGGGCTGCTGGGCCCAGGCGGAGGCGATCGTCTGCGGGGTGCTGGAGGGGGGCAGGCCCGTCAGCGCTTGCAGTTCGGTGGGCTGGTAGGGGGTGGGGCCGTGCCACTCCAGAAGCATCACGGTGGCGTCGTCGTCGAGGTGGCCGAGGTGGTGCGCAAGGTGGTGCCCGATCAGCCGCCGAAGTGTTTCCGGTACGGGGAGGCCGTCGGAGTGGTGGCGGATGAGGAAGTCGGTCAAGCCGTTCAGGCCGAATTCCTGCCCCTTTCGGTCGCGCGCCTCCGTGATGCCGTCGGTGTAGAGCAGTAGCCGGTCCCCGGGTTCCAGCTGATCGCGGCGAAGCGCGCCGGGCAGGCCCAGCCCGGTCCCCATGGGGGGAGCCGGTGGGCAGGAGAGGTGCACGACGGTCCGGTTGCCGCGGATGACTACCGGCAGGTGGTGACCGTAGTTGGTCCAGGTCAGCACACCGGTTGCCAGATGAAGGTCGGCCAGAATGCTGGTGGCGTACCGGCTGCCCGCGAACTGCTCCGTCAGGGTCTCGGCGACGCCTTCGGCGGTCTCCAGGAGGCCGGCGCCCTGACGGCGGTGGTTGCGGGCAGCCGCCAGCGCCAGGTTCGCGGTCAGTCCGGCGGCGGTGTCGTGTCCCATGGCGTCGAAGACGGAGAGGTGTACGGTCTCCCCGGTCAGGGCGTAGTCGAAGGCGTCTCCGCTGATCTGGTATGCGGGCTCCATGACCGCACTGATCAGCACACGGTCCGCGGCGAAGGTCCGCGGTGGCATCAGCTGCCACTCCATCTCGGCAGCGACCCTCATCTTCCGGCGGCGGACCAACCGGGAGTACGAGTCGCTCGTCCCACGCTTGCTCTCCAGGAGAAGGGCGACCAGCCCGGCGAGCCTGTTCAGATCCTGATCCGCCTCGACCTGCGAGCCGGGCACGCCGACCCGGAGCACGCCCAGACGCTCGGCACCGTCCAGCAGCGGGACCCACCACTGCCCGTCCGCAGAAGCCGAGGCGGGAAAGACCTTGCCCAGTTGGAAAGCACGCCCCGCGACGGTACCGTCGACCGACAACGCCGCCGGGACGTCGACGCCACCAGGGCCGACGTCGACATTGCCGGCCAGCAGGTACAACCGCTCCTGCTGCAGATCGGTCAGATAGATCAACGCCTGAGGCCAGCCCGCCTCGGCAGCATGCGACGCCACGGTGCCAGGCAGCTGCTCCAGGGTCATCAGATGACTCGCGGCGATCAGATCCCCCAAGATGCGTGCACGCGCCGCTTCCACGCTGTTCATCGATGAACACCTCTCGCGACGGCGACTGTGAGGACCGCACTGCGAACGGCACCTCTCCCGGGCGTCACCAGGCTAGGAGGTAATGCGACATCTTGCCCCGAAGTGCCGAGACACGTGCCTGCTGATCGGCCGACCCGGTGACACGACAGGTGCACACGACGCAGAGAGGGCCCGCACGTGCCGCGCGGTCCCGGGGGAGTGGGACGCAGCCGGCCGCAGGGAGCAGACGCCGCGATCGCTGTTCTCTTCGTCGAGCCGCACGGTGAGGGCTTACGAAGCCCTGGGCGGCCTTCACGGCCGCACCCGGAGCCGAAGGGATCGATGTCCAATTCCCCACCCTCGTCGGGGCGGGCCTTCAGTCCCGCGGCCCCTTCTCGCCAGGCCGCTCCCGCCGCGCGTTGTTCGTGGCCTCTCCTGCTTTTCCGGCTTGGCCGGGTGCGCTGTGCGACTCCGCCGCAGCCCTGTCACTCGGCGCTGTTCCCGCGGATGCGCGGCCGGCCGGCGTGGCTCGCGCCGCCTCGCCCGACGAGCTGGGCGCGCCTCCGTCGACAGCGCGTTCCCTCCGCGGGGCTTCCGGCGTCAGCCGGACGGTTTGCCCGTCCTCGTGCCCGGGACGCCTGCCGTCGGAGGCGGCGGGCTGAGAGGGTGGCCCAGCCGTGGGTGCGGCGTCCGGCTTCCTCTGCCCTGCGCTGCCGGACGGTTCCTCCTCACCTGCGGGGGCCGCGCCGGTAGCCTCGCTCGCGCTTCGGCCACCGTGTTGCGGCGCGGAGCTGCCGGTGACCGAGAGGGTGGTCGCCGTGACAGCGGCGAGGGCGATGGCCGCACCCGCCATGAGACCGCGTCCCCGCGCGGGCGTGGTTGGGGGAGCGGTCCGTTTCGCACGGGGCATCGGATTCGTGTGCGTGTCCTTGGGCGTCCGCGACGCGCTCTTGCTGCTGACCGGACGGGTCGCGGACGCCGACGAGCCGGGTGAGGTGTGGACCTCGTCGACCAGCGACATCAGGGCATGAGCGCAGTGACGGGCCGTCGGACGGTTCTGTTGGTCCAGGTCTGTCATCTCGCGCAGCAGGACGCGCAGTCGTTCCGGTAGCCAGTCGGGCACTGCGGGAGGTCGGTGCAGGCGTGCGATCGCGACTTCAATGGGGCCACCGTCGTACTCGAGCCTGCCGGTGAGGCATTCGAGGAGCACCAGACCGAGGGCGTAGATGTCGGCCGGCCTACCGACGGGTTCGCCGAGGACCTGCTCGGGAGAGAGATACGCCGCGGTGCCGATGAGTGTGCCGGTCGCGGTGTGGGCAGTGGCGCCCAGCAGCCGGGAGATGCCGAAGTCGGCGAGATGGGGCCGGTTCCTGGCATCCAGGAGAATGTTGGACGGCTTGACGTCTCGATGGACGATCCCGGTCTCGTGTGCGTGAGCCAACGCATGAGCGAGGTCCGCGCCGATTGCGGCAGTCGCTTCGGGCGACAGCGGCCCGTCGGCGATGAGGCTCTTCAGCGTCTCACCTTGGATCAGCTGCATGACCAGGAAGGCGCGCCCGTCGTGCCGCCCCGCGTCGTAGGCGGTGACCAGCCCGGGATGGTGCAGCCGGGCCAGGATCACCGCTTCGCTGTGCGAGGCCTCCTCCATGCCGACCCCGGCGTCGGGGCGGAAGATCTTGACTGCTACCGGTCGACGCAACCGCAGATCGAAACCTCGGTGTACATCCGCAGCTCCGCCTGATCCGAGGGGCGCGTCCAGGCGGTATCGTCCGGCCAGCACCTCGGCGGAGCACCGGGAAGACGTGGCCTGAGCGAACTCTCGGAGCCTCATTCCCTCTCCCACCGCATCGAAGGGCCATTGCCCTCGGCGAGCCGCGACCGACGCGCCTGAGAACGCGGGTACCCGCCAGGAGGTGGAGTAGCCCACCTTCTTGCCGGCAGGCGCGCTCCGGACGGAGGACGCACGTACTCGAGAAGGGGGCGCCCGGCACGCGGAGTGCGGGTGAAACCGTGCGTGGTCCGGCCGGAACGGGCCCGTCGATACGCGTCCGGGACCCGGCCCCGAGCAGCTTCCACACATCACGCCCCACCCGCCTCGACCGATGTCGCGCAGTCGGCGGTGGCGGTGTCCGAGAACCTCCGCCGTCTCTCCGCCGTGGCGATCGACCAGGCGTCGGTTCCGACGTCGTCGCCACGGGGGCTCGGCCACACCGTGGCGAGCACACCGATTGCGAGGGTCGCCGCCACCGCGGCGGCGACCCCTGACCGTCAACCACGCCTTTCGGGAGGAGGGGGAGAGGCGGCCGTCATCGACCGGCCCCTTCGTCGGCCGCAGGTTCCGTCAGCTGTGGGTCCAGCGCTGGTTGCCGCCGTTGGAGCAGGAGTAGAGCTGGATCAGGGTGCCGTTGGCGGTGCCGCCTCCGACGGCGTCGAGGCAGAGGCCGGACTGGACGCCGACGATGGATCCGTCGGAGTTGAGGCGCCATTTCTGGTTGTCGCCGCCCCAGCAGCTGTAGGTCTGCACCTTGGATCCGTTGCCGGTGCCGGCGGCGTCCAGGCACTTGTCTCCGTAGACCCTGAGTTCGCCGGAGTCGGTGTACGTCCACTGCTGGTTGGTGGCGGTGTGGCAGTCCCAGAGCTGGATTTGGGTGCCGTCGGTGGTGGCGGGCGCGTCGAGGCAGCGGCCCGAACCGACGCCCTTGATCTGTCCGGAATCCGTAGGAGGCGTGGTGGAGCCACCGTTGAGCGCGTTGAGGACCGCGGTGTAGGCGGCCTTCTTGCTGCCGTCGCCGTTGAACAGCAGCGGCGTGTCCTGCGAGCGCCAGGAGTCGGTGTCGCGCACGCCCCAGACGGTGATGCCGAGGCAGCGCGGGACGGCCAGACAGTCGTTGGTCACATTGGCGAAGGTCGTGGCCGGGGCGCCCTGGATGTCGAGTTCGGTGACGGCCACGTCGACGCCGAGGGCGGCGAAGTTCTGCAGCGTGGTGCGGAAGTTGCTGTTGTAGGGGCTGCCGCTGTTGAAGTGGGACTGGAAGCCGACGCAGTCGATCGGCACGCCCCGCTGCTTGAAGTCCCGGACCATGGAGTACATGGCCTGGGTCTTGGCCCAGGTCCAGTTCTCGACGTTGTAGTCGTTGTAGCAGAGCTTGGCCGCGGGGTCGGCGGCGCGCGCGGCGCGGAAGGCGACCTCGATCCAGTCGTTGCCGGTGCGCTGCAGGTTGGAGTCGCGCCGGGCTCCCGAACTGCCGTCGGCGAAGGCCTCGTTCACGACGTCCCACTGGGCGATCTTGCCCTTGTAGTGGCCCATCACGCCGTTGATGTGGTCGATCATCGCCTGGCGAAGCGTGCTGCCACTGAGGCTCTGCATCCAGCCGGGCTGCTGGGAGTGCCAGGCCAGGGTGTGGCCGCGGACCTGCTTGCCGTTCTGCACGGCCCAGTTGTGGACGCGATCAGCGGCGGTGAAGTTGAACTGGCCCCGCTGCGGTTCGGTGGCGTCGATCTTCATCTCGTTCTCGGCCGTCACCGAGTCGAACTCACGGCCCGCGATCGTCGTGTACGTCGAGTCGCCCAGTTTGCCGGAGGCGATGGCGGTGCCGAAGTAGCGCCCGCTCTGCGCCGCTGCGGCTCCGAGCGTGTTCTCGGCGGCGTGCGCGGTCGGCGGTGCGACCAGTGCGGCCGCCGTCACGAGGACGCCGACGACCAGCGTCAACAGCGGGCCGCGGGTCTTTCGGCGGGTAACGGGTCTGGTCAGGGCATACGAGCCCATGGCTGTGCCTCCTAGGTGGGAATCAGGGAAGGGCTGAAGCGCGCAGGACGACGTCGTCGGGTCCCGTGCCGCGGACGGAGGGAAAGCCGGAGTCCGTCCGGCACGAGCTCCCCGGCACCGCTGTCATGGGACGGGACGATCCTCGGGGATGGCACGGGGTACTCCATCGCGGCTCAGCCGGGGGACCGCCACGCGGCGTTACTCGCCTCTCCCACTGCGTGGAGAGCCGAAATGCGCCGGCGCGCCGGTCTCACCGGAACGAATCGGGGTGGCGCAGGTGCTTTGTCGGTGCGCGGATCATGCGGTGTGGTCGTGTGTGGACCTGCCGTGCGGCACGTACTTCTCCACGCGGACGTGGTTCGACATATCGAGCCGTGATCGGCTCCTCAGACAGGAATGATTGAGGCTTGACGATGCATCGTCAAGCCTCCTGGCGCGAAAAAATTCTGCTCCGGTATCGAAACTTTCGAACGCGCAGCAGGCTGATTTGCGGACCTGTGGTGCCGTCGGCGATGGATGTCCCGTCGGCGCCAAAGGTGCTTCGGCGCACCCCTCCGGCGGCTTGACGTGCGATGTTGTGTGGAAAGCGAGGCGCGAGCGTTATGGCGGCGGCGGCGATACGTGCGAGACGTGTTGACGCCGCGCTCTGCTTCCCTATCATTCAGGGTGCTCGACACTTCGACACTCTTTCGGTATTTCGAACGCATCGAGTTTCCTCGTCGCATAGCAGGACGACACGGCCCGGGCGCGTCGCCCGATGCCGAGTTGCATGTCATGTACGCGCCATTGTGTAGCCCTCGTCCTCTTGGACCGTGCCGCCCGGGCGCTCGGCCGACCGGGGCCTCACAAGCGGTCTGCCGTGGTGCTCGCCGGCCGCTGCACACCACACCGCACCGACAGTCCGGACGCCTTCTCACGAGGCGGCCGGAACCGCCCGCTCAAGGTTGAGGGAGCCCCATGTACAGAGGAAGTTTCAGCCGCAGGCATCCGTCTGCGCTGCTCGCCGCAGCGGTTGCGGTCCTGGCCGCGTTGGCGGCGCTGCTAGTCGCCGTCCCGGCTCAGGCCGCCTCGACCGGTGCCTTGCGCGGTATTGGCTCGAACCGGTGTCTCGACGTCCTGGGTGCCGAGCAGACCGACGGCACGTACCTGCAGATTCACGACTGCTGGGGCGGGACCAATCAGCAGTGGACGCTGACGGACGGCAACCAGCTGACCGTGTACGGCAGTAAGTGCCTGGATGTTCCGGGCCATGTCACCACGCCCGGCACCCGGGTGCAGATCTGGGCCTGTTCCGGCGGCGCGAACCAGCAGTGGCGGGTGAACGCCGACGGTACGGTCGTCGGGGTGGAGTCCGGGCTGTGCCTGGAAGTCGCGGGCGCCGGTACGGCCAACGGCGCGGCGGTGCAGATCGGGACGTGCAACGGTGCCGGCAACCAGAAATGGGCCGGCCCGACCGGGACGCCGCCGACCGACGGCCCGTGCTCTCTTCCGTCGGCGTACCGGTGGACGTCGACCGGCGTGCTGGCGCAGCCTGCGAACGGGTGGGCCGCGGTGAAGGACTTCACCACCGTGACGCACAACGGCAAGCACCTGGTCTACGCGTCGAAGGTGTCGGGATCGTCGTACGGCTCGATGATGTTCAGTCCCTTCACGAACTGGTCGGACATGGCGTCGGCCGGCCAGACCGGGATGAGCCAGGCCGCGGTGGCGCCCACGCTGTTCTACTTCGCGCCCAGGAACATCTGGGTGCTGGCGTACCAGTGGGGCGCGTCGGCCTTCGTGTACCGCACCTCGAGCGACCCCGCCAACCCCAACGGCTGGTCCTCACCGCAGCCGCTGTTCACGGGCAGCATCTCCGGCTCCGACACCGGACCGATCGACCAGACCCTGATCGCCGACGGCCAGAACATGTACCTGTTCTTCGCCGGTGACAACGGCAAGATCTACCGGGCGAGCATGCCGATCGGGAACTTCCCCGGGAACTTCGGCTCGTCGTACACGACGATCATGAGCGACACCAAGGCCAACCTGTTCGAGGGCGTACAGGTCTACAAGGTCCAGGGCCAGAACCAGTACCTCATGATCGTCGAGGCCATGGGTACGAACGGACGCTACTTCCGCTCCTTCACGGCCTCCAGCCTGAGCGGGTCGTGGACCCCGCAGGCCGCGAGCGAGAGCAACCCCTTCGCAGGCAAGGCCAACAGCGGTGCCACGTGGACCAACGACATCAGCCACGGTGACCTGGTCCGCGACAACCCCGACCAGACCATGACCATCGACCCCTGCAACCTGCAGTTCCTCTACCAGGGCAAGTCCCCCACCGCGGGCGGCCCCTACGACCAGCTGCCGTGGAGGCCGGGTGTCCTCACCCTGCGGCGCTGACCTCCCGGTTCGCGGTGACCGTGAGGTGAGGCGGTCCGCAGGCGTGCGGTCGAGCGGTTCGGCACGCGGGCCGTCCACCTGCTGACCGGCGCTCACCGACTCGAGGAACCCCAGCCGTGCGGCGGCCGGGGTTCCTCTCTTCCGCACTGTCGAGGCGACGGGACGAGGAGGCCCGGGCAGGGCGTCGTCGTGCGGTCAGTTGCCGCCAGGCGCGTCGTGCAGGTACTCCAGACGCTGCTGTGCCACCGTCAGGTGCCTGCGGTCGAGCGAGGGGAGCGCCCGCAGCAGGCTGATCAGTTCGGGGCCGCACTCCCTCGCACCGGTCACGTCCTTCAGCTGGGTCCAGCAGTAGTGGGCGCTACGGGCGGCGGAGAGGACTTCCGGGGCGTCCGGCGACTGGTGCACGAGCCTGGTCCGTCCGGCACCGACCCAGAGTTGCGTCGCGAGCAGGAAATTGCCGGACATCTTGGCGAGGTCGGCTCGGATCTCCACCCACTCCGTGGCCTTCGGCGAGTCGAAACCGTCGGTCTGCAGGATGTACTGCTCCCACCTCTGTGCCATCTGAGCCGCTTCGGTGTGCCGGCCCGACTGTGCGAGGGCGTGGATGTGGGGGCGGGGGTCCTGTGCCGCGAAGCCCGGGTGGGCGGACCCGGGCTGGGGCGACGGCGCCGGAGCGGTTCGCGCGGTGACGACGGTGCCCGTCTGCTGAGCCGGGCCGGCCGCCCGGCCGCCACCCGCGTGAGCGGGCGCGGGAACGGCCGACCGGGGGGCCGGCATGTCCGCGAGGCCCTGCCGCTCGTCCGTGACCGGGGGACCGAAGGCGTACCCGGGCGCCGTGATCTCCCGGATGCCCGGGAGGATCAGGGCCCCCGGCGGCAGTGCGGCGGAGGCCACGGTGAGCGCGTGCAGCCGGGAGTTCGACGGCCGCTCCGGGGCGTGACGCAGCTGCTCGATCCAGTGCCGGGTGTAGGTGCTCACCCCTTCGTCCCCGGCGAAGCCGGGCGGCGTGACGACGCCGTACACCTCTGCCGCCGTCGAGGCGGGCAGCGTCCCGTACTCCCGCAGAAGAGGCCATGTCCCCTTGTCCGCGGCCAGGTCGAAGACCACGGTGGTGAGCCCCTGGGGGCGGGTACGCAGCTCCATGCCCAGCCATTCCCAGGGGAGCGCGGTGTAGCGGGCGGTGGATGTCGTGGTCCTGGACAGGGCCAGGTAGAGCTGTTGTCCCCGACGGTCGGTGGTGAGCCGGCCGGAGAGGTAGACGAGCAGCGGGCCGGGGGTCGCGGCGGCTGTGCGCAGCCGGACCTGCAGGGCGTTCTGGTCGTGGATTCCGTCGAGGTAGGTGGTGTCGCTCGGCACGTTGCTGTCCAGCAGGGCGGAGACGGGAACCATGGACAGCGCCGCGAGGTTCCTGGACGGGAGCACCTGGACCGTGCGGCGCCGCGTGGCGCTGTCTCCCGCGATCAGAAGTACGTGCCCTCGTTGCTGCTTCGCCCCGTTGTTCTGCATGGACAGCACCGTACCCATAAGGCGGCAGGCCGCTGCGGGCGCTCTGCCGGGCCGCCCGCTGAGCGGCAGTCATATGTCCGCATCCAGGCGGGTTCTGCCCGCCTCCGTACCAGCGCCGCGGTGCCTGGTGCCATCACCCGTGACTCGTTGGCATGGTCATGGGGCGGCGAGATATCCGGCGCGGCGGAACTCACGGTCTGTGGGTCACCCAGAGCGCTTCCGCCGGCCAGCGGTGTGCCCAGTCGGGTGGGTCGGTCTCGTTGTAGCCGTTAGGTGTTCCGGGTCCGGGCCGCGGCTCGATGAGGTCGTCGATGACGAGTCCCGCGCGGCGCAGGACCGTGACCCAGTCGCCGTAGGTCAGCTGATAGCTGGTCGCGCCGTCGTCCTCGGCGATGGTGTTCAGCCCGAAGTAGTCCTGCTGCAGCGTCGTGGTCACTCGGCCGGCGGCTTCGTCGTAGCACGCTTCGAACCATGGGCTGGCGACGTTGAACACCAGGCGCCCGCCTCGTGCCAAGACGCGTGCGGCCTGCGGGACGGCCAGGTGCGGGGGCGCCCAGCTGAGCCCGCCGAAGTCGCAGAACACCAGGTCGAAGCTGTCGGCGGCGAAGGGAAGTTGTTCGGCGGCGCCTTGCACCAGCGGGTAGCGAACCGCTCCCATCGCGCGTGCGGCCGCCGCGAGTTGGGCTTCGGACAGGTCGAGCCCGACCACGGTGGCGCCCTCGGCGGCGAGCGCCCTGGACCACTGGCCGGCGCCGCAGCCGAGTTCGAGGACGCGCTTGCCGGTGACGTCGCCCAGGGCGTGCAGATGCGCGTCGGGGATGGAGTACATGCCCCACAGCCGGGGTGTGGCGCCGATTCGCGGGTCGTGCTCGTGCTGGTAGGCGCTGCTGATCCGGTTCCAGAGCCGCCGGTTGGCGGGGATGCTGTCCACGTGCCGACTCCAGCACTGCCTGCCGGAGGTGGTCAACCCGATCGAGGTACTGGCCCGTTCTCAGCTCGGTCCGGCCCTGACCCGGTCCGCGATCCGACGGACGGGCACACCGTGGGACGGCCTCCGGGTGGCGAGGTGGCCCGGCGGCCGGGTCGGCCGCCTGCCTGTCGGGGTGACCCGGCCGCCGCCCGCGGCCGGCCGAGCCGTTGTCCGCCGACCGGGGGAGAGGCCACCGTCGACGCCGGGGTCGGTCGGCCGGATGCCGGTCACGTGTCACGTCGCCAGCTGCCGGGGCGAGCGGCCAGGGCTCCGGCACCCGTGAGGCCGGAGCCCTGGAGGCGGCATCAGGCCGCTTCTGCCGCCGGGAACGGTCTCCGTCCCTGGCGGCGGAGTTACCGTCCTCGCCCTCGAAGACCTCCCACACCTGCTGGACGAAAGCCGTGATCACGCCGCCCACGGCGCCGAGGACGGGTCCGGTAGGCGTGTGGGCGATGGCGCACGCCTCATCGGCGCCCCCTGGCGCGGCGCACGAGCAGCACGACGGCGAGCAGCGCACCGCCCGCGAGGAGCGGCTTGCGGTTGGCCCGGGCGGCCGACGCCGTCCGGCCGGCCTTTTCGCGCAGCGGGTCCGGAGCCTTCTCCGCCGCGTACTGCCCTGCCTTGCTCGCGGTCTCCCGTACCTGCGCGGCGGCCCGGGCCGTCTTCTCCAGGACGGGATCGGGCGTCCTGTCCTTCATGAGCTCCGCGGCCTGCTCCGCCTTGCCCCGTATCTGATCCGCGACCTGGGCCGCCTTCTCCGAGGCCTGGTTCCTGGCGGCGGCCGACTTCTCCTTCACCTGCGCCTTGACGTCGGCCTCGGTGGCCAGACCCTCGACCGTCCGCCCGAGTCGATCGCGGGTGCGCTCGGCCTGCTCGCGCAGTTCCTCGGGGCTGGAGGCGTCCGGAACCGGAGTACCTATGTCCGCTCGGGGTTCTTCCTTCATCGGTATGCCCTTTCCTCGGTCTCGGCCGGATCGGCCTTGACGCTGTCGCCGGCGGCTCGGGTGCGCGGGTCGCGCCGGCCTCGGGGCCCGCCCTGCCTCCCGGCCGGGCCGTCCTCGTCACAGGCACCGCTGTGACGAGGACGGCCCGCTCCCGCACCGGCGGCGCCGGCGTGGGAGCGGTGAGCACGTCGCGATCGGAGCCTGGGACGCCAGGACACCGATGCGACTCGCGGGCGCCGGCGTGGGCGCCGCCCGTCCGAAGCGCTCGCGCCTCCGCGCTGAACCGTGTTTGCCGTTGTACCGGCTCGACTACCCCGGAACCATCCCCGCACCCACCCCACCCGAGGGGCCTTCGGGCGGACACGAGGCGGCCGAGGCGGCCGAGGTGTCAGAGCTCCGTCGGGAGCTCGTTGCCGGTCCTTCGGCTGCCGCTCAGCGGCGAGGCCCATGTGCGGTCGTGCCCCGGTCTGCCCGTCAGGTGCGCGAGCAGGCGTGCCGCCGTGCCCCCGGCCGTGTCCTGCGGCGCACCGGCCGAGACCAAGGCCGTGCGGAGCCTTGCCGGTGCTGCCCGCGGTACGTCCGGATCGGAGAGGAGGGGAAGCAGCAGGAGCAGACGGGCTGCGGGGTCCTTGACACCCTCGGGGGAGAGGGACGGGCCGTCGGCGATGCGGAGCAGTTCGTGCCACGTCAGCCCGGTCCCCGAGAGGTCTTCTTCCCAGCTCCCGAGGGACCGTGGGGTGCTCCGGCCCGGCTGGACGAGGAGGTAGTCGATGCCGTGGTCGCCGACGCGGTTGCGGTAGACCGCCACGACCCCTGGGCCGTCCGCGAAGGGCAGGCGGAAGACCGGCCACTGCCCTGAGCCGAAGAGGGTCTCCGACAACGCATCCACATCCGCGCCGTCATCACCGAACCACTCCGGAACGGGACGCGGGGCGCCCGGCTCGCCGCCGCACATCGCCATGAGGTGGTTCGACCAGAAGCCCGGGCGGGACAGCAGCCGTTCGCCCGCGACCAGCGGGGCGTGGTCGTATCCCTCGATCAGCACGTCGTCATCCTGTCACCCCGCGCCGACACGCGGACGCCCCGCCTGAGCGGTCCCTCACCGGGCCGTGGCGGGCGGCCGTCCGCGACAGTCCCCGGCTCCGTCCGCACGCGGTGCCCCGGCGCCAGATCAGGCGCTTCGGCCCGCCCGCTCCATCAGGTCGAAGAACGTGTCGCCCCGTACCACTTCGAAGGGATCGCCGAGCAGGTCGCAGAGCTCGGCGATGTCACCGGGTGTCCAGCTCCAGGCGTTGACTGCGCCGGCGACGAAGAGGGGAGCGGTGCCGTCCCAGCCCTCGATGTGCCGCACCAGGCCGTCCCTGTACTCCGCGGCCTTCCCCTGCGGGAAGAAGTTGCCGATCACCGGCAGCCCGGCCGGTCTCGCCCGCAGGTCTCCGGTCTCCCAGGACTGGATGACGCCGCGCAGCGGGGTGTTCTCCCGGTACGAGCGGGCGACGCGCTCGTCGAACGGGATCCACCCGTCGCCCGTAGGGGTGCGGGGGTTGTAGGCGTAGACGAGGTCCATGCCGGTGCGGCGCAGGAAGCGTCCGGTGAGTGCGGTGTAGGCGTCCAGGGCGCTCTCGGGCCAGGAACCGGGGTAGGTGTAGCCGGCACCGGAAGGCCCCGCGATGAGCAGGTCGTTGTCGGTCGCGGTCGTCCTGTAGTACGCCAGCAGAGCGGGCCCGATGTCGGCGAGCAGCGGGCTGATGGTCCAGTTGACGGGAACGAGGCCCCTCTTCGGGTCGTCCCAGATGTCCCGCATGCGGCGCTGGCAGTACTGGATGTTGTCGCCCTCGCCGACGGTCAGGGTGAGGTAGACCCGGTTGCGGAGTGCGGCTTTCGGTCTCGGCGGGACCTTGTCGGAGATCTTCGCCGGTACACCGGCGTGCACGGTGCCGTTCATGTAGAAGTCGGCGGGCACCACTTCCACGCCGTGCCGGGAGGCCCGGTCGACGCCACCCCACTCTCCCGCCACGTCGTCGGAGAACCACCCTGCGTAGGGGGTGGTGGGTTCGACGCGGTCGAAGACCTCGTCGAGGAGGGCGCCCGTGTCACCGGACGGAGGCAGCCAGAGCACCATGGCCCGGCTCGCGACGGCGTAGTCCCGGAAGTACGGGAAGGGCTCGACCCTGGTGGGCGCGGTGGTGGTGGCGGAGACGAGGAACTGGTTCCACACGTCGACCTCGACCGACAGCTGCCGGGTGCCGGCCTCCGGCGCGAAGCGGTAGACGAAGGAACCGCCGCCGTCGCAGAAGCGGTTGGCGTTGTCGCCGACGGACGAGCCGGAACCGTCGAAGAGGTACGGCACCTCGGCCGGGGTGCCGGGGGTGAAGGAGGCGATCACCCGGCCGCCGTCGGCCGTCACCTCGACCGAACCGACCGAAGCGCCCCAGCCGTCGTCCGGCAGCGAGTCCTGGAACCGCAGGTAGACGGCATCCCCTCCGGAGAGTTCGGCGCTCAGGTCGAAGGTGCGGACCTGCCGGTTCGAGGCGTCGCGGACGCGCCGGGTCTCCCGCGCGATCTCACGCCACCGCACCCCTTCCGCCCGCACGGTCCTGGTGGGCGGGAGCCCCGCCAGCAGGGCGTGGGTGCAGCGGGGGAACAGGTGGTCCAGCTGCCAGCGGTACGTGGCGAGCACGTCGTCCGCGTCGAACCGGCCCCGCAGATCGGCGACGGTCCTCAGCCGGTGCTCACGGGCCTGTCCGGCGGTGGCGACCACGGCGTTCTCCAGGCCGGCCAGCGTCGTCGCCACGTTCACCGAGTCCGGGACGGCGGGATCGTGCAGAATCGCGCCGCGTGTCTCGCCCCGGTAGCGGGCGACGAGATCCAGCGCGCTGCCGTGACGGGTCACCGAGGCGCCGGTACCGGGCAGCCACCGCAGATCGACCTCACCGGCGTCGAAGTTGAAGTAGAGGCGTGGAGCGCGCCGGTTGACCACTCCCTGAAGTGTCGTCAGCAGGAGTTGATCATCCCCGTGGAGTGAGCTGACGTCGGCGACGTCGAGGTGGGCGGGACGGCCGAACGACGGCAGGAGACGTGCCGCGGCGCCGATCTCGGACGCGTCGGCCTGGTTCGGCAGGGAGATTCCCAGCCCGCCGGCCGCGAGGGCCGCTCCGCCTGCCTGCAAGAGGGTTCTCCGGGACACCATCGGCGATCACTGCTCCTTGGGAGAGGCATCGTGACATCGTTGTCAAACCATCGGAGAACGTAACGGCAGGACGTCGCGTTGTCCATGGTGCGTACGCGAATCGCACGAGGACCTCTTCGGTGTCCCCGCGTGGCGACCGCCCCCGCGCTGACGGAGAATCGTGCACCGGCCCATGGCGCCGGCCGCCGTATCCACGGACCCGGAGTGAGATCCTGTGCGACTGCTGCTGACATCGGACACCCACCTGCCCAGGCGGGCGAGGAGACTGCCCCCGTCCCTCCTCGCGGAGCTGGGCGAGGCCGATGTCGTCCTCCACGCCGGTGACTGGGTGGACGTGGCGACCCTGGACCTGTTCGAGGCCCGGGCGCGGCGCCTCGTAGGTGTGTTCGGCAACAACGACGGTCCCGAACTGCGGTCCAGGCTCGCCGAGGTCGCCCGAGTGGAGTGCGCAGGACTGCGTTTCGGCGTCGTTCACGAGACGGGCGCCGCGCAGGGGCGCGAGAAGCGGTGTGCGGACCGCTTTCCCGATCTCGACGTCCTGGTGTTCGGCCACAGCCACATCCCGTGGGACACCACGGCTCCCGGCGGGCTGAGACTGCTCAATCCGGGCTCGCCCACCGACAGGCGGCGACAGCCGTACTGCACGTACATGACCGCCGAGGTGTCGGACGCCCGGCTCACCGACGTGCGGCTCCACCGTCTGCCGCCTCGTACGTGACGGAGCCACCCCGGGCCCCGGCCGTGCGGTCGCGCCCGTCGGAAGGTGCCCGCCGGCGGGTGCGGAACACCGCGCTCGGCGGGCACCCTCCTGCCGCAGGGCAGGTCACCAGTCGTGGACCGACCCGTCGTGCAGCCGGTTGACCGGGAGGTACGCCGCTTCGTAGGGGTGGGCGGCCGCCAGTTCCTCGTCGAGGTCCACCCCGATTCCCGGCGCCTCGCCCGGGTGCAGGTATCCGTCCTCGAACGTGTAGGCGTGGCGGAACACCTCCTCGGTGAGCGGGGTGTGTCCCGAGTACTCCTGGATACCGAAGTTGTGGACGGCCAGGTCGAGGTGGACAGCGGCCGCCATGCCGACCGGAGAGATGTCCTCCGGCCCGTGGATCGCGCTCTTGATCTGGTACTGCGCGGCGAAGTCGAAGAGCTTGCGCAGGGGGGTGACCCCTCCGAAGTGGGTCACGGCTGAACGGACGTAGTCGATCAACTGCTCGGTGATCAGGCCCTGGTAGTCGTGCACCGTGTTGAAGACCTCGCCGATGGCCAGTGGCGTGGTGGTGTGCCGGCGGACCGTGCGCAGGGCCTCCTGGTTCTCCGCGGGGGTGCAGTCCTCGAGCCAGAAGAGGTGGTACGGCTCCAGTTCCTTGCCGAGGCGGGCCGCCTGGACCGGGGTGAGCCGGTGGTGGGCGTCGTGCAGGAGCGGGAGTTCGGGGCCGAACTCGGAGCGCACCGCCTCCAGCACGTCCGGCATGTGACGGAGATAGGCGTCGGTGTCCCAGTCCTCCACGAGCGGCCGGGCCTGCTGGTGCAGCACGGGCGAGCCGTCGGCGTCCGTGCTCGACACGCCGTACACCGCCTTCAGCCCGGGGATGCCGGACTGCACGCGGACGGCGGGGTAGCCCTCGGCGAGACGGGCCCGTACCGAGTCGAGGAGCTCGGGGACGTCACGTCCGTCGGCGTGGCCGTAGGTGCCCACGCGGTCCCGGCTGGCGCCGCCGAGGAGCTGGTAGAGCGGGAGGCCGGCGGCCTTGGCCTTGATGTCCCACAGCGCCACGTCCACCGCGGCGATCGCGGCCATCGTGACCGGTCCCCGCCGCCAGTAGGCACCGCGGTACAGGGACTGCCAGGTGTCCTCTATCCGGTGCGGGTCGAGACCCAGGAGGAGTGGCACCACATGGTCCTCGAGATAGCTGACCACGGCCAGCTCCCGCCCGTTGAGGGTGGCGTCGCCGAGACCGGTGAGACCCTCGTCGGTCGTCAGCTTGAGGGTCACGAAGTTGCGGCCGGGGCTGGTGACGAGGACCTTCGCGTCGACAATTTTCATGGAGTTCTTTCTTCCGGATGCGGTGGTGAGGGCCGGTCAGCCCTTGGTGGCGCCGGAGGTCAGGCCGGCCACCAGGTACTTCTGTCCGAGGACGGCGGCCAGGACGACGGGGACGGTGATGAGCGTCGCGGCGGCCATCAGACCGCCCCAGTCGGTGCCGGCGTACGAGATGAAGTTGAAGACGGTCACCGGCACGGTCTGGGTACGGTCGTCGGCGAAGATCAGCGCGAACATGATGGACACCCGCCGGCCCATGCGCTCCTCGAACTCCTTCGTCCGGCGCCGGATCGCCTGCGACCACACGTGGTTGATCGCCATGATCCGCAGCGGGGTGTCCGCGGAGGGGCGACCACCCCCGGTCGTACACGCGCTGAGCGCCCCAGTCCCGGCGGCTCCCGCGACTCCTGCCGCCAGCCTGCCGAAGGAGCGCCGGCTGAGGAACTGGCTGCTCGTGGACATCGTCGTCCTCGTCTCTCTGCGCTGTCGTGCGTCGTGCTGCCCCCGGAGGCGGTGACGGCCTCCGGGGCAGCTCCGGCTTGATTGGTCCAACTGGTAGGACCAGTTGGACCAGACGGACGTTAGCAGCCCAGGGACGGGTCGAACAGCCCCTTCACGAGACCGATCCGGTGTGAGGCCCTCGGAGCCACCTCCCCCAGGACAGGGGGAGGGGACAGGGCTGCCCCGGGAGTCCGGGTTACTCGCCCGCCCCGCCGGCGCCGTACCGGTTACCGGTCTCGTCCAGCAGTGCTTCGATGTGGTTGCGCGCCATGATGTCGACCTGGACGTCGAGGTCCTTGCCGTAGGTGCGCAGGCCGAGCATCAGGTGCTCCCGCATCCGTTCACAGGCCAGGTCCGCGTCGCGCGCCTCGATCGCCTCGAAGATCTCGGGGTGGTGCGGAACGCCTGGTTCGCCGATCGAGGGATCGGAGTTGGAGCGCAGCATCATCTCGAACATCATCCCGCTGATCGAGGAGAGCATGATCCGCAGGACCGGGTTCCTGCTCGCCTCCGCGATGGCGTCGTGAAAGGCCATGTCGGCCCGTGCCTTGACCACGACGTCGCTCGCCGACTCCAGGGTGTCCCGCGCGGACCTCAACGCCTCGATGTCCGCGTCGGTCGCGTGCTCGGTCGCCAGGCGCACGGTTTCGACCTCGAGCGGAAGCCGGGCTTCGATCAGCTGCCGGACGGTGGGCCGGCCCGCCCGGTACAGGGCGTCGTAGCCCCTGGCCTGACCCGGGGCCTGCTCGCGCACGAAGGAACCGCGGCCCGGCGCGACCTCGATCAGATGCTGGGCCTCCAGTCGGCGCAGAACCTCGCGCACGACGTTCCTGCTGGCGCCGAACTGCGTCGCGAGCTCGCGTTCCGAGGGGAGCTTCGTCCCGACGGCAATGTCGCCGGAGCGGATGTCGTGCTCGAGTTCCCGCGCGATCCGTTCCGTCAGGAGCCCGCGCTGCGCGGGGGCAGCGGCCTGACCGGACCGCGCGGAGGAGGAAGAGGCGGACGGCTGCATCCCCGCAGCGTACAGGCTGGTGGAAGGCGGTACCCGGGCGATCGGAACGCCGCCGGATCACACGCGGGGAGGGGCGTCGGGCCGCGTTTCCGGAAGGCCGCACGGCCTCGCTCCGGGGACGCCGCCGACCGAGGTCTACTGCCGCCCGGAGGCGGACGTGCCCGCCCGGGTGGCGTCCGTGCCCCAGCTCGCGAGCAGCCGGAGGGCCTCGGCGGACGCGGAGCCCGGCTCCGCGTGATAGGCGACCACCGACTGCTCCGCGTCGTCGGGCAGGGCGAACGTCTCGAACGAGAGCGACAGTTCACCCACCAGCGGGTGGTGCAGACGCTTGACGCCGTGGCTCTTCTCCTTGACGTCGTGCCTGGCCCACAGACGCCGGAACTCCTCGCTCTTCACGGACAACTCGCCGATCAGGGCGGAGAGGCGGGGGTCGTCCGGATGGCAGCCCGCGTCCATCCGCAGATAACTGACGATGTCGGACGCCTTCTGGTCCCAGTCGACGAACAGGTCCCGGTACTCCGGGTCGAGGAACACCAGTCGCGCCCAGTTGCGCTCCTGCGCCGGCAGTTGCTCCCAGTCGCCGAAGACCGCGGCGGCCATGCGGTTCCACGCCAGGATCTCCGAACGCCGCCCGACGACGTACGCCGGAACGCCCTCCATGGTGTCGAGCAGCCGGCAGAGGGCCCCGCGCACCCGCTGCTGCCGTGCCGACGGCTTCTTCCTGTGCCGCTTAGGCTTCGCGAGATGGGTGAGATGGGCCTGTTCCGCGTCCGTGAGCCTCAGCGCGGACGCGATCGCGCCCAGCACCTCCCCGGAGACGTTCTGGCCGTTTCCCTGTTCGAGACGCGTGTAGTACGCCACGGACACCCCGGCCAGCTGGGCCAGCTCCTCGCGGCGCAGCCCCGGGACCCGGCGGTGCCGCCCGAAGTCCGGCAGACCCACGTCCTCCGGCTTCAGCCTGGCACGCCTGCTGCGCAGGAACTCGCTGAGCTCGGCACGCCGGTCCAGGGCGGGCCCCGCGCTCCCGCCGGGAACGGGATCACCGGCGGGACGCCGCTCGGTCACAGGCTGCTCGTCCATGTGTCCAGTATCCACGGTCGTACGCAGGCCATCCTGACCCCGCCGGTAGTAGGACCACTGGTCGTAGGCACAACCGTGGCCTGGGTGGACGCCCGGACATGGGGCAGGCTGGAGGACGTGCCCGGACCGAAGGCCTGCCGGGCGCAGGACCACTCCTTAGGAGAATTCCGCATGACCACTGTCGCCGCGTACGCCGCCCCCTCGGCGAAGGCTCCGCTGGAGCGCACCACCGTCGAGCGTCGGGCGGTCGGCGAGTTCGACGTCCTGATCGACATCAAGTTCGCCGGGATCTGCCACTCCGACATCCACCAGGCCCGGGACGGCTGGGGCGAGGGCATATTCCCGATGGTCCCCGGCCATGAGATCGCCGGCGTCGTCACCGAGACCGGCTCCGGCGTCACCAAGTTCGCCGTGGGCGATCGCGTGGGCGTCGGCTGCATGGTCGACTCCTGTCGTGAGTGCGACAACTGCAAGGCCGGTCTCGAGCAGTACTGCGCCAAGGGCAACACCGGCACCTACAACGCCCTGGACAAGAACGGCGACCCCACCTACGGCGGCTACTCCACGCACATCGTCGTGGACGAGAAGTACACCCTCCGCATCCCCGACGGCCTGGCCCTGGACGAGGCCGCGCCGCTGCTCTGCGCGGGCATCACCACGTACTCCCCGCTCAGGCACTGGAACGCCGGTCCCGGCAAGAAGGTCGCCGTCGTCGGCATGGGCGGCCTCGGGCACATGGGTGTCAAGATCGCGCACGCCCTCGGTGCGGAGGTGACCGTCCTCTCGCAGTCCCTGCGCAAGCAGGAGGACGGCCTGAAGCTCGGCGCCGACCACTACTACGCCACCAGCGACCCGGAGACCTTCGAGGCCCTGCGCGGCACGTTCGACATCATCCTGTCCACGGTGTCCGCGCCGCTGGACTTCGGTGCCTACCTGTCCCTCCTCAAGACGGACGGTGCGCTGGTGAACGTCGGCGCCCCGGAGGAGCCCATCTCCGTCAACCTCTTCTCCCTGATCGGCGGACGCAAGTCGCTCTCGGGCTCCGGCATCGGCGGTATCCAGGAGACCCAGGACATGCTGGACTTCTGTGCCGAGCACGGATTCGGTGCGGAGATCGAACTGATCGCCGCGTCGGAGATCAACGAGGCGTACGAGCGCGTACTGAACAGTGACGTCCGGTACCGGTTCGTGATCGACGCCGCGACCATCTGAGGTTCCCCGCCCGCCCGCCCGCCCGCCGGACGGGCGGGCGGGCGGACACGAAAATCCTGACAGGCCGACTCGGTGTGACCGAGTCGGCCTGTCGCTGTGTTCCGGCATTGCCCGCCTCGCCGGACACCGTGCGGGAGCGGACGCCCGGCCCTCCTCTGTCAAGCTCCCGGCTCCGGGGGAGGAACACCCGCCGTGCACGACCGTTGACACCCCGCATCACGCGTCACTACCGTCTCGGCAGGATTTCGGACGCATGTCGAAATCTCGAACGTGACGAAGAGGCAACTTCCCCACGAGGAGCCGTATCGACATGAGAACCAGGAGCGCCTGGCAGAGCGGCGGCGAACACGGCCGGGCCGGCGATCGCGGCCACCGGAGCAGGTCCGGGCCCTGAGTTCCGCCCGGCACACCGACGGCACCGCACGGAACACGTCACGCCTACGCGCTGTGCGCGCCGTAACGACGCACGCAGCACGGCCATCCCGAGGGGTCCTCAGCCATGCAGCACTCGTCCTCCCCCCACCAGCCGGCCGACCCGCCCCGGAGCGTCAGCCGCCGCCGGATTCTGGAGGGCGGTGCCGCCGGCTTCGGCGCGCTCGCCCTCTCCGCCCTTCCGGCCGTCGCGTCCGCCGGTGCGGTGGCACACGCCGACTCAGCCGCCGCCGGCTGGGGCCCTCCGGCCAACGGTCAGCCGGAGTGGAACAACAACATCGCGATCTTCGACATAGGTGCGGAGCCGCCCCACACCACACTCATGCCGTACGCGGACGTGGACGAGGCCCTGACCGGTGACCGGACTCGTTCCCCGTGGCGGCTCGACCTCGACGGGACGTGGAAGTTCGCCTACGCGGACCGTCCGGACGACCGGGACCCCGACTTCCACCGCACCGACCTCGACGACCGTTCCTGGGACACCGTCCCGGTGCCGTCGTGCTGGCAGCTGCACGGCTACGACTTCCCGATCTACTCCAACATCACATATCCCTGGGCCGGCGCCAACGGCCTGGGCGAGGAGGCGCAGCCGCCCCACGCGCCCACCCGCTACAACCCCGTCGGCCAGTACCGCCGCGCCTTCACCGTTCCGCGGGGCTGGGACGGGCGGCGGGTGTTCCTGCACTTCGAGGGGGTGAAGTCCGCGCACTACGTGTGGATCAACGGGGTGCCCGTGGGCTACCGCGAGGACTCCTACACCTCCGCCGAGTACGACATCACCCCGCACCTGCGGCGAGGCCGCAACCAGATCGCCGTGGAGGTCTTCCGCTTCTCCGACGGTGACTGGATGGAGGACCAGGACATGATCAGGCTGAGCGGAATCTTCCGCTCGGTCCATCTCTTCTCCACCCCCACCGTCCACCTGCGGGACTTCAAGCTCGACACCCCGCTCGGCGACGGCTGGACGACGGCTGAACTGTCCGTCACCGCCTCCGTGCGCGCGTACGGAGGCAGCGCGTCCGGGAAGGGGGAGTACACCGTCGAGACGCAGCTCTACGACGCCGGTGGACACCCCGTCTGGTCCCGGCCGCTGCGGCAGTCCGCCGACCTCGGCACCGTCCCGGCCGGTGACGACGTGACCGTGCGGGCCTCCAGGGCCGTCCCGAGACCCGCACTGTGGTCCGCCGAGCACCCGAACCTGTACACCGCCGTCCTGCGGTTGCGTGACCCGGCGGGCAAGGTGACCGAGACCCTCTCGCACCGGGTGGGCTTCCGCGAGTTCGCGATCGTCGACGGTCTGATGCGCGTCAACGGCAAGCCCGTCTCCTTGCGTGGCACGAACCGGCACGAGATGCACCCGGACCGGGGCATGTCGCTCACCCGGGCGGACATGGTCGAGGACATCGGAGTGATCAAGCGGCTGAACATGAACTCCGTCCGCACCTCCCACTACCCCAACAACCCGCTCTGGCTGGAGCTGGCGGACGAGTACGGCCTGTATCTGGTGGACGAGACCAACCTCGAGACCCACGGCATCCGCGACACCTACCCCGGAAACCACGCGGACTGGACCGAGGCGTGCGTGGCCCGCGCGAAGAACATGGTCCACCGCGACAAGAACCACGCCTCCGCCGTCATCTGGTCACTCGGCAACGAGGCGGGGACCGGCTCGGCCTTCGTCGCCATGCACGACTGGATCCGCTCCTACGACCCCACGCGCGTCATCCAGTACGAGGGCGACGACCGGCCCGGCATCAGCGACATCCGCTCGGAGATGTACACCAAGCCGGCCCAGGTCGAGCAGCGCGCCAAGGACACGGGCGACACCCGGCCCTTCGTCCTGATCGAGTACTCCCACGCCATGGGGAACTCCAGCGGCAACTTCAAGAAGTACTGGGACGTCATCCGCGGCTACGACGTCCTGCAGGGCGGCTGGATCTGGGACTTCGCCGACCAGGCACTCACCTGGCCCACGCCCACGCGCAAGCTGTTCACGGAGGCCGGGCCCGGTGCGGTGGCCGGGGAGCTCCTCGCGCCCAGCGGCACCTTCGACCGGACCGAAGGGGTGTCCGGGGGCACGGTCTTCGGACGTGACGCCGGCCTCGACATCACCGGCTCACTGACCCTGGAGGCGTGGATCACGCAGAAGGTGACCGGCCGCCACCAGCCCGTCATCGCCAAGGGCGACACCCAGTACGCGCTGAAGCAGACGGACGGCAGCCTGGAGTTCTTCGTCCACTCGGCCGGCCGGTGGACCACCGCGAGCTGGGCGCTGCCCAAGGACTGGACCGGCACCGAACACCACGTCGCCGGGGTCTTCGACGCGGCGGCGGCCACCCTGACCCTCTACGTCGACGGCGAGGCCAGAGCCACCAGGGCCGCCGCCCAGCGGCCCGACAGCAACACCGCTCCGGTCGCCCTCGCCACGGACGCGGACACCCCGACCCGTGAGTTCAGCGGCACCATCCGGCGGGCGCGTGTCTACGCCCGGGCCCTGACCGGGGCCGAACTCGCCTCCACCTCCCGCGGACCCGGTGACGAGGGAGTACGCCTGTGGTTCGACGCCGCCACCGTCGGCTTCAAGGAGATCCGGCCGTCGGAGCCGACGTTCCGTGCCTACGGCGGTGACTTCGGCGACAACCCCAACGACGGAAGTTTCAGCGCCGACGGCATCGTCATGGCGGACCGCGGGCACACCGGCAAGGCCGCGGAGATCAAACGCGTCCTCCAGGCGATCGACGTGGCGGCGGCGGGCGGGGGCGCCACGCGCCGCTTCACCGTCACCAACGAGTACCTGTTCACCAACCTCCGTGAACTCGACGGCAGCTGGACCGTCATGGCGGACGGCAAGGCGGTGCGGGGAGGGAAACTCACCCGCGCCCAGCTCGACGTCGCCCCCCTGTCCAGCAAGGACATCACGCTCCCCTTCACCCTGCCCGACCACCCTGCTCCGGGCACCGAGTACTTCCTCCAGCTGTCGTTCACCACCAGGACGGCCACGAAGTGGTCGGAGCCCGGATTCGAGGTCGCCCGCCATCAGCTCCCGCTCGGCGCCGGCGGCCCGGCCGTGGAGCCCCGGCCGCTGGACTCCGTACGAACGCTCAGCCACCGGGTCGGCGACGACTCCGTCACGGTGACCGGCCACGACTTCTCCGTGACGGTCGACAAGAGGAGCGGCGTCATCACCTCCTACGAGGCGGGCGGCGACCAGCTGATCACCTCGGGGCCGGCCCCGAACTTCTGGCGGGCCCCCACCGAGAACGACATCGGCAACGGACAGCCCGCCCGCAACGGCACCTGGCGCCACGCGGGCAGCGACCGGAAGGTGACGGGACTCGACGTCCGCGAACTGCGGGACAGGGCGGTCGAGATCACCGTCAGCGGCACCCTGCCCACCACGACGGTGTCGACGTACACCACCACGTACACGGTGTTCGGGAACGGTGAGATCAAGGTCGACCACACCCTGCACCCGGGGGCGGCCGGACTCCCGTACATCCCGGAGGTCGGTTCGCTGCTCATCCTGCCCGGCCGTCTGAACCACCTGCACTACTACGGCCGCGGCCCCGAGGAGAACCACTGGGACCGCGACAACGGCACCGATGTGGGCCTGTACTCAGCCACCGTCGCCGAGCAGTGGACGCCCTACGTCCGCCCGCAGGAGAACGGCAACAGGACGGATGTCCGCTGGGTCGCGCTGACGGACGCCAGGGGCAGGGGGCTGCTCGCCACGGGCGAACCGCTCCTCGAGGTCAACGCCTCGCACTTCACCCCGGAGGACCTGTCGGTGGGGGCCCGCCACGACTACCAGCTGACTCCGCGGAGCGAGGTCGTGCTGCGGCTGAACCACCGGCAGATGGGAGTGGGCGGTGACGACAGCTGGGGCGCGCACACCCACGACGAGTACAAGCTGTTCGCGGACAAGGACTACTCCTACACCTACCGGCTGCGTCCGCTGACCGACCTGGACGGGGCGACGTCGGCGTCGCGGAGGCCGACGGCGACGGAGTAGGTGTACCGGGGGCGGCCTCCCCGGGACGGTGGAGGCCGCCCTCGCGTCCTCGGACCCTCGGCAACCGCCGGATACGGGGCTGGAGGCCGCCGCAGGTCCCGCGACACGGCGGCGGGCCGGAGGAATCGACGCAAGCCATGCCCATGACAGGCGCCGCGCGGCACGGCGCGGGTGGCGCGGGAACCCGGCCCTGGCAGGTCACGCCGCCCCGAGCCCGTCTCAGGCGTCGTCGCCGGGGTGCGGCGGGAGGGTCGTGGCGGTGTCGAGGAAGAAGGAGTCGATGCTCTGGACCGTCCGCATGAAGTCGTCGAGGTTGACGGGCTTCGTGACGTAGGCGTTGGCGTGCTGGCGGTAGGCGTCCTCGACGTCGTCCGGTGCCGCCGAGGTGGTCAGCACGACGATGGGGATGCTGGACAGGGAGGCGTCGTTCTTGAGGACGTTCAGCAGCTCGCGGCCGTTCATGCGGGGCATGTTCAGATCGAGGACGATCAGGTCCGGCCGGTCGGTCCGCGGGTCGCGGAGGTATTCCAGCGCCGCGACACCGTCGTCCGCCCGGTGGATGCCCCGCGCCATCCCGTGCTCGGTCAGAGCCTCCTCGATCAGCATGGCGTCGGCCATGTCGTCCTCGACGAGCAGGACGGTGTACGTGCGGGGGGCGAGGCCGTTCATGAGCGAGCTCCGGGTCTGGTGGTGGGGAAGCGGTCGTGATGCGGGGCGGGCGGTGAAGACGAGGCCGGGCCAGCGCTTGCGGGCCCCCTGGCGGCTGACCCCCCAGGCCCTTCCGAGCTGCGGGTAACCCGCGCCGTCCAGGGCGGCGGCCCGGGCGGCCAGCGCCGCGCACTCCTCCACCGCACGGCTCAGGTGGGCGAGGGCGCGCAGGGACGCCAGGGCGTCGCTCCCGAGCACGTCCGGATCCGGCAGGCCGTCATTCGGCAGGGACATGCCGAGCACGAGCTTCCGGGCGGCCTCGGCCACCGCCTGTCGTGCGCGTTCGGCCAGTTCCTCCTGCTCGGAGCTCGTCCGGGTCTCTACTGCCATGGGAGCACCGTAGACGCCGAGGGACCCCGTCGACAACCAAGGTTGTCCTCGGGGGTAGTGTGACGCCGCCCCGGTGCCCCACCGGGCCGGAAAGGGTGGAGCCGACGTGGAGACCGATCCCGTTCAGCAGGTCCCGGAGACACGTCCGCCGCGCACCGCCGCGGACGGCTGGACCACCCGTGGCTGGCTGGGAGCCGGCTCCGGTGCGGTACTCGTGCTGCTCCTCGTTCTGACCGGATCGGGAGCCTGGGTCCTCGGCCATGCCACCGACGTCAACAAGCGGCTCACCGACCGGTGGTCCCCCGCCCTCATCGCCTCCGTCCGGATGGAGAGCGCGCTGATCAACCAGGAGACGGGCATCCGCGGATACGGCATGACGGGGAAGCGTGAGTTCCTCGAGCCGTACCGGAACGGTGTCGCTCAGGAGAGAGCCGCGGTAAGGGAGCTGGCGCGCCTGGTCGAGGGCGACGAGCGGGCGACCTCCGACCTGGCACGGGTGCGTCAGGACTCGGAGCGCTGGCAGACCGCCACCGCCCGCCCCGTCAGCGAGGCAGCCGAGCCCACCGGCTCCGCCCGGCAGCGCACCGAGACCGGGAAGGCCGCTTTCGACACCCTGCGCGCCTCGCTGACCGAGCAGCAGAACCACATCGAGGCCGAGCGGGACCGGGCGCGCGGCGATCTGCAGGCGGCCCGCACGCTGCGCAACACGGTGTTCACCGCCATCGCCTGCGTCGTCCTCGCCCTCATCGCCCTCGCCTTCGCCGGCCTGCGCAGGGGCGTACAGGTGCCACTGGACCGGCTGCGCACCGATGTCCGGGAGATCGCGGACGGCCATTTCGAGCACACCATCGCGTCCTCCGGTCCCGCCGACCTCCAGGCGCTGGCAAGGGACGTGGAGGGGATGCGGCGCCGGCTCGCCGGGGAGCTGGAGTTCAGCGACCGCGCCCGCGCTCAGCTCGACGAACAGGCCACGGAGCTGCGCCGTTCCAACGAGGAGCTGGAACAGTTCGCCTACGTGGCCTCCCACGACCTGCAGGAGCCGCTGCGCAAGGTCGCCAGTTTCTGCCAGCTGCTGGAACGCCGTTACGCGGACCAGCTCGACGACCGCGCCAAGCAGTACATCTCCTTCGCCGTCGACGGTGCCAACCGGATGCAGACCCTGATCGGCGATCTCCTGGCCTTCTCCCGTGTCGGCCGTCTGCACGCCGAGGACGCGGACGTCAGCCTCGAGGCCGTTCTGCGCCGGACCACCAGTTCCCTCGGGATGGTGATCGAGGAGAGCGGTGCGGTCATCACCCACGATCCCCTCCCCGCGGTCCACGGCGACCCGACCCAGCTCGGTGTGCTGCTGCAGAACCTGATCTCCAACGCCATCAAGTTCCGCACCCCGGGTGAGGTGCCCAGGATCCACCTCGGCGCGCATGAACCCGCGGACCTCGCGGACGGTGCCGAGGGCGCCGGTCCCCGCCAGGAGTTCTCCGTGAGCGACAACGGCATCGGGATCGGCCCGGAGTACGCCGAGCGGATCTTCGTGATCTTCCAGCGCCTCCACACCCGTGACACCTATCCGGGCAACGGAATCGGGCTCGCCCTCTGCAAGAAGATCGTGGAGTACCACGGCGGCACCATCAGCCTCGACACCTCCCACACTCCCGGTACCCGCTTCGTCTTCAGCCTTCCCCTCGCCCGACCGGACGTGCCCACCGCCGGGCCCGGGAACTGACCGCCCGGTCCCGACCCCTGATCACGCCACCCGCGGCGGGGGGCTGACGGCCGTCAGCCCTGCGGAGCGTCCGACGCCTCCCAGGCGGTGAGCAGACCGTCCAGCCACGCCGGGGGCAGTTCGGCGTGCTCCCACTCCGCCCTGAGCGCCGAGGGGGCGGCGGTCAGACGTTCGAGTACGGCGATGCTCGTGGGGGAGTGGAGGAGGGAGTAGCGGCCGTGCACCGCGATGCGGCCGCGCGGCCCGTAGTGCGCGTAGAGCCGGGCCAGCCGGTCCCGCCAGGAGTCGGTGAACTGCTCGAGCCGGCCGGCGTAGCCGACCCGGCCCACGACGTTCATCGTGCCGAGCACCGCGGTCAGGACCTCGTCGGACACCTCGGGGTCGAGTTCCGAGATGTCGCTGAACGCGAGGTAGAGCGGCAGCACGGCGACCTTCGCACGCTCCACGTCCACCCTCCCGACGGGGTTGCGGTCCCGTGCGACGGCTCCCGGCGACCCGGACAGCTGCGGGCCGAGAGCACGCGCGAGAGCCCGCTCGGCGACGCGCGCCAGTTCGTCGCTCACGGCCAGGGTGCCGTCGCGCCAGCCGTTGCCGTACGCCTCCCCGCTCCCGGCGGGGGCACCCCGCCGTTCTCCGATCTCGCTGTGCGCGTCCGCGATCGCGCCGGCCTCCACGAGGGCGACGAGTTCCTCGGCCTCGTCCCGGAACATGCCGGACCGGCCCAGGAGTTCGAGTACGGTCCTCTTCGCGTTCATCACACTGGTGGAGTCCAGCGGATGCCGGCCCGTTTCGGCGGTGTTGATCGTGGCCCCCTCGTCGACGTCGGTCCGGTGCTCCAGCGGGACGCCGGAGCTGCTGTCGCAGCCTCCCGCGCACCGGCTGGTGCCTTCCACCGGCGGTGGCTGCCGCCAGTCTCTCAAGTCTCCACGACGCGACCGGTCATCGCCGCACCCCGCCGCGACCTGATCCGGCCGAACCGCGCGCGGAGGCCGTCGGTCCGGGCTCCGGGAGGGCAAGCGGCTCCGGTCTATACCAAACCCTTGACACGCCCGGTCTTCATTCCTTAAATCACGTAGTGAACTAAGCCTGCCGCTCAGCCCGACCCACCCAGGTCTGACATGCCCCTGTCAGTCCATCACCCTCCCTGAAGGGAGAGGCATGAGATCCTCCCGCTTGCCTCGGCGCCTGGTCCTGTCCCTCGTCATGGCACTCGGCCTCGCGACCGTCTCCACCGGTCCGGCGCAGAGCGCGCCCACCCCCGTGACCTCGGCGGCCGAGACGTCCGCCGGCACGACGGCAGCGGCCGCCGTCACGTTCTCCGACGAGTTCGACGGTGCCGCCGGCTCCGCCGTCAACGGCGCGAAATGGCAGATCGAGACCGGCGACAACGTCAACAACCACGAGCGGCAGTACTACACCGCCGGCAACCGCAACGCCGTGCTCGACGGCCAGGGACACCTGGTCATCACCGCGCGCAAGGAGAACCCGGACAACTACCAGTGCTGGTACGGACGGTGCGAGTACACCTCCGCCCGGCTGAACACGTCCGGCAAGTTCAGCACCACGTACGGCCGTGTCGAGGCCAGGATGAAGATCCCGCGCGGACAGGGCATCTGGCCCGCCTTCTGGATGCTGGGCAGCGACATCGGCAGCGTCGGCTGGCCCAACAGCGGTGAGATCGACATCATGGAGAACGTCGGCTTCGAACCGGGCACCGTCCACGGCACGTTGCACGGCCCCGGCTACTCCGGCAGCGGCGGCATCGGCGCCGGGTACTCCCTGCCGGGCGGGCAGGCGTTCGCCGACGCGTTCCACACGTTCGCGGTCGACTGGAGCCCCAACGCCATCACGTGGTCCGTCGACGGCACGGTCTACCAGCGGCGCACCCCCGCCGACCTCGGCGGGAAGCAGTGGGTCTTCGACAAGCCCTTCTTCGTCATCCTGAACCTCGCGGTCGGCGGCTACTGGCCCGGCGACCCCGACGGAAGCACGGTCTTCCCGCAGCAGCTCCTCGTCGACTACGTCCGCGTCACCAGCGACAGCGGCCAGCCGGGCGGCGGAGGCCCCGTCACGGGTCTGGCGGGGAAGTGTGTGGATGTGGCCGGGGGCGCGGTGGCGAACGGTACCGCGGTGCAGTTGTACGACTGCAACGGTACGGCCGCGCAGCAGTGGACGGTGGGTGCTGACGGGACGATCCGGGCGTTGGGCAAGTGTCTGGACGTGGCGTCGGGTGGTACGGCGGACGGTACGAAGGTGCAGTTGTGGGACTGCAACGGTTCGGCTGCGCAGCAGTGGGCGACTCCCGCGGCGCGGGACATCGTGAATCCGCAGGCGGACAAGTGCCTGGACGTGTCGGGTGGCAGCAGCGCCAACGGCACGCGGCTGCAGATCTGGACGTGTACCGGCTCCGCCAACCAGAAGTGGACGGTGACCCGGTGACGGCGAGACCGGTGGCGCGGGGTGTGCTGAGCGCGCTGGCCGTGACCGCTGCCCTCCTCGCGGGTCTGTCCGCCACTCCCGCGAGCGCCGCCGCCACGGCCACCGGTCCCGTCACGGGTCTGGCGGGGAAGTGTGTGGATGTGGCCGGGGGCGCGGTGGCGAACGGTACCGCGGTGCAGTTGTACGACTGCAACGGTACGGCCGCGCAGCAGTGGACGGTGGGTGCTGACGGGACGATCCGGGCGTTGGGCAAGTGTCTGGACGTGGCGTCGGGTGGTACGGCGGACGGTACGAAGGTGCAGTTGTGGGACTGCAACGGTTCGGCGGCGCAGCAGTGGGCGACTCCCGCGGCGCGGGACATCGTGAATCCGCAGGCGGACAAGTGCCTGGACGTGTCGGGTGGCAGCAGCGCCAACGGCACGCGGCTGCAGATCTGGACGTGTACCGGCTCCGCCAACCAGAAGTGGACCGCGCCGAGCGCCGGCGGGGAGACTCCCGGACCGGGGGCGATGGCCGTCGCCCCGTACCTCTACAACGGCTGGGGCAGCCCGCCCAGCCCCACGACCGTGATGAACGCGACGGGCGTCAAGTGGTTCACGCTCGCCTTCGTCCTCAGCAACGGCTACTGCGACCCGCAGTGGGACGGAAGCCGGCCGCTGACCGGTGGCGTCGACCAGCAGACCGTCAACACGGTGCGAGCGGCCGGCGGAGACGTCATCCCGTCCTTCGGGGGCTGGAGCGGCAACAAGCTGGAGAGTTCCTGCTCCAGCGCGGGTGAACTGGCCGCCGCGTACCAGAAGGTGATCAACGCCTACGGACTCAAGGCCATCGACATCGACATCGAGGCGGCGGCGTACGACAGCCCGGCCGTCCAGCAGCGCACGGTCGACGCGTTGAAGACCGTCAGGGCGAACAACCCCGGGATCAAGGTGTACATCACCTTCGGCACCGGCCAGAACGGGCCCGACAGCAGTCTGATCGGCAGGGCGGCGGCTTCCGGGCTCACCGTGGACAGCTGGACCATCATGCCGTTCAACTTCGGCGGTGCAGGACAGAACATGGGCACCCTGACCGTCCGCGCCGCCGAAGGGCTGAAGACGGCCGTCAAGAACGCCTACGGGTACTCCGACGACCAGGCCTACCGGCACACCGGCATCTCCTCGATGAACGGCGTCACCGACAACGGCGAGACCGTGACCGTGGCCGACTTCCGCACGATCCTCGGCTACGCACAGCAGCGCCACCTCGCACGGCTGACCTTCTGGTCGGTCAACCGCGACCGGCCCTGCACCGGCGGCGGAGCCGACACCTGTTCGGGAGTCTCCCAGCAGCCGTGGGACTTCACCCGGGTCCTCGCCTCCTACGCGGGCTGACCCGAGACCCCACCTCCCGCGTCCTCGCCGTGCACTCCGCGGCGAGGACGCGGGTCGTCGCGGAGCGGGTCCCCCCGGGGCCGCGTCCACGGCCCGTCGGCCTCCGCCGCCGGCGTGCTCCGAACGGGTGGCGGCCGAGGTGCTCGCGGCCTGCGCGAGGCTCGGCCCGGGCAGGCCGGTCCGGCCGGACGCCTTCGACGACGCCCCGGGGCGATCACCCGCCGGAGGTCACTTGGCGCGTCTGGTGACGGCCGACTTCTTGGCCGTGCGCCTGGGGCTGGCCGTCTGCTTCGCCGGGATCGTGCGCGACGTCCCGGCCGCCTCGGCGGCCTGCTTCTCGCTGCGGGCGTCCGTCGTGGCCAGCGCCCCGGCACTGTTCTCCAGGTGGGCGCGGACGAACCACTGGAACTGCTCCAGGGAGCGGAGGTGCTCGATGAGCAGGTCCTCGGTGACCGGGTCCACGGAGGACGCCTTCGCCGCGGCCTTGCGGTGGTCCCCGATGATGCCCGTGTACACGAGGTCCAGCGCCCCGAGGTGGGCGATCGCGTCGGCCCTCCCCACGCTGTAGTCGTCCCAGGTCCGCTCGGCGACCAGCACGCCGGCGGTTCCGTGCGGCACACCGCCCAGGGCCGAGATGCGTTCGGCCGCGGCGTCCGCCATGTCCCTGACCGCCAGGGTCTGGGGGTCCAGCATCTCGTGGACGGCGATGAAGTGCGGGCCGGTCACGTTCCAGTGGATGTGCTTCAGCGTGAGGGCCAGGTCGTTGAGGGCGTGCAGGCGCATGCGCAGCACGTCGATCATCCGCCCGCCTTCCTTGGTGGTGAGGCCGGGGACGGTGTAGCGCGGGGTGGAGGTCTGAGGCGACATGATGCTCCTGCGGCAGAGGACGGTCTACGCCATACCCCTGCCCCCTCGCCCCATGAGGTCACGCGTGTCCGCGGCCGACACCACTTGACCGGCGGATTCGCTGCCACAGCCGGCGGCCCACGCCTGCGCGGTCTATCCCTCCGCGTGGCCTCTGCCGCGCCGGTCCGCCAGGCCGCCGGCTCCCAGCAGCCCGGTGGCCTCGAACGAGGTCTCCCGCTGGATTCTGGGGATCTCCCACTTCGAGAGCGCGGTGACCACCGGCGGCATGGCGGCACGCACCACCTGTGTGACACGGAGCCACGACGGCGCGTACACGGCGGCACTGCGCCGTTCCACCGCGCGCACCAGGCTGCCCGCCACGGTCGCCACCGGGTAGACCTTCCGGGCGGGCCTCGGCATGTGCGCCCGGAGTTCCCGCAGAACGGGGTGCTCGTCCGCGTCACGGATCATGTCGGTGTCGGTCCAGTTCAGATAGGCGATGCCCACCCCCACGTGTTCGTGGGCGAGCTCGGCGCGCAGTGAATGGGCGAACGACTCGACGCCGGCCTTGGAGGCGCAGTAGGCGCTCATCATGGGCGCCGACCCGATGGAGGCCAGCGAGGCGATCTGCAGGTAGTAGCCATGGGTCGTCCGCAGGTGGGGCAGGAACGCGCGTGCGCTGATCGCGCTGCCGACCAGGTTCACCTCGATGACACGCCGCCAGGTCACCGGGTCGGACTCGGCGAACGGGCCGCCCTCGGCCAGGCCCGCGTTCGCCACCACGACGGACGCGGGTCCCATCCGGTCCCGGACCTCGTCGGCCACCCTGCTCATTCCGGCGTCGTCGGTCACATCGACCTCCCAGCACCGGGCCCCTGAGAGCGTGTCCCTCACCTCGGCCAGGGTCGACTCCTCCCGGCCGAGGAGGGCCACCCTGGCGCCGCGCCGTGACAGTTCCCGCGCCATCGCCGCGCCCACACCTCTCGCGGCACCGGTCACCACGGCGACACGGCCTTCCAGGGGACGAGCTGAGCCGGACACATGGACCTCCTCGACGGGTGTGGCCGCAGCGGTCCGCGCAACACCGGGCCGACCGCCGCCCACGCTCCTGGCGCGGCCCGGACGGCCGCGACCAGGAGAAGCACATCTGCGACATGTCCCATCTTGGTGCACAGAGCCGTGAAGGGCGCGTCCGTGAGAAGGCCCGCCCGCGCGTAGACGCGGGAGGTGGCGGCGTACACCTTCACCTGGGCGGAGTGGTCCGCGCCGGCGGCTACGGCAACGGCAGCCCCGCGTAGTTCACGGCGAGTTCGGCCGCGGCGTGCGGTGAACCGGCGATGCGGTCGAGCTGGGCGATCTGGAGTCGCGTGTCGAAAGGGCTCTGGTCCGGATCGGCGTGCAGCGTCGTGGTCATGAAGTACGAGAAGTGCTCGGCGCGCCACACGCGGCGCAGGCACGTGTCGGAATAGGCGTCCAGCAGGTCGGTCGCGCCCGTCGTGTGCTGCCGGATCAGGGCCCGGCCGAGTACGACGACGTCGGCCACGGCCAGATTGAGCCCCTTCGCCCCGGTGGGAGGCACGATGTGCGCGGCGTCCCCGGCGAGGAGGACGCGGCCGTACCGCATGGGCTCGGTGACCGAACTGCGCATCGGCAGAACACTTCTGGAGGTGATCGGACCGCGTGCCAGCTTCCAGCCGTCCAGTGCGAACCGGGCGTCCAGCTCGTCCCAGATCCGTTCGTCCTGCCAGTCGGCCGGATCCGAGCCGTTGGGCACCTGGAGGTACATGCGGCTGACCTCGGGGGACCGCATGCTGTGCAGGGCGAAGCCGCGTGGGGAGTGGGCGTAGACCAACTCGTCGCAGGACGGCGCCACATCGGCCAGGATCCCGAGCCATGAGTAGGGGTACACGCGCTCGTAGGTGCGCCGGGCCGCCTCGGGTACCGCTGTCTTGGCCACCCCGTGGAAGCCGTCGCAGCCGACGACGTAGTCGCACGTCAGGGTCTTGTCCCGGCCGTCGTGCGTGTAGCGGATCGTCGGACGGGCGGTGTCCGCTCCCTCGACCGAGCAGACACGGGCACCGAAGTGGAGGGCCGCGCCGTCGGCCGACTGCAGGGCGATGAGGTCCTTGACGACCTCGGTCTGCGCGTACACCCAGACGCGCCGGCCCTCCGTCAGCGACGGGAAGTCGATCCGGTGGGATCGGCCCTCCCAGCGCAGTTCCACGCCGTCGTGCACCATTCCTTCGGCGTCCAGCCGTTGGGCGGCCCCCACCTCGCGCAGAGCGTCGACGGTGGACTGTTCGAGGACCCCCGCCCGCTGGCGCTGCTCGACGTAGGCGCGATCGCGGCTCTCCAGGACGACGCACTCCACACCTGCCCGGTGGAGCATGCGCGACAGCAGCAGTCCTGCCGGGCCACCCCCGATGATCCCCACGGTCGTGTGCACGGCTCGTGCTCCTTCGGTCGGGGAGTGTTCGCAACCCCTGGCGCCGCCCGGGCGGCGCCTCACTGGCTGTTCGCAAGGTGAAGGTTTCTTCACTGAGGCTCGGCGAGTCTGCCGTCCGTGCCGCAGCCCTGTCAATGCTTCCGCCGCCCGGGTCGGCTGTCCCTCCGGACTCTCCCCGAAGGCCCTTCCGTATGGCGAGACGCCGGAGTATCCGGAGCGGTGGCGTCCGTATATTCGTACGCATGTCTGTACCGGCCCCGACACTGTGCCTCGCGCTGTTCGCGCACTCGGCGTGGTGCGTCGACGACGGACTCTGTAGCGGCTGAACCTCGCGGCCGCACGTTCCGTGCTGCCGACAGCCCTGCCACCGTCCGCCGCCGCATCATCCCGGAGGCCTTTCGTGACCACCGCGCCACCTGCCGGGCCGGCCGCGCCCCCGCGCGCACTGCCCGCCCTCTTCGACCCTTCCCCCACCTCGGTGCCGCGCCCGGAGGCGCCGCCCCTGCCCCCGGTGCGCAGGACGCCGCTCGTCGTGTCCGGGCTGCTCGCCGTGGCCCTGACCGCGTACGTATGGTCCACGCACGGGCCCGGACCCGGCGTACTGCTCCTGCTGGGACTCGGCCTGGGCGTCGCCCTCTTCCACTCCCGGTTCGGCTTCACCTCCGCCTGGCGTCAGCTCATCGCCGTCGGCAACGGCACAGGACTGCGGGCGCACACACTGCTGCTCGGGACCACCGCCACGCTGTTCGCGCTGCTCATCGGCAGCGGCACCGGACTGTTCGGCTCCCAGCCCGCGCCCTCCGCGGGGCCGATCGGAGTCGGACTGGCCGTCGGGTCCCTGCTCTTCGCCGTCGGGATGCAGCTCGGCGGCGCCTGCGCCTCGGGCACGCTCTTCGCCGTCGGCTCGGGTCAGACCTCGGTGCTCCTGACCCTCGCCGGGTTCATCGCGGGCGCCACGCTCGCCGCCTGGCAGTTCGACCTGTGGAAGGACCTTCCCGCCTGGGAGCCGGTCGTCCTCTCCGAGCACATCGGCTGGTTCGGCTCGTGGGCGGTGACCATCGCCGCCCTGCTGCTGGTCGTCGTCGTCACGCGACGCGTCCAGGCCCGTCGCAACCCGCCTCCTCTCGGGGCCGTTCCCTCGGCGCGTACTGCCGCGGTCCGGGTCTTCCGGGGCTCCTGGCCGCTCGCCGCGGGCGCCCTGGTGCTGGCCCTCCTGGGCGCGGGTGTCCTGGCGGTGTCCGGTGGTGCCTGGGGCGTCACAAGTGCGTTCAGCCTGTGGGGTTCGGAGCTGGTGGGCGCGCTCGGCGGCCACCCCGAGAACTGGACCTGGTGGAGGCAGGCGGGCAACGCGGAGATGCTCGCCGGCCCCGTACTGGCTGACAAGACGAGTCTCACCGACATCGGCATCATGGTCGGGGCCGCCGTGGCCGCCGCCCTCGGCGGCACGTGGGCCCTGCACCGTGGAATCCCCTGGCGCACGGCCGTCGCGTCGGTGCTCGGGGGAGTGCTGATGGGCGTCGGCGCCCGGCTGGCCGGAGGCTGCAACATCGGTGCCTACCTGGCGGGCGTGGCATCGGGCAGTCTCAGCGGCTGGCTGTGGGGTGCGGTCGCCCTGGCCGGGACCTGGCTCGGGCTCAGGCTGCGGCCGCTGTTCGGCCTGGGAAACCCCAAGCCCGGCGACGGCGTCTGCTGAGCCGGTCCGGCCAGGGAGGGCCGGCGGCGTCACGGGCTCCCTGGCAGGGCTTTGTCAGGTGGTCCCGTAGAGCGGCCCGGGCTCCACGGGACCACGGAACCTCACCACGGCACAGGAGGTCGGCAACCCGCCGACGGCCCGGCCCGGCCGCGGCAGGCGACCGTCGTCCGGCATTCGCCGTCCGTCGGCCGAGGTCACCTTCGCCGTCCCGCTCACCGTGACGCGTGCGCCGTGGACGCAGTGGAGGCCGAAGCGTTGCACTGGCGGCTGCGGAGCGTGTCCGGCCCCCGGTGCTCGTGGACCTGGCGCTGTCGGGCCGCCGCTCCGTGCTGTCGGGCCTCGGGAAGCAGGCGGGCGAATTCGAGGGTGGGGAAGAGTTCCGCAGCCGTGCGCAGCACCCGCAGCGGCTGCGGCTGCATGCCGGTCACCGTCGCCCGACGCGGCGGGACGTCGGCCGGCGGCGGATCGACGAGCAGATGAAGGCCCGCGGTGTCGATGAAGGGCGTGTCCTTGAGGTCCCAGACCACTTCGGCCACGTCCCGCGGCAGTGCGGCGACCACGGCACGGAGCTTGGGCAGGGTGGTGTGGTCGATCTCGCCGTGCGGGATGATCGTGGCACTGGTGGCGTCGATCAGCGTAGTGACGTTCATGATGGGCGTGCCCCCCTTCCGGGGTGGTGAGCCCAAAGGCGAAGCCCCTTCTGAGGGGTGACGACGATGGCGGGAGCCGGGAGCCCGTGAAGGGGGCAACGCCCAGAACCCAAAGTCCGGCACCCGCGGCACCGGACGGTCTCGTGTCCATCCACCGTGGCACAACCCCGCCCCTCCTGGCCACCACCCATCCGTACATGCGGCAGGAACAGCCTTCTGACCGGCGATGATGTGTTCTCCCGTCACACCTGCCCCGTGGCCCCGCCCCGCTCAGCATGGCCAGGGGCCCTCCCCACGCCACTCCCGGGCGGGCCGGCCTGGTACCGGCCGTGTCCGGCATGACCCGCCGATCCGTCATCCGGCGGAACGGGAACGCCGCCGACGAGCGCCCGCAGTTTTCGTCCGCAGGGTGAGGACCTCCTGACCCGCGCCGCCGGCGTCCCGGGCGACGTGCTGTTCCTGCTCAACCGGGCAGCCGGCCCGGAAACGCTGGGTGCGGTGATCGGCCACGAGCGGATGCTGCTCGGCTCCCCGCGACTGGCGGCTGCGGGAGCCCGCTGAGCCGGTCAGGACGGCGAAGACCTCAGCAGGCGGACCACCGCCGGTCCCACGGTCACCGCACGGCACCCGCACGACGACGTCGGCCGAGGCGGTACTAGGCGCCTGCCTGCGGGACCGTGGCCGCCGGTGGAACCCACCGCTCGGTACGGGGTACCGAGCTGGAGACGCCGTAGTCCTTCCTGAGGTGTTCGGGGATGGCGTAGTGCATGACGCGCCCGCGGGTCAGCGAGGACAGCTCGAGAACGGTCGTGAGATGGCCGAGCCGGTCCAGGGCCCAGGCTCCCAGCGGTGAACGGTCCTCGACGGTCTCCAGTACGCCGATCAGACGCGGCACGGCCTTGACGACGGTGTCCCACGAGGTGCGGGGCACGCCGAGCCAGTCGCCGCAGGTGTCGCCGACGAGGTGCCGGATGAGGGCGGACACGACCGGGTCGAAGAAGGTGCCCGGCACGACCTCCTCGTACAGGTCGATGAGCTGGCGTGTCAGATGCGCGCCCTCCGGCGACGGACCCATGTGCCGGAGCATGTAGAGGTCGAGGAAGCCGCGGGCCTCTTCGAGGGTCCCGGGTACCGCGTCCTGGTCGACACCGAGCATGGCGCCGACCACGCGCCAGGCGTAGTAGTACGCCTGGGCGCCTTCCTCCGACATGTGGATCCCGAGGCGGTGCAGGCTGTCGAGGACGAGCATGGAGAAGAACATCTGACCGCCGATCATGTCCTCCTGGCAGATCGGCGTTCCGAGGGCCGCGGTGTCCCAGCGCTCCTCACGCTCCAGATGGTGGCGGATGGAGGCGTGGAGGAGGCGTACCTTCTGCGCGGCGGGGATGAAGCGGCCCCCGGACTCGAAGGCGTCCGGCTGCATCAGATGCACGGTGAACTGGCCCGTCTCCGCCATCCGTTTCGAGGGGTAGTCGAGCCCGTGGGTGGCCGACAGCAGTTTCGCCACGTGGGGGACGACGTAGCACGCCGGCATGGAGGCGAAGGACAGGGCGGTGGAGATGTGCACGTTGTTGTCGATGAAGAACAGGCGGGCCTTCTCCATCTCACCCCAGTCGACCCAGGCCGGTGGTGCGCCCGTCACCTCGAGGTACTCGCGGGCGACGTCGGGAAGGCCGTCCGGCAGGGGAGCGCCGGCGGTGGAGACGTAACGCATCAGGGTGTTGAACTTCCCCACCTCCCCGCGTTCGAAGAGGGTGGCGACGGTGGCGTCGGCGAGTTCGTCACCAGTCCGGCGCAGGGCGTTCAACGACGACTCGGTGTAGCGCACGGTGAGGCTCCTCGGGCTGTGTGGGTGGTGCACGACGTCTACGGGGCGCGGTGGTTCCGAGGACGGAGAGCGACAGCGGCCGGGCGACGAACGCCGGTGCCGCCCGCCGCGCGTGTGATCAGGCCCCACGGACCGCGACCGAGTGCGCCAGCGCGGTGAGAGCCGTGGTGGCGGGGGTCGGCAGAGCGAGCCCGTCCAGGGCGGCGAGGGCCTCCTCGACCCGCTCGGTGATCATCTTCTCGACCCGGTCGGGAGCGTCGAGCCGGCGCATCAGCTCACGAGCCGCGTGCAGACCGTCCGTGCCGGGATCACGCCGCCCCAGGAGGGCACGCAGCTGCCGCCGTTCGCTGTCGTCGGCGACACGCCAGGTCTCCGCGAGAAGGGCCGTGGGCCGGCGGCCCCGCAGGTCGTCGGTGTTCGCCTTGCCGGTGGCCTCGGGGCTCCCGAACAGGCCGAGCAGATCGTCCCGCAGCTGGAACGCCTCGCCCAGTGGCAGACCGTACGCGGAGTATCCGGAGCGCACCCGGTCACCGGCTCCCGCGAGGGCGCCGCCGATCAACAGGGGCTGCTCGACAGTGTACTTGGCGGTCTTGTACCGGATCACCTTCAACGATTCGACGGTGTCCGGAGGCGCCCCGGTGCGCAGGATCTCCAGACACTCCCCGGCTATCAGGTCCCGCGCCAGGGCCGACCACAGCGGGCGGGCCCGGGCGAGATAGGCCGCGGGCAGGCCACTGGTGGCGAACAACTGCCCCGCCAGCCCCATCAGCAGGTCGCCCACGAGCATCGCCAGCGACCTGCCGGCAGAGACGGAACGCGGGCGGCGGCGCACGGCACCACGCAGGGCGATGTGCGCGGTGGGGCGCCCGTGGCGCAGCGGACTGTCGTCGATGAGGTCGTCGTGGACGACCGCGGCGGCGTGCACCAACTCCATCGAGGCCGCCGCCCGGACGAGCGACTCGTCGTCCGGCTGCCCGGCGGCCCGCCAGCCCCAGTAGCAGAACGCCGCCCGCAGCCTCTTCCCGTGCGCCACGGAGGACTGCAACTGCTCGGCGACCGGACCCAGCGCCGGGTCCACGGCTGCGAACTGCTCCGCCTCCTGGGCGACGTACCGTCGCAGTACGTCGTCGACGCGCGCCTTGAACTCGGCCGGGTGCCACCGGTCATGCGTCATCGGCGGCCCGCCGGACGAGGGCTTCCCGAGCGAGAACCTCGAGGTGGGCCGGGGGAGCGGTGGACCAACGGCCCAGCACCAGACGGCCCCTGGCGATCAGATCGTGCTCGGCCTCCGCCGCCAGTTCCGCGGTGTCGGAGCGCCGGAGCAACCCACGTACCGTGCCCAGGACCGAGCCCGCCGTGGACACCGCCAGATCCGCCAGCCCGGCCACCAGCAGCACGGCCCGCCCGTCCGGCCCGGTGCGCCAACCCGCATCCCGCGTCATGCCGTCTCCCCTCACCCGCAGAAACCCGGCGACGCCGGTCGAAGCGCCGCACTCCTGAGGATCGGGTCGCGCACGGCACGGGAACGGCGGAAGTCACCAACGAGTGAGCGCTTCGCCCGGTCGTACGGTTCACACCCACCCTGGGTGCGCGACGCCCAAACCTCGCCGTCCCCGTGTCATCGAGCCGAACGGACGGGGGAGGGGGAGGTCCTGTCGGGCGCCGATCCCGCGGACCGTGACCCGGCGGCCGGCCCGAGAGGAGTGATGACACACCCATCATGACAGGTCAGAGGGCATTTTCGTAGGACGAACAGCACGTCCGACAAGCCTTGTTGGAGGCCTTGCCGTCGCTCCAGAATCACCGTCATGAATCACAGGGAGAGCGTCGATCACGATGCGGTACTGCGAGCACGGACTCTGCTGCTCGGATCCGGCACCATCAACGTCCACGAGGCCGTCGACGCCTATCGTCTGCTCGCCCGGGTGAACCCGGCGGTGTACCTGCCACGCCTGTCCCAGGCGCTCCTGGAGTACGGCACGGTCGTCCCGGGGGATGCGGAGACCCGGCTGACCGTCCTGACCGAGGCCGCCGCGGCGGCCCGGCGGATGAACGACGACGAACCGAAGCGGGCGGCACTGCTGCTGAAAGCACTGGAGGCGTGCGAGCGGGAACTGCTCCTCCTGGGGCGGACCGAGGAAGCCCGGGCGGTGCGTGAGGAGTCGGACCCGACCGGCCGGGCGGAAGGGCGAATCGGGTGACACGGCCCGGCTGACACGGTGTCCTTCGGGACGGCCGCTCCGGGTCACATCGCCGGGCTGCCGGCCGTCCCGACGGGGCGTGCCGGCCCCGGAACGACGGGCGAACGGGCCACGGCACGCGACAGGTGACCGTGGCCCCGGCCCCGGCAAGGCGGACCGGGGGCGGTCGTCGGCACACGGGACTCCCTTACGATCGTGCACGTGTGCGCAAACGTCATAGTCGCGGAAGACGACGCGAAACAGGCCGAGTTGGTCCGCCGGTACCTCGAACGCGAGGGGCACTCGGTCACGGTGGTGTCCGACGGCCTCTCCGCCCTGGAACAGGCGAGGCGGGGGACGCCCGACCTGCTCGTCCTCGATGTCATGATGCCGCGGGCCGACGGGCTCGACGTGGTCCGCATCCTGCGTGCCGAGCAGCGTGAGGTGGCGGTCCTCATGCTCACCGCCCGGGCCACGGAGGACGATCTGCTGCTGGGGCTCGACCTGGGCGCGGACGACTACATGACGAAGCCCTACAGCCCGCGGGAGCTCATGGCACGGGTCCGCACCCTCCTGCGGCGCACCCGCCGGGAGGGGGCACGAGAAGACGGCGGCCAGGTGCTGCGGGTGGGGACTCTCGCCGTCGACGCCGCGCGCCACGAGGTCTCGGTGGACGGCGTCGGGGTCGAGTGCACACCGGGGGAGTTCCGCCTCCTCTCCACGATGGCGGCCGAGCCCGAACGCGTCTTCACCCGCGAGCAACTGCTCGCCGAACTCCACGGCTTCGACCGGTACATCAGCAGTCGTACGGTCGACGTGCACATCATGAACCTCCGCAAGAAGATCGAACGCGCTCCCAGGCGTCCGGTCCGGCTGCTCACCGTCTTCGGCGTCGGCTACAAGCTCATGGACCCGCTGAAGGGCGCACCACGTGCCGCGGCGCGCTGAGAAGACCGCGCAGCGCCTGCGGCTGCCGCTGCGCAAGAGCCTCCTCGGCAGGCTCCTGGCGGTGTCGGCGCTGGTAGCCGCCTGTTCGGTGGCTGCGACCGCGTGGCTGGCCGTGCAGACCACGTCCGGTGCGATCGAGCAGGAGCAGGGCCGCAACCTCGCCGCCGACACCCGTGTCCTGGACACCCTGCTCGCCTACGCGGCACGGCACCCCACCTGGGACGGTGTGGGCGCCACGGTGGACGATCTGGCCGACGCGTCCGACCGGAGGATCACGCTGACGACGCAGAGCCGGCAGATACTCGCGGACTCCGCCGGCTCGTCCCCGCCCCCACCGGCGCTGCCTCCCCAGGCGTCGGCGGTCGTGGACCCGCTGTCCGTGGCCGACGTCTCCTCCGGTTCCGGCGCGGGATCCGGTTCGGTGACCGTCGCGGATCCCGGAACGGGCGGGGCGCAACGCTCCGGGACCGACCGGGTCGACCCGCGGGCCGTCGGACCGTTCGAACTGTCCGAGGCCGAGCGCACGTCGCTCCGGCGCACCGCCGACGAGGCGGTGCAGTGCCTCAGCCGGTCCGGTATAGCCTCCGACGTCGTCGAGGGTCCCAGCGGCCGGCCCCGCGTCCAGGTCGTGGGCAACGACCCCGACCGTCTGAGCGGCAGCCGGTGTTCGACGGACGCACTGGACCGCCCCACCGGGACCGAGGCCAAGGCGCTCGTCGCTCTCAACGAACTCGTCAACGCCTGCCTGGACAGGCAGGGACGCGAACCCGTTGAGCTCGATCTCGACCTGTCGTGGAGGACGGGCGACGAGCCCTTTCCCGCGTCCGCCGTACCCATGCCGACGCCCGTGCCGAGCGTCAGTGTCCCGAGGGAGGCGATGCCGACCGAGTTGGCCACGCCCGCACCCCTCGACGGCGAGAACGACCGCGACATCGCCTCCTGCGTCGGCATCGCCCGCCAGGAGCAGCTCAGTTCGTACGTCGCCTCACCCGCGCTGCTCTTCATCAGCGACCCGGGCGGCGGTGAGGTCCCCGGCTTCGACCTGTCCCCCGGGAACACGGCGAAGATCACCGGGGTCGCGGCGCTCGTCCTCGCTCTCACCGTGGGCGCCTCGGTGCTCGCGGGAGTCCGGCTCGTGCGGCCGCTCCACGACCTCACGGGAGCGGCCCAGCGTATGCGCGACGGCGAGGCGCCGTCGCACGTCGTGGTCGCCGCGGACAACGAGATCGGCCGGCTGGCCACCGCATTCAACGACATGTCCGCCCACCGCGCCCGGATGGAGGAGCAGCGCAAGGCCATGGTCAGCGACGTCGCGCACGAACTGCGCACCCCGCTGAGCAACATCCGGGGATGGCTGGAGGGCGCACAGGACGGCATCGCCGATGCGGACGCGACGTTCGTCTCCTCGCTGCTGGAGGAGGCCGTGCAGTTGCAGCACATCATCGACGACCTCCAGGACCTGTCGGCCGCCGACGCCGGGGCGCTGCGCCTGCATCCCGAACCGGTGCGGATCGAGGAACTGCTCGCCCATGTCGTGGCAGCCCATCAGGCGCAGGCCGACGCCGCCGGCGTCAGCCTCACCGTGACCGGTCCGGAGGGGCATGTACCCGTCCCCGGGCTCGAGGCCGACCCGGTCCGGCTGCGGCAGGCGATCGGCAATCTGGTGTCCAACGCCGTACGCCACACGCCGGCCGGAGGCCGGGTCACGCTGCGCGCCGGTGCCACGGGGGCCGGGGGAGCGGACGAAGAGGTGCTGCTGGAGGTCGCCGACACGGGCAGCGGAATCGCGCCGGAGGACCTGACGTACGTCTTCGACCGGTTCTGGCGTGCCGAGAAGTCACGCAGCCGGCGCACAGGGGGCAGCGGCCTGGGGCTGGCGATCGTCCGCAAACTCGTCGAGGCGCACGGCGGGACGGTGGACGTGGCCAGCACGGTGGGCCAGGGGTCGGTCTTCACCCTGCGGCTGCCGCGGTCCGGCCCTGATCCGATGAACACGGCGGTCTGACAGCTTCCTCACAACTTCACTCCAGTCTGTGGGCATGCCCGGCGCCCGACGCGCATCCGTGCGCGGGCACCACCAACGCCGAGCTGGAATCGGAGTTCTTCATGTCCCTTCGCCCGACCCTGAGGACCGTGGTCCTCGCCACCGCCGCCATCGGCGCGGTCCTGCTCCCGTCGACGGCTGCCGTCGCCGACGACTCGCCCACGGCGGCTCCCGCCGAGCGTGTGACGGAGCCCTCAGCCGCGGCCGAGCCCTCGCGGGTCAGCCCCAGGCCCGAACCCACCGAGCTCGCCGAGTCGCCCACCCCGGTACCGGCCGAGTCCGTGCCCGCCGGAGCCGTACCGCGCGGCGGTGTCGACGCCGGCGAGCGTCCGGCCGGCGAGGCAGGTGGCACCGCGCTGTACGGTTCCGCGGCCGGTGCGGTGCTGCTCGCGGGCGCAGGCGTCCTCGTGCTGCGCCGCCGGTCCTCGGCACAGCGCAACGGCTGATCCCACACCGTGGCGCCGCTCCCCGGACGGGGGCGGCGCCACCCGCCGTTCGTCCACCGACGCCCGACCCCGCACCGGAGCACTTCATGCGCGCATTCACACCGAACCCGTCATGGCGGACCATGGTCTCCGCCACCGCGGCCACCCTGCTGATCACCCTTGCCGGAGGCTGCGGCGCGCCCGAGGCGCCCGAGCCCCCCGCCAAGGAGAAGGTCCCGCAGACCTCCCGGGCCGCCGACGCGCCCAAGGCACCCGCGCCGACGCGGCTGACCGTCCCGTCGCTGGGCATAGACAGCGAGCTGCTGCGGCTGGGGCTGAACGAGGACGGCACGGTCGAGGTCCCGCCGGCAGAGAAGGGGATGACGGCGGGCTGGTACGCGGGCGGTGCCGTTCCCGGCGAACCGGGCGCGGCCGTGCTGATCGGCCACAACGACACACGGTTCGGCAAGGCCGTCTTCCACGACCTGCACACGATCGCCGAGGGCGCGGACATAGCCGTGGCCGGCGGGGGAGGGAAGGAGACCCACTTCACCGTCACCAGGACGGAGACCGTCCGCAAGGACGCGTTCCCCACCGACAAGGTCTACGGAGCGACGGACGACCGCGTGCTCCGGCTGATCACGTGCGACGGCGACTTCGACGCCGCCGGCCACCCCGTGGACAATCTCATCGTCTACGCGACGCTGCGCTGACGGAGACCTCTGCCCGGAGCCGTACGGGCGAGGCCGCCGCAAGGCCGTCCGCCCGCCGCCCCGGTCCGCCGGCCGGTCCCGTCAGGTCCGGCCGGCGTCACTCCTCGGACTCCTGACTCCCCGTGAGGCCGACCGGCACACGCCTTCGACCGCCCCCGACCCCGTCCGCCGCAACTCTTGACGAGTACACGCACGCGGGCCAAGAATGATCGCGCAGCAGACATGACAACGTTGTCCACGTCTCGAGAGGCGCTCATTCCATGAGATGGACCCAGTGGATCCGCGGTGCGGGGACGGCGGCTGCCGCAGCCGCCCTCCTCGGTGGCGCCGTCGCCGCACCCGCCGCGGCGGACGGAGGCGGCCACGCCGAACGCGGTCGGCTCACCGATCTCGTCAACCCCTTCATCGGAACCGAGAACGAGGGCAACACCTACCCCGGTGCCGCGGTGCCGTTCGGCATGGTGCAGTTCTCGCCCGACACCGGGCACAACACGGGATACGACTATTCGGAGACCCACATCAGGGGCTTCTCCACCGTCCACATCTCCGGCGTGGGCTGCGGCCTCGGCGGAGACCTGCCCGTGCTCCCCACGACCGGTGACATCACGTCGACGGACAACGCCGCGTACGCGGCCGAGTTCAGCCACGACGACGAGAAGGCCGGCCCCGGAACCTACCGGGTCGGCCTCAAGACGGGCATCGAGGCCGAGCTGAGCGCCACCGAACGCACCGGCGTGCAGCGTTACACCTTCCCCGCCACGGACAAGGCCAACGTCCTCATCAACGCGGGTCAGTCGCTCCACAGGACCGTGAACACCGAGGTCGAGATCCTCGACGACCGGACCGTTCGCACGGCCATCACCGGCAGCGGCTTCTGCCAGGACACGAAGCCGTACACGGTGTACACCCTCACCCGGTTCGACCGGCCGTTCACCGTCTCCGGCACCTGGAAGGGTGACACCGTCACCCAGGGGTCCACGGTCTCGTCCGCCGGCGGCGAGCGCAACGGCGCCTTCGTGCGATTCGACACCTCCGAGGACCGCACCGTCGAGGCGACCACCGCGATCTCGTACGTGGACGCCAAGGGAGCCGAGCTCAACCTCCGTGCCGAAGGCGGCCGTTCGTACGACCGTGTCGCGCGTGCCGCGCAGGCCGCCTGGGAGGACCGCCTCGACGACGTCCGGGCGAAGGGCGGCAGCGAGACCCTGCGCCGGACCTTCTACTCGTCCCTGTGCCGCTCGTTCCTCGCGCCGAACATCGGCAGCGACGTCGACGGCCGCTACACCGGCTGGGACCAGGAGATCCACAGGGCCAAGGGCTTCACCTACTACCAGAACTGGTCGCTCTGGGACACCTACCGAACCCAGGCCCAGCTCCTGTCGCTGCTCGCACCCCACGAGTCCCGTGACATGGCGATCTCGGTCATCAAGATCGACGAGGACAGCGGCTGGCTGCCCAAGTGGGGCTACGGCACCGTCGAGACCAACATCATGACCGGCGACCCGGTCACCCCCTTCCTCACCAACGCCTACCAGCAGGGACTGCTCAAGGGGTACGAGGAGAAGGCGTACCGCGCGCTGAAGAAGAACGCCGACGGTGTGCCGCCGGCCGACTCCGCCCCCGTGGGCCGTGAGGCCAACAAGGAGTACCTGGCCGACGGATTCGCCCCCTACGTCAAGGGCAGGGCCCATGTGAAGCCGGGCGACTCCGACTACGACCACGGTGCCTCGGCGACCCTGGAGTACGCCCTGTCGGACGCGATGCTCGGGCAGATGGCGAAGGAACTCGGCCACGGGCAGGACGCCGCGCGCTATGCGGAGCGGGCCCAGAACTACCGGAAGATCTTCGACAGTTCGACCGGCTTCTTCCGGGCGCGCGACGCGGACGGGAACTTCACCGGTCCTGTCGACCCGGCGCAGAGCGAGGGCTTCCACGAGGGCACGTCCTGGCAGTACCAGTGGCTCGTCCCCCAGGACCTGCCCGGCATGGTCTCCCTGATCGGGGGAACGGAGTCGGCGAACGAACGGCTCGACTCGTTCTTCGCCTACGAGCAGCTGCTGCGGGACCCGTCGAAGACCGCCCGCGAGGTGTGGGTGAACGGGCCGTACGACTACTACAACGCGGACAAGTACAACCCGCAGAACGAGCCCGATCTGATCGCCCCCTACACCTACCTCTCCACCGGGCAGCCCTGGAAGACGACGGACGTGGTGCACGCCGCGCTCACGCTCTTCACGGACACCCCGACCGGCATGACCGGCAACGACGACCTGGGGACGATGTCCGCCTGGAACGTCCTCTCCTCGATCGGCGTCTTCCCGGTGCAGCCGGGGACCGACACCTGGGGCCTGTCCACGCCGGTCTTCGAGCGGGTCGACCTGACCCTCGACCGGCGCTACTACCCCAAGGGCCGCCTGACCGTGAAGGCGCCGGGCACCTCCGACTCGGTGCGCTACATCCGGTCCGCGCGTACCGACGGCGCCGCCTACGGGAAGACCTACCTCACCACCGAGGACATCCGCGGAACGCGGGAACTGTCCTTCGAGGTCGGTACGACGCCCTCCGAGTGGGGGACGTCGGCGGACGCCGCACCGCCGGCCCTCAAGTGACCCGCTGAAGTACCCCCGTACGTGTGCGTGGCCCGCCCCTCGACGAGGGGCGGGCCACTGCTCTGTGCCGGGATGTTCAGCCGTTGAAGCGGTCCGGGTCGAAACCGGTGCGCTCGTCGCGGTTCAGGGCGTTGATCTCGCCGATGTCACCTTCGGTGAGTTCGAAGTCGAAGAGGGCGAAGTTCTCCTCGATGCGCCGCTGGGTCACCGACTTGGGGAACACGATGTCACCGCGCTGCAGGTGCCAGCGCAGGGTGACCTGCGCCGTCGACCTGCCGACCCGCTCGCCGATGCGGACCAGCGTCGGATCGTCGAGCACCTTGCCCTGCGCGATCGGGGACCAGGCCTCGGTGGCGATGCCGTGTTCGGCGCCGAAGGACCTGACGGCGTCCTGGGTGAGGTAGGGATGGACCTCGATCTGGTTGACGGCCGGCACGACGACACTGCCGTCCAGCAGACGGCGCAGGTGGTGCGGCTGGAAGTTCGAGACCCCGATGCTCTTGACCCGTCCCGAGCGGTAGATCTCCTCCAGGGCCTTCCAGGTCTCCACGAAGTCACCCTTGTCGGGAAGCGGCCAGTGGATGAGGAAGAGGTCCAGATGGTCCAGCTGGATCTTCTCCATCGTGCGGTCGAAAGCCTTGAGCGCGTCGTCGTACGCGTGTGCGTCGTTGTCCAGTTTGCTGGTGACGAAGACGTCGCTGCGGTCGAGACCGGAGTCCCGGACCGCCTCGCCGACCTCCTTCTCGTTGCCGTACATCTGGGCCGTGTCGATGTGCCGGTATCCGGCCTTCAGAGCCGCCAGAGTGGTCTCACGGGTTTCCTGCGGCGGGATCTGGAAGGTACCGAATCCGAGCTGGGGGATCTCCACGCCGTTGTTGAGCGTGATGGCGGGTACTGAGGGCACGGGAGACTCCTTGCCGTCGGTGTGAGGGTGCGTACCGGTCCGGGAGCGGGCTCGCGGACGCCCCGGGCGTCACCGGGACGCCGCGGGTGCGGGCTGGTCCGACCCGGCTTCCGGCATGACGGAATGCCTCATTCCGTCCTCACTGCGGCGTACCCGTCACCAAACAGGGCAAACATATGGATCTCGCTCGGTGGACGGCCTCCTGTGCGGGGTCCGTGCAGGGGCACGCTCCGCGCCGTGAGCCGGTACTGGCCGGGCTGACGCCGCTCCTCGCGCCTGTCCGGACCGGCCGGGCCGAAACGTGGGCGTGCCGGATGCCCGACTGCTCCGCACGGCGGCTCACGGCGTAGCGTCACACCGGACCGGCGGCCCGGGACCAGACGCGCTGCAGACTCCGGTAGTCGATCAGTGTGATGCCCTCCCGGATCACGGCCTCCCGGGCCTCCGGCGATGTCAGGAACGCGTGGTCCGTCCTGCGCACCGGCCGCCCGTCGTCGAGGGCCTCGGTCTCCCGGCCGTCCAGGGCGGGGTGGACGGCCCACTCGCTGAGCCCGGCCGGCAGTTCATGGAGCAGCCGTCCGTAATGCTCCGCCTTGCCCTCGGTCGGAAGCGAGAAACTGTCGAGGAAGTCATGGTCGACGACGGGCAGCCCGCGTCGCCGCATCGCGTGTCGTCCCTTCTCCAGCCAGACGCGTACGGCCAGGCCGTACTCCGCCGCCAGCCCCACGGTCAGGTCCAGGACGTCGTCGCGTCCACCGTCGGCCAGGCAGTGGAAGTCCAGGTGCGTGGGCGCGAGCCCGGCGTCGGCGACGGCGTCGATCTGCGCGCGGAACTCGGTCTCGACCTCGTCGGGCCGCGCCCGCCCGAGCAGAGCGGCGCGCCCGGCCGGGGTCGGTTCGAAGAGGTTGCCGCAGGGGTCCAGGAGGGAGGGCACCTTCTCCGCCGGGCTGAGGGGGCCCCAAGGGGAGCGAGGTGACTCGCACACCAATGTGAGGTGGATCCCGAAGGGAACGGCGGGGTGCCGCCTGAGCAGTCGCACGGCGTCGGGCGCGGCCGGACACACGGTCATGAGACTGCACGAGGTGGCTATCCCCTCCTCGACCGACTCGATCACCGCGGCGTTGACCGTGGGACGCATCCCGAAGTCGTCGCAGTTGACGATCAGCAGGCGGGCGTCCGGCGGGAACCCCAGGCTTTCGTTCGTCCCCGTCGGAGGAGTCGGTTCCGGGTGTTCGGCGGGGGCTCCATCCATGTCCGCAGTCTGGTCCACGCCTCGCCGGTCGCGCACCTGGATTCGGCCGGGAGCGAGGTCGTGGAAGGTCGCGCCGTCGAAGCGCTTCGATGAAGAGTGCGATGTGATGACGGGCTAGTCGTACGAGCGAGATCCCCTGTCCGCCTGTGCGGTTCACTGAGGCTCCCGGGATCAGGTCCGGTCGACTCTATTGACAGCCCCACGCTCGGCTGTCATCTTCGAAGCGCTTCAACGATCATGGCCGTGGGACACGGTCCTGGCCCGAGCCCCGAGGACAGATCATGGCGTTCTTCGACAATCCCGTGATACCCGGCTTCAGTCCGGATCCGAGCATCTGCCGCGTCGGCGAGGACTACTACGTGGCGACGTCCAGCTTCGAGTACGTGCCCGGCGTACCGCTGTGGCACAGCCGGGACCTCGTGCACTGGCGGCTGATCGGGCATGCGCTGGACCGCCCGTCACAGCTGGCGCTTCCTGACGACGCCCCGTCCTCCTGCGGGGTTTACGCCCCCACCCTGCGGCACCACGACGGCCGTTTCTGGATGATCACGACCGTGGTGGCCGGCGCCGGCAACATCCTGGTGACCGCCGAGGACCCCGCCGGTCCGTGGTCGGAACCCGTGCCCGTCGGAATTCCCGGCATCGACCCCGATCTGGCCTGGGACGACGACGGGAACTGCTGGTGCGTCTTCTCCCACGACGGGATCCGAGGGGTGCGGATCGAACCGGAGACGGGCGAACTGCTCGGCGAGCCGGTCGAGATGTGGTCGGGCAGCGGGCTCCAGTACCCCGAGGGCCCGCACCTCTACCGGATCGGTGACTGGTGGTATCTGCTGCTGTCGGAGGGCGGTACGGAACGGGGCCACGCGATGTCGGTGGCCAGGGCCCGCTCGCTGCCCGGGCCGTTCGAACCGCACCCGGACAACCCCGTGCTCTCCCACCGCAGTACGGGGCACCCGGTGCAGAACACCGGGCACGGCGATCTGGTGAAGGCGCACGACGACTCCTGGTGGATGGTGCTGCTGGGCACCCGGCCCCGCGGTGACACACCGAAGTTCCACGGCATGGGCCGGGAGACGTTCCTGGTGCCGGTCCGGTGGGAGGACGAGTGGCCGCTGCCGGGGCCGCTGGAACTCCGCGCCCCCGCACCGCTGCTGGCTCCGCACCCCTGGCCCGCCGAACCGCACCGCGACGACTTCGACTCGCCCGCCCTCGCACCCTGCTGGGTGTCGCTGAGGCGGCAGGACCCGAGCGCCGTACGCCTCGGCGAGCGTCCCGGCCACCTGACGCTCCACGCCCGTGCGGTCGGCATGGACAAGCCCGGAGCCCTGTTCGTGGGACGGCGTCAGCGCGACCCCGACTGCGGCGCGCTGACGCGGATCGACGTCGGTGAGGAAGGCCGGGGCGGGCTCGCCGTACGGCTGGACGAGGCGCACCACTACCAGGTCGAGGTGGAGGGCGGCACCGTGCGCGCGGTGGCCCGCATCGGCCCGTCCCGTACGACGGTCGCCGAACGGACCGTGCCCCCCGGGCCTCTGACGCTGCGGATCGACGTGACCACCACGGAGGTCCTGCCGCCCACCGTCACCGTACGTCCTGCCGGCCCCGAGGCCGACGCGCCCTCCGGCCTGCGCGTCGGTGGCCCGGACACCCTCCGGCTCGGTTACGAGACCGAGGACGGCCACTTCGAGGTCCTCGCCGAACTCGACGGCCGATACCTCACCACCGAGGTCGCCGGCGGCTTCACCGGCCGGGTCATCGGCATGTACGCGACCCGGGGAGCCGTCGCCTTCGACTGGTTCGAGCTGCGGCCGGCATGAGGGGCCCCACGGCCGCCGTCCGGGCGGCGGCCGTGGCGCGACCGCGGGGTTCAGCGGGCCAGGGTGGTCTCCAGCCACTGCAGGACCTCGGGTGTGACCGGGTCCGTGATGTCGGCGAACTCCTCGTGCTTCTTGAGGAACTTCGCGACGTACGGGCAGACCGGAACGATCCGCTTGCCCGCGTCCCGCACGTGGGTCAGGGCCTCCTGCACGAGGGCGGAGGCAAGACCCTGGCCCGCGAAGGCGTCATCGATCTCGGTGTGGAAGAAGACGCGCTGCCCGTCGCGGTCGCGGTAGGCGGTGAAGCCCGCCGTCACCTCGCCGGCCAGGATCTCGTACCGGTGCCGGGCGTCCACGTTCCGGACGAGGGGGGTGGCGGCCTGGGTCATCGTGTGCTGCCTTTCGGACGTGTCGGGTTGCCACGCGGTGCGATGGTGGCGTTCGGGAGGGCGGGGGCGGGGATGCGGCCGCCGGGGTAGCCGTCGACCTGGCCGAAGCGATCGGAGGACGCCTCCCAGTCCTGGCGTGCCTCGACGATGTCCTCGTGGCTGCGGCCGACGAAATTCCACCACATGACGATCCGTTCCTCGAACGGGGTTCCGCCCACGAGCACCGCCCGGGCAGGGGCGTCCGTCTCGTTGGTCAGGGTCATCGTGCGGTTCCCCGTGCCGGTGTAGCCCAGCTCCGACCGGCGCAGAGGCGTTCCGTCCAGACGGATGGTGCCCTCGTCGACGAGGAGACCGTGCTCGAAGGACGGATCGGTGTCGAGCGTCGTGGTCGCGTGCGGTTCGAGGACGATCTCGGCGCCGAGCAGCGGGGTGAAGGCCGGGACAGGTGAGGTGTCTCCGGCGAGAGACCCGAGGAACACCCGGACGACGGCTCCGTCCAGGTGCACCGGACCCGGTACGTGGTGCCGGAAGTCGCGGCCGGTGTCCCGGTGCTCCCCGGGGAGCGCCACCCACAGCTGGACGCCGTGCAGCACGGTGGTGCCGGGGGTCGAGACCTCCGTGTGGCTGATGCCGTGGCCACCGGTCATGAGGTTCAGCTCTCCGGGCCGTACGAAGGCGTGGCTGCCGAGGCTGTCGCGGTGCTCGATCTCGCCGCTGAACAGCCAGCTGACGGTCTGCAGGCCGATGTGCGGATGCGGGGCCACGTCCATCCCGCCCGTCTCCGCGATGTCGTCCGGGCCGTAGTGGTCGATGAAGCACCAGGCGCCGATGAGCGTCCTGGCCCGCTGCGGCAGCGTACGCCGCACCGTCATCGCCCTCGGGCCGCCCAGGGGGACGTCACGTGGCGTGAGGATCTCCACCGCGCTCCCGGGCGCCGGCTCCCGGCCGTCGGGACCCGTGTGCGGAGCTACCCGGTCCGCGTCCGCACCACTCATCGACGGCCCTCCGGTGCGACAAAGGTGCTTACATGTTCAACAATCATGCTTGATCATAAGCCGTCGCCCCCTCGGGCGGCCACGGCACGACGAGGGGCGGCACGTCCCGGTGAGGAGTCCAGGGTGAACGGTACGGAGGCGGATCGTGCGGACAAGCGGGTCTACGTGGACAAGCGGAGTCCGGAGGCCTTCCGCGCGCTGACCGCCACGGCCGAGACGGTGCGCACGGTCGCCCAGGAGGCGGGGCTGGACCGCACCCTGGTCGAACTGGTCAACCTGCGGGTGTCACAGATCAACGGCTGCGCCTACTGCCTGGACGTCCACACCCGGTCCGCCCTGCGCGAAGGCGAGACGACCCGGCGGCTGGGCGTGCTGGCGGCCTGGCGCGACACCGAGGTGTTCACAGCCCAGGAGCGTGCCGCACTCGCCCTCGCCGAGGCCACGACGCACCCCGCCGACGCCGCCCTCCAGGACGACGCCTACGCCACGGCACGCCGGTCCCTCTCCGAGGACCAGATCTCGGCCGTGATCTGGGTCGCCATCACCATCAACGCCTTCAACCGGGTCTCGATCATGAGCAAGCACCCCGTGCGCGGCGTTCCCCGGCAGTGACGTGACCCCGAGCTTCGGACCCGCCCGGACGTGCCGGGCCGACCCGGTTTCGCCCTTCCATCCGCTGGTCGGGTGAACTCCGCTCCGACCCCGCCGTGTGCCGGGCAGGCATAGACGCATCCGCGGTCCTCGCGGCCGGAAGCACCGGTGGACGCGGAAGCGGACCATCGGGCGAAAGGGGCTGTCCATGCTCGGTCCACGAGCGACGCGGGCAGGGACCGGCGCGAGTGCCGGCCCCTGCCCGGGCACGGGTGGCGGCCGTGCCCCTGACACGTTCGGCGGAATCGCGGCGGCCGTCGACGCCTTCCTCGCGGACCACCTGCGCACCAGGCTGGAGGAAGCGCGCCAGGTGGACGCCGTGTTCGCCGGGGAGGTGGCGTCCCGGGTCGCCACCTTCGTCCTGCACGGCGGCAAGCGGCTCCGGACGGCGTTCGTCCGGTGCGGGTGGCTGGCGGCGGGCGGGTCCGGCGACCCCGGTACTCCGCTGCGCGTCGGTGCCGCACTCGAACTGCTGCAGGCCTGCGCGCTGGTGCACGACGACGTCATGGACGGATCGCCGGTGCGCCGGGGCGCGCCGGCCGTGCACGCGCAGTTCGCGCGCCTGCACCGGGAGGGCCGTATGCACGGCTCCGCCACCTCCTACTCCGCCACAGCCGCGGTCCTGGCCGGAGACCTGGCACTGGTGTGGGCCGACGACCTGCTCACCGGGACGGCGCTCGGCTCCCCGTACGGCGGACAGCTGCACCAGGAGTGGCAGGCGATGCGCGGAGAGATGGTCGCGGGGCAGTACCTCGACATGCGGGCCCAGGCGGCCGGTTCCTCCGACGAGGCCCAGGCCCGGAAGATCGCGACGCTCAAGAGCGCGCTGTACACAGTGGAGCGGCCGCTCGCCCTCGGCGCGTCCCTGGCCGGGGCCGATGCCCTCGCCATGGACGCGCTGCGTTCCGCCGGACGGTGCGCGGGCCTCGCCTTCCAGCTCCACGACGACCTGCTGGGAGCGTTCGGGGACCCCGCCGTCACGGGGAAGCCCGCGGACGAGGACCTGAGGACACGCAAGCTCACCGGCCTCCTCGCGGCCGCTCTCCGACTCGCCGAGGAGTCGGGCGACACCGAGGCTCTGGCCGTACTCGGCCCCGAGGCGACGGACACCGGCCCCGAGGGGCCGGAAGCCGGTGAAGGGGTGGCCGGCCGGATGCGCGCGGCGTTGGAACGCACGGGCGCGCGCACAGTGGTGGAGGAGGAGATCGCCTGCCTCTCGGCGTCGAGTCTGCGCCACTTCGCGGACGCCGGGGCGGACGAGCGCGCCAGGGCGGAGTTCGCCGCACTCGTGGCACGGGCCGCCGGTACCGCCGCCTCCTTCCCCGGCGGGGAGGGCGCATGAGGACCGTCTCCGGCGCCACGGACCACGTGGTGGTGGTCGGGGCCGGCCTGTCCGGTCTCGCCGCCGCCCTGCACCTGCTCGGCGCGGGACGCCGGGTGACCGTCGTCGAACGCGACGCCGGGCCCGGAGGCCGCGCCGGACGGCACGAACTCGGCGGCTACCGGATCGACACCGGGCCGACGGTGCTGACCATGCCCCACCTGGCCGACGAGGCCTTCGCCGCCGTGGGCGACAGCCTCCACCGGCGCGTCGAGCTGATCCCCCTCCACCCCGCCTACCGGGCCCGGTTCGCCGACGGCGGCCGGATCGACGTGCACACGGACGGCGACGCCATGGAGGCCGAGGTACGGAGGTTCGCCGGGGACGCGGAGGCGGCGGGCTACCGTCGGCTGCGGAGCTGGCTGGAGCGGTTGTACAAGGCCCAGATGCGCCGCTTCATCGACACCAACTTCGACTCGCCCTTCCAGCTCCTTCATCCGGATCTCGCCAGGCTCGCGGCGCTCGGGGGCTTCGGCCGGCTCGATCCGCAGATCGGCAGATTCCTCTCCGACCCGCGGCTGCGCCGGGTCTTCTCCTTCCAGGCGCTGTACGCGGGAGTCGCCCCGGCCCGTGCCCTGGCCGCCTACGCCGTCATCGCCTACATGGACACGGTCGCGGGAGTCTGGTTCCCGAAGGGCGGCATGCACGCGCTGCCCAGGGCGATGGCGGACGCGGCCGCCGACGCCGGGGGCGAGTTCAGATGGTCCGCCGAGGTCGAGGCCCTGGAACGGTCGGCGGGACGGGTGCGGGCCGTCCGTCTGGCATCCGGCGAACGGATCGCCTGCGACGCGGTCGTCCTGACACCGGACCTGCCCGTCGTCCACCGCCTCCTGGGCCGGGCGCCACGCCGCCCCGTACGACTCCGCCACGCGCCCTCGGCCGTGATCCTGCACGCCGGAACGGACCGCACCTGGCCGGAACTGGCACACCACACCCTCTCCTTCGGCAACGCCTGGGAGCGCACCTTCGACGAACTCACCAGGACCGGACGGCTCATGAGCGACCCGTCGCTGCTCATCACCCGCCCGACGACGCACGACCCGTCGCTCGCGCCGCCCGGCAGACACCTGCACTACGTCCTGGCCCCGTGCCCCAACACCACGACCGGCCCCTCGGCGGGCACCTGGCGCGGCCTCGGACAGCGCTACCGTGACAGCCTGCTGGCCGAACTCGAGCGCCGGGGGCTCGACGGCTTCGAAGCGTCCATGGACCAGGAACTGCTGGTCACCCCGGCGGACTGGACGGCCCAGGGCCATGCGGCGGGCACCCCGTTCTCCGTGTCGCACACCTTTCCGCAGACCGGCCCCTTCCGGCCGCGCAACCTTGTACGCGGTCACGACAACGTCGTCCTCGCCGGGTGCGGAACCACTCCCGGGGTGGGTGTGCCGACCGTCCTCCTGAGCGGCAAACTCGCCGCCGCGCGCATCACCGGCCTTCCCCGCGCGACGGTCGCGCGCCGCCGTCCCGCCGTCCTCGAAGGGCAGAGCCGATGAACCGCCGTGAACTGGACGCCGCCGGGATCACCGGACCCGCGCTGCGCGACGCCTACGCCCGGTGCAGGCGGCTCAACGCCCGGCACGGCCGGACCTACTTCCTGGCCACCCGGCTGCTGCCGGTCGAACGACGCTGCGCCGTGCACGCGCTGTACGGTTTCGCCCGCTGGGCCGACGACATCGTGGACGACCTCGACCGCCGGCGGTCGCCCGATGAACGCGACCGTCTGCTGCGCCTGCTGGAGAGCGACCTCGTCCACGGACTGGCCACGGGCGGCGGCGACGAACCCGTGGTCAGAGCCGTGGCCGACACCGCCGGGCGCTACGCCATCGACCACAGCCTGTTCGCCGACTTCCTGACGTCCATGCGTAGCGACCTGACCGTCACCGACTATGCGACGTACGCCGACCTGCGCGCCTACATGCACGGTTCCGCAGCGGTGATCGGCCTCCAGATGCTGCCGGTGCTCGGGACTGTCGTGCCCCGTGAGGAGGCGGCTCCGCACGCGGCCGCCCTCGGCGTCGCCTTCCAGCTGACCAACTTCCTCCGGGACGTGGGCGAGGACCTGGACCGGGGGCGCGTCTACCTGCCCGCGGACCTGCTCGCCGCCCACGGGGTCGACCGGCCGCTCCTGGAGTGGAGCCGCCGCACCGGACGGCACGACCCGCGCATCAGGAACGCCTTCGTCGAGGCCGACGCGGTGATCCGGACCGTGTACGGGGAGGCGGAGCCGGGCATCGCCATGCTGGAGCCGCGCGTACGGCCCTGCATCCGCACCGCGTTCATCCTCTACCGGGGGATCCTGGACGCCATCGCCGCCGACGACCACCGGGTCGTGCACCGTCGTGCCGTGGTGCCCCGCCGCCGGCGGTCCGTCATCGCGGCGGCTGGAGTCGCGCGAATCCTGGGGGCGCGGATGCGGACGCGGCCGTCCGCCCCGGAGCCGGGCGCGGTCGCCGGGGCGGAGGGCTCCCTGCGATGAGCGGCCGTCGGACATCGACCACGTGGACGTCACCGCTGCGCCTGCGGCGCGCGCCCCGATGGGACCGGCAGGTTCCGACCTGGCGCGAGGCGAAGCCCGCCGTGATCGCCGAAGCGCTCGAGCGGTCCGGAGCCCGGCCGTCCGGCAACTGGTACGTGGTCGGTGCCTCCCGGGACTTCGGGGCACGGGACCGCCCGTACGGCCGCACGGTCGCCGGGGTGGAAGTCGTGTTGTGGCGGACGGAGGACGGTGCGCTGCGCGCGGGCCCGGGGGAGTGCCCCCATCTGGGTGCGCCGCTGCGCGACGGACGGGTGGTGTGCGGGACGCTGCTGTGCCGCTGGCACGGACTGGGCCTGGACGGCGGGCCGTTCGCCGGGTGGGAGCCGTATCCGCTGCACGACGACGGGGTTCTGGTCTGGGTGAGGCTGGACCGGGCCGGGGGCGAGACCCCGCTGGACCGCCCGGTCGTCCCGGCGAGACCCGTGCCGGGAACGGCCGTCGACGCGGTGTTCACCGCGGTGGGCAGATGCGAACCGGAGGACGTCGTCGCGAACCGGCTCGACCCCTGGCACGGCTCCTGGTTCCACCCGTACGCGTTCGTCGGGCTGAAGGTGGCCGGCACCCCGGAGGACGGCCAGGACGACGCGTTCGCCGTCGACGTCTCGTTCAAGGTCGCGGGCAGGCTGGTGGTGCCGGTCCGGGCGGAGTTCACAGCGCCCGGACCGCGCACCGTGGTCATGCACATCACGGACGGCGAGGGCGCCGGTTCGGTGGTGGAAACTCACGCCACACCGCTCACCGCACCCGGCGCGGCGGATCCGAGGACGGCTGTCGTCGAGGCCGTCGTCGCCGCCTCGGGCCGGCGGGGCTTCGCCCTGGCGCGCGCGGCCGCGCCGGCCCTGCGGCCGCTGATGCGCCGGACGGCGGGCCGGCTCTGGCGCGACGACCTGGCGTACGCCGAACGCCGCTGGTCGCTGCGGAGCACCGGGCGCTTCCCCGGCTGAGCGTCAGTGCCCCGCGAACCGGCCCGCGAGGGCACGCAGCACCCGGGAACGCCCGGCACGCGGCACGGTCCAGAGCACCTGTCCCCGGACTCCCCAGCCCGCGAGGAGGGCGTTGGCGGCCATGAACCCCGAGGTCGCCGCGCGCTCCATCAGGGCCACGGGCAGACCGGTGCGGACCAGGTCGCCCGCGAGGGTCACACGCGGATGGGGCGTACGCACGGCCGGCCGGCGGTGGTAGCCGCCCACGGAGAAGACGGGGCAGTCGGCACGCCATTCGTGGCAGGAGTCGACCACACGGGCTTCCGCCGTCTCCGGATAGACCTCGTGCAGCCGGTCGAGCATCCGGCGCTGCACCTTCTCGGGCTCCGCGCCCCCGTCGACGGCGTAGGCGTGCAGTTCGACGACGGAACCGCCCGTCCGGGCCGCCCAGCGTGCCGATTCGCCCTCCCAGCGGTCGAGGACGCTGATGTTGTCGAGCCCGTCGAACCCACTGGTGCCGAGGAACCCCGCGCGGGAGTCGTGCACCGGGCGGTCGAGCCACAGCCGGGACACGAGGAACGGCGGCGCCGTGCGCAGGGAGTCGACACCGGCCCGCCAGGACGCGTCCCCCAACTGCTCCGAGGCGCCCACCACCTGACGCAGACCACCCGTGTCCAGAGCCAGGACCACCGCCCGGTGACGGTCCGCCGCACCTTCGGTCTCCACGGTCAGGTCCCCTCCGGCGGCCGGGGCGACGCGGTGTACCGGGGTGCCGGTGCGCACATCCGCGCCGAGGTTCCGCAGATAGCCGCCGAGAGGCTCCCAGAGCGCCTGCGGGAAGGGCTCACGCGGCACGTCGAAGAGGAGCCCCTCGGACGACCCGAGGAAGTAGATGTGGAACATCAGCAGCAGTTCGGCGGCGGACAGGTCCCGGGGGTCGGCGAAGAAACTGCGCGAGAACACCTCGAAGGCGAGGTGGCGGGCGGCTTCAGGGAAGTCGATCCGCCGCAGGAAGTCCTCGGCGCCGACCCCGTCGAACCGCTCGTACACCTCGGGGACCCGCACGTCGAGGAGGGGCAGCGCCTCGCGGGGGTTCATCGCCGCGAGGTCGCGCCAGCCGAACGACGGGCTGAGGGCCACGAATCCGAGCGCGCTCCACGGAGGCGTCCTCGGCACCCGGGCGAAACCGTCCGCCATACCGTTCCGGTGCAGGAGCGGGTAGTCCGGAAGCGGGGTGAGCATCGCGAGAGCGGGGTCAGCACGACGCAACAGTCCGCGCAGGTTGTAGTACTGGCGGAAGAAGGCGTGGAAGCCACGGCTCATCGTCGCCCCCGACCCGTCGGCGAGGCGGACGGGCCATCCGGCCAGACGGCCGCCGAGGGACTCGCCCCGTTCGTACAGCGTCACGCGGACACCGCGTTCGGCGAGGGCCGTCGCCGCCGCGAGACCGGCGACACCACCACCGATCACCGCGGCCGAAGGGGCATCACCGGTGAAGCGCTCGCGCCCCGGCTCCGGCATGATCACCTCGGCCCTGCGGTCACGTCCGTGCCGGGTCGCGTCGGGGCGGAGCCCGCGGGCTCTCACGACGCCTCGGTCCCGACGCGCGCCGCACCGTTCCGGGCCAGGAACGTGTGGACGATGCCGGTCTGCCAGCCGGCGACGGGAACGGTCCGCACGAAGGGGAACCCGGCCCGGGCGACACGGTGCGCGAAGGCGGGCGCCGTGTCGAACGCGAGGACACTGCGCCACAGATGGTGGTACAGCTGCCGGTCGCCCGTCAGCGTACCGGCCGGGACGATGACACCCCGGCAGACCGTGTTCCACACCGCCCGGTGCACGGGAGAGCCGCTGAGGCTGTACTCATGGACGAGCAGGCGGCCGCGGGGGCTCAGCAGGGCGCGTACGGACCGGAGGACCCTGCCGGGGTCGGCGACGTTGCGGAAGAGGTAGGCGGCGAACACGGCGTCGTAGGAGCCGTCGTCGTCGGTCGTCCGGAGATCCTCGGCGGACCGGTGCAGGAAACGGACGTTCGGAGGCCAGCGCTTGGCGCGCGCCCGCTCCAGCATTCCCGCCGAGGCGTCGACCGCGGTGATCCGGGCGTACGGGGCCGCCCGCAGCAGGGCCCGCGTGGACGCGCCCGTTCCGCAGCCGAGGTCGAGCACGCGCAGTCCCCCTCCACCACGCGGCAGCCGCAGGCGGTGCGCCGAGCGCAGGAGATCGGAGCGGTAGCCAGGATTCAGCGAGGTGAGCCGGTCGTAGGTGAGCGACGCGTGATCGAAGGCGCGTGCCAGGTCGTGGTCCCGCAGCAGGGTCATCAGGGGCTCTCTTCGGGTCGGCCGGCGGCCCGGCGGGTGAGGAAGGGGAGTTCGGCCGCGGTGCGGAGCATCGGGCCCACGGGCGTACGCAGGCCGATCCCGAACTCCTCCCACGGTGTGCTCCCGCCGTCGAGGAAACGCAGCAGCCGCTCCATGGGCACACGGCGGAAGAGGTCGGTGAAGAAGCGCGGTCCGTCCACGCGTCCGGTGTCCAGCGCCCGCAGCAGCACCGCGTCCATGGCGAGGGCCCTGCGGCCGTGCGGCGGCGGGACACCAGGGCGCCCCCGGTGCACGGCGGTGGCGACGGCCCGCCCCTGGCGCTGCACGGCGGCGAACGTGTAGCCGGTCGCCGGACGGGTGGCGCCCCCGGCGGCCCCGACACGGAACACGGCCCGGCCGGACCGGCGGGGGAACCGCGCGTCGGTCATGGGGATCACGCCCTGTTCGGCCGACTCCACGGCGAACCGGCCGAGCCCCAGGACGTCCCCGGTGTACTGCCGAAGAGAGGCCTCGTACGCGGCCGTCGGGAGCGGGGCACGGGAGAACTCGGTGTACTCGACCAGCGCCCGGTCAGCCGCCAGCGGCAGGACGTAGCCGAACGCGAGGCCGTGGCGGGGCTGCGGAACCCGGAAGTCCATGAGGTCCGCCACTGCGGGATCGAAGCGGGGGACGGCGGTGCGCACGAACCAGCCGCGGAAGTGCTGCAGCAACAGGGTGCGGTGCGGCGGTGTGTCCCGCGCGGGCCGCGAGTCGAACACGTATCTGCCGCGCAGGGTCAGCGGTTCCCCGTCCGCCGTCGTGCAGCGCACCTCGGCGCCGTACGGTGCGTCGCGCACCTGGTGGGCGGTGGCACGTACGACGCGCGCCGCCGGGGCCGCGGCCAGACGGGAGTGGACCAGCCGTTCGAAGGGACCCGAGCGCACCATGCGGTAACGCAGCGGCGCGGGGTCCGACTCCACGACGACGCCGTCCGGCCCCCGGACCCGCAGTCTCCGCCAGGAGGCGACGACGGCCTCCTCGAACTCGCCGGTCCCCGCCTCCCAGTAGCACCAGGTGCGTTCCGCAGGCCGCAGCGGTCCGTCGGGCGCCTCGACGAGCGTCACCCCCGTACCGGTCCTCGTGAGCCAGTGGGCCAGACAGAGCCCGGCGGCACCGCCGCCCACGACGACGGCATCGTCCACCCGCCCCCGGGAGCGCCCGGTCACGTCCCGGTGGTCCGCGCGGCAGCCCGGTCGGCCAGCACCTCGCGTGCCGCTCTGCTGCCGGAGGCGAGCGCGCCCTGCACCGACCCGGTTGCCCGGTGGTCCCCGCAGACGTACCGGCCCCGCGCGAAGCGCGTCGTACGGCTCAGCGGCCACGGAGGCCGCATCGCCGGCAGGGCGCCCTGAACGGTGTAGGAGGCCACCGTCTCCCAGGTGCTCGTGTCCGTGTCGTAGAGCTCGGCCAGCCGCGCGCGGACCGTCCTCTCCCCGCCGGGCGGGCCCGCGCCGAGCACGGAGGTCGACACGAGTGCCGTGCCGGGGGGGAGCGTAGGAGGGGGCCACCTCGGTGAGGACGCAACTGTTCAGGACGGCGAGACCGCTGTCGACGACCAGGGTGGGTTCGGTCAGCGGCGAACGGTCGGCCGCGTGGTAGTACGTCGTCACCGTGCGGCTGTCCGGTACCGGCAGGCCGGGCAGGAGACGGGCCGCGGTGGCGGAGTCCGTCGCCACGACGACGGTGCCGGCCGGCCGTTCACCGCCGTCCGCCAGGAGCACCCCGGAGTCCGTGACCTCGGCGACGGCCGAGTCCAGCCGGAGCGCGCCCTCCGGCAGCCCGTCGGCCAGTTGGGCCGGCACGGCGCCGATGCCGTGGGCGGGCAGACAGAGCGTGCCGCGCGCCATGCTGCGCCAGACCAGGTGCAGGAAGCGCGCGGAGGTCTCCAGGCCCTCCTCCAGGAACACCCCGGAGAGGAACGGCCGCAGGAGGTCCTCGATCGCGAGCGGTGACAGCCCGGCGCGCACGAGCGCCTCCGAAGCGGTGCGATCGGTCATCCGGCCCACGCGTTTCGCCGGGAGCAGGACGTCGCGGGCGGTCAGCGCGGCGAGAGCGGCGAGGTCCCGGGCCGGGAGCACCCGCCCGGGCAGCAGCTCCCCGGCGTCCCCCGGACGCCGGGTGGGGTCGGTGAGGCGCACCCGGCCCGAGGACGTGCGGGCGACGAGACCCGGCGTGAACGGGCGCAGACGCAGGGCGCGCAGATCGAGACGTTTCTTCACCTGCGGGTAGGAGGTGTTGAACACCTGGAATCCCCGGTCCAGCAGGAAGCCGTCCCGGCGGTCCGTGCGCATCCGGCCCCCCACCCCGTCGGAGGCCTCCAGCAGTTCGACGCGCAGGCCCGCGCCGCTGAGGTCGAGCGCGCAGGCCAGCCCCGCCAGACCTGCGCCCACGACGACTGCGTCCGGCGGCGGTGGGTGCTGTGGGTTCGTCATCCGTGCCCCTCGGCTTGGTCCCCCCCCGTGCGGCTGACGGGCTGCCAAGCCGATCACGTCCGGAGCCCGGAAGCCAGCAGCCGCCACGGAGACCGCACCTTCGTGTGACCCGTCTGCCGGACGGACGTCCGCATCCGGCCCCGGTCGCGCCCGGACGGTCGGCCGGTCAGCCAGCCGGACGACGCAGAACCGAGTGCGTCGCCGAATGTACGGCGTCACGTGATTCGTCCGTCCGGCCGACCGTCTCGAAACCGTGGTGGCCGTTCGGCACGTCGGTCACCTCGCGGTCCGTGTCGACCCGCGGATCGGCCCGGACCCGTCCCACCGCGTCCGCCACCTCGTCGGCGGCCTGCCGCGGGGTGGGGCGGGGCCTGGCGGGGTAACGGCCGCCGTGGACGAAGAGCAGCGCGGAACGGGGGCCCCGAGCGGAAGACGGCAGGTACAGGTCGATGTCGTCGGTCCGCCGCGCCCGTCAACCGTCCGCCGTGCCGTACCTCCTACTGCGGCCGGCCCAGCGCCCATCCCGACACGTCGGACAGACGGCCGCGCCACAGAGGCAGTCGCAGGGATCCCGTACCGCCGAACACCATCGTGGCGTCCCTGAGATGAATCCACCGCGGCAGCTGCGAGGTTCCGGTCCCGCCTCCCAGCTCCCTGATCCCCTGGTCCACCGTCTCCGGGAACTCCGCGATCAGATTCGCGCCTTCGCCCTCGACCTGGCGGAGGCTTCGCGCCCAGTCCGCCTTCCACGCCTCATGGCCGATCACGTCTCCGTGGAGGACGCCTCCGGCGAGAGCGAGGGTGATCGGCAGGCTGGAGCGCTGTTCTCTGTCCAGCAGCTGGATCAGCAGCTGCAACTGAAGATCGGGCACCGGCTCCGTCACCACCGGGGTCGTTTCCAACCGTGTCTCGACGCTCTCACTCATGGCCCACTCCCTTCACCTGACATGCGGCAGGTGACAGCCCGTATGCCCCGGGCGGCAGCCGTCACACGTCCGCGAACCGGCTGGACGTATGTGAGGAGGCTGAGGGCCGTGGCCGCCCGGTCCGGAGGCTTCAGCCGGTACCTGGGCGGCTGACCGGCCGCACGCGGGGCACGGGTGCGCCACCACTCCTCGTGGTGGCGCACCCGCATGTGCTCGTCACAGGAAGCGGCGGATCGGCACGACCGCCGCCTCACGCATCCTCTGCACGGGAGAACGGCGCTTCCACCGGGCCCCGTCGATCAGCGTGCTCTTCTCCACGTCCTCGTCGAAGTGACCGTCCAGCGTGGCGGTGAACTCCGGGTCCAGCACCGCGAGCATCACTTCCTCGTCGTGCTCGAGCGAGCGGCGGTTGAAGTTCGTCGACCCGATCAGCGAGGCGACACCGTCCACCGTCAGCGCCTTGGTGTGGAGCATGGTCGGCTGGTACTGGTAGATCTTCACCCCGCAGGCGGTGAGATCCTCGTAGAAGTTCTGGCCGGCCAGCTGGCACACCCGCTTGTCCGTGTGCGGCCCGGGGAGCAGGATCTCCACGGTCACGCCCCGGCGCGCGGCGGCGCACAGCACCTCGATGAAGTACGCGTCGGGCGCGAAGTACGCCGTGGTGAGCCGCACCCGCTCCTCTGCGGACTCGAGAACGACGCGGAGCAGCGTCTGCATGTCCTGCCAGCCGAATCCGGCCGATCCTCGTACCACCTGGACGATCGCGTCGCCGTGCTGCGTGGCGTCCACGAACCTGTCGCGGTCGGTGAACAGCTCGTCGTGGCACTCCGCCCAGTTCTGCGCGAACGCGGCGGCCAGACCGTCCACCGCCGGGCCCTGCACCCGCACATGCGTGTCCCGCCACTCGGTCTCGTCGCGGGCGTCGCCGCACCATTCCTCGGCTATCCCGACCCCGCCGGTGAACGCCGTCATCTCATCGGTGATGAGGACCTTGCGATGGCAGCGGTGGTTCTGCTTGAGAGGGGAGAGGTACAGCGGCTTGCGGAACCAGGCCACCTCCACCCCCGCCTCCTCCATCATCGCCAGCTGGCCCTTCTCGATGAGCCGCGAACCGAACCCGTCGAGCAGCAGCCTCACCCGCACACCGGCGCGCGCACGCTCCGACAGCGCCTCCGCGAACTCGCGGGCGATGTCCCCGCGCCAGTACACGAACGTCATCATGTCCACGGTGTGCTCGGCACCACGGATGGAATCCAGCATCGAGGCGAAGATCTGGTCCCCGTTGCGGAGAGGGACGAGCTTGTTCCCCTCGGTCGCGGCGATACCGATCAGACGTTCCAGCCTCCGGCGCAGCCTCTGCACGCGTTCCGCGTACAGAGGGGCGTCGACGGGTCTGGAATGCGCGGTTCGCTGCTCTATGTGGCTGGACATCTCTCACCTTTTCGTACGGATGGCAACGGGGCAGGGCGACTGTACTCCTGGGGTGTCACGCCCTCCGGGACCGCCCGCGGTGCCGGGGCCACAGGCCGGTGACCCCGGTACCGCTCGCCTGGCCGAAAGCCGTGGGCCCGGTTACCCGCATCGGGGCGCGCACCTAGGATGCGTCCCATGCCTGACCCCCTGCCCCGCCCTGAGCCGTTCATCCAGCAGACCTCTCCCGCGGCGCTCGAGGACCTGCGCGTCCGACTCCGGGCGACGCGCTGGCCGGACGCGCCCGAGGAGGCCGGATGGTCCCTCGGGACCGACCTGGCCTACCTGCGAGAGCTCGTGGACTACTGGGCGGAGAGCTTCGACTGGCCTGCGCAGGAGGCGGCGCTCGCCAGCCTTCCCCGCTTCCGGGTCCCGGTGGGCGGCCTCGGGATCCATTTCGTGCACGCCCGGGCCGTCGCGCCTGTCGGACCCGCTCTACCGGTCATCCTCAGCCACGGGTGGCCCGATTCGTTCTGGCGCTATTCCAAAGTCGTCCCGCTCCTCACCGACCCCGGCGCGCACGGCGCCGATCCCGCGGACGCGTTCGACGTGATCGTGCCCGACATGCCGGGTTTCGGCTACTCGGACCGGCCTGTCGGCCCGCCCCTCGACTCCATCGCCGTCGCCGGCCTGTGGGCAGAGCTCATGACCGTCCTCGGCTACGAGACGTTCGGTGCGGCGGGCGGGGACGTCGGCAGCCACGTGAGCCGCTACCTAGGCCTCGACCACCCCGACCGGGTCGTCGCCGTCCACCGCACCGACGGCGGGCTGCCCGTCTTCCGCGGGGACCCCGCGGACCTCTCTCCGGAGGAGCGGTCCTGGATCGAGGGCACGGCCGCCTGGAGCGCGACCGAGGGCGCCTACGCCGCGATCCACCGCACGAAGCCACAGACCGCCGCCTTCGGGCTCAACGACTCACCGGCCGGGCTCGCGGCGTGGATCGTGGAGAAGCTCCAGGCCTGGAGCGACTGCGACGGTGACATCGAGCGGAGCTACACCAAGGACGAGATCCTGACGAACGTCACGCTCTACTGGCTGACGGAGACGATCGGGTCGTCCATGCGCATGTACCGGGCGAACAGCGCGATCCCGCCGGAACAGCTCGCCCGGCGGGTCGAGGTGCCGTCCGGCTTCTCACTGTTCTCGGGCGACGTCGTCCGCCCGCCGCGGGCGTGGCTGGAGCGCAGCACGAACATGGTGAGCCTGACGGAGCCCGAGCGCGGCGGGCACTTCGCCGCGTTCGAGGAGCCCGAGCTCTTCGCGGAGGAGCTCCGCGCCTTCTTCCGCCCCTACCGCGCGGCCGCCACGGGCTGAGACACGGCCGTGCCGCGGAGGCCGCGGTACGGCCGCGTGGCGCGACCGCACCGGCTGTGCGTGACCCACATCACAGAGGCTGCCGGGAACTGGCACGCGTTCCTCTCCGACTACTCGACCGCCTGATCACGGGTCCGCCCGTCCCGCGCGCGTAGAGGAGACCACTCATGTCCGTCGAGCCGGCTGTCCGCACCTCCGGTGATCCGGAGGAGGCCCGAGAACCCGGTCCGCCGGGAGCACGCTCCGCGTGGGCGTCCCTCCGGCCGCTCGTGCTGAGGCTGCACTTCTACGCCGGTGTGCTCGTCGCACCGTTCCTGCTGGTCGCCGCCACGACGGGCCTCCTGTACGCGGCTTCGTACCAGGTGGAGAGGACCGTGTACGCCGATGAGCTGCGGGTGCCTGTGGGCGGGAGCGACCTGCCGGTCTCGCGACAGGTGGCGGCGGCCCGCGAGGCGCATCCCGAGGGGGAGGTCGGCGCGGTCAGGCCGTCGCCGGAGGACGGCGCGACGACCCGGGTCCTCCTGTCAGGAGTGCCGGGGGTGGACGCCGACCACACGCTCGCCGTGTTCGTGAACCCGTACACGGGTCAGGTGACCGGAGCGCTCGAGCAGTACGGGTCGACCGGGGCACTGCCCCTGCGCACCTGGATCGACGAACTCCATCGCGATCTGCACCTGGGACAGCCGGGCCGCCTGTACAGCGAACTCGCCGCCAGCTGGCTGTGGGTGACAGCCGCCGGCGGCTTGGTGCTGTGGTTCGGACGCCGCCGGGCACGACGGAAGGTGCGCGGTACGACAGGTCGCAGGCGCACCCTCTCGCTGCACGGCACGGTCGGCGCGTGGGTGGCCGTCGGCCTCTTCTTCGTGTCGGCGACAGGCCTGACCTGGTCGACCTACGCGGGGCAGAACGTCACGGACCTGCGCGAGGCCGTCGGCCAGACGACCCCGGTCCTCGAGGCGGGTGTGACGTCCGGGGGCGACCACGCCGAGCACATGGGCTCGGGTGGCACCGCGGGGGCGCGGGGCGAGGACATCGGACTCGACGCCGCTCTGAGCACGGCTCGCGGCGAGGGCCTCTCGAATCCGGTGGAGATAGTCCCCCCTGCCGATGCCTCGTCCGGGTACGTCGTGCGGCAGATCCAGCGCAGCTGGCCCGAGAAGCAGGACGCCGTCGCCATCGACCCGGCGACCGGCGAGGTCACGGACGTGGTGCGGTTCGCCGACTACCCGGTGCTCGCCAAACTGACCCGCTGGGGCATCGACGCGCACACCGGCGTGCTGTTCGGAGCGGTCAACCAGCTCGTGCTCATCGCCCTCTGCTCCGGCCTGATCCTGTTGATCGTGCTGGGCTACCGGATGTGGTGGCAGCGCGGACGGGGCTCCGCCTTCGGCCGTCCGCTGCCGCGGGGCGCGTGGCAGAAGGTCCCGCCCCACGTGCTGGTGCCCCTGATGGCGGCCGTGGCCGCCCTGGGGTACTTCGTACCGTTGCTCGGCATCCCGCTGGCCGCGTTCCTCGCCCTGGACATCGTGCTCGGTGAGTACGCCTACCGGCGCGGCAGGCGTACCTACGCCGTCGACTGACAGGACACGCGGGCCCCGCGCCGGACGCGGGGCCCGTCGGTGCCGGACCGTCATGTGCGGGGAGGCGGCGGGTTGTCCACGGGTACGGGCGGCCCGCGGCTTCCCGGCGGAGGCGACGTACGACAGTATTGAGCTGTGCCTACCCACGCGGACAGGATCGAGCTGAGCGAGGACGAACTTCGCGCGATCACGGGCTATGCGGCCGACTGCGCGCGTACGGTGCTGCCGATCTTCGAGGACGGTCTGCCCGCTGACACCCGCCCACGCGACGCGGTCGACGCGGCGCGGACCTTCGCCGAGGGCGGGCCCCGCACGAACAGCTTGCGGCAGAGCGCGTGGGCGGCGTACAAGGCCGCGGGAGGAGCCGGATCACCCGGCGCGGCCGACGCGGCACGAGCGGCGAGCCATGCGGCCGCCGCCGCGTTCCTGCATCCCAGGGCGAGCGCCCATCAGGTGAAGCACGTCCTCGGCGCGGCGGCCCACGCGGTGCGAGCGGAGGAACTGGCGGACGCGGAGGGCCGGCCCGGCGCGGCGGAGACCCTCGACCGGGCCCGCCGTCGCGCGCCGGCAGCGGTCACCGCGGTGCTCGGCCGTCTGCCCGGCGCACCCTCCGGGGGCGGACGGGTGGGAGAGCTCATCCGTGAACTCGACGCGGCTCTCCGCGGCTGAGGGCTGGTCAGGTGCCGCGGGGATGCCGTGGAGAACTCCTTCGCGCGGGCGACACGGACGACGTCGAACGCCCTTACCCCGCCGATCCACGTATCGTGCGCACCCACCTGCGAAGGACCGGCCGTGGGCGGCAGGACGGGCCCGCCATGAAGCCGGGCCGGTGTCACCGAGCTGTGCGGGCCGCGTTGTTCGCGGCCGTCTGCGTGCTGCTCGCGGCGACGGGCCACGTCCTCATGTCGGGCACACCGGTGCCCGGGTGGGTGCTGTTCGCAGCGCTCGCGGGCACGACCGCGGCCGCCTGGTTCCTCGCCGGCCGTGAGAGGGGAGTGCTCGCCGTCACCACGGCGGCTGTAGCGGCACAGACCGCCCTCCACGCGGGATTCACGTACGCGCAGTCCCTGGCCCCGCCACCGCCGCTGCCCAATGAGTCGTTCGCCCGGCAGTGGGCCGGGAAACTGCTGTGCGGGGACGGCGCGACCTTACTCTCCGAGCGGGACGCGGTCGCGATCGTCACGGACGCCGGACTGGGAAGCCTCATCTCCCGGCCGCCTCCCGGGACCTTCGCCCCGGCGGCCGATCCGGTCGGACACAGTCATCACGCCATGCACGGCGTGCCCATCGACGCCGCCGGGACGGTGCAGGCCGTGCACGGAGGGCAGGGCGTGTTCGCCGCGGCTCCGACGGGGATGCTCGCGGCCCACCTGCTGGCCGCCCTCCTGTGCGGCCTGTGGCTCGCGTACGGGGAGCGGGCCTTCTTCCGGGTCCTGCGTGCCCTCGCGTGGTGCCTCCGGACGCCGCTCCATCTCCTTCTCCGTCTTGCCGCGCCCCCACGGCGTCCCCGCCGGAGCGTTCGACGCCGGCCTGCACAGCAGTCGTTCACGCAGCTCCTGCTCGTCCACAGCATCACCTCGCGGGGCCCGCCGAGGGGAACGGCTGCCGTCCGGGCCCTCCGTGCGGGGTCAGGTCCGACCCGCCCGGTGGCCCCGGCCTCGTCCGGTCCGACCCGACCCGGACGAAACGCCCTGGCGGCAGTGGGCTTCCCCGAGCGCGCGGAGCACTGAGCAGCGCCTCGGGCATCGGTGCTGCCTGACGGCAGGCCGTCCCCCTCACCGGTACGCCTCGCGCGTCGCCGGACCTCACGCGTCTGTAAGGACCTTGTGGCGATGACTCATGCCCAGCACCCACCCGCCCACGGAACGCCGGCTCCGACACGGCCCACCCGCGCCTCCGGTACGACGGCACAGCCGTCCAGCTCTGCCTCCGACGTGACGGCGACGCGGCTGGCGCTGGCGGCCCGGGACGGCGACCCCGTGCAGACGGACCGTTTCGTACGGGTACTGCACCGCGACGTCTGGCGCTATGTCGCCCACCTCAGCGCGGACACCCAGGCGGCCGACGACCTCACCCAGGACGTCTTCCTCCGGGCGCTCACCGGCCTGCCCGGGTTCGAGGGCCGTTCGTCCGCCCGCACATGGCTTCTTGCCATCGCCCGCCGGACCGTGGCGGACAGCTTCCGGCATGCCGCCGCCCGGCCCAGACTCGCGGACCGTGCGGACTGGCAGAGGGCGGCGGAGCAGGCCCAGCCGTGCAACACACCCGGCTTCGAGGAGGGGGTCGTCCTCGCCGAGCTGCTGTCGTCGATCCCGGCGGACCGACGTGAGGCGTTCGTCCTCACCCAACTCCTCGGCGTCCCCTACGCGGAGGCCGCCACGGTGATCGGCTGCCCCGTCGGCACGGTGCGCTCGCGCGTCGCCCGAGCGCGCATCGCGCTGATCGAACTGCTCACGGACGTCCGCCCCGAGCCGGGCGCCCTCACGCGGGGCGGCGTGCCGCAGCAGGTCCGGTCGCCGTCCGCCGCACGCGTCTCGCACGCTCCCAGAACGCTGCCCGACCTCGGACATGTGTGAGGTGCCGGGGTGCTGTGCGTGGTCACCGTCTCAGCGTCCGTCCGCGTGCACGCGGTCCCCGGCCGGAGCGTGGTGGGGCTCCGGCGTGTCCGCCGGGGAGGGCGAGAGTGAACGAGGAGGGGTGGCGGGCCGGCGCTCGGCCGCGCCGCACGGTGAGCACGGCGAGGCATCCGAGGATCAGGACGACACCGGCCCAGCCCACCGGGGGGAGGCGTTCGCCGACGACCAGGACCGCCAGGACGGCAGCGACCGCGGGTTCCAGGAGGGTCAGGGCGGTGGCGGTGCTCGCCGGGACGTGTGCGAGACCCCAGCCGAACAGGACGTAGCCGAGGAACATGGGGACCAGAGCCATGTAGGCACCGACGGCTGCGCCGGACCAGGAGTCCAGCAGTGGCGCCCCGGTCGTCAGCAGCACGGGCACGAGCAGCAGTCCGCCGATTCCGAACACGGTGCCCATGGCCGCGCCGGAGGTGATGCCACGGCTGATCAGGCGGTGGGCCGCCCATGAGTAGACGGCGTAGGTGAGACCGGCGACCAGGCCGAGAGCCACGCCGAGCACGGTGGAACCCGTGGAACGGGAGCCGGGCCCGGAGTGGGGCCCGCCGGTCGCTTCGGCCACGCACAGCAGCACGGTCCCGGTCAGCCCCAGGACGGCGCCCGTGATCCAGCGGCGGGTGAGGCGACGGCCGTCGAAGCCCCGCTCGACCAGCGCAGAGGCGAGCGGGGCGGAGCCGATCGAGACCACGGTGCCGGTGGCGACCCCGGCCAGGTGCATGCTGCTGTAGAAGGCCGGCGGATAGACGCCCACGGCCAGGGCCCCGATCAGCACGACACCGCGCCGGGTACGCAACCGGGGCGCCTCCCGTCGGATCGCGGGGGCTGCGACGACGGCTTGGAACAGTCCTCCCAGTCCCATGGCGACGGCTCCGATCGCCAGGGGGCCCACGTCCGGGGCGAACGTCGCGGCGGTGCCCGTGGTGCCCCACAGCACCGAGGCGAGCAGGACGCACATCGGGCCCATGCCGACGGGCGCGGGCACGCGTCCGGCGGCCGTCGTCACCGCCGCTCCAGCAGATCCGCGGCCATGGCCCGCGCGTGCTCGACACGATCGGCCGTGCCTTCGAGACCGGCGCGTGCCATCGCCCCCTCGAGCAGGAACGCCAGGTGCTCCGCGAGCGGGTGGACCTCCTCGGGCCGGCCGCTCATCAACTGTCCTACGTGTTCCGCGAGAAGCGTCTCGACCTGCTCCTTGTGGCGGCGCACCGCCGCCCGTCCCTCGTCGCCGGCCGGCAGCTCGGCGGCGGCGTTGAGCAGGCCGCAGCCGCGGAAGCCGCGCTCGTAGGCGAACCGCGCATGGTCGGCGTAGGCGTCGAAGACCGCCAGTACGCCGTCGCGGCCGTCCTGGGCACCCTCCATTCGGTGCCGGTACAGGTCCATCCACTCCTCGTGCCTCGCATCCAGGTAGGCGAGTACCAGATCCGCCTTGGAGGAGAAGTTGTTGTACAGGCTCATCTTCGCGACACCCGCTTCGGCGGTGATCGTGTCGACACCCGTGGCCGACACGCCGTCCGCGTAGAAGCGGCGAGCGGCCGCGTCGAGCAGCTTCCGGCGCGCGGCGCCCTGTCGCTTCCTGGGCTGTGGTGGTTCGGGGGCCGTCCCGGCCATCTCGCTCCCTCCCTTGATTAGGTAGGTCAGTCTACATATTCAGATGACCCTGCCTGACGTCGACGATGGCGGGCCGGTCGGCAGCACGCCCGGCCGACGATGTGATGCGGGTCACTCCCGACCGCTGTGGGTCGGTCGTAGGCGATCGTGAGCCGAATGGACTCCCGTTTCCTCGGTATCACCGAGCTGACCGAGGCCCCGGCCGTGGCGGTCGTCGTCGACGTCATGCGTGCCTTCACCGTGGCTGCCTGGGCTCTTGGCCAGGGTGCGGAAAAGATCGTCCTCGCCGGATCGCTGGACGAGGCCCTGGCCCTCAAGGCGTGCCATCCGGATCGGCTGGCGCTCAAGGACGGGCCGCCCGCACCGGGATTCGACCTGGTCAACTCGCCGGGCCTGCTGCGGTCCGCCGACCTCACCGGGCGGACCGTCGTGCAGAAGACCACGGCAGGGACGGTCGGCGCCCTGGCGGTGAAGGAGGCTTCGCTGGTGCTGTGCGCCGGTTTCGTGGTGGCGGAGGCCACGGCCCGGACGCTGCGGGCACGCGGGTGCGACGGCGCCACGTTCGTGGTCACCGGCGAGGACGGGAGGGCCGATGAGGATCTGGCCTGCGCCGAGTACATCGCCCGGAAGACCACCGACGACGGGACGGACGCGGGCGAGTTCCTCCGCCGTGCCGCCGCGTCGCGCGCGGCTGCCGAACTGGCGGAGGGCGTTCGTCAGGGAGTCCATCCCGATGATGTCGCGCTCTGCCTCGAACTCGACCGCTTTCCCTTCGCCGTGGTGGCGACCCTGGAGGACTCGCTCATGGTCCTGCGTCCGTGTGCCGCGCCGCCGAGTCCGGACGACAGCGAGATCTGACGGCTCCTCGGGAGGCGGCGCCGGACCTCAGAACTCGACCGTCGCCGCCTTGCGGATCGACGCGTTCATGTTGCGCTCCATCATCCGCAGAGCCGCCTGCGCCAGGTCCCGGTGGATATGGGCGACCGCGTCGTCCGGAACGGTCACCTCCAGGTGACGGATGTGCGCGTCGAGGGCCGAGTACAGGACGCACTGCTCGGTGACCTGACCGCAGAGGACAACGCGGCTCACGTCCAGCTGGGACAAGAGGTAGGTCAGGGGCGTCTCGTAGAAGATCGAGTGCCGGACCTTCACGACGAACAGCGAGTCGTCGTCTGGCAACAAGGGCTCCACCAGGTCCCTGTGAGGGCCCGCGAGCGTCGCCTCGATGATCTCGCCGTGGTGGGAGCGCCATTCGCCGAAGTTGTCGTTCACGTAGATCACCGGTACGCCGTCGTCCCTGGCCCGCTCGACGAGCCCGACGATTCGGGGGAGTGCCTCGCGTACGGAGGGGATGAGGATCTCGGCATCCGGGTGGCTGTACGTGTTGAGCATGTCGATGACGACGAGGGCGCTTCGGCTCATGGTCGTCCGTCCTCAGTGCCGGCGGAGGCAGAACGGATGCCCCGCCGGGTCGGCGTACACGCGGAACTTGCGCTCGCCGCCCCGGTCGTCGAGATCCAGGGGCGTGGCACCCAGCGCCAGCACCTCCCGCTGCGCCCGCTCGATGTCCGTCACCTCGAAGTCAAGGTGTTCCTGCTGGGAGTTGCGATCACCCCGTGGCCACTCCGGCGGCCGGTGGTCCGGTGCCTTCTGGAAGGCGATGCGCGCGCCGCCCGGGACGTAGAGGTCGTACCAGTCCGGGTAGTCGTTCCTCACCTCGCCGCCCAGGACACCCTGGTAGAACGCGGCGAGGGATCTGGGGTCGGGGCAGTCGAGAGCGACGAGGCTGTAGGTGGCGATGGGCATGTCCGGTCCTTTCGTCAAGTGCCGCGCTTGTGCGTGTTCCCGACGGGATCACGCCTCGGGGACCTCACCGTCTCGGCACACCCGCACCGTTCGCAGAGTGGGATCGGCCGCGTCAGGAACGTTCATGCCGGCGTCGACTCCCGTGCGCAGGTACCGCAGCAGGGGTTCGGTGAGCCGCTCGCCCGGCAGTACGGCGGGAATGCCGGGAGGGTAAGGGGTCATCATCTCCGCTGCGACGCGTCCTGCGGCGTGCTCGGCCGGAAGGTCCTCGGTGGCGGCGAAATAGGCCTCTCGCGGTGGGCATGCCTGGTCAGGGCGCAGCTCGTCCGCCCCAGGGACCTCGACTGCCGGCCCGGGGCCGAGAGCGTGTCCCTGCCGGGAGAGGTCGCGCAGGGCGTCCAACAGGCGGCCGGCCGTGTCTCTGTCGTCGGCATGGGTGAACTGGGCGCTGATGCGCCGGTGGTCGACGATGTGCATGTCGACGTGATGGTGTTCGCGGAGCCAGTCGGCCGCCCGGTATCCACTGGTTCCGAGGTCATTCACGTCGATGATCACAGGAAGGGGGTCGAACTCCGCGGCCTTTCCGGGCCCGCAGAAGTCCTCGTATCCGTTCACGTGCATCCCGTCGAGCTCTTCGATCAGCTGCCGTACCTCCGCGGCAAGGCCGAGTGCCCCGGACAGCAGGGCATGCCCCTCCATGACCATCTGTCGTCGCCAGCCGTCGATGCCGGCGTACAGCAGCACGGAGGGGCTGGTGGTTCCGAGCAGATCCGCACGCGAGGCCAGCGTGTCGTGGTCGACGAGATCGCCCCGCAGGTGGAAGACCGAGCCCTGTTCGAGGCCGCTGCCCATCTTGTGGATGCTGGTGACGCACACGTCGGCGCCGGAGTCCATGGCCCAGGAGGGCAGGTCCGGGTGGAACGGCAGGTGGGCGCCCCACGCCTCGTCGACGATGAGCGGCCGGCCACGCCGGTGGCACACCTCGGCGATGGCCCGCAGGTCGGCGGCGGAACCGTACGGGGTGGGGCTGGTGACGAGGGCCCCGCAGGCGTCCGGGTGCCGGCCGAAGGCCCGCTCGTACGCTTCGGCGGACGGTGGATGGGCCAGATGGCGTTCCGGATCCCACTGGGGTTCCACCCAGACGGGCTCCACTCCGCACAGGATCAGTCCGGCGACGACGGACTTGTGGGCGTCCCGGCCGATCAGCAGTCTCCGTCCGGGGGCGGCGACGCTGAGCATGGCAGCCTTCACCGACAAGGAACTGCCGCAGGTGGAGAAGAACGTGTGCTCGGCGTGCACCGCGTCGGCCATCAGTTCCTCGGCCCGCTGGAGCACGCCGGAGGTCTGGCGGCGGTCGTCCAGCCCGCCGATGGCGAGCAGGTCCCCGAAGAACACGGCGTCGCCCAGGACGGCGCGTACCGCCGGGTCCGCTCCGCGCGCCTGCTTGTGGCCGGGTGGGGTGAACGCCAGTTCTCCCTTCTCCTTGTAGGCGGCCAGTGCATCGAGAACGGGTGCTTCGTGGTGGTCTGCACGCATGTCAGGGCGCCTTCCCGCTGGTGGTCGGGGCAATCACGGTCAGGGAAGGGGCGTGCCGCCCGTCGCGTTCATGATCTCCCCGGTGATGAAGGACGCGTTCGACGACGCGAGGAAGACGTAGGCGGGTGCCATCTCGGCCGGCTGGGCGGGCCGGCCGAGCGGACTCTGCTTCCCGAACTCGGTGGTGTCGGGCATGGTCGCGGGGATGAGGGGCGTCCAGACCGGCCCTGGGGCGACCGCGTTGACCCGGATTCCGTCCGCTGCCAGCATCTGCGCCAGCCCCTGGGTGAAGGTGACGATGGCACCCTTGGTCATGGCGTAGTCCAGCAGGTGCGGACTGGGTTTGTAGGCCTGCACCGAGGTGGTGTTGATGATGGAGCCGCCGGCCGGGATGTGCGGGAGAGCGTTCTTGCACAGCCAGAACATGCCGTACAGGTTCGTACGCACCACGCGGTCGAACTGGGAGGTCGAGATGGCGGAGATGCCGTCCGGCTGCGACATCTGGTAGGCGGCGTTGTTCACCAGGACGTCGATCCTGCCGAACTCCGAGACCGCCTTCCCGACGAGAGTCCGGCACTCCTTCTCGTCCCTGATGTCACAGGCCACAGGCACCGCCGTCCGCCCGGCCTGTTCGACGAGCCGGGCGGTCTCCTCCGCCTCGCTCTCCTCGGCGGGCAGAAAGGTCAGCAGCACATCCGCCCCTTCGCGGGCGAAGGCCAGGGCGACGGCGCGGCCGATGCCGGAATCGCCGCCGGTGATGACGGCCTTGCGGTCGAGCAGGAGCCCGTGCCCCCGGTACGAGTCCTCACCGTGGTCCGGAGGCGGATCCATGGGGGCGGTCCGGCCGGGGTGCTCCTGCTGCTGCTGGGGGAATTCGGGCCGCGGGTGGCGCTGGGTCGGGTCCTGCGGCTGCTCGGCATCGGACATCGGTGTCTTCCTTTCCTCGTCGTCGCCTGAGGCGTGTCGTGCACGTGCCGCCGCGTTCCCCGGGGGCGGTCGGTCAATCATCCCGAGCGGATGAACTGCGGGCATGTTGAGCGGTGCGGCCCCGGATGAACCCCGAAGACGATAAATTCGAACAATGAGTTCTCCGACCGGGCCCGCCCCCGACACTTCGAACGGTGGCGGCCGGCTCCTCGCCGTCAGTGATCTCCATGTCGGCATCGCCGACAACCGTCCCGTCGCCGACAGCTTGCGCCCGTCCGGTGACGAGGACTGGCTCATCGTGGCGGGAGACGTGGCGGAGCAGGCCGAAGAGGTCGAGCGTGCGCTGGAACTGCTGGCGGGCCGATTCGCCCATGTGGTGTGGACCCCTGGAAACCACGAGCTCTGGACGGTGGAGAAGGACCCCGTGAGGCTGCGCGGCCAGAAGCGGTACGAACACCTCGTCCAGGTGTGCCGGGAGCTCGGCGTGACCACGCCCGAGGACCCCTACCCCCACTGGCAGGGCGAGGACGGTCCCGTTGCTGTCGCTCCCGTGTTCCTCCTGTACGACTACTCCTTCAGGGTTCCGGGCGTGACGTCGAAGGAGGAGTCCCTGGCGCGCGCGCACGAGGCGGGCGTCGTCTGCACCGACGAGTACCTCCTGCACCCCGACCCGTACGCGACCCGCGACGACTGGTGCCGGGCGCGGGTGGCACTCACCGAACAGCGGCTGGCCGCACACGACCCTGATGTCCCCCTCGTGATCGCCGGGCACTGGCCGCTGCTGCGCGAACCCACGTCGGTGATGTGGTACCCGGAGTTCGCCCAGTGGTGCGGTACGGAACTCACCGCCGACTGGCACCGTCGCTTCAACGTCGCCGCGGTCGTCTACGGGCATCTCCACATCCCCCGCACGACCTGGCACGACGGCGTGCGGTTCGAGGAGGTCTCGATCGGCTACCCCAGGGAGTGGCGCAAACGGGGCCATCCGCGCGGGCTGCTACGGCAGATCCTTCCTTACGGGGGGCAGGAGTCCCCGGCCATGAAGGGCGAGGGTTCGTGATCGAACGGCTTCTTCCCGCGTACGTCGCGTGCGCGGACACGCACGAGACCGATGCGCCGCCGGGCACCCTGTACCCGGAGGAGGCACGGCAGATCGCCACGAGCGTGGACCGTCGCAGACACGAGTTCGCGGCCGTACGCGCCTGCGCGAGACGGGCCATGGCCGACCTGGGACTGCCCCCGGCGCCGGTACTCTCGGGGCACCGGGGCCTGCCCCTGTGGCCCGAGGGGACCGTCGGCAGCATGACGCACTGCGACGGATATCGCGCGGCGGTGCTGGCGAGGTCCTCCGAGGTGCGCGCGGTCGGTATCGACGCCGAGCCGAACGCACCGCTCCCGCCCGACGTGTGGGAGGTGATATCCCTGCCTTCGGAACGGGCGAGGAGGCCTTTGGGCGTCGACAGCCGGACAGTTCACTGGGACCGCCTTCTGTTCAGCGCCAAGGAGAGTGTCTTCAAGACGTGGTTTCCGCTCACCCGGGTCGAACTCGACTTCTCCGAAGCGGACATCAGCTTCCGTACGGGTCCGGACAGTGCCACCGAAGGCACCTTCACCGCGGAGCTCTCGCAGGCCGCACCCGGGATGCCGAGGGCGTACGAGGGCAAGTGGCTGGTCGACGACGGCTTCGCGGTGACCGCGATCGTGCTTCCCGCGAGCCCCTCCGTCCGACGGCCGGTCGCGGCGTCGGCGTGACGCCGAGCACCGCGGTTCCGTGTCGGCCGTGCGTGGCTCGGCCCGTGCCACGGTGCAGGGCTCACGTTTCCGCGATCTGCTGAGGGGGCCCGTCGGCCGGCTCAGGGCCCTCTGCCGCGCCGTCACTGCATCGCGCAACCTCGATCGAGGATCTGCGGAACGGATGGGACAGCCATGTCGATTTCGCGCTGCGGAACCCCAACCTGTACCGGCTGATGAACTCACCGGCGATGCGGACTCCGCCGGCGTCCGCCGTCGAGGCGCACCGCATCCTGACACGCGACCTGGAGCGGGCTGCCGAGCAGGGCAAGCTGCGCATCGCCCCCGAGCCGGCCGCGCAGATGATCATGTCCGCCACCACTGGCGTGGCGCTCATGCTGGTGTCCCGGCCCGTGACGTTTCCCGACGCCGGCATGTCCGCGCGCGTCCGCGACGCGGTACACGCCGCCGTCTGCACATCGGACGTGACCACGGGCGCGCCCGTCGACGCGGAGGTGCCCTCCGCGGCCGCGAAGCTGGGTGCGCTGTTGCGCCGGTCGCACGGATCCGGGCTCAGCACGGCCGAATCGGCGCTGATGACCGAATGGCTGGACCGGGTGTCGAACGCGGAGCGCTGAGCCGTCCGTTCGGCACGCGGTCCGAGAGGACGAGGGGACGAGGGGGCGGGGAGTGGTGCCTCCGCTCCCCGCCCCGCTCGCCGCTGTGCGTGTCACCTCTGGTTCCGCTGCTCCTGCGCGAGAAGCTCGGGCCCGAGGTCCCCTGCCATCGCGTGCACCATCCGCAGGTGCGTGTCGGCTTCCGACTGCCGGCCCTGGCGCTCGAGGGTGCGCCCGAGCATCAGCCGGGCGTATTCCTCGACGGGGTTACGCCGCAGGACCTCACGCAGCTCCGTCTCTGCCTTGCCGAGCCGCGCCGAGTGGTAGTAGGCGCGCGCCAGCAGCAGCCTCGGCGCCACCTGCTCCGGCACCTCCTGCACCAGTCCGCCGAGGATCCGCGCGGCCGTCAGGTACTCCTTCGCCTCGAAGAACAGCTGCGCCCGGTCCCAGCGGTCGGCGGGCGTGCCGAACTCGTAGTAGGTGTCTTCCACTTCTCCTCCTCGGCCGTGGTGCTTCCAGCGGGGTCAACACCCCGAGGTAGTTAAACATTCCACTAAATATTCGGCGTGGGGACCGACGCTCCGCAGCCCAGCGGGAATAGGTTGTGCGCCATGAGCAATCTCGATCGCCAGGCCGCTCTCTCCGTCTGCGGGGGCCGTGGCTTCGTCGTCTCCGAGCCGGTGCGGGAACTCCTCGCCCCGCGCCGCGTCCAGCTCGGTGAGTCCACCGAGGTGCGCAGACTGCTTCCCAACCTCGGGCGCCGCATGGTCGGCGCCTGGGCGTTCGTGGACCACTACGGTCCCGACGACATCGCCGACGAGCCCGGGATGCAGGTGCCGCCGCACCCCCACATGGGCCTTCAGACGGTCAGCTGGCTCCACGAAGGAGAAGTCCTGCACCGGGACAGCCTGGGCAGCCTCCAGCAGATCCGGCCGCGCGAACTGGGGTTGATGACGTCCGGCAGGGCCATCAGCCACTCCGAGGAGAGCCCGAAACCGCACGCGAGGTCGCTGCACGGCGCCCAGCTCTGGGTGGCGCTGCCGGGCTCCGACCGTCATGTCGAGCCGCGCTTCGAGCACCACACCGACCTGCCCACCGTCACGGCACCAGGCATCACCGCCACCGTGATCCTCGGAGAGATCGACGGGGCCGCATCACCTGGCACGGCGTACACCCCGATCGTCGGAGCCGACCTGTCCCTGGCCGCCGGTACCGACGCCCGGCTGCCGCTGGACCCCGACTTCGAGTACGCCGTGCTGTCGATGTCCGGCGAGGCCGAGGTCGACGGTGTCCCGGTCCTGCCGGGATCGATGCTCTACCTCGGCTGCGGCCGCACCGAACTGCCGCTGCGCGCCGCCTCCGACGCCGGGCTGATGCTTCTCGGCGGCGAACCGTTCGAGGAGGAGATCGTCATGTGGTGGAACTTCGTCGGGCGCTCGCACGAGGAGATCGAGGAGGCCCGGCAGGCGTGGGAGGAGGGCTCCCGGTTCGGTGAGGTGCACGGCTACGACGGCGGCCGGCTGCCCGCTCCCGAACTGCCACCGGTGGCACTGAAACCGCGAGGAAGGGTGCGCTGACCCGGGGGTGGTGTTTCTCGACACCTACGGAAGTCATGAGGGGGCCACCCGAAATGCGGGCTGAGAACGCTGGACCACAGCAGCGGTGGCGCCTGAGACCGGCTCCCGGTCATCGCGCGCACTGTCTTGAGAGCGGCGCGACGGGACTGGTGCTCGACGGGCCCCACGAGGCGGAGCGCGGAACCCGGCCGGTGATGTGGAGCCACCACGGTGGCGCCAATCAGCACTGGCTACTGGTCACGCCCTTCGCCGCGCCGCCGAATTCCCGTTCGTGATCAGTCGTTCAGGATCGGCGCCACCGTCGTGATCCCGCTGCCGTCCGCTCTCCGGCCGCGGACCTGCGGCGTCTCGGCCCGCTGGGGCGGGCAGTTGCGCGCTCCGGTGTCGTCCCGGAGCGCGGCGGAGCCGGGGACGACGGCCCGCACGCGTCCCCGGCTCCGCACGGCCAAGTGGGGACCTTACGGGACCTTCACCCAGTCCAGGGTGCGTTCCACCGCCCTCTTCCAGCCCGCGTAGCCTTCCGCACGCTGCTCCTCGGACCACTGCGGCGACCACCGCTCGGACTCGTGCCACTGGGCGCGCAGTTCATCGGTGTTCTGCCAGAAACCCGTCGCCAGTCCCGCCGCATAGGCTGCGCCGAGGGCGGTGGTCTCCGCGACGACCGGGCGGCTGACCGGTACGCCGAGGATGTCCGCCTGGATCTGCATGCACAGATCGTTGGCGGTGACGCCGCCGTCCACCTTCAGCACGTCGAGGTGGACGCCGGAGTCCTGCTCCATGGCCTCGACGACGTCTCGGCTCTGGTAGCAGATCGCCTCCAGGGTCGCCCGCGCCAGGTGGGCGTTGTCGTTGTACCTGGCCAGGCCGACGATCGCTCCCCGGGCGTCGGAGCGCCAGTAGGGGGCGAACAGACCCGAGAACGCGGGCACGAAGTACATGCCGCCGTTGTCGTCGACCGAGCGGGCGAGCACCTCGCTCTCCGCCGCGGTCTTGATGATCTTCATCTGGTCCCGCAGCCACTGCACGGCGGATCCCGTCACGGCGATGGAGCCCTCCAACGCGTAGACCACCGGGCTGTCGCCGAACTGGTACGCCACCGTGGTGAGGAGGCCGTGCTGGGACCGGACCAGTTCGGTCCCGGTGTTGAGCACCAGGAAGTTACCGGTGCCATAGGTGTTCTTGGCCTCGCCGGGTGAGAAGCAGACCTGCCCGACGGTGGCCGCCTGCTGGTCGCCGAGTACCCCGCCGATGGGGATGGCAGCCCGCAGCGGCCGTGAGGTGCGCGTGGTTCCGTAGGCCTCGGGGTGGGACGAGGGGTTGATGGCCGGCAGCATCGCCCGGGGGATGCCGAAGAAGCCCAGCAGCTCGTCGTCCCAGTCGAGGGTCTCCAGGTCCATCAGCATGGTGCGGCTCGCGTTGGTCACGTCCGTGGCGTGGATACCGCCGTCGGGGCCGCCGGTCAGGTTCCACAGGACCCAGGCGTCCGTGTTGCCGAAGATGGCGTGACCGGCCTCGGCGGCCTCCCGCACGCCGTCGACGTTCTCCAGGATCCACTGGATCTTGCCCGCGGAGAAGTACGTCGCCGGCGGCAGTCCCGCCTTCCGCCGGATGACGTCTCCACGGCCCGACCGCTCGAGCTCCGCGGCGATGGCGTCCGTGCGGGTGTCCTGCCACACGATGGCGTTGTAGTACGGGCGCCCGTTGCGCGGGTCCCAGACGACTGTGGTCTCACGCTGGTTGGTGATCCCGATCGCCGCCAGGTCGCCCGGTGCGATGCCCCCGTAGCGCAGGGCGTTCTGCATCACGGAGTTGGTGCGCTCCCAGATCTCCACCGGGTCGTGTTCCACCCAGCCCGAGCGCGGGAGGATCTGGGCGTGCTCCAGCTGGTGTTTGGCGACCTCGTTGCCGCCGTGATCGAAGATCATGAATCGGGTGCTGGTGGTCCCCTGATCCACCGCGCCGATGAAGTCCGCCATGATGTACGCCTCTCCGGCTGTGGTCAGTCCTCGGGTGCCGGGACGCGTCCCGGTGGCTCGGGTTCCGCGGACGGCAGGAACCGGCCGACGAATGCCTTGTACAGTCCGGCGCCGAGCAGGCCGCCGATGAGCGGGCCGACGATCGGGACCCAGAAGTAGAAGTTCCCGTACTGATCTCGCCAGGCGCCGTTGTATCCGGTGATGAAGCTCGCCAGCCGGGGGCCGAAGTCCCGGGCCGGGTTGATCGCGTACCCCGCGTTGGTTCCCCACGCCATGCCGATCGCCACCACGACCAGGCCGATCACGAACGGGGCGAGGTTCGCGCCCGGCGGGGTGTTCAGCATGTCGGTGATGGCCATGATCAGCAGCAGCAGGATGGCGGTGCCGATGACCTGGTCACGGAACGCACCCCACTCATGGACCGGCAGAGCGGGATTGCCGTTCGAGGGGAGCGTGGAGAACACAATCTGTGTCTTGAAGGTGTGTTCGGGGTCGGCCTTCGCCAGCGCCTCGGTGTAGTTCCAGCGGACGAGGAGGGCGGCCACGAACGCGCCGGCCGTCTGGGCCAGTACGTAGGGCGCCACCTTGCCCCAGGAGAAGCCCCGGAACGTCGCGAGTGCGAGCGTCACCGCGGGATTGAGGTGGGCGCCACTCAGACGCGCCGCCACGTAGACACCGAGGGTGACACCGAGTCCCCACGCCCAGGCGATGCTGTCGTGGTTCCCGAGGCCGCCGGGCGGATCCGTCAGGGCCCCGCCCGCCACGACTTGGGCCACCACGCCGCAGCCGAAAAGAATCAGGATCATCGTGCCCGCGAACTCGGCGGACATTTCGCCGAGCAATCCGGATCGTGCACTCCGTTTTGCCATGGAAGCTCACCCTCCGCCGGACTGGCCGGCCGTCGACTGCCTGAGCGATATCGGTCAGGCTAGGACGGCTCACGGAAACCCGCATATCAGAACGAAACGGTTCAAGTGGAAACGGCGCGCCGCAGGCCGGTACTGCGGGTCGGTCACGGTGCCGGATCTCGGTGCGGGCGTCTTCGGCGGTGCTGGGGGCGCTTTGCTCTGTTGGTGGGAAGGGCCCCGGCCGGTCGGCACTCATGACGCGTCGGTCGCCGTCACGATGTGACCCTTCTTGCCCGCCGCGACGAGCCGTGATCCGGCGCTGTCAGCGCCGCGCCCCGTGTGGCCCGGCTCCCTTGGGGCATCAGGCCTCGTGGAGAGCGGTCAGGAGCGGGGCCGCGGGCCCATAGGGTGAACCGCATGTCAGTCACGATGAGCTCCACCAAGACCCGCGCGGCTCTCCGCGTTTCGGCACGCGTCTCAGGCGAGTTGCTCCTGGTCCTTGTCATGACCGCAGTGGCGGTGTGGTTGCTGGGGCGCATGTGGCCGGTCGTCTGGCCACTCATAGTCGGTCTGCTGCTCACGACCCTGACGTGGCCACTGGCCCGCTTCCTGCGTCGGCGCGGATGGCCGCCGGCGCTCGCCGCCTCCACGGTGACGGTGCTGTTCCTCCTGGTGGCCGGAGGGGCGGTGGCGTTGATCGCGGTGCCGGTGGCTTCCCAGTCCGGGGAACTGGCCGATGGTGTGGTCGAAGGCATCCAGAGGCTGCGCGAGTGGGCCTCCGGGCCGCCTCTCAACATCGGTGACGACGAGATCACCGGAGCATTCGATTCCGCTACTGCGCGCGTCCAGGACAGCATCGGCAGCATGGTCACCACGGTCGTCACCGGGGTGAGCACCGTGGTCAACGGTGTGGTCACCGCTGTCCTGGCGGTCTTCCTCATGTTCTTCATGCTGAAGGACGGACCCCGGTTCCTGCCGTGGCTCGGGCGTCAGCTGCCCGGCCGGCTCGCCACCGATGTTCCCGCCGTGGCGGAGCGTGGCTGGAGCACCCTGGGTGAATTCGTGCGTTCCCAGGCCTACGTCGGACTGCTCGACGCCGTCCTCATCGGTCTCGGACTCTGGATCGTGGGAGTGCCGCTGGTGCTGCCCCTGGCCGTGCTGACGTTCGTCTCCGCGTTCGTGCCCATCGTGGGTGCGCTGTTCGCGGGCTTCGTCGCCGTCCTCATCGCCCTGGTGTCGAACGGGCTGACCGACGCGCTGATCGTGCTGGCGGTCATCGTGGTGGTCCAGCAACTCGAGGGCAACGTGTTCCAGCCCATGATCCAGAGCCGAGGGCTCGGTCTGCATGCCGCTGTGGTCCTGCTGGCGGTGACGCTGGGCGGCAGTCTGGCGGGCATCGTCGGCAGCCTGCTCGCGGTGCCCGCCGCCGCGCTGATCGCCGTCGTCTGGAACTACGTGCGCGAGCAGCTCAGCGAACCGGGGGAGGAGCCGGAGCCCCAGACGTCACCCAGCCGTGTCGGTGCCCCTTCGTGAAGCGTGCCGGCACTCCCGGTCCGCTTCGTCGAGCGTGGGGGACGGCCGGCCCCGGCCGTCCCCCACCCACAGGTGAGTCCCCGCACGGGCGCTTGCCGTAGCGGGTACCGAACGGGTCCGCGTCGTGCCACGCCCTGCGCGACACGCAGCACCAGGAGGAGCGCCGGGGCGAGGACACCGGCCTGCTGGTGGGTGGGCAACAGGCCGGTGCGGGAGATGAACACGCCCATCAGCCCCATGGTGAAGGCCAGGGTGTGCTGCCGGCCGATGCGGTCTCCGAGGTGTCCGGCCGCCGTGCTGTAGAGGAAGAAGTCGTAACCAAGCCGCCGTGGTGCCGAGCAGGCTCGCGAGCACCACGGTCCTCAGCCGCCGGGGACCGTGGCATCCCGCCCGGGTTCCGGGCCGCCGGGACGTGACTCGGTGGGCACGGGGGCGCCCTTCACCGGCCGGCGAGCCGGGCGGTTCCCGCCTCGACGGGACGCGGACGGGCCGGATGCTGCCAGAGACCGCGCTTCTCCAGCAGCGGCAGGACGCCCTCGCCGAACCAGTACGCCTCCTCCAGATGGGGCGCCCCCGACAGGACGAACTCGTCGATGCCGATCCGGTGGTACTCCTCGATGAGGTCGGCGACCTCGGTGTGGCTGCCGACCATCGCCGTGCCCGCGCCCCCGCGGACCAGGCCGACGCCCGCCCACAGGTTGGGGTAGACCTCGAGGTTGCCGGTCTCCCCGCTGTTGTGCAGCTCGCGCATCCGCCGCTGCCCCTCGGACTCACTGGTCGCCAGGCCCCGTTGCACCGCCGCGACGCGTTCCGGGTCCATGGCCTCCAGGAGCCGCTCCGCTTCGGCCCAGGCCTGTGCCGCGGTGTCCCTGGTGACGGTGTGCAGGCGGATCCCGAACCGTACGTCGCGACCCTGCGCCGCGGCCAGCGAGCGCACCCAGTCGATCTTCTGCTTCACCTGCTGCGGCGGCTCCCCCCAGGTCAGGTAGACATCGGTGTGACGGGCCGCCACGTCGCCGGCCGCCGGGGAGGACCCGCCGAAGTAGATCTGCGGCGCGGGCTCCGGCAGCCGGTTCAGCCGGGCGGCCTCCACGCGCAGATGCTCACCGTGGTGGTCGACCGTCTCACCGGCCCACAGCCGCCGCACGATGCCCAGGAACTCCCCGGTCCGGGCGTACCGCTGGTCCTTGTCGAGGAAGTCGCCGTACGCGCGCTGTTCGGCGGACTCGCCTCCTGTGACGACGTTGAGCAGCAGACGTCCGTGGGACTGCCGCTGGTAGGTCGCCGCCATCTGTGCCGACAGCGTCGGGCTGATCTGGCCGGGGCGGAAGGCGACCAGGAACTTCAGCCGCTCGGTGACCTGGGTGAGCATGGCCGTGGTCAGCCAGGCGTCCTCGCACCACGCGCCCGTCGGGGTGAGCGCGCCGACGAAGCCGAGCTGCTCGGCTGTGCGGGCGATCTGTCCGAGGTACTCGACGGAGGCCGGACGGTCCCCGCCGGCGGCGCCGGGCGTCGAACCGTGGCCTCCGCCGACGATGTGCCGGCTGTCACCGGTGGTGGGCAGGAACCAATGAAAGGTGAGTGCGGACATACGAGAGCTCCGGAGGGGTGCGGAGGACGGTGTGTCTGCATGCCGGACGGGGCATGCCGCAGGGGCCCCGCGGCATACGGTCAGGTGCGTGCCGGGACATGCGGGGACACGTGGGAAGGGAAGGGAGTCACGGCGTCGTACGGTGCCGGGCGGGAGTGCCGATGCGCGGGGAGCCGGGGCAGGTGGCCCACGGCTCCAGGGGTCCGGCAGGCGTCAGCGGCGACAGGTCGCGCTGGACTGGCGACACAGGTCGACGTGCAGGCGCCCCACGAGGAAGTCGGCAGCGGCGGTCATGCCGAGCATTGTGGGGGAGGGGCACCGGTCGGCTCAAGCCCTGGAGGGCAGGAATGTCAGCAGGTGAGACCGGCAGCGCCCGGAGGGGACGCGTCCCGGCGCGCGCGTGCGGCCGGCCCGCGCACGTGACGCGCGTGCGTGGGCCGGTGCCGGGCGGGATTCCCGGGTGCGGTCCGGGAACCCCGTCGTGCGACGCCGGCCCGAGCGAGCGTCAGAGACGTCCGCCGGGTACCACCGTGAACGTGCCGGGACCTGCCGGCAGGGGCACCGTGTACTGGCGCAGATAGGTGTCCAGATACGGCGAGCGGGCCCCTTGGGTGGCGACGTCGTCGGCCGGGTCGTCCAGGGCGAGCCCGAGCCGTGCTCCCTCGACCCGGATCGTCTCGCCGGAAGGAGTGTCACGCCACGAGCCGGTCCGGACGGACCCGATCTCCACCGCCAGGACGTGCCCGGCAGCCAAGGTCCAGTCGGTCGCCTTCAGATCGACGGAGAGCTTGCCCGTCCTCAGCAGCGAGACCTGCTCGTCGAACATGACGGCCGTGCCGTCCGGGGCGACGTCGTACAGCTTGAGCATCACGTTGCCCTCTCCCTTCGCTGCCAGGGAGATCCGGGGTGTGCCGGTGACCCGCACGGCCTTCTCGAGCGCCTCGGACCACACGACGAAGCTCGACGTGACGGCTCCGGACCGCTGGAGCAGGGCCTGCTTCTCAGCCAGGCCCTCCGGTGCGGCCGGGTCGGTCGCGGGCGCGTTCTCCAGGTCCCATTCGCCGGTGGGCCGCACACGCTCCCGGGGCGCCGGCCCGTCCGGCCCGACCAGGCCGGTGACCGAGGAGAGGCCGCCGTCGTCCACGTACGAGCCGCCGCCGAGGGCAAGCGTGACGGAGCGCTCCACGACGGGCCAGGTCTTCTGCGCCCGCCACGCGCCGGTGGAGTCCTCGACGGAGTAGGCCGGGTAGCGCACAGCCGGCCTGATGCCCTTGAGATACTGGTCGTAGAAGGAGAGGGTCTCGTCGTACCAGCCCTCACGCCCCATGGAGAGGCGGCCGTCGGCGGTGCGGTCCCCGCCGCGGACGTGTTCCCACTGGCCGACCCAGCCGCGTTCGGGGCCCTTGTGGTTGTCGAGGTACTCCTGCATCTCCTCGGGCTTGGTGTTGTTCTCGATGAAGCCCTGGGTCACGAAGAGCGGGGTGTCCGTGCCCCTTGCCGCCTTCGCCAGGTCCCGGGAGGTCCAGAACGGGTCGTCCTGGTCGGCGATCCGGTAACCGGCCGAGTTCTGTGTCAGGCACTCGGGATGGGCCTCCTCGTAACGGGAGTTGGCCAGGTAGCGGGCGTCGTCGTCGGGCAGCTGGTCCAGCGTGGCGATGGAGTTGTAGGCATTGGCGGTGCCGGTGACGTTCGGGCGCGGCACGCCGTTGGAGTAGATGTACTGGTACATGTCCCAGACGGGCTCCTGGGCGACGACGGCCTTCAGCGCACGCTGGTCCAGGTTGTTGCCGATGAGGCCCGTCAGGGCGTCGTAGGACTTGCCGTACAGGCCCACCGCACCCGTGGACCAGGGCTGTTTCGCCGCCCAGTCGATCGCCGCCTTCACGTCCGCCTGTTCACCGGGGCCGCCCCAGTCCAGGCAACCGGTGGACCCGCCGAAGCCGCGCAGGTCGACCATCACGAAGGCGTAGCCCTGGTCGAACAGGTCGGTGCCCTCGATGAAGTCCTGGAACCGGGCGGAGGGACCGGTGTGGGTCCAGCCCTCGGCGCCGGACTGTCCGGAGTGCCCGAAGTACGGGCCGACGGACAGGATGACGGGGACCTCGGCCTTCCTCGGCAGACCCTCGGGCAGCAGCACGTCTGCGTGCAGTTCGGTGCCGGAGCGGTCCGAGGACGGGAAGTAGTGCTGCGTCCAGAGCGAGCCCTCGGGGACGCGGTCGTTCTCCTGATGGGTGACCGGGTCGGTCGTGGTGGCCACCTGGCGGCCCGGTGCCGCGGCGGACCCGGAGGCGGCCGCGGGGCCGGCGAGGAGCCCGGTCGACGCGAGGACGGTGACGAGTGCTGAGGCGGCCCATCTGGGCGTGCGACGTGCTCTCACATGCTTCTCCCGGCTGGGTGGGTACGGGGCTTCGCAGTGGTGCAGGCCGAGCAGCGGATCCGGCACGTCCTCAGGACGCGACGGCGGTCGCACACGTCCGCGGAGCTGGATCGCAGTCGCGAACACGAACCGGAGCCGACGGCGCAGGAGTCTAGGATCGGTTGGCTCGCGCTTCAACAGCCCGATGTGTCTTCTGAGTTACCGATGTGGCCGGTGGATGGTCCATGGCGCGCTCGCGGTTGGGCGGACCACCTGGTGGCCGGGCGGCGCGTGGCGGGACCGTTACGGTGCACGGATGCGTATGTACCTCTCCTCGTTCCGGACCGGCGACCATCCGGACGAGATGCTGGCCCTGCTGACCCGCACCGCCGCCACGCCCGATGTCGCAGTGATCGCCAACGCGGTCGACGTCCTGCCGGACGAAGAGCGCCGAGCCGCCGTCGAGCGGGAGTTCGAGGCGCTGGCGGGTCTGGGGCTGCGGCCGTCCGAGGTCGACCTGCGTACGTTCTTCGATCAGCCCTCCACGCAGGTCGCGACGGCACTCTCCAGGTTCCCCCTGATCTGGGTGCGCGGAGGCAATGTGTTCGTCCTGCGCCAGGCCCTGGCCCGCAGTGGTGCCGACCTGGCTCTGACCGAACTGTTGCGCCAGGACGCCTTCGTCTACGCCGGCTACAGCGCGGGCGTCTGCGTTCTGGCACCTGACCTGCACGGTCTCGAACAGTGCGACGATCCGAAGGAGGTGCGCACCGCCTACGGTGACGAGGCCCGCTGGGACGGACTGGGCCTCCTCGACCACGTCGTGGTGCCCCACATCGACTCCCCGGGCCATCCCGAATCGGAAATCCTCGGAGCGGTCGCCGACCGGTACCACGCCGAGGGCACGGCCCACCGGCCCCTGCGCGACGGCCAGGCCCTGGTGATCGACGGAGACCGCCCACCCCGGGTCCGCTGACGGGCGGTGTCCGACCGGGCCGGCCATGAAAGCCGCCCGCGGACGGCTTCGGTGATCCGGGCGCCGCGGTGATCACCGCGCCCCGGCCGCGCCGGAGTTCGAGCAGGCCCTCGTCACGCAGTCGCCGGAATCCGCGGAGCACGGTGCGCAATTGACGCCGTGAGCAGCGAAATCCGGGAGACCTCGGTGCGGCTCCAGGCGGCGTCCTCACCATCGACCAGTACCGGCGAGGGGGCCGTCCGGACGGGCGCGGGCGGAGCCGGACGGCCACCGGGCGAGGCGGACGCGAACCTTCCCGCCCGCCGGACCGGCGCCGGCGGTAGCCTGCCTGATCATGATGCGTGCCTGGACCCTGCCGATGTCGCTCGTGGCGTGCGGCGTACTCGTCGCGTCCCCGCGGGCCCGTGACGGGTCGCCCGCCGCCGCCGTGGGGCTGTGCCTGGTGTTCGTCGTTCTCGCCTGGCTGTATTCACCGCTCGCGTTCCCGCGGTCGATCGGCGCAGCGGAGGCGCAGCGCCGCAGCGCGGCCGACGGCAGGCCGGTCGTCTACTGGCGGGCGGGGTGCACCTACTGCATGCGCCTGCGGATCCGGCTGGGCCGGAACGCCGCCCGGTTGCACTGGGTCGACATCCGGCGCGACCCGGCCGGAGCGGCGGAGGTGAGGGCGGCCAACGGCGGTGACGAGACCGTGCCGACCGTCGTGGTCGGCGGCCGGGCTCACGTCAACCCCGACCCCGCGTGGGTGCGAGGACAGCTGCCGCCCTCCACCTGACGGGTAGTCCGGTGGCCGGACTGCCCCAGGGCCACCGGTCGCAACGGACCTCGGGGCGGGCCGTCGGCGGGGAACCGAAGGCCCGCCCCGAGGCGGGTCAGCGCCTCGTGCGGACCAGCAGGTAGATGAAGTACGGAGCGCCGATGACAGCCGTCATCAAGCCGGCGCCGAGCTGCGCCGGGGCGATCACCGTACGTCCCGCGAGGTCCGCGAGGCAGACCAGGAGCGCTCCGAGGAGGAGGGCGACCGGGACCACCCGTACGTGCCGCCGGCCGACGAGTGCCCGTGCCGCGTGCGGTGCGACCAGTCCGACGAAGGCGATCGTCCCCGCCGCCGCGACGGCGGTGGCGGCGAGCAGCACGGCCACGACGAGGAAGCCGAGCCGTGCCCGGGGGAGACCCATGCCCAGGAGCCTGGGGGTGTCCTCGTCGAGTGCGACGAGGTCCAGTTCCCGGCGCCGTGTCACGGCGAGGAGGATGCCGAGCACGAGCACGACGGCCACCGGGACCACATCGGGCATGTTCCTCCCGTACGTCGAACCGGACAGCCACGTGAGGGCCTTCGTCGTGTCGAACGGGTCGCTCAGCACGATGACCAGACTGATCAGCGCCGCCGCGGCGGCGGAGACCCCGACACCCAGCAGAACCACCCGGTTCTGCTGGAAACCGCCTCGCGCGGCCAGCCCGAACACGAACGCCGCCGTGACCGCCGCACCGCCGAAAGCGGCCCCCGCGATCTCCCACGAGCCGGGGGACTGCACGGTGGTCACCAGGAGGACGGCGCCGAGTCCGGCGCCCCCGGAGACACCCAGCACGCCGGGTTCCGCGAGCGGGTTGCGGGTCACGGCCTGCACCAGCGTGCCGGACAGCGCCAGCGCGCCACCCGCGAGGAGCGCGGCCGACACCCTGGGCACCCGGGTGTCGAGGACGAACGTGACGACGCGGCCCGCCCTGCCCTGCGCCCAGTTCATGACATCGCCGAGCAGCAGCTTCGCGTCGCCTAGGAGCACGGCCGCGACGAGTACGCCCACCAGGGCGACGGCCAGAGCCACCACCGTCACCAGGAACGCCGTCCGGCTCGGGATCCGCAGCCGGTCGGGAGCCTCGGCCGAGGCGGTGTCGCGGAGACGGAGTGCCATGACGACGAGGAACACCGCGCCGACCACCGTGGTGACGACGCCGGTCGGCACCTCCACGGCCGTGTCGGCGGGCACGACGGCCCGCAGCAGGACGTCCGAACCGAGCACGAGCGCTGCACCGACGAGTCCGGCCACCGGCAGGCTCACCCGGGAGCGGACTAGTCCCCGGAACCGGCGGGTGAGGGGCCGGACGAGCGCGGGCGCGCAGAGACCGACGAACCCGATCGGGCCGGCCAGCGTGACGGCCGCGGCGGAGAGCAGGGTCGCGACGACGACCGTGGTGACCCGGGTCCCGCGCACGGGGACCCCCAGCCCCCGGGCGGCGTCGTCGCCCAGCGCCAGGGCGTCGATCCGGCGGGCGAGGAGCATCAGCCCGGCCAGGCCGACGACGACGACCGGCGCCATCTGGACGACGGCGTCGAAGCCGTTCTGGCCGACGCTGCCCTGATTCCAGCTGTACAGGCCCTCGGTCTCCTGGGGGAAGAGGAGGAGCAACGCCTCGGTCACCGCGCTGAGTCCGAGGGCGAGCGCGGTGCCCGCCAGGACGAGCCGTACGGTGCCCTTGCCCAGTCCGGACAGTCCGAGCACGACCGCCGCGGCGGCGAGGCCGCCGACGAACGCCGCACCGGACGAGGCGAGGAGCGGGAGGGAGACACCGGTGACGGCGATGATCCCGAGCGCCAGATAGGACCCGGCGTTCACGGCGAGCGTGTCCGGAGAGGCGAGTACGTTCCGGCTGACCGCCTGGAGGGCGGCGCCTGCCGTGCCGAGTGCCACTCCGACGAGGACGGCGGCCACCATCCTCGGGAGCCGGGACGCGATGACGACGGAGGAGTCCCCGGCCGCCGCGTTCCCGGTGAGCGCGTCCCAGACCTCGGAGGCGCCGACGTCCGCGGTGCCCTGCGTGATGTCGACGGCGGCGAGGACCATGACCAGCAGCACGAGCGTGGCCGTCACGGCGACCGCACCCGTCGTGGCCGCGACGGACCGGTCACGGCCGACCGCGGTCTTCTCGATGACGGCCACGGCGCGCTACTTCGTCAGCGCGTCGACGAGGGAGTCGATGTACGCCTCCATGGAGCGGGGACCGCCGAACATCCAGACGCCGTCGGGCAGTCGGTGCACGTCGCCGGCCTTCACGAAGGGCAGCGACTTCCACACGGCGTTCTTGGCGAGAGGGCCGGCGAAGGCGTCACCGTCGGCGTCGTTCGCCACGTACGTGAACTGGACGTCGCCGAGGCCCGTGAGGCCCTCGACGTCGGTGGTGGCGAGGCCGTAGCTCTCGTCGCCCTTCACGGTCCAGGCGTTCTTCAGGCCGAGCTTCTCGTTGACCGCGCCGAGGAGCGAACCGCTGGTGTAGGCGCGGACGGACACCTGGTTCGACGCGACGTAGCCGTCGGCGGAGGCGATCTCGGCGCCGCCGAGGCCGGCGTCCGCGAGTGCCTTCTTGCCCTCGGCCAGGCTCGTGTCGAAGTCCTTCTTGAGAGCGGCCGACTCGGACTCCTTGCCGGTGGCCTTCGCGATGAGGTCGAGGCCCTCCGTCATCGTGCCGATCTGGTCGGCGGCGTCGGCGGACGTGATCTCGATGACGGGCGCGACCTTGCGGAGCTGCTTCACGACAGCGGGCGAGAGGTCACTGGTGGCGACCACGAGGTCGGGGGCGAGCGCCGCGACGGTGTCGATGCTCGGCTCGCCACGGGTGCCGATGTCCTTCGGGGTGCCGGTGAGCGGGGCCGCGGTGTTCCACGCGGTGTAGCCCTTCACGTCCGCGACGCCGACGGGGGCGACTCCGAGCGCGACCAGGTCCTCGACGACGTTCCACTCGGTGGCGACGACCTTGGTGGCCGGGCCGTCGAGGGTCACCTTCGTGCCCTTGGCGTCGGTGAGCGTGATCTTGCCGGCAGGTTTGGCGGAAGCCGCGGCGTCGTCGGAGGACGGTTCCGTGGTCCCGCACGCGGCCAGGGAGAGGGCGGCGACGGCGACGGTGGCCGTGGCGAGGATGTGGCGTCTCATGAGGAGGTGCTGAGCCTTTCGGATCGGGAGTGGTGGCGGCCGATCGCGCGGGTGCGCAGGCTGCCGGTGGCGGGATCGGTGTCCACGTCGATGCGGATGCCGTAGACGTCCGACAGAAGGCCGGGTGTGAACACGTCCTCGGGCACGCCGTCGGCGACGACGCGTCCCGCGTGCAGCAGCGCGACGCGGTCGGCGACTGCGGCTGCCTGGTCGAGGTCATGGAGCACGACGCCCACGGCGATCCGGTGGTCGTCGGCGAGATCGCGGATCAGGTCGAGGAGTTCGACCTGGTACCGGAGGTCGAGATAGGTGGTCGGTTCGTCCAGGAGCAGGACGCCCGTCTCCTGTGCGAGACAGCTCGCGAGCCACACGCGCTGGAGCTGTCCTCCCGACAGCTGGTCGACACCCCGGCCGGCGAGGTCCTCGACGCCGGTGAGACGCAGTGCCCGGTCGACCGCGGCGGTGCCACGGGGATCAGGACGGCCCCAGCGCCCGCGGTGGGGGTAGCGGCCGAAATCGACCACGTCCCGGACCGTCAGTCCGCCCGGCGTCGACCGGGACTGTGTCAGGAGCGCGACCCGGCGCGCGAACTCGCGGGCGCCGAGCGTGAAGCCGTCCTCGGCCCTGTCCGTCCCGGCGTCGACCGTCAGCGTGCCGGTCCGCGCGCTCTGCAGACGGGCGAGCGTGCGCAACAGGGTCGACTTCCCACTGCCGTTGGGGCCCACGAGGGCCGTCACCTCGGCGGGCCGCAGGGTGATGGCCGCCCCGTGGACGACATCGACGCGGCCGTACGCCACGGTCACCCCGTCGGCGGACAGCCCGTGGCCGCGCGTGGGCGGCCCGTCGGTGGACACAGGGGTGCCCACAGCCGTGGAAGTGCTCTCACCAGCTCTCATGGGCGTTAGGTTAGCCTGCCCTTAGATGCTGCTGAACCACGGCCCTCGGTTCGGGAGGACGGAGTGCCTCCCGCACGGCACGCGCCGACGCGGATCGCCTACCATGCCGAGCCATGGCGATGTTCGTGCACGTGACGTCCGCGGCGAACGCTCCCCGCATCCGCAGGTCCGGGATACGTGCGGCGGGCGACGCGCGGGGAGGTGTGCGGGGCGTGCACTGTTTCCCGGTGCTGCCCTCGCACACCCTCACCCACCAGTGGGTGAGGGAACTTGCCCGTTTCGGCAGTCGCGGGGGGCTGGTCGCCGTCCACCTGCGGCTCGACGACGACCAGCGGGTGTCGGTCGGGCACTACAGGGACCGGGTGCGTGAGATCCCGCCCGCCGTCCCCGCCGCCGAGGCGGTGCGCAGGATCGCGGCACTGGAGGACCCCCGCGGGTGGGAGGTGTTCGTGCCGCGCGCGATCGGACGGCGTGAGGTCCACCGGATCCGCGCCGCGCCACAGGTCGCCGGCTGGCGCTATCTGCCGGACGCGCACGGCACTCGTCCCTGCACCTGTTTCGGCTGCCGGGTGCGGGGCGGCTACGGGTCACGGCGGCTGCTCGAGCGCCTTCCGCACCCTCTGGACGGCCCGCCGCCACCGGCCGGGGTGCTGCTCGCCCGGATCGCGCAGGCCGGCGATCCCGGGGACCCGGCCGTGCTGCGGGAGGTGCTGCACTGGTTCTCGATGCGCCGTCGCGGTCCGCTCGGCCGGCTGGCCCCGCTGGCGGCGCATCCCGACCCCGGTGTGCGCGAAGAGCTGGTGTGGACGGTGGGCCGCTGGTCCACCCCCGGGGTGGACCAGCTGCTCGACGGCCTCGCCGAGGACCCGTCGCCGGATGTCCGTGAGGCGGTGGAGGCGATCCGCGAGCCATGAGGCACGCGCCCCCGGGGATGGGTCAGGGACGGCTGGTCAGATAGCCGCCCATGGACGTGAAGTACTCCGTCGCGGGCACTTCACGGCCGTCCTCGGTGCGTACGCGGGTGATGGCCAGACCGTGGTTGCGGCCGGTCCGGGCGTCGGATCCGGCGACGATCACCACGCCCTCGCCCTCGCGGTAGAAGACGCGGCCGGGCGTTCCCCCGTACCGGCCCTCGGAGACCACCGCGGCGAGCACCTCGATGCGCCTGCCCCTGTGGAAGGTGAAGGCGCTGGGGTACGGCTCGGACTGGGCGCGGACCAGGCGTTCGAGGTCTTCGGCGGGCCAGTTCCAGTCGATGCGGATGTCCTCGGCCGCGCGCTTGTGGAAGAAGCTCGCCTGTGAGCGGTCCTGCTTGGTGAACTCCGTCCGTCCCGCGGCGATGAGGTCCAGTGCGCCGATGGTGACCGGGCCGATGAGGTCGACGGTCTTGTGGAAGAGGTCGGTCGCGGTGTCCGTGGGGCCGACCGCGACCGCCTCCTGCCGGACGATGTCACCCGCGTCCAGTTCGTCGTTCATCATGTGCGCGGTGACGCCGACTTCGGGCTCGCCGTTGATCAGCGCCCAGATCAGCGGGGAGAAGCCGGCGTACTTCGGCAGCAGGGAGTCGTGGATGTTCAGCGTGCCGTGGCGTGGGAGACCGAAGACGCGCGGGGGGATCCACGTCCGCCAGTTGTTGGCCACGATGATGTCCGGGTCGGCCTCCTGGAGGCGTGCGAACAGCTCGTCGTCGTCGGGCCGGTTGCGGATCAGCACCGGGACGCCCCGTGCCTCGGCGAGGTCTGCGACGGAGTCGCTCCAGATCTTCTCGTACGCGTGCTCGCTCCTGGGGTGCGTCACCACCAGGACCACGTCGTGCTCGGAGTCCAGCAGGGCTTGCAGGGTGCGGTGCCCCCAGGTCTGGTACCCGAACATGACGACCCGCATGTGTTCCTCCTTGGTGCAGGGAATGACGAGTGCTCAGTAAAGCGAGGCTTGCCTAAGTATGCAACAGCGCGATGCGGCAGCCCTGTTGGTGGTCGTGTCGACCGAGTCGTGTGTGCCGTGCCCTATCGACAGTCGTGCGAGATGAGCTTAGGCTCACCTAAATTACGGCGGGCCGCCCTGTTCGGTGTGCCCGGACTTCGTATTCCCTCGCGACTTCAGGCGGCTTCCCCCCGCACGATCGGAGTGACATGTCTCAGGTTCAGCCTGGCGACTCACCGCAGGTCCTCGACCTCATCGGCATCGGCTTCGGTCCGTCCAACGTGGCCATGGCGATCGCGCTCAGCGAGCACGACGCGGACGCTGGAAGCCAACAGCCGGTCACAGCACACTTCTTCGAGCAGCAGCCACGTTTCGGATGGCACCGCGGGATGCTGATCGACGACGCGACGATGCAGGTGTCCTTCCTCAAGGACCTCGTGACGCTCCGGAACCCGGCCAGCGAGTTCAGCTTCCTCTGCTACCTGCAGAGCAGGGGGCGTCTGGTCGACTTCATCAACCACAAGAACCTCTTCCCCCTCCGGGTCGAGTTCCACGACTACTTCGAGTGGGCGGCGGCCAAGGTCGGGGAGATGGTCTCCTACGGCCACGAGGTCGTCGGGGTCACACCGGTCGTGGACGACGGCGGAGCCGTGCGGTACCTGGACGTGACGGTCCGTTCGGACGAAGGGCTCACGGTCCACCGGGCCCGCAACGTCGTCATCGGGACGGGGCTGCGGCCCCTCATGCCCGAAGGGGTGGAGCGCGGTGACCGCGTCTGGCACAACTCCGAACTGCTGGCGAAGGTCGAGGGGCTGGAGGGTGCCTCGCCCTCCCGCTTCGTCGTCGTGGGCGCCGGACAGAGTGCCGCCGAGAACGTCGCCTACCTGCACCGCCGGTTCCCCGAGGCCGAGGTCTGCGCGGTCTTCTCCCGATACGGCTACAGCCCCGCCGACGACAGCGGCTTCGCCAACCGGATCTTCGACCCGGGCGCGGTCGACGAGTACTTCGCCGCACCCGGGAACGTCAAGCGCAGGCTGATGGACTACCACGGGAACACCAACTACTCCGTGGTGGACATCGACCTGATCGACGACCTCTACCGTCAGATGTACCAGGAGAAGGTCCTCGGCACCGAGCGGCTCCGCTTCCTCAACGTGTCCCGTCTCGCCGCCGTCGAGGAGAAGCCGGACACCGTCCACGCCACGGTGACGTCCCTCGTCACGGGAGAGGAGACCGTCCTGGACGCCGACATCGTGGTGTTCGCCACCGGCTACAGCCCCGTCGACCCGCTCGGCCTCCTCGGTGAGGCCGCCGGCCACTGCCTGCGCGACGAGGAGGGCCGGGTGCGCGTCGAGCGCGACTACCGCATCGCGACCGGGTCCGATCTGAGCTGTGGCATCTATCTGCAGGGCGGCACCGAGCACACGCACGGCATCACCTCGGCGCTGCTGTCCAACACGGCGATCCGGGTCGGCGAGATCCTGGACTCGCTGCTCGCCCGGGGCGTCAAGGCCACGTCCGACGAGGCCCGGCTGGTGGCGGACGCCTCCTAGCCCGGCTCGCACCGCACCCGGCTCGCACCGCACCCGGTTCCGCCGGGCGCGGGACGCGCCGCCCGGTCCGGTGAACAGGGAAGGGCCCGATCCCACGGGCCCTTCCCCACGGGGCCAGGGTGCCCAACTCCCCCTGAAAAGCCGGAAGATCAAGGGATATCGTACGTCGACATGAGCACGACTGCAGTGGAGCGCCCCGCCTCCAGGGGCGCGACGGAAGCCCGTCGAAGACGGGTGGTGGGCCTGGGCGCGCTGGTGGCGGTCCTCATGGTCGGCGCGGTCGCCTCCCTGGCCGTCGGCGCCCGCGCCTTGAGTCCCGCCGAGGTGTGGCAAGGGCTCTTCGCCGCGCCGGACCCCGACCGGCGTCTCACCGAGATCCGGCTGATCGTGCAGACGGTGCGGGTGCCCCGGACCGTGCTGGCGATCGTCGCAGGCGTCGCCCTGGGCATCGGCGGGGCGTTGATCCAGGGCTACACACGGAACCCGATCGCGGACACCGGCCTGCTGGGCGTGAACTCGGGTGCCTCGTTCGCCGTGGTGACGGGGATCGCCGTGTTCGGCTTCACCTCTCCCTTCCAGTACGTCTGGTTCGCGTTCCTGGGGGCGGCGGCCGCCGGCGTCGTCGTGTTCGGGCTGTCGAGCATCGGGCGGGGCGCGGGCAACCCGCTCACCCTCGCACTGGCCGGTCAGGGGGTCACGGTGTTCCTCGCGGCGATGACGACGGCGATCGCTCTGTCGGACCTTAAGTCGCTGAACGCGCTGCGGTTCTGGAACGCGGGCTCGGTGGCCGGCGTCGGCTTCGACGTCATCGGGCCGGTGAGCGTGTTCATCGCGGCCGGGGTCGTGCTGGCCCTCATCACGCTGCCCTCGCTCAACCTGCTCGACCTGGGGGACGACGTGGCGCGCGGGCTGGGTGTGAACATCGCGCTGAGCCGGACCGTCGGCATCGTCGCCATCACACTGCTGGCGGGCGCGGCGACCGCCGCGTGCGGCCCCATCGCCTTCCTCGGGCTGATGGTCGCCCATGTGGCCCGCCACTTGACCGGGCCGGACTACCGCTGGCTGGTGCCGTACGCGGGCCTCCTCGGAGCCGTCGTCCTGCTGGTCTGCGACATCGTGGGGCGCCTCGTGGTGCGGCCGGGCGAGCTGGACCCGGGTGTCGTCGTCGCCCTGCTCGGCGCCCCGTTCTTCGCGGCGCTCGTCCGGCGAGGAAAGTTCAGGAGCGCATGAACGGCACGGATGTGAAGCGGCCCGTGGCGCCCGGCGTACGGCTGGGTACGGTGTCCTTCGTCTGGCGGCCCTGGCTCGTGTCCGTCACGCTGCTGCTGGCGGCGGCCACCTTCCTGGTGTTCTGCCTGTCCGTCGGCGTCGGTGACTTCCCCATCGGCCTTCCGCGGGTGATCGCCACCGTCTTCGGCCGCGGTGAACAGGTCGACGAGTTCGTCATCATGGACCTGCGGATGCCGCGCGCCCTGGCCGGACTCCTCGTGGGCCTCGCCCTGGGGGTCTCCGGGGCCATCACGCAGTCCATCGCCCGCAATCCGCTGGCCAGTCCGGACATCCTGGGAATCACCGGTGGGGCGGGTGTCGTCGCGGTGTTCCTGGTGACGGCCTCGGGCGGGACGGCCGCAGCGGTCGTCAGCACCGTGGGTCTGTCGGCGGCGGCACTCGCCGGCGGCCTCGGGGCGGGCCTGCTGGTGTACTTCCTGGCGTGGCGGCGGGGAATCGACGGGTTCCGGCTCATCCTCATCGGCATCTCGGTGACCGCCGTGACCGAGGCGCTCACGACGTGGCTGCTCGCCACCGCCGACATCAGGGACGTGGCACGGGCCCAGGCATGGCTGGTCGGTTCCCTGGACAACCGTTCCTGGGACGAGGTCCGGGTGGTGTTCTGGTGCTCGCTCGTCCTCCTGGCGGTCGTGACGGCCGCCGCGTTCCAGTTCAGGCCCCTGCATCTCGGTGACGAGGTCGCCGCCGGGCTGGGCGTCCGGTTCTCGAGGGTGCGGGCGGTCCTGCTGCTGTGCGCGGTCCTGCTGGCCGCCGCGGCGGTCGGTGCCGCGGGCCCGGTCCCCTTCGTGGCCCTGGTGGCCCCACAGGTGGCGTTGCGTCTGGCGAGGCGCCCCACACCGCCCTTGGTGGCCTCCGGGCTGGTGGGCGCCCTGCTGCTGATCGGCGCGGACCTGACCGCGCGCTCGGCGCTGCCGCTCACCCTTCCGGTCGGTGTGGTCACCGCCGCGATCGGGGGGCCCTTCCTCGTGTATCTGCTGGTGCGGTCGAACCTCAGACAGTGACGGCGCCCGGCTGACGAAGACGACTGTACGAACCGGACGACGGAGGACCTGTGAGCGCTCAGCACAGCACGAAGACGGATTCCGCGGCCCGTGACGTCCCTCGGCTGGCCGCCAGGGACGTGACGGTCGGATACGGCGGCCGGACCGTCATCGACGGTCTCGACGTGACGGTGCCGGCCGGGCTGATCACCACGATCATCGGCCCCAACGGCTGTGGCAAGTCGACCCTGTTGCGTACCCTCACACGGCTGCTCAGGCCCACCTCGGGAGCGGTCGTCCTGGACGGGGAGGACATCGCCGGTCTGAGGACCAGGGACGTGGCCAAGAAGCTCGGCCTCCTGCCCCAGGGTCCCGTCGCGCCGGAAGGCCTGACGGTGGCCGACCTGGTCGCGCGAGGGCGCCACCCGCACCAGAGCTGGCTGCGGCAGTGGTCGTCCGACGACGCCTCCGTCGTGGAGCGCGCGCTGGCCATGACCGGGGTGTCCGAGCTGGCCGACCGGCCCGTGGACTCGCTGTCGGGCGGACAGCGCCAGCGCGTCTGGATATCGATGACACTGGCTCAGGGCACCGACCTCCTGCTGCTGGACGAACCGACCACCTACCTGGACCTGGCGCACGCGATCGACGTGCTCGACCTGGTGGACGACCTGCACGAGTCCGGCCGCACCGTGGTCATGGTGCTGCACGACCTCAACCTCGCCACCCGGTACAGCGACAACCTCGTCGTCATGCGGGCGGGTTCGATCCTGGCGCAGGGACACCCGCGCGACGTGGTCACGGCCGAGTTGCTGCACGAGGCCTTCGGGCTGAAGGCCAAGGTGATCGACGACCCGGTGGGGGACCGTCCGCTCATCGTGCCCATCGGGCGGACCCATGTGCAGCTCAACTGAGTTACGGGTAAGGGAAACAGGGCCAGTTAGGCTAGGCTAACCTCACTCGGTATGGGTAAGGTTTGGCTGCCCTCGGACGGGGTGTAGCGGACAGCGCGAAAGCAGGGGATTCACGGATGCTCTTCCACAGATCGGCGTTTCCGGAGCAGGGGCGGCGGCTGGCGGCAACCCTCGCCGCGGTGACGCTCGGCGTCGGCCTCCTCGCGGGATGCGGTTCCGGCACGGAGGACGGGACGAGCGACAAGGCCCCCGCGGCCGCGTCCGGAGCGTTTCCGGTGACCGTGGAGCACGCCTTCGGATCCACGGAGGTCACCAAGGCTCCCGAACGGGTCGTCTCCGTCGGCTACACCGACGACCAGGCCGTCCTCGCGCTCGGCATCAAGCCGGTCGGCATGGTCGACCAGTACCCGAACCCGGCCGGCACGTCCCCCGACATCAACACCCAGTGGCCCTGGGTGAAGGACAAGTGGGGGGACACCCGTCCCGAGGTCGTGATGAGCAACGGCGACTCCGGCCCCAACTACGAGAAGATCGCCGCCCTCAGGCCCGACCTGATCATCGCGGTCTACTCCGAGATCGACCAGGCCGCCTACGACAAGCTCTCCAGGATCGCCCCGACCGTGGGCCGCACCAAGGCCGAGAAGGAACTCTTCAGCGCACCCTGGCAGGACAACGCGGTCCACATCGCCAAGGCGCTCGGCAAGGAGGACGAGGGCACCGCGCTGGTGAAGGGCATCCAGGGCAAGCTGGACGCCGCAGCCGAGGCGCACCCGGAGTTCGCCGGGCAGACAGCCGTCGCGCTGTCCTGGTACGAGGACTCGGTCGCCCCGTTCACCACGACCGACGTACGCGGACGGCTGGTGACGGGCATCGGCTTCAAGGGGGCGACGAAGATCGACGAGATCGCCGGCGACTCGTTCTACACCAAGCTCTCCCCCGAGCGCATGGACCTGATCGACGTCGACCGCGTCTTCGTCATCAACGACAAGGCCGACCAGGACGCACTGAAGAAGTTCGAGCTGTTCACCAACCTGTCCGCCGTCAAGGCCGGAAAGGTGTCGTACATGCTCGACAGCGAGGGTCCGGCGGTCGGCGCTGCGATGTCCCAGGGAACCCTCCTGTCCCTGCCGTACGCGATCGACGAGCTCGTCAAGTCGGTCGAGCAGTGAGGTCCGTCGCCCGCGCCCGCCGTCGGCCCGGCCCGGTTCCCGAGTGAGCGGCACGGACACCCGCGTCGCCCCCGCCGCCACACTGCGCACGGCGGCCGGGGGCGAGTCCACCCGGTGGGTCGCCGCGCGCTGCCGTGAGGTGCCGTGGCTGACGGCGGCCACCGTGTTCACCACGGTGGCGGGGGCGGCGCTCCAGGTGCTTCCGGTACTCCTGCTGGGCCGGGTGGTCGACGGCGTGCTCGAGGGCGACGGGCGCTCGGTCCTGGTCACGACCGCGATCCTGATGGGAGCCGCCGCGCTGCTCGGCGCGGCGGCCACCGCGGTGTCGACGTACCTGATCGGACGGCTCGGCGCGGATCTCCTCGCCCAGCTGCGGGAAGCCGCCGTCCGGGCGGTGCTCGGGATGCCCAGCGCACGGATCGAGCAGGTGGGCCGAGGAGACGTGCTGTCCCGGGTCGGCGACGACGTCGCCGTGCTCTCCCGGGGCATCCGCACGGCCGTCCCCACGGTGTTCTCGGCGGGTGTGCTCGTCGCCATCGCCACGGTCGGCATGTTCGGACTCGACTGGAGACTGGGACTGGCGGGCGCCGGAGCGCTGCCCGCCTACGCATTCGCCCTGTGCTGGTACCTGCCCCGGTCGGCTCCCCTGTACCAGCAGCAGAGAGTGGCCCAGGCCGACCGCGCCCAGGCGCTGATCAGCGGCCTGAACGGCATCGACACCGTCCGGGCATACCGCCTGGAGGGCGCGTTCCGCGAGCAGGTCACCGACAGGTCGTGGCGGGTGCGCGAGCTCGGCATCCAGGTCTTCCGCGTCTTCGGCCGCTTCGTCGGCAGGGAGAACCGCGCCGAGTTCATCGGGCTGGTCCTGATCCTCGTGGTGGGGTACGTCCTGCTGGAGACCGGCGCCGCGACCCTGGGCGACGTATCGGCGGCGCCGCTCATGTTCCACCGGCTGTTCACCCCCCTCGGCGCCATCATGTTCACCTTCGACGAGGCACAGAAGTCGGGCGCGAGCCTCACCCGGCTGGTCGGCGTGCTGGGGGAGTCCTCGCAGGACCGGCTGGTGGGCGACGCCCCCGTGGCGACCGGGAGGCCCGTGCCGCACCCGGTGACGGTGGAAGGACTCACCTTCGCCTACCCCGGCGCCGAGGAACCGGTCCTTCGGGACGTCAGCCTGTCGATCCCGGCCGGCGGATCGCTCGCCCTGGTCGGAGCGACAGGCGCGGGCAAGTCGACGCTGGCCGCGCTGATCGCGGGCATCGGGACCCCGCAGGCAGGATCGGTGCGCATCGGACCGCACGACCTCGCCGGGCTCGACGAGGCGGGCGCGCGGGCGCTGGTGAGCATCCTGACGCAGGAGACACACGTGTTCTCCGGCCCGCTCGCCGACGACCTGCGGCTGTCCGCGCCCCGGGCGACGGACACCGAGCTGATGGACGCCCTGCGCACCGTCGGAGCCGGCCCCTGGGCCGACGAACTCCCCGACGGGCTGGACACCACCGTCGGTGAGGGCGGCGCACGCCTGGACGTCACGAAGGTCGCCCAGATCGCCCTGGCCCGGCTGGCGCTGAACCAGGCGGGCGTGGTGGTCCTCGACGAATCGACCGCGGAGGCCGGCAGCGAGGGCGCCGCCGAGCTGGAGAGGTCGGTCCAGGCCGCGTGCTCCGGCCGGACCACGCTGTTCGTGGCGCACCGGCTCACCCAGGCGATGGCGGCGGACCGCATCGCCGTGCTGGACGCGGGACGCGTGGTGGAACAGGGAACCCACGAGGAACTGGTCGCCCTGGGCGGACGGTACGCACGCCTGTGGCGCGCCTGGCGCGAGGGCAGTTAGGCACACCCCCGAGTTGGGACTCCTCCCACTCTCATACGCTGGAAGGACGACGAGTCTCCGATGACGGATCCCACTGCTCGCACCGTGCTGCTTTCCGCCGCGAGTCTGGACGACGTACGCAGGCGGACCGGGGACCACTCCGACCGTACGATCACCGAGGCGTGCGCCATCGGGCTGGCCTACTGGGCGACGGGCATCTGCCCCGAGGGCATCGACCTCACCCCCGCCACCCTGTTCACCGACGTGCTCCGGTGGGTCGGCGACGGCGGCACCGCGCCCGCCGGCTGGGAGGTCGGAGCGGACGGCCGGAGCATCCGGGCCTCCGAGGACGTGCTGCCGCCCGACGCGCAACTCGCGCTGGACGACCTGGCCGACTTCCCGGACCGGCCGGTCGGCTCCATCGCTCCCGTCGGTGCGGCAGCGCGGATCAAGGCCCTGAGCGAGTGGAACGACACCGGGGCCGACCGGCACCGTCCGACCGTCGTCGAGTTGTTCCAGGAGCAGGCCCGGACCAGGCCGGACGCCGTCGCGATCGTCGACGAGCACCGGTCACTGACGTACCGGGAGACGGCGGAGCTCTCGGCGCAGCTGGCGCACCACCTGATCGAACGCGGGCTCACCGCCGAGCAGGTCGTCGGGATATCGCTCGCCCGGTCCGCCGACATGGTGGTCGGGCTGCTCGCGGTGCTGCGGGCCGGCTGCGCGTTCGTGCCGCTCGACCCGGCGTGGCCCGCGGAGCGCAGGGCCGTCGTCGTCGAGGACGCCCGTATCGTGCTGCAGCTCAACGACTCGGGCGAGCACCGGGACGGCGAACCGGCGGCCGTCGCCGTCGACCTCGGCGACTGGCGGTACCACTCCCACCCGACCGGGCCCACGGGCGTCACCGTCCCCGGATCCGCCCTCGCGTACGTGATCTTCACGTCCGGTTCGACAGGGCGCCCCAAGGGCGCCATGATCCGGCACGAGGCCATCAGCGAGCGCCTGCTGTGGCAGTCGCAGGAGATCCTCGGCTTCGGCCACGACGACGCGTCACTGTTCAAGGCACCGCTGTCCTTCGACATCTCCGTCAACGAGATCTTCCTGCCGCTCGTCCGCGGCGGCCGGCTCGTCGTCCTGCGCCCCGGCGGCGAACGCGACCCCCAGCACCTGCTGAGTGTGCTGTCCGAACAGCGCGTCACCTTCACGTACCTCGTGTCGTCCATGCTGGACGTCCTGCTGGAGATGACCGGCGACTCCGGGCGGCTGGACAGCCTGCGGCACGTCTGGTGCGGCGGCGAGGTGCTGACACCCGAGCTGTACGAACGCTTCCGCACCCGCCTCGACATCCCCATGTACCACGGCTACGGCCCCGCCGAGACGACGATCGGCGTCTCGCACGTCATCTACCGGGGTGAGGCGGAACGCCTGTCGACGTCGATCGGCAAGGCCAACCCCAACACCCAGCTGTACGTCCTCGACGACGAACTGCGCCCGGTCCCCGTCGGGGTGGGCGGCGAGCTCTACGTGGGCGGGTTCCTCCTGGGGCGCGGCTACGTCAACGCCCCAGGTCTGACGGCCTCCCGGTTCGTCGCGAACCCCTTCGCGGCGGACGGGTCCCGGCTGTACCGGACCGGTGACCTCGCGCGGTTCGCCCCGGACGGGTCGCTGGACTTCCTCGGCCGGGCCGACAACCAGATCAAGATCCGCGGGATGCGGCTGGAGACGGAGGACGTCGAGGCGGGGCTCGGCGAGCACCCCTCCGTGCGGCACACCTGCGTCGTCGCGAAGAAGAACACGGCGGGCGGCACCTACCTGGTGGGCTACGTCATCCCCGCCACCGGCAGCGAGGATCTGCGGGGGGACGAGGTCGCGGCGTGGGCGGCCGAGCACATGGTGGAGTACATGGTGCCCGCCCACATCGTCGTGCTGAAGGAGTTCCCGCTCACCGCGAACGGCAAGACCGACCGGGCGGCGCTCCCCGAGCCCCGCGTCGGGGCCGGCCCCCTCGTCCCGCCCTCCACCGAGAACGAGCGAGCGGTGTGCGAGGCGGTCGCGACCGTCCTGCGACTCGACGAGGTCGGGGCCGACCAGGACTTCTTCCGGCTCGGAGGGGACAGCATCCTGGCGATCTCGCTGCTGAGCGCACTGCGCGCCGCGGGTCTCCATGTCACGGCACGCCAGATCTTCACCCACAGCGTCGTGGGGGCGCTCGCCGCCGTCGTGTCCCGGGAGGACGCCTCCACGGGGGCACAGGACGACGACGTGGCGACCGGCCCCGTCGTCGGATCGCCCGTCGTGCAGTGGCTCGGCGAGACCACGGACGCCATCGACGGCTTCGTGCAGTCGGTCGTGCTGAACACCCCGGCGGACCTGACCCCCGACGCCCTCGACGCGATCCTCGGCGCGGTCACCGCGAGGCACGACATGCTGCGCGCCCGGCTGGTCCGCGGCGAGCGCTGGAGCTTCGACATCCCGGAGGCAGGCCCGACCGCCCCGGTATGGCAGGAGAGCGGTCTGCCGCTCGACGCCTGCGTGGCGCTCGCCACGGGCGGGCTCGACCCCGAGCACGGAGCGATGCTGCGCGCCGTCTGGCGCCGTGAGGCCCGTGAACTCGTCGTGGTCGTGCACCACGTGGTCGTCGACGGGGTGTCCTGGCGGATCCTCATGGAGGATCTGGCCACCGCCTGGCAGCAGTTCGCGGCAGGCACGCCCATCGGGCTCCCGCCGGTGGGCACCTCCTTCCGGCGCTGGACCCAGGTGCTGGAGGGCGTCGACTTCGAGGCGGACCGTGCCGCTCTCGAGCGCCCCCTGCCCGGGGCCGACCACCCCGTGGGCCGGCGCGCGCTGTCCGAGGCCGACACCGTCGCACGGGAACGCACCCGGACGGTCACCGTGGGCCCGGAGGCCACCGCGGCGCTGCTGGGGGAGACACCCGCGAAGTTCCACGCGGGCGTCAACGACGTGCTGCTGACCGGACTCGCCGTCGCCCTCGCCCGGTGGCGCCGCGACCTCGGACAGGACCAGACCTTCGCCCACATCGAGCTCGAGGGACACGGCCGCGAAGCACGGTTCGTGGCGGACGGCGCCGGCTTCGAGCCCGAACTGTCCCGGACCTTCGGATGGTTCACCACTCTGTTCCCGGTGGTCGTGGACCCGGGAGCGACGGCCGACCCCACCGGCCCCGCGTATCTGGCCGCCGCGCTCAAGGCGGTCAAGGACGACCTCGCCCGGGTGCCGGGCAACGGGCTCCCCTACGGCGCCCTGCGGTACCTGACCGGCACCGGTCTCGACACCCCGGCCCCCCAGGTGCTGTTCAACTACCTGGGCCGCTTCGACTCGGGCACGGGTGGGGACTGGCAGTTCGCCGGCGCCGCCGGGCAGCTTGGTGAGAAGCGCGACCCGTCGATGCGCCTGCCGCGGGCCCTCGAGTTCAACGTGATCGCCGAACCCGCCTCGAACGGCGCGTACGAGCTCGTCACCACCGTCTCCTGGCCCGACGGAATGTTCACCGACGAGGACACCGCGGCCATCTGCGGCTACCTGCACGACGCCCTCACCGGGCTGGCCGCCCTCGACCAGGGAGGGCACTCACCCGGCGACTTCCCGCTGGTACGGCTCACCCAGGGCGACGTGGACGCCCTGGACGGCCCGGAACTGCTGGACATCCTCCCCCTGACCCCGCTGCAGGAGGGCCTCTACTTCCACTCGGTCTTCGACGGCGACCCGTCGGGCAGCTACGTCGAGCAGCAACTGCTCACGCTGGAGGGCGAGGTGGACGCCGACAGGCTCGCGGCGGCGGCGACCCGGCTGCTCACCCTCTACCCGAACCTGGCGGCACGCTTCGTCGCCCTCGCCGACGGCCGGGTGGTCTCCGTACTGGAGAGCGGGGTGGAGGCGCCCTTCACCACGCTGGACCGCCCCGGAATCACCGAAGCCGGGATCCACGAGTACGCCGAGCGGGACCGCCGCGCCGGGTTCGACCTGGCCACCGGCCCGCTCACGCGGTACACGCTCGTCCGAGGCGGTCCCGGCGGCGACGTGCTGGTGCAGACCGTGCACCACATCGTCGCCGACGGCTGGTCGGTCCCGCCGATGCTCCGTGCCCTGCTGGCCGAGTACCACGCACCGGGCAGCCTGTATCCGCTCGGCGGCTTCCCCGACCACGTACGCCGGCTCGCCGGGCTCGACGACGAGGAGAGCGACCGGGTCTGGCGCGAACAGCTCGCCGGCCTGCCGGGCCCCTCCCTGGTCGCCGACGGCCACACCCCCTCCGACCGGTTCGCCGACACCGCGGTGGTCCCGGAGTACGACATCGACGCGGCGGTCCGCTCGGCCGGCGTGCCTCTGAGCGTGGCGGTGCACAGCGCCTGGGCCGTGACACTGGGAGGCATCCTGCAGGGCAGGGACGTGGTGTTCGGTTCCACCGTGTCCGGCCGCGACGCGGAACTCCCCGGCATCGAGGACATGGTGGGGCTGTTCATCAACACCGTCCCGCTGCGGGCGCGTTGGACCGGCACCACCCGGGCCCGCGACCTCTTGGCCTCGGTGCGGGAGCACCAGAGCGCGGTGCTGGCGCACCAGCACGTCTCCCTGGCGGGGATCGCCCGCCAGGCGGGCGTGGGCGCCCTGTTCGACACCCTGGTCGTCTTCGACATGGCGACCGACGTGGAGGCACTGCGGCGACCCGGCGACGAGGTCGTCGTCACCGGCATCGTGAACGAAGGCGCCCCCCACTACCCGCTGACCCTGGTCGTGGAACGCACCCCCGACGGCCGGGCGCGCTTCAACCTGATCCACGACGGGGACCTGCTGCGTGAAAAGGGCGCCCGCGCGATCCTCGACACGTTCACCCGGACCCTGACCGGCCTGCTCACCCGCCCGGAGGCCCTCGTCGACGACCTGGCGCCCGACGCCGGCCGGAGCCCCGCGCCCTTCGCTCCGACGACGCTGGGCGGGCTGTTCGACGCCGCGGCCGGACGCGACCCCGCGGCCACCGCCGTCACCCACTGCGCCCTGGACGGCGGAACCCGGTCCCTGACCTACGGCCGACTGGCGTCCGCGAAGGACGAGCTGGCCTCGGCCCTGCGCGCGGCCGGAGTCGGCCCGGGCAGCCGCGTCGCCGTCGCCGTCCCACGCTCCCTGGACCAGGTCGTCGCCCTGGTGGCGATCGTCAGCGCGGGCGGAGCGTACGTACCCCTGGACCTGGCTTACCCGGACGAGCGACTCGGGTACATCCTCACCGACGCCGCTCCGCAGGTGGTCCTCGTGGACCGTGACCAGCGGGACCGCTTCACGGCGCTGCTGGACCGGGGGACAGGGCCCTCGGCCCGGGTGCTCGTGCTGGGGGAGGAGCTTCCCCCGGGGGCCGAACCGCAGGGCGGCCAGCCGGCGGCCGGCCGGCACGACCCCGCGTACGTCATCTACACGTCCGGATCGACCGGCCGGCCGAAGGGCGTCGTCGTCCCGCACTCGAGCGTGGTGTCACTGCTCACGAACACGCGGCCCGACATGGGCTTCGGCCCGCACGACGTGTGGGTCCAGTTCCACTCCTACTCCTTCGACTTCGCGGTCTGGGAGCTGTGGGGCGCACTCGCGCACGGCGGTGAACTGCTGATCCCCGACTACGGACTGACCCGCTCCCCGGTCGACTTCCACCGGCTCGTCCGCGAGCGCGGAGTGACCGTGCTCAACCAGACGCCCTCGGCCTTCTACCGGTTCGTCGAGGCCGACCGGCACGCCGGCGGGCCCGCGACCGCGCTGCGCCGGATCATCTTCGGGGGCGAGACGCTGGACGTCGCACGGCTCCGCGGCTGGGTGGAGCGGCACGGCACCGCCTCGCCCGAGCTGGTCAACATGTACGGCATCACGGAGACCACCGTCCACGTCACCCACCGGGTGCTCACCGACGAGGACTTCGCGCGGGACGTCAGTCCCGTCGGCGGCCCTCTCCCCGGCCTCGCCACCCACGTGCTGGACGACCGGCTCCGGCCCGTGCCCCCGGGCCGGGTGGGCGCCGTCTACGTCGCCGGCGACCAGGTCTCCCTCGGCTACCTCGGCCGTCCCGGGCTCACCTCCGGCCGGTTCGTCGCGAACCCCTTCGCGGGCGACGGCTCCCGCATGTACCACACCGGTGACCTCGCCCGGCGCACCCTGGACGGGGATCTGGAGTTCGTCGGCCGCGCCGACGACCAGGTACAGCTCAAGGGGTTCCGCATCGAGCTCGGCGAGGTGGAGTCCGCGATCAGGGAGCTCGACGGCGTCGACGACGTGGCCGTCACGGTGGCCGGGAGCGGCGACCACCTGGTCGCGCACGTCGTGGGCGGGGTGCCCGACGACCTCCCGGACCGCCTGTCCGCGAAACTGCCCGCCCACATGGTGCCGGGCAGGGTGATCGAGGCCGACGTCCTGCCGCTGACGGTCAACGGGAAGCTGGACCGCGGGGCGCTGACCGAGCGCGCCGCGCAGGAGGCCGCACCGGTGGAGCCGGGCGACTCCGCGCTCCCCCTGCTCGTCGACATCTTCGCCGGGGCGCTGCCCGGGTCCCCGGCCGTCGACGGTGACACCGACTTCTTCACGGCCGGCGGCGACAGCATCGTCGCCATCACCGTGATCAACCGGGCCAGGGCACTCGGCCTGTCGATCGCCCCGCGCGACGTGTTCCTGTTCAGGACACCGCGCGCGCTCGCCGGGCACCTCGCCTCGCGCGCACCGCGGCCCGCCGAGGCCGCACCCGCCCCCGCTCCCCGCGAGGACGGGCCGCTCACACCCACGCCGATCATCCTGCGCCAGCGCGAACTGGGCGGCTCCCTGGCCGGATTCGCCCAGGCCAGAACCGTGCGGGTGCCCGAGAGCACCGGGTTCGCGGAGATCGGCCGCGCGGCGGAGAAGGTCGTCGCCGCGCACCCGGCGCTCCGGCTTCGGCTCCACGTGCACCACGGCGTATGGGCGCTGCGTACCGAGCCCGCCCGCGAGGTCACCGTCGTGCGGACGGACAGCACCGACGCGACGGCCGTCGCGAACGACGCGGCCGCCCGCCTCGACCCGGAGTCCGGCGAGGTCATTGCGTTCTCGTGGCTGGAGCCGAGCCGGACCCTGGTGGTCACCGTCCACCACCTCGCCGTCGACTCCGTGTCCTGGCTGATCCTGCTCGACGACCTGGACACCCTTCTGCGCGGGGGCACCCTCCCCCCGCCGACCACGTCCTACGCCGAGTACGCCGAAGCCCTGAGCACCCGCGCCACCCAGGCCACCGACGACCTGGACCACTGGGTCACCACCCTCCGGGCTCCCCGGCTGCTGCCCGCGATCGGCGGGACTCGCGAGACCACGGTCGTGCTGACGCCCGAGGTGAGCGACCGGCTGACGCGTACCGCGCCCGCCGCCCTCGGTATCGGCCCGACGGAACTGCTGTGCGGCGCGCTCAGGACGGCCCTGACCCACGTCCAGCCCTCGCCCACCGACCTCGCCGTCGAGCTGGAACGGCACGGCCGGGTCCCGGCGCTCGATCACCACGACTACTCCCGCACGGTCGGCTGGTTCACCTCCATCGCGCCCCTGCGGCTCACCGCGCACACCGACCCCCTGGCGGCGGCACGCGAGGTGGCACAGCGCCAGCCTGACGAGCGCGGGCACGTCACCTACGGCCAACTCCGCCACCTCAACCCGCAGACGGCCCCCCTGCTGACGGCCCGACCGCAGGTGCTCTTCAACTACCTCGGCCGGGGCAGCGAGTCCCGGGCGCTGCGTCTCACCGAGCCGGACCAGGACAGCCCGTACGCCGTCGAGGTCAACGCGTGGACCGACGACACCGGGAGCCTGCGCGCGGTCTTCTCCCTCGCCGACGGCGTCCCCGACGCGATCACCGGGCACTGGCGCGACGCCCTGCACCGTCTCGCGGAGGTCTCCGTCACGGCCGAGCGCACGGCACCCGTCACCCCGCTCCAGCGGGGCCTGTTCTTCCAGGCACAGATGGCCGGCACCGCCGGACACTACGTCGCGCAGAGCTACTTCACCTTCGACCGCCCACTGGACACCGACGCGCTGGCCGAGGCGATGGCGTACGTCATCGCGCGGCACCCCGTCGTCGGTGCCGGCTTCGGCACCGACGACGACGGGAACCCCGTCCAGCTCCTCACCACGGGCCGACGCGTCGACGTCCGTACGGTCGAGGCGCTGACGGAGGCGGACGTCGACGCCCTGCGCGCCCGGGACCGTGACACCGGATTCGACCCGGGCGAGCCGCCGCTGGTCCGGATGACCGTCGTACGGCTGCCCGGCGGCCGGGACGGTCTGCTGCTGAGCTACCACCTGCTGCTGTGGGACGGCTGGTCCCGGGAGATCCTGCTCCGCGACCTCTTCGACGCCTACCGTGCGGTCCTTGCGGGTGAGACACCGGACGCGGCACCGGCGACACCCGGCTTCGAGGACTACGCCCGCGTCCTCGACGCCAGGGACTCCGCGGTGTCGGAGCGCTTCTGGGCGGGGCACCTCGCCGGACTCACCGGCCCGACCCTCCTCGCGGGACCGGAGCCGTCCCTGACGGAAGAGCTGCCGCGTGCGCTCGTGCACACCCTGTCCGTCGAAGGGTCCGACCTCCTGCGGGCGGCGGCCAGGACCCACGGGGTCACCCTGAACACGGTCCTGACCGGTGCGTTCGGGCTCCTGCTGGGCGCGCACACGGGCCGGAGCGACGCCGTGTTCGGCGTGACCGTCTCCGGACGCGAGGGCGAAGGCCTGTCCGACATCGTCGGCGTGCTGCTCAACACCGTCCCGATGTGGACGCGGGCACGACCCGGCGACACCGTCGGGGAGTACCTCTCGTCCGTCCAGGCGGCCAGGGTCGAGGCCATGGAGCACGAGCACCTGGGGCTCGGCGAGATCCAGCGGGCCAGTGGGCACGGAAGCCTGTTCGACAACCTGTTCGTGCTCCAGAACTTCCTGGACATGGACGCGTTCGCCGAGATGAACGCCCGGCACGGGATCACCTCGGTGAAGGCCGACGACTCGACGCACTACCCGTTCACCTGGGTCGTCACGCCCGGCGAGCGCCTCACCGTCAAGCTGGAGCACCGCGACGACGACACCGGCAACGCCCGCCGGCTCCTCGACGACTACCTGCGCGTGCTCGACGACCTGGCCCGCGCCACCGGACCGGTCGGCGCGCTGCGCGGCCTCGGTCCGGAGCCCGAGCCCTCGGCGCACACGGACATCGGCACGGACACCGTGGTCGACCGGTTCGACCGGGCGGCCGACCGGGATCCGCAGCGGGTCGCCCTCGTCGCGCACGGTTCCGCCATGACGTTCGCCCAGCTCCGAGACCGCAGCCGCGCGGTGGCCGGCGTACTCACCCGGCGGGGCATCGGACCCGAGACGACCGTGGGCCTGGCGATCCCGCGTTCCCTCGACTCGATCGTCGCGCTGTTCGCCGTGCTGCGGGCCGGCGCCGCCTACGTGCCGCTGGAGCTCGACCACCCGGACGAGCGCATCGCCGCGATCGTCGACGCAGCCCGCCCGGACGTGATCCTCACGGTCAGCTCGGTGTCACCCCGACTGACCGGCGACCTCGTCGAACTCGACCGGCCCCTGCCGGAGGCCGCACCGTACACGACGTTCGCACCGGACTCCCCGGACCGCCTGCGGCACCCCGCGTACACGATCTACACCTCGGGATCGACCGGGAAGCCCAAGGGCGTCGTCACCGAGTACGCGGGTCTCACCAACATGCTGATCAACCATCAGCGCCGCATCTTCGAGCCGGTGCTCGCGCAGCACGGCCACCGCGTCTTCCGCATCGCGCACACCGTGTCGTTCGCGTTCGACATGTCGTGGGAGGAGCTGCTGTGGCTCGCCGACGGCCACGAGGTGCACATCTGCGACGAGGAACTGCGCCGCGACGCCCCCAGACTGGTCGCGTACTGCGCCGAGCACGCGATCGACGTCGTCAACGTGACGCCCACCTACGCACAGCAACTCGTCTCCGAAGGCCTCCTCGACGACCCCGCGCGGCGGCCGGCCCTGGTGCTGCTCGGCGGCGAGGCCGTCACCCCCACGCTGTGGCAACGGCTCGCGGAGACGGAGGGAACGGCCGGCTACAACCTCTACGGGCCGACCGAGTACACCATCAACACCCTCGGCGTCGGCACCTTCGAGTGCCAGGACCCGGTGGTGGGCGTCGCGATCGACAACACCGACGTGTACGTACTCGACCCATGGCTGCGGCCCCTTCCCGACGGCGTCCCCGGCGAGCTGTACGTGTCGGGCATCGGCATCGCCCGCGGCTACCTCGGACAGCCCGCCCAGACCGCCGACCGGTTCGTCGCGTGCCCGTTCGGCGAGCCCGGCGGGCGCATGTACCGCACCGGGGACCTGGTGTCCCGACGGCCCGACGGGAACCTGGTGTACCTCGGCCGCACCGACCAGCAGGTCAAGATCCGGGGCCACCGGGTCGAACTGGGCGAGGTGGAGGCCGCGTTCGCCACCCACCCGGCGGTCCGGTTCGTCGCCGCGGTCGCCCAGCCCGACCCGCAGGTCGACGGCTCCCACCGGCTCGCCGCCTACCTCGTGCTGAGCGGCTCCGACTTGGCGACGGTCGCCGCCGAGGTCGGCGGCGGGCTGCCGGACTTCCTGCGCCCGACGCACTACGCCCAGGTCGACGGCATCCCCCTCACCGTGAACGGGAAGGCCGACACCAAGGCCCTGCCCGAGGCCAGGCCGCTCGGCGTGCTGACCACGGTGGGCGAACGCGGCCCGGAGACCGGAACGGAGACGGCGGTCTGCGAGTTCTTCGCCGAGGCACTCGACCTGGACGACGACGAGGTGAGCGCGGTCAGCGACTTCGCGGCCCTCGGCGGGCACTCCATGCTGGCGGTGCGGCTCATCGGGCTGCTCCGCCGGGAGTACGGTCCTGTGGTCACCATCCGTGATCTGCTCACCCTTCGAACCCCGGAAGCGATTGCCCGCCACCTTGATGACAACTCCTGACGTGCAGCGCCGCCGCCCCGGCGCAGGCATCCTCCGCACCGCCCTGCGCCGCAACTCCGGCGCGGTCGCCCGGGGGACCGTCCTCATGGGCCTCTACCAGGCGGGGGAGACCGCCTTCCCCATCGCGCTCGGACTGATCGTCGAGCACACCATGCGGGACCGGAGCCTCGGCTCGCTCGGCCTGTCGATCGCGGCCCTGGCCGTCATCATCACGACCGTGTCGCTGTCGTGGCGCTTCGGCATGCGTGTGCTGCAGAAGGCCAACACGACCGAGGCGCACCGCTGGCGTGTCGAGGTGGCGGCCTGCGGCCTCCAGCCGGTGGCCAGGGACGTCGACGTCAAGTCCGGCGAGGTCCTGACCATCGCCACCGAGGACGCCGACCAGACCGCCGACATCGTCGAGGTGGTCCCGCTGCTGATCAGCTCGCTGGTCGCGGTGGTGGTGGCGTCCGTCGCCCTGGGCACGGCCGACCTGCGGCTCGGACTGCTGGTGATCGTGGGAACCGTCGGGATCCTGTCGGTCCTGAGCGTGATGTCCCGGCGCATCGGCTCCAGCACGCGTGAACAGCAGGCCCGCGTGGCACGGGCGGGCGCCAAGGTCGCCGACCTGATCACCGGGCTGCGCCCGCTCCACGGCTTCGGCGGCAACCACGCGGCGTTCCTCTCCTACCGGAAGGTCAGCACCGAGGCGAAGCACCAGGCGATCACCGTGGCCCGGGTGAACGGCGTCTACGCGGGCACCGCGCTGGCCCTCAACGCGGTGCTCGCCGCCGCCGTGACCCTGACGGCGGGGTGGCTGGCGTACGGAGGCCGGATCACCATCGGAGAACTCGTCATGGCCGTGGGCCTGGCGCAGTTCATCATGGAACCGCTCAAGATGTTCTCCGAGATGCCCAAGTACGTCATGATGGCGCGCGCCTCGGCCGACCGGATGGCCCTCGTGCTCGCCGCGCCCCCACCGACCTCCCCGGGCCGGGAACGCCCGGCCCCCGGCGGAGACCTCGAGATCGACGGTGTCCGCCACGGGACGCTGCGAGGACTCCGGTTCACGGTCCACGCAGGGGAGTTCGTGGCCGTCGCCGCCTACCAGCCGCGCGCGGGCGCGGACCTCGCCGCGGTCCTCGGCGTGAACGTCCCGCCGCAGGCCTACGAGGGGGCGGTGCGGCTCGGCGGACGGGAGATCGCGGACCTCTCCGTCGAGGCCCTCCGCGAGCACCTCCTGGTGAACCCGTACGACGGGGAGATCTTCGAGGGCAGCCTCCGTACGAACATCGATCCGTCGGGGACCAGCCCGATGGTCCCCGAGGCCGTGGAGGCGTCCCTCCTGACCGATGTCGTCGCCCTCCACCGCGAGGGACTCGACCACGGTGTCCGCGATCGTGGCGCGAACCTGTCCGGGGGGCAGCGCCAACGGCTGTCGCTGGCCCGCGCCCTCGCCGCCGACTCCGACGTCCTGGTCCTGCACGACCCGACCACAGCGGTCGACGCGGTCACCGAACAGCTCATCGCGCGCAACATCGCGAAGCTGCGCAAGGGCCGCACCACCCTCGTGATCACCAGCAGTCCCGCCCTGCTGGACGCCGCCGACCGTGTGCTCGTGCTCGACGACGGCGCCGTCACGGCCGAGGACACACACCGCCGCCTCCTCGCCACCGACGAGGAGTACTGCAGAGCCGTCGCCCGGTGACCCTGCCGGCCTGACCGAAGAACACCCCACCGCCGCCCGGCTCGTGCGGCCCGGCGGCGGGGGTGACCGTCAGGCCGGCAGGGCGTGAGCCACCGCCGGATCAGCCCGGTCCGGCGGTGCCCCCGGGCAGGAACCGGCCGCGGACCGCACGGGGTGACCCGCCGAGTTCGCGGTGGCACGCCTTGTTGAAGGCCTGGAGGTCACTGATGCCCACCGAGCAGGCGATCGCCTGGATCGACATCGTCGACTCGCGCAGCAGGTGCCCGGCGTGCTCCAGACGGCGGGACCGGATGTAGGCCGCCACGGTCGACCCGGTCTCGGCGCGGAAGAGACGCGTCAGGTGGCTGTGGGAGATTCCGCTGAGCCGGGCGATGTCCGGCACCGTCAGCGGAGCGGCGAGATTGGCCTCGATGTGCGCCATGGCCGAAGCCACCGCCCCGTGCGCACCACCCGGACGCTCCCGCCCCGCGAGCCGCGCGACCCGCCACAGCGCCGTCCACATCTCCGCCGTGGCCTGGGCCGGCGCTCCCGGCATGGCGGCCAGTGCGCGCTGCAACAGCCCCGAGATGAGCGGGGCTTCCGTACCGGCGTCCTGCATGACAGGCACGCTCCGGCGCTCCCCGGCGTCCGCCACACGCAGATGCGCGTACAGGTGCTCCGACCGGCCGCGGTAGTCGAAGGTGGCCTCGGCGCCGGGCGGGACGAGACTGACCCGCCCCGGACCAATGGCATGCCTGCTGCCGCCCACGGTGAGACGCCCGCTGTAGCCGTAGAGGTGCATCTGCCACAGACCGGGCAACCGGAAGACGTCCCGCGGACCGCTGACACCGTGCACGCCGACTCCGACGTTCACCACGACCGGTGGCTCGGCCAGCGGGAGCGAGACCTGATCCATGGCGAAAATCTACCAGCGGTCAACGAAAAGAACCCATGTCCTGAGCGGCGGGGACTCATACGGTTGCCCCATGACGACCAGAGAACACTTGCTGACCTCGGTCCAGGTCGCCCGCTTCGTCGCGAGCGGGTCCCTGCGCCTGGACGCGGTGGTACCGGCCGAAATGAACGAGCAGGCGGTCGAGGTCCTGGACGCGGGGATACCTCCGGTGGCCTACGGGACGCCGCTCGCCGAGGCCTTCGCCCCGGGATCCTTCGCCCAGCGCCTGACGTCACTGCCGGCCGTGGCGGGGGCGATCCGGAGCCTCGTCGGCCCCGGACCGACCGTCGACCACCACGCCGTGCACGTACGGGAACCCCACCAGGGCTTCGCCCAGCCGCTGCACGGCGACGCCATCATCGACGTGCGGCCGGACGCGTTCGACATCCAGCTCATGTACTACCCGCACGAGGTCACGGCCGACATGGGCGGCACCCTGAGCGTGCCCGGCAGTCATCTGCGCCGCACCAACGAGACGGACACCGGCCGCTACCAGAACCTCCGAGGCCAGACGCGACTCGTGTGTCCGGCGGGGACGGTCGTCCTCCTCCATCACGGCATCTGGCACGGAGGGCGCAGGAACGACAGCGACACCCCCCGGTACATGTTCAAGATCCGGTTCAACCCGACGGTCCCGCAGGTCCGGCTGTGGGACACCGACGACCTGGACGACCCGCGGGTGGGAGACGAACTCAGGGCGGGCTTCGACTGGTACGAGCCGGCGGCGGGCCGCCTGGAGATCCACAACCGGGTGCTGCTCTGGCGGGCGCTCACCGGCGACGGCACCTTCGACATCGACCACTGGGTCACCCGTGTGAACAACCGGCCGGCCCTGGGGAGCCCCGCATGAGGCAACAGGTCCTGATCCTCTTCCTGGCCAACTCGGCACTCGACGCCGATGTCATCGGCTGGTCCTCCTACGACGGCACCGGCCGCACCCGCCCGACCACGGGCGACGGCGACGAGCCCCCCTACGGGACCGGACTCGACGCCCTGCTGGACGGCTGGCGCCTGATCCAGGCCTCCCAGCTGATCCCGCCGCACCCAGGACACGAGTACGACACCTCGTTCCTCAAGCACGAGTTCATCTTCGAGAAGCTGCGCCAGGACGGAGGCACCGAAGGGGCCTGACGCCAGGGGCGGTGCCGGCGCGCCGGGCTCCGGTGGCGACCCTCTCCTCTCCACCGACACGGAGTGCGGGGAGGCTCGGCGGCCGCCGTTCGCGCGACGACGGGACGTGCCGCCGACCTCTAGCCGAGCGCCCAGGCGACATCCCTGACCAGGGCGTGCCGCCAGCCCGCCCGGTCATGAGCCGACGGCGACCGTGAGACACGCACGGTCGCACCGGCCTGCTCGGTCAGGCGCTCCGCGAGCTCGCAGTGGGGAAGCATGCGGGTCTCGTGTTCCCCCACGTCGAACGCGACCCGCAGCCCGGACAGGTCGGGGCGCTCGCGCAGGCGCTCGGCGATGCTGCCGCCGACCGGACCGTCGAGAAGGTCCGCCCGGTCCAGGGCGCCGGGTGCCCACCAGAACGACGGTGACTGACAGGCGACGCGGGACACCAGGTCCGGGTACTCCAGGGCCGCGTACATCGCGCTCAGACCTCCCAGGCTCTGCCCGGCGACCACCAGCCGGTCCACGTCCGCGGATGCGCCGGACTCCGCCACCAGCGGCAGCAGTTCGTCCCGGACCGCCTCCCACAGCACGGAACTGCACCCGAACTCCGCCGCCCTGTCCCTGGACGGGAGGAAGACGAGGCTGACGGGCGGCATGTCGCCGTTCGCCACGGCCGATTCGAACGCGGTCATGGCCGGATGGAGATAGAGCCAGTCGTCCCCGTCCAGCAACAGCACCGCGGGGCCGCCGCCGCCCACCGGATGGACCCGCACGGTACGCCGTCCTCCCAGCCGCCCGCCGGCCCAGCGGATCCGGGTGTCCGGGACCGGAAGGACGTCGTCGGCACCGACGACGGGCCAGTGCGGCTGACGCGGAGCGTCCGGGGTCGCGAGGACCGACCGGTCACCGCCCGCGCCCGCAGGGTTGAACGGGTCGGCGTACTCCCCGTCGTCCGCGAGGAACCGGTAGGTCACCCGCAGCCGCGCCGGCATGTGCACCTCGGCGTACCAGCAGTCGGTGTCCTCCCACCGGCGCAGGGACACGGGCCCCGACCAGCTCTCGAAGCCCACGCTCGCCGGAGAGCCCCGCCACAGGAACAGGGTCACCCAGCCGCCGTCCTCGGCGGGCAGCGACGCGGGTGCTCCCGCGGCCGCCCAGAATTCCGGGCTGCCGGGCACGCCCGGCAGCCCGAACCCGGCGAACGCGTCGTCCCTGCGGGCCTGTTCCGTCACGCGGCGCATGAACGTCTCCTTGTGAGAACGGGGGCGACGCGCGGAGGGCGCATCGGTCAGGTGACCCTAACTTGATCGCCGTACCCTCTTCCACAGCACGCGCATTCCCCTGCCACCGAAGCCCGTTGACGTCCTGTCGGCGACACCGGCCCTTTGTCGGTGCCCGCGCATAGGGTCTGCGCATGACCGACTGGATACATCACTCCTTCCCCGGCCACGAGGTGAACCTCGTCTTCGCCCGCGGCATGTCCGGCGACGCGCTCGCCGCTGGACTGCGCGCCCTGTCGCGGGAACCTCTGGCATGCGGCGAGGGCGGCGAGTGGGCGTGGGCCGTCCACGACATGCTGAACCCCGAGGCCGACGACTACGACCTCGTGAACTACCCCACGCTCCGCACGGACGGCGGAGAGATCGTCGTCCTCGTGACCGAGCCGTGCAGCGCGAAGGCGCACGGCCCGGACTTCTCGTACTACCGGGACGGACGCCCTATCCTTCACTTCAGCTTCGAGGACGTGGGGCAACGAGTGGGCGACAACCCGGACTTCCTGTCGGCCGAGCTCCTCGCGGCGAACCTGATCGGCCCCGGTGCGGAGTGCGAGGCGCCGGAGGATGAGGGGCACGACTGCTTCGACCACCACGACGAGGACGAGAACCGGCTGGTGAAGGCCATCGCGGACTTCTTCGTGCTGCCCTCGCCCCCGCTCTCCGCGGAGGTGGTGGCGAGGTGAACCTGCTCGCGCCCGACACCTACGTCACCTTCTGCAGGGGAATGGACCTGCCCACCCTGTCCGCCGTCTTCGCCGAAGCGGGGCGCCCCGCCACCACCGTCGGTGAGGCGTCCGGCTGGGCCTGGGCGACCCACGACGCCGGACCGGCCTCCGACGCGGTCGACGTCCAGGAACTGGCCTGCTGGATCACCGGTTTCCGCTACGCCGACCGCGGGGCGGGCCCCGGCCGGGTGGAAACCGTCTTCCTGGCGTCCACACCTGCCTGCGCCTGCGAGCACGGACAGAACTACATGGTCCCGCACTGCGCCGCCCATCCGTTCCAGTTCGTCCACAGCCGCGGAGGATTCGAGCAGAACTACTTCAACATCGGCGCTCGCCGGGAATCACGGCGCAGTGGCGACCTGCTGGTGCGCGAGCTGCTCGAGGCCGGGATCGTGGGCCGGGACACCCCGGCCTACGACGCCGATCCCGGGTTCAACGCCGACGGGGCACACACCCTGCGGATCATCGCCAGGCACTTCCGGCTCCCCTCACCGCCGCTGCTGGTGCCGGGTGACGCCTCGGCGTGACGCCTGGGCCACCTGCGCACGGCCTCGTCCGGGACGCGGGGACGGCGGAGTGCGACTCGTTGCTCCGCCGCCCCCCGGCCCGGAATCATGGGCGCGGGGCACCGCACAAGGAACACGGCCCCAGCGAAACGACCGAGAGGACCCCGTGGCCGACCCCAGGAGCTACATCATCGAGTCATTGGACACCGGGCTGCGCCTGATGCGCCTCTTCCTCACCCACGACACGCTGTCCGTCACCGAGGCCGCCAGGGAACTGGACGTGGCCCGCTCCACCGCGCACCGCGTGCTCAGCACCCTGGAGTCACGCGGCTTCGCCACCAGGGACACCTCGGGCCGTGGCTACTCCGCGGGACCCGAACTCGTCACGCTGGGCCGTCCGGCCGGTTACGGTCCCGGGACCAGGGCCCGCCTCCAGGTGGTGCTGGACGCGGCGGCCACCGCTACCGGGGAGACCGTCGGCACCGCCGCTCTGATCGGCGACCAGGTGATCATCACGGACGGCCGGGAGTCCCCGCACCCCGTGCGCGCCGTCCTGGAGACCGGCCGCGCGCACCCCGCGCACGCCACCTCGGCGGGCAAGGTGCTGCTCGCGCAGCTGACCACCGAACAGGTCTGCGCCCTCTACCCGGACGAGCGGCTGCCCGGTGTCACCAGCCGTACGCCGGTGTCCCGTTCGGCCCTGCTCTCCGAACTCGCCGGCATCCGCACCCTCGGCCGCGCCGACAGTGCCGGTGAGTCCGTGTGGGGAATGAACACCGTCGCGGTGCCGCTGGCCGGTAACAGCTGGCGTGACCGGCTCGCCCTGATGGCGTCCATGCCGGCCGACCGGGGTGGGGAGCCCGAACTCGAACGGCACGCCGTCGCACTGCGGACCGCCGCGGGACTGCTGCCGGCGTCCTTCTGATCCGCGCCGTCCGGCGCGGTCGCCCCGCCGACGGGCCGCGGGCGAAACATCGGTGACGTCGCGTCACCTTGCGCAAGAATCTGAAAGAGCTTGCAGAAGTCCTTGACGGCCGCCCGGACGGAGCGGCAGGCTCCCAGACGTTCCCCCCACGGCAGCCTGGCGCGTGGCTGTCTTCGAGGGCACAGCCGTGCCCTGTCGTCGAAGGAGCCGCACATGCACCACCGCTTCCGCCTCATCGGCGGAACGCTGGCCGGAGTCGTCACCGTCGCCGGTCTCACGACCCTCGCCCCCTGGCAGTCGCAGGCGACACCGCCCGAGTGCACAGGAATCGGCGACGTGGACGAGTTCCGTCACGGAGGCCACCTCAGGACCTTCACGACCTCCCTGCCCGGCGGTACCTACTGCAACGTCGCCGCGGCCTCACCCGACGCCTGCGACGGCAACACCGTCACGGTCCGCGACGACGGCACCGTCCAGGCGGCGGTGCCGGCCCGCGGGGCGCTGGCGCTGCACATCGGAGCACGGGAGGCCTGACCGGCCGCGGACCGCACCACGGACCCACGACGCGCGGGACGGCACACGTCCCGCGCGCCGTGGGCGGACCGGGCCACCGGGCGCAGACCTCCGACACGACGATCCGAACCGAGAGGCACCAACACCTTCATGCACCAGCAGACCGACGTCCTCGTCCTGGGCGGTGCCGGCGTCGACACCGTCGTCCACGTCCCCGAACTCCCGCTCCCGTTCGCCGACAGCTACATGATCCGGCCCGGCATCGAGACCCGCGCCGGGCAGAGCGGGGACTTCGTCGCCCTCGGACTGCACGCCCTCGGCCTGCGCACCCACCACCTCGACATGATCGGCGACGACCACGAGGGTGACCTGGTCCGCGCCCTGCACCGCGACCGGGGCATCCCCTTCACCGAGGTTCCCCAGGCGGCCGGCACGAAGCGTGCCGTCAACCTCGTCGCTCCCGACGGGCGACGGCTGTCCCTGTACGACGCCTCCCGCGCGCACGACTCGGACCGGTTCCAGGAGTCGACGGTCCGCCGGCTCCTCGCCGGCACCCGTCATGCCCACGTCGTCATCACGCAGCCGTGCGGCTTCACCGTTCCGGTGCTCCGCGAGGCCGGGGTGACCATCTCCACCGATCTGCACGACTGGGACGGCGTCGACGCCTACCACGAGACGTTCGCGCTCCAGGCGGACATCGTGTTCCTGTCCACCACCGCACTGACCGACCCCGAGCGCACCATGCGTGACATCACCGGACGAGGACGGGCCCGGATCGTCGTCGCGACCGCGGGTGCCGACGGTTCGTACCTGCTGTACGACGACGGGCTGACGCACACGCCGGCCGTCACCCCGCCCGCCCCGGTGGTGGATTCCAACGGCGCCGGCGACGCCTTCGCCTCCGGGTTCCTCCTCGGCGTGCTGAGCGGCGAACACCCCCGGCGCTGCGCTCTCTACGGGACGGTCGCCGGTGCCCACGCGTGCACCGTGCCCTCGACGCGCACCGACGCCATCGGACGTGAGGAACTGCTCGCCCGGGTGGCCGAGGCCGAGAAGGACCGTGCGGCGGAGGGCATTCGGACACCGTGAGCCCTGAGCGGGCAGTGGTCGGCCCGGCGCGGTGACGTGTTCGGTCCGGAGGGCCCGACGCGGCGCCTCCCCGACCGGGTCGGTGGCGGACCGACGTCGACGGCCGCCGAGGTGCGGTGATCCGCGGCCCCGGATGACGGGGCTCCGCGGCGGTGTCGGAGGATGGGGGCGGATCATCGTTCCGGATCCCTGACACCTGGAGATACGCGTGGCCGGCCGTGCCCTGTCCCTGTTCTTTCGTCGTCGGCGCGCGGTCGCCGGCATGGCGACGGCCCTAGCCTCCGTCCTCGGGGCGGGCGTGCTCGCCGGCTGTGCGGGCGCCGACGGGGAGTCCGCCGCCGACGAGCCCACGCGGCGGACGGAGACCGGCGACGTGCGCCTGCCGACGGCCGGGATGACGTTCGACTACCAGATCGGCGGTGGCTACACGCCGCCCGACGGGGTGCGCGCGGTGTCCCGCGACCGCGAGGACGATCCGGCCCCCGGCCTGTACAACGTCTGCTACGTGAACGCCTTCCAGACCCAGCCCGACGCCCTGGAATGGTGGCAGGACACCCACCCGGACCTCCTGCTGAGGGACGGGAACGGGAAGGAGATCATCGACGAGGGTTGGGACGAGGTACTCCTGGACACCTCCACGCCCGCCAAGCGCACCAAGCTCGTGGAGATCGTCGGGAAGTGGATCGACGGCTGTGCCGAGAACGGCTTCCAAGCGGTCGAGCCGGACAACCTCGACTCCTTCGAGCGGTCGAAGGGCAAGCTGACGCGGGATCACAATGCCGCCTTCGCGAAGGAACTGGCCACGCGGGCGCATGGCGACGGTCTGGCGATCGGGCAGAAGAACACCACCGACCTGCTCGACCGGCACCAGGAGATCGGCTTCGACTTCGCGGTCACCGAGGAGTGCGCCCAGTTCGACGAATGCGACGCCTACGCCGACGCGTACGACGACCGTGTCTTCGCCATCGAGTACGAGGGCGAGGGCGATGTGGGCTTCGACGAGAGCTGCTCCAGCTGGGGCGGCAGGATCTCCCTCGTCCTGCGGGACCTCGACGTGCTCCCCGCCGGCGAGAAGGGGCACGTCTTCCGGACCTGCTGAGCACCGCGCCCGCCCTGGGCCAACCGCTCCCGGGCCGGGGTTCACGCGCCGTCAGCCCGCCGGACGGGAGCCCGGGGTGTGGCCGAAGGCGCGGCGGAACGCCTCGATGAAGGCGCTGGCGGAGGACCAGCCGCACCGGTGCGCGACCGTGGTCACCGGTGTCCGCCCGGCCAGGAGTACCTGGGCGTGGTGGAGGCGCAGCTGGGTGCGCCACTGAGGGAAGGTCATGCCCAGGTCGCTGCGGAACAGCCGGGACAGGGTACGGGCGCTCGCCCCGACCTCACGGCCGAGTTCGGCGAGCGTACGGCTGTCGCCCGGATCAGCCCTCAGGATGTCGCACAGGGCGCGCAGCAGGGGGCAGGTGCCGTCGTCAGTCCCGCACCTGCCGACCGCCCATTACCTCCCGCTCCTGCCCCGCCGCGCGACGCCAGGCCGATTCGCGCAGCAACCGGAGTCCGTTGAGGCCCACGATGACGGTGGAGCCCTCGTGCCCCAGGACACCGAGCGGGAGCGGCAGATGACCGACGAGGTCCCAGACGACGAGTGCCGAGATGAACACGCCGGCGACGACCAGGTTCTGCACGACCAGCCGACGGGTGGCCCGGGAGAGTGCCACCACCGTGGGGACGGTGGCCAGTTCGTCGCGGATGACGACCGCGTCAGCCGCCTCCAGGGCGAGATCGGAGCCGGCGCGGCCCATCGCGATCCCGACGTGCGCGGCGGCCAGCGCGGGCGCGTCGTTGACGCCGTCGCCCACGACCAGCACCCTGCGCCCGGCCTGTTCCAGTTCCCGGACGGCCGCCGCCTTGTCCTGGGGGAGCAGTCCCGCCCGGACGTCGGTGATGCCCGCCTCGGCGGCCAGCCGGGCGGCGGCGCGTGCGTTGTCGCCGGTCAGCAGCATCGGCGAGCCGTCGGTCAGACGGGCCAGTGCGGTGACGGTCGCCGCGGCGTCGTGCCGGATGCGGTCGGCGATCCCGAGCACCCCCACCGGTTCGCCGTCGCGCAGGACGAGAACCGCGGTGCTCCCGGCTTCCTCCAGTCCGGTGGCCGACGCGGCGGCGTCCGCGGCCGCGGGTGCTCCGGTGTGCCGCAGGAGGCGGGCGGGGGAGCCCACCGAGATCACCTGGCCGTCGACGGTGGCGGTCACGCCGGTACCCGGCGCCGAGTCGAACTCCGAGGCCGGTGACAGGCGCAGCCCCCGCTCCTGGGCGGCGTTCACGACGGCGCGCGCCAGGGGGTGCTCGCTGGGGTGCTCCGCCGCGGCGGCCAGGGCCAGCAGCGTCTCGCCGGTCAGCCCGGCGCCGGGCAGGGGGTGGACGCCGGTCACACGCGGAGTGCCCTCGGTGAGGGTGCCGGTCTTGTCCAGCGCCACCACGTCGGACTGCCCGAGACGCTCCATGACGACCGCGGACTTGACGAGGACACCGTGGCGTCCCGCGTTGGCCATGGCGGAGAGCAGGGGCGGCATGGTCGCCAGCACCACGGCGCAGGGGGAGGCCACGATCATGAACGTCATGGCACGCAGCAGACTCCCGGTCACGTCGTCGCCGAAGGCGAGCGGGACGAGGAAGACGGCCAGGGTGGCCACGACCATGCCGAGCGAGTAGCGCTGCTCGACCTTCTCGATGAACAACTGGGTGGGGGCCTTCGTGCGGGCGGCCTCCTCGGTCATCGCCACGATCCGGGCGATGACCGACTCCGACGCGTCCCGCTCGACGGCGACCCTCAGGGTGCCCGTGCCGTTCAGCGTCCCGGCGAACACCTCGTCGCCGGGCTCCTTCGCGACGGGCAGCGGTTCTCCGGTGATGGTGGCCTGATCGACCTCGCTCGCACCGTCGAGGACCCGCCCGTCGGCGCCGACGCGCTCGCCCGGCCGGATCCGGATGACATCGCCGACCGTGAGATCCCCGGTGGCGACGCTCTCCTCGCCTCCGTCCGCGGTGACGCGGGAGGCGGTGGCCGGGGCCAGGTCGAGGAGGCCGCGGACCGCGTCCTGGGTGCGGGCCGTCGCCAGCGCCTCCAGCGCGCCGGACGTCGCGAAGATCACGATGAGTAGTGCCCCGTCCATGACCTGGCCGATCGAGGCCGCGCCGAGCGCGGCCACGATCATCAGCAGGTCCACGTCCAGGACCTTCTCCCGGAGCTCCCGCAGTCCCGAGAGGGCCGGTTCCCAGCCTCCGGCGGCGTAGACGAGGGCGTACAGCGGGCCCCACGTCCAGCCCGGGGCCCCGGTCAGGTGCAGCGGCAGCGCGAGCAGGAACAGCGCCAGGGCCGCACCCGCCCATCGGGCCTCGGCGAGGGCCAGGACCCGCGTGCGACGCCGGGGCGCCTCACCCGAGCCGGCGGAGGCGAGGCGCGTCGGGGGCGGGATGACGACAGCTGGCATGGATGAACGACCCCTCACAGGCAGCGGGAACGACGACGACGCCCACCGTACAGGAATATATGAATAGGTCTTCATGTGTCATCCGTAAGATGGGCGCCATGGGCCACGGACGTGACGAGCAGACCAGCGCGACCACCCGCGAGCGCCTCGACGCCGTGGGGGCTGCGGGTGTCGCGGAGACCCTCCAGGCGCTGGCCACCCCCTCCCGGCTGCGCATTCTGGCGCGCCTGCAGGAGGGCCCCTGCGCGGTCGGTGACCTCGCCGAGGCGGTGGAGATGGAGCCCTCCGCCTGCTCCCATCAGCTGCGGCTGCTGAGGAATCTGGGACTGGTCGCCGGTGAACGCCGAGGGCGTTCCATCGTCTACGCCCTGTACGACCACCACGTCGCGGAACTCCTCGACCAGGCCCTGTACCACGTCGAGCACCTGCGCCTGGGCCTCCGTGACGCTCCCGCCGAGATCGCCGCGGCGGCCTCGGAGCGCTGAACCGACGGCGACGGCGACGGACGCTCCCCGGCGGCGCGGGAATCCCGGCGGCGCGGGAATCCCGGCGGACCCGCGGTGTTGAACCAGGTGTGAGTTCTTCCATCGCATCGACCCGGTTCTCCTTCCTCGACCGCTCCCGGACCCGCGAGGGGTACGACGGCCCGCAGGCACTGCGGGACACCGTCGCGCTGGCAGGAACGGTGGAGGCCCTCGGTTACCACCGTTTCTGGGTCTCCGAGCACCACGGTGTCCCCGGCATCGCGGGATCGGCGCCGACGGTACTGGCCGCCGCCGTCGCGGCAGCGACCTCCACCATCCGGGTCGGGACCGGCGGAGTGATGCTCCCGAACCATCAGCCCTTCGTCGTGGCCGAGCAGTTCGGGGTGCTCGCCTCGCTCTTCCCCGGCCGGATCGACATGGGCCTGGGTCGTTCGGCCGGCTTCACCGACGGGATCCGCAGAGCCCTCGGGCGCGACAAGCAGGACGCCCAGACGTTCGCCGGACAGCTCGCCGAACTCCTCGGATGGCTCGACGGCACCCAGCAGGCGCACCCCCAGGTTCACGCCCGCCCGGCCGAGGGACTGCACGTGCCGCCGTACGTGCTCGCCACCGGTGAGGGCGCCGCCGTCGCCGCGGCAGCCGGTCTGCCGCTCGTCGTGGGCGATCTGCGCGGGCGCGACAGGCTGCTACGGGCCGTGGAGGCGTACCGCGGTGGATTCCAGCCCTCCGCATGGGGCCGGGACCCGTATGTGATCGTGGCCGGCACCGTCGCGGTCGCCGGCTCCGAGGCGGAGGCGAGGCGTCTCCTGGCCCCCGAGGCGTGGTCCATGGCGTACTCGCGCACCCATGGCTCCTTCCCGCCGCTGCTGCCGGCCGAGCGGATCGAGGCGTCGGCCATGACGGAGAAGGAACGCGCGCTGTTCGAGGACGGGCTCCGCGGACATCTCGCGGGCACCGAGGACATGGTGCGGGCGGGGCTCGAAGAGGTGATCGGGGAGACCGGCGCGGACGAGATCCTGGTCACCACCAGCACCCACGACCGCGAGGCCCTCGCGGACTCGATGCGGAGGCTCGCACGGATCGCGGGCCTCGGCTGAGCGTCAGCCGTCGGGGTTACCGAACAAGAGGTCCTGTGCCGCCGGGAGTTGAAGCAGTACGCGTCGCAGATGTTCCTCGCCCGCGGCGTCGGCCACCACGCTTCCGATCGTGCGCGATCGGGGTCGGACGACCGTAGCGGAGGATGGGCCCGTGCGTGCTCTTCTCGATCAGCCCGAAGCCCGTCGGGTCTCGCGGGGTGAGCCGTCCGCAGGTGGGGGCGGAGAGCGGGGCGGGGGAGGGGAAGCCCGTGCCCCGCCCTCCGCGTATTCACCGCGTGTCACCTCACTTCCGGATTAACACGTCATCCGGGCCCGGGCAAACGCGGCGGCCCTGAGTGACACCCGGAGGCGAACCGCCCGTCTCACTCCATCGGGTAGATGTCGCCACTCGCCATGCCGCTGACCTGCACGCTCTGGGATTCGAGCCGGTGTGCTTCGTCCTGCAGGCGCCGGCGCTCCGAAGGATCGGAAGCTCGCTCGGCCGCCTTCTCGAGATCCTCGGCCCGGCCACGCATGCGCCGGAGGCGGTCCCGTACGTCCTCTGACTCGCTCATGATCACTCCCTGACACTGGGCGGAGCGGACCCCTCCACCGAACCAGGCACCCGGGGGTGCGCGCATCTCGGAGGAGAGGCCGGAAGCGTGGAGTGACCCAGCGGGCGGTGCGCTACTCGAACCGGCTCACGTCGCCCGCTCCGCGGCGCACGACCTCCAGCTCGCCTCCGGAGAAGTCGATGACGGTCGTCGGCTCGGTTCCGCAGTCGCCGGAGTCGAGTACGACGTCCACGACGTGGTCGAGGCGCTCCTTGATCTCCCAGCCCTGCGTCAGAGGTTCCTCCTCGTCCGGCAGGAGCAGCGTGCTGGACAGCAGCGGCTCACCCAGCTCGGCGAGCAGCGCCTGAGTGACGGTGTGATCCGGGATCCGGACGCCCACGGTCTTCTTCTTGGGGTGCAGCAGCTGACGCGGCACCTCCTTGGTGGCGGGAAGGATGAAGGTGTAACTCCCCGGTGTCGTCGCCTTGATCGTGCGGAAGACGTCGTTGTCGACCTGCACGAACTGGCCGAGCTGCGCGAAGTTCTGGCAGACCAGCGTGAAGTGGTGACGGTCGTCGAGGTTCCGGATCGACCGGATGCGGTCGATCCCGTCGCGGCTGCCCAGCTGGCATCCCAGGGCGTAGCAGGAGTCCGTCGGATAGGCGACGAGGGCGCCGGACCGGATGCTCTCGGCCACGTTGGTGATGGTGCGGCGCTGGGGGTTCTCGGGGTGCACATCGAAGTACTTGGCCATCCGCCGAGTCTACGGCCTCGGTCCGGCCGCGTTCCGCTCACGGCGTGGGCGGTCGGGCTGCCGCGCGCCCGGTGGCGGCCTCCCAGGAGCCCGAGGAGGTACCCCGCCGCCGTCCGGTCCGGCGATTGCGTGATGGTTTCACCCGGTCGACACTTGGACGTGAAGTTGCTGGACGGGGGTCGATGGAGGATGTGCTCGCATCATGCCCAGCCCGGACCGCGCCGACCACGGGGAACACGATCACGAGGTCGCGATCCCGCCGGACCAGGGGCCCGGTGAGAACCGGTCCGACGTCTTCCTGGATGTCCCCGCTCTCCACGTGGACGAACTGAACCTGGAGGTCGACGACCTGGAGGCCCATGTCTCCCTGCAGGCGGAGGTGCTGGACCTCCTCAAACTGAACGTGGGCGCGGACGTCCGCCTCGGGCGGGTCGAACTGGGCATCTCGGGGGTGGACGTACAGGCACAGCTCAGGGTGCGGCTCCACAACATCGCGGCCATCGTCACCCGTCTGCTGAGCACGGTGGACCGCAACCCGCAGATACTCGAGCAGTTGACCCGTGGTGTGGGCGAAGCGGTCGAGAACGTCGGGGCCGGCACCGGCAAGGCCGTGAAGCGACTGGGCGAGGGCACGGGGGCGGCCGTGAGCGATGTCGGGCAGGGTGCCGGGAAAGCGGTCGAGTCCGTCGCGGACGACGCGGGCACGGCGGTGAAGGGGATCGGTGAGAGTGCGGGAGCTGCCGTCGAGGACGTGGGCGGGAGCGGTGCCGGAGCGGCGGGCGACGCGGTCGGAGGGGTCGTGCGAGGTGTCGCCGGAGGCACCCAGGACGAGGAGGAACCCGCCGCCGCGGAGAAGACGGAATCGGGCAGGAGGCCGCGGGCCGAGCGCGCGTCAGCGTCGAACGAAGCGACCCCTGCCGAGAAGGCGCCACCCCGGAAGGCGGCACGGAAGAAGGCCGCGGCCGGGAAGGCCCCTGCGAAGAAGGCGGCGGCCGAAGCGGGTTCGGCGGCGAAGCCCGCCGCGAAGAAGTCCCGCGGTGCGGCAGGGCGACAGGCGGGCAAGGCCACCGGAAGCGTGGCAGGCCGACGTCGGCGCCCGACTTGAACAGTTGTCACGGGGTGGAGGGTGCAGAAGGCAGCTTTCCGCGGAGGTCTGTTGTCATCCGCCGGGAGCACCGCCCCTTCCTGGCCGACCCGTTGGACCACGAAAGCGGGCCGGCCCCATGCGCGTGCGCCGCATCGGCCCCTCAGACGCGCCGGCCCCGCCAGAGCCAGGCTGCTGTGCCGATCAGCAGGGCCAGCATCCCCAAGTTGGCGAGCAGGGCCGGGGTGTCACCGGTCGGGCCGCCGCTGGACAGGTTCCAGGTCGCGATGACGACGCTCGGCACGACGGCGGCCAGCAGGACCCCGGTGGTCTTCCGGACGGCGGTCCAGTGCACCGAGGTGCAGAGGAGCACCGCGCCGGCGACGCGGAACATGAATCCGAACAGCGGGCCGGGGGATTCGGAGAACACCATCACGAAGGGCAGTGAAAGGGTGAGCATCAGAAGCGGGACCAGGGGGTGCACCTTGCCGCGCCGGGCAGGTCCACCGGCCCCGTCCGCGGCCGGGATCCCGGTCGCTCTGCTCCCGGCCTCGGCCAGTGCCGTCGCCGCGATCGTGCGGGGGTCCCCCAGTCCCGCCAGGATCTCGCCGAGCGTGGCGTCGGGGCGTTCGGCGCGCGTCACCTCTATGTGTTCCGCGAGGTCGGCGAGAAGCTCCTGACGGCGGTCGGCGGGGAGTGCGGAGGCCTCACGCTCGACGGCGGAGAGGTAATCGCGTACGGATGCGGCAGGGGTCTTCATGCGAGTTCTCCGGTGGAGGAGGGCGGGGTGGACAGGAAGGTGTCGACGGCGTCCCGGAAGCCTGGCCAGACGCGGGTGAACTCGTCGAGCGCGGCCCTGCCACTGTCGGTGAGTGCGTAGTAGCGGCGGGGTGGTCCGGATGCGGACTCCTGCCAGGTGGTGCTGACGAGGTCGTCGCGCCGGAGCCGGGAGAGCAGCGGGTAGACCGTGCCCTGGCTCGTGGCCAGGGCGCCGGAGTCCTCCAGCGCCTGGAGGAGTTCCACGCCGTAGCGGGGGCGGTCCCGCATCAGGGCGAGTACGCAGTACTCCAGGACACCCTTGCGCAGCTGGGCGGCTGCCCGGGCCTGCTTGGTCGAATCACCAGGTTCCATGCGATGCAAGATACCTGGTCCGGCAAGGGGTCAGTCAAGAGGGTGGCTGGTCACCCGGCCCCGACGGGCCCTCGATCCGTGTATCGGTGTCGTCCGTCGCCTTCCGGAGAGCACTGCGCCCCCTGAGCCGTCCTCTACGGAGGGCTCAGGGGGCGCGGGTGTCAGTGGCCGTCAGGCTCCGGACGCGTCCAGCATGGCCGCGCGCTCGACCACCTTGACGCGCTCGCGCCCCTGCTCCGCGCCGAGCGCCTGCTCGTGCGCGTCCAGGCGGTGCCAGCCCTCCTTGGTGGTGTACCGGACACCGCGCTGCTCCAGGAAGTCGACGACCGCGTCGGTGCCGGGCTGTGCGGGGGCGGGCAGCCGGCCGGCGGCGTGGTCCTCCAGCAGGCAGGCCACGGTCTCGTTGGCGTCGCCCTTGGTGTGCCCGATCAGGCCGATCGGACCGCGCTTGATCCACCCGGTGACGTACACCGAGGGCATCGGCTCGTCACCGGCCAGTACGCGTCCTGCCGCGTGCGGGACAGTCCCGGAGACCACGTCGAAGGGAAGCTTCGGGAGCTCCTCCGAGTAGTAGCCGACCGCACGGTAGACGCTCTGTACGTCCCAGTCGGTGTGGCGGCCCGTGCCCTTGACGTTGCCCGTGCCGTCGAGTTCCGTGCGCTCGGTGCGCAGGGCGACGACGCGGCCGTCCTCACCGACGACCTCGACCGGGGACTCGAAGAAGTGGAGGAAGAGCTTGTGGCGGCGGTCGCCGACGTCACGGATCGCCCAGTTCTCCAGCGTGGAGGCGACCATGTTGGCCTGCTTGTTCTCCCGCCGGGTGGCGATCGAGCCCTCGTCGTAGTCGATGTCCTCGGGGTTGACGATGACCTCGATGTTCGGCGAGTGGTCCAGCTCGCGCAGCTCCATCGGGCTGAACTTGGCCTGGGCCGGCCCGCGCCGCCCGAAGACGTGCACCTCCAGCGCCTTGTTCGCCTTGAGGCCGTCGTAGACGTTCGCGGGTATCTCGGTGGGGAGCAGCTCGTCCGCGGTCTTGGCGAGGATGCGCGCGACGTCCAGGGCCACGTTGCCGACACCGAGCACGGCGACCTTCTCGGCCTCCAGCGGCCAGGTGCGAGGAACCTCGGGGTGTCCGTCGTACCAGGCGACGAAGTCGGCTGCGCCGTACGAGCCCTCGAGCTCGATGCCCGGTATGTCGAGGGCGCGGTCGGCGTCGGCGCCGGTCGAGAAGATCACGGCGTCGTAGAAGGACCGCAGGTCGTCCAGGCCGATGTCGTTGGGGTAGTCCACGTTGCCGAAGAGCCGCAGCTGGGGCTTGTCCAGGACCTGGTGGAGCGCCTTGACGATTCCCTTGATCCGCGGGTGGTCCGGAGCCACGCCGTAGCGGATCAGGCCGAACGGGGCGGGCATGCGCTCGAACAGGTCGATCGAAACGCCCGGCTCCTGGGCGGCCTCGGACTTGAGAAGCGCGTCCGCTGCGTAGATTCCGGCGGGACCGGCTCCGACGATGGCGACGCGGACGGGGCGTGTCATGGAGTGTTGTTCCTTAGGGCGGACGAGCGCGGGCAGAGTGCAGCGGGGTAAGGCATGGCTTACTCCGCTGCCCCCACGGTACGGCCTGTGCTCAGGAACCCCAGGGGCGGGGCGAGGTGATATATCGGAAATGAAGGGACGTATGGGTCTTAAGGGGTTCGGAATCTGTGAGCTTCTGTGAGCGGATTGCTCCGCAGTCGTCTCATGTCGGTCCGGAGAATGAGACGGCGGTCGGTGGGCAGGCTTCACGCCGGTGTCCTTGCGTGATCCGGGTCCACACCGGAGCCATGATGGGCACACGACCGGCTTTCCGACGAGAGGAGCATGTTCCATGCCGATGGACGGCGAGTACGAGCCGAGCCCGACGACGTGGGTCCGTGAGCAGGTCGAACTCATCGAGAGCTCCGGAGGGACGCAGGGGACCACCATGCGCGGCATGCCCGTCATCCTGCTGACGACGCGCGGCGCCAAGAGCGGCAAGCTCCGCAAGACCCCGTTGATGCGGGTCGAGCACGACGGCCAGTACGCCGTGGTGGCCTCCCTCGGCGGCGCCCCCAAGCACCCCGTCTGGTACTACAACGTGCTGGCCGACCCCGAGGTGGAGCTGCGCGACGGTACCGTGCGGCAGGACATGACCGCCCGCGAGGTCACGGGTGAGGAGAAGGCCCTGTGGTGGGAACGCGCGGTCGAGGCGTTCCCCGACTACGCCGATTACCAGACCAAGACCGACCGGGAGATCCCTGTGTTCGTCCTCTCCCCGGCCAGGGAGCACTGACGCGCCCGCCGTTCCGTGACGGGGCCGGCCGGCCCCGTCACGGAACGGCGGGCGGAGGGCGGACGCGGCTCGGTGCGGCCCCGAGCCCTCGCCGGCGTCGCTGCGGACAGCACCGGTCGACGCGCCCCCGCAACCGGGCACCGGGAACCGCTGTGCGCCGCTACCAGGTGAGCCGGCCGACCGCGGAGGCGATCCGCTCCCGGTCCCAGGCCCCGTCGGCGACCAGCACCCGGTACTCGCGGGTCAGCGTCGCTCCGGGGTCCAGCACCAGTTCGTCGTGGAAGGCGAGCGACGGGGCGACAGCGGCGAACGGGGTGTTGCGCACGAACCAGTGGGCCGGGTGCGCGCCGCCCGCGCCGGTGTGGTCGTTCCCGGGGGAGTGGACGAAGACGAGCGTCGCGTGCCCGTCGGCTCCGTCGTGCTCACCGCTGTACGCGAGCCAGGGAGCCTGCCGGCCCATGAGGTCCGGCCCCTCGGCGTCCGGCGAGACGATCCGCCCGTCCCGGAAGGCGCGCGGCCCGCGCCAGAACAGCCCGGTGTACCCCGCGTTCGGCCGGCCGTGTGTCGTCGGACTCCCGAACCGGAGCGGTTCGTCGCGCCGGTTGGTGACCGAGGACGACCAGGTCAGTGCCCAGCTGCCGGCCGCCTCGTCGACGTCGTGCACCTCGATACGGCGCGTCTCCTCGGCCCAGAGGCCGCCGCTGTGCGGGTGCCAGGTCAGCCGCTCCGCGAACCGCACCCCGCCGTCGTGCACGGACACCTCGTCGAATCCGGTGTGCGCCATGGACCCGACGCGCTCCGGCAGGGCGAGATAGCCCTCGCCGTCCACGTAACTGTTGCCGCCCCACAGGTTCGCGCCCGAAAGGTGCGAGGCAGTCATCTGCAGGCCCTTGTGCCAGCGGTGGTCGTTGGGCCGGTAGCCGGTCACCACCTGGCCGGACAGTGTGCGCAGGGGGTGGATGTAGGGCTTCGGCGCCTCCCACGCGTCCTCCGCCCGGTAGACGTAGCGCAGCAGTTCCACCCCGGTCCCCGCCGTGACGGAGAGGTGTTCACCGTGCCGGTGGACGAGTCCCACTGCCTTCGTCACGCCACCACCTCGGCGGGCCTGTCCACGCGCTCCGGAGCCCAGCCCGGGGCGCCGCCGTGCAGCGCCCCGTAGAAGGGGTCGCCCGGCCCGATCTCGCCCGCCCGTACGGTCGACCCGGTGAAGGCGGCCTTGTAGAGCGCGGCGACCAGTTCGAGACTCTTGCGGCCGTCCGCACCGCTGCTCCGCGGCCTGCGTCCGGCCCTCAGGTCCTCCAGCAGACCCTTGAGCTGCGCCTCGTGCGAGCTGGGGACATCGGCTCCGAAGTCCCGCCAGGCAGCGGCCTCCTCGGATGCCACCCCCGGGGCGGGGGTGATGCGCCAGTCAGCGTTGCGATGTCCGTACAGATGCGTGAGCTCGACCGTCGCGCGTTCGCAGTCGATCCGGATCCGGCTGACCTCGTCCGGGCTGAGCACGCTGTTGACCACGGTGGCCATCGCGCCGTTCTCGAAGCGGATGAGCGCGGTGGACACGTCCTCGGTCTCCACGTCGTGCACGAGCCGCCCGGCCATCGCCCGGATCTCCGCCCACGGACCGAGCAGATCGAGCAGCAGATCCATCTGGTGGATGCCGTGCCCCATCGAGGGGCCGCCGCCCTCGCTGCTCCAGGTGCCCCGCCAGGGAGCGGAGTAGTACGCCTCGTCCCGGTACCAGGTGGTCTGGCAGTGAGCCACCAGCGGGCGGCCCATGGCCTGTCCGGCGAGCAGTCCCCGGACGTGCCGCGCGCCCGAGCCGAAGCGGTGCTGGAACACGATCGCCGCGTACGGGCCGCCGCCGTCCGAGCCGCCCTCCGCCGCCTCGATGGCGTCGAAGTCCTCCAGCGAGGGGCAGGGTGGCTTCTCGCACCACACCCACGCCCCGGCGCGCAGCGATGCGACGGTCTGATCGCGGTGGAACCGGGGCGGGGTGGCGAGAGTGACCAGGTCCGGGCGTTGCTCGGCGAGCATCCGGTCGAGGTCGGTGTACGGGTGGGCGATGCCCGCGTCGGTGCAGAACGCCTCGACCGAGGCCGTGTCCACGTCGACCGCGGCGACGATCTCCAGTGGCTGTCCGGCACCGAGTGCGGTCAACGCCGGCAGGTGGCTGCCACGCGCGATCGCACCCGTACCGACGATCGCGACCCGCACCGGCTCCCGGCGCGAAGGATTGCTGGTCGTGACAAACACCCCTTCAGATCGAGTTATGGGCGCTCATCGGACAGCAAGCGCTTTCTCTCCGCGAAACCTAGGCGCCGCCCGCGAAGCGGGTCAAGGGGTCCGGGGCGGCGGTGTCCGTCAGGCCTTGAGGAGCCGCGGCAGCCGCGTGAGCTGGGCCGCGTGCTGGAAGGGGCCACCGCCCTCGTGGTCGTTGTACTCGTACACCTCGATCTCCTTGTCTGCGTGTGCATAGGCGTTGTACGCGGCGAACACCGTGGACGGCGGGCAGGTCTGGTCCTCCAGGGCCACCGAGAACAGCGCCGGTGCGCTGCCCCTGGCCGCGAAGTGGACCCCGTCGAAGTAGGAGAGCGTCCCGAGCGTCTGCTCGGCGCGGCCCCGGTGCGTCTTGAGGTAGTCGCCGATCTCGCGGTACGGCTTGCGGTCGGTGATCCGCGTCGCGCGGGGGAAGTCGCAGAGGAACGGCACGTCCGGAGCGAGGGCGGCCAGGTCGGGCACCAGCCCTCCCACCGCGAGGGCGAGGCCGCCGCCCTGACTCGCGCCGATCGCGGCGGTGCGGGACGCGTCGGCCAGCGGGTGGGAGCGGGCCGCCTCCACCGCGCGCACCGCGTCCGTGATCACCCTGCGGTAGTAGTACGTGGCCGGGTCCTCGATGCCCTGGGTCATGAATCCCGCCAGCGAGGGTCCGGATCCCACGGGGTCGGCGGTGTCGCCGGGTGCCCAGCCGCTGCCCTGGCCCCGGGTGTCCATCACGAAGTGGGCCATTCCGGCCGAGGCCCAGAGCAGATGGGCGTGGGGCAGACTGCGTCCTCCGCCGTATCCGATGAACTCCACGAGCACGGGGAGGGGTTCGGTGGTTCCCGCCGGTATGACGAACCAGCCCTTGACGGGATGGCCGCCGAACCCGGCGAACGTCACGTCGTACACGTCGACGGTGGTGAGGCCGAGGCCGGCGCAGAGTTCGAAGCGGGCGTCCAGGTCGTGGGTCCGGGCCTCCCGGAGGGTGGCCGACCAGAACGCGTCGAAGTCCTCGGGCTCCACCGACCGGCTGCGGTAGGCGTGCAGTTCATCGAGGGGGAGATCGAACAGGGCCATGCGGGACCGCCTCATGTGAGCGAGGTTGAGTGAATGGTCACACCTTACGAGGGTCAGCCCGAACGTCAACATGTGCTCACTCTGCGGGAATCGCGATGCCCGCGCTTCCGCCTGCTGCGATGCTGTGGCGTGTCGCCTTCCGGAGCCCGCGGCTCTCACCAGGTGGCCGCACTCTTCCCGGGCGACCGCCTGACGGCGATGCCCGGAAGTCCGCCCGCCGCGAGCAGTTGCCGGTGCGTCCCGCGCACACACTCCGCGACCGCGACCCGCGACACGTGACCACGCCGAGCGCGAGGTCGACGGCGCGCTGCTCACGGTGCGGGGCGACTCCTCCGCCCTTCGCCGCCACTTTGTGGTCGCCGGACCGCTGGAGCGACCCCGGGGCGGAAGCGGCTACCGGCGGGGCCGGTAGCCGGCTGGCCGAGGGGGTCCATCCCCGCTGGTGGAACGCGTACGGGCAGGCGCGTGGCGCCTGCCCGTACGGGGTGGTGACAGGGATCAGTCGAGGGTGTCGGGGTCCGGTCCGGTGCGCATGCCGCGGTCCAGTCCGGCGATCGCCTCCATGTCGGCTGCCGAGAGCTCGAAGTCGAAGACGTCGATGTTCTGCCGGATGCGCGCGGGCGTGACCGACTTCGGGATCACGACGTTGCCGAGCTGGAGGTGCCAGCGAAGAACCACCTGGGCCTGGCTCTTCCCATGGCGTGCGGCGAGCGAGGTCAGCACCTCGTCGTCCAGCAGCGCACCTTGCGCCAGCGGGCTCCATGCCTCGGTGGCGATGCCGGATTCCGCGTGCACGGCGCGCAGCTCGGCCTGCTGGAGCCCGGGGTGCAGCTCGATCTGGTTGACCGCCGGGACGAGGGAGCTCTCCTCGCTCAGCCGGCGCAGGTGTGCGGGCTGGAAGTTGGAGACGCCGGCGGCCCGGATCCGGCCCTCGGCCAGCAGCTTCTCCAGGGCGCGCCAGGTGTCGGTGTAGAGGTCGCGGGCCGGGGTGGGCCAGTGGATGAGGTAGAGGTCCACCTGGTCGAGGCCCAGCTTGGCCAGGCTCGCGTCGAAGGCGGCGAGCGTGGCGTCGTACCCCTGGTCGGCGTTCCAGAGCTTCGTCGTCACGAACAGTTCCTCGCGGGCGAGCCCGGACCCGGCCAGCGCGCGGCCGACCCCCGTCTCGTTGCCGTAGACGGCCGCGGTGTCGATGGAGCGGTAGCCCGCCTCCAGCGCGGTGGTGACCGCGGCGGTCGTCTCGTCGTCGGGGACCTGGAAGACACCGAAGCCGAGCTGCGGGATCGTGACGCCGTTGTTGAGCGTGACGGTGGGGACCGTGGACATGGTGCTGCCTCTCGTGGTGCCGGACCGAGCCGATCCGCGTGCGATGGTTACTGGCGTCGACAATAATTGCATACGCGGGTTAATGGCAAGTGGCAGTAAATCTGGGAGGCGCTCACAGGGCGGCGGCGGGCTCACGCGACAGTGATCGAGGGGAGTCGCGTCCGGTCGCGTCCCATGCCCTGGGCGTCCGCGTCCGCCGGGCCTGCCGGATGACCGCGTGCGCCCGGCCTGCCGGATGATCCGCGAGCGGGCGAAGCCGGAGGGGTGGGGGTGCGCACGGGCCGACACCGGCCGGGTCGCGGCGATGTGCTGAACTGTCCGGGAAGCACCGGATACAGGAGTCCCCTTGAACAGCTATCGCCAGCCCGGCGTCGTCCTCACCGACCGACGGTTCACGGTCCCCCTCGACCACGACGATCCCGACGGCGAGACGATCGAGATCTTCGGCCGCGAAGCCGTGGCCGCGGGCAGGCCGGCCGGGGAACTGCCGTGGCTGGTCTATCTGGAAGGCGGTCCCGGCTTCGGTGCCCGCCGCTTCGTCGGCGCGGAGGCATGGCTCGGGCGGGCGGTGCGCGAATTCCGTGTGCTGCTCCTCGATCAGCGCGGCACCGGTCTGTCCACGCCGGCCAACCGGCAGACGCTGCCGATGCGCGGAGGTCCGCGCGAGCAGGCCGACTACCTCGCCCACTTCCGTTCCGACAGCATCGTCCGCGACTGCGAAATGATCCGCCCCCAGCTCACCGGTGGCGCCCCCTGGACCGTGCTGGGGCAGTCCTTCGGCGGTTTCTGCGCCGTCCGTTATCTGTCGGCCGCCCCGGAGGGGCTCGAAGCCGTGCTCATCACCGGCGGTCTGCCCTCACTCGAAGCGCACGCCGACGACGTCTACCGGGCCGCGTTTCCGCGGATCGAGCGCAAGGTCGCCGCGCACTACGCGCGCTACCCGCAGGATGTCGCCCGCGCCCGCGCGATCGCCGCGTACCTCGCCGAGCACCGCCCCGACAGCGCCGGACACACGCTCACACCCGAGGGATTCCAGTCCCTCGGCATCATGCTGGGGGGCGGCAACGGCAGCCACCAGCTGCACTACCTCATGGAGAACGCGTTCGTCGAGGGCCCGCACGGCGCCGAGCTGTCGGACTCCTTCCAGGAGGCCATGCGCACCGCCACCTCGTTCGCCGGACACCCGCTGTACGCCCTCATGCACGAGGCGATCTACGGCCAGGGTGCGACGCCCACCGACTGGTCGGCCGAACGCGTCCGTGCCGAGTTCCCGCAGTTCGACGTCACCGCCGCCCTGGCGGGCGACGGGCCCGTGCTCTTCACCGGTGAGAGCATCCACCCCTGGCACTTCACCGTCGACCCGGCGCTCCGCCCGCTGCGCGGGACGGCGGAACTCCTCGCCGCCCGCACCGACTGGCCCGCCCTGTACGACGCCGAGCGGCTCGCGGCCAACGAGGTACCCGTGGCCGCCGCCGTCTACCACGACGACATGTACGTGGACACCGGCCACGCGCTGCGCACCGCGTCCTCGATCCGTGGGCTCCGTACCTGGGTGACCAGCGAGTACGAGCACGACGGCGTGCGCGCGGGCGACTCTCATGTGCTCGACCGGCTGCTCGCCCTGGTGCGGGGCGAGGCCGATCGGTAGCGGTCAGCCCTGGAGGGCGTTCAGGGTGGCGTCCAGGCCGGCCCCCTGGCGCGGTGCGCGGTTGTGCGGGAGCTTCGCCAGGGCGGCCGCCATGCCGCAGGTGTTGCTCACGGCGGAGTAGACGAGACCCGCGCCTATGCCGGCGGACAGCCAGCGTGCCGCCGGGAGGCGCCGGCCCGCCACCAGGCCGGCCACCACCAGTGAACCGGCGGCGAAACGCACCTGGCGCTCCATCGGCCAAATCGCCCGGGCGCCTGCGGGGCGGTCCAACCTGTGGCCTTCGCCCTCCCAGGCGGAGGTTCCGCCCGTCAGGGCCGCGGCGTCGATGTCCGCGTCGGCGAGGATCTCGCACGCCCTGGTGGACCGGACGCCCGAGGCGCACACCATCAGCAGCGAGCCGCGGGCCGAAGCCGACTTCAGGGCCGGCACGGCCTCACTGAGCCGGTCGAGCGGAATGTTCAGGGCGCCGGGCACGTGCCCGGAGGCGTACTCGCCGGGGGCCCGCACGTCGATGACGGTGAACTCCTCCAGGCGTGCCGCGGCCTCGGAGGGGGAGAGGGATGCGGGGCTGATCACGAGTGGATTCCTTTCGGTCGCCGGAGCGGGGGCGGTCGGGGGTTCCGCTCCCGGTGGCCCGGACGGTCAACAATACCCCAGGGGGTATTTAATCCGGTCTTGCCCGGCCGGCGGGGGTGCGTCCGGCCGGGGCAACTCCCTGGCCCCTGCCCCGAACCGCTTCCGGAATGCGTGCATCCGTATCCCCGCGCTGGCTAGCCTGCGGGCATGACGCAGCAGCTGGAGCCCATGCCCGCGGACTGGCGCCGCGCGCTGGCCGTGGTCGCCCACCCCGACGACCTGGAGTACGGCTGCGCCGCAGCCGTGGCCGGATGGACCGACGAGGGGCGCGAGGTCGCCTACCTCCTGGTGACCCGGGGTGAGGCCGGGATCGACACGGTCGCGCCCGCCGAGTGCGCGCCGCTGAGGGAGCGGGAGCAGAGGGCCAGCGCGGAAGTCGTCGGTGTCGCCTCAGTGGAGTTCCTCGATCACCGGGACGGTGTGATCGAGTACGGCACGGCTCTGCGCCGTGACGTCGCGGCCGCCGTCCGGCGCCACCGGCCGGAACTGCTCATCACCCTCAATCACCGCGACACCTGGGGCGGAGTCGCCTGGAACACCCCCGACCACCGCGCGGTCGGCCGGGCCGTGCTCGACGCCGCGGGTGACGCGGGGAACCGCTGGATCTTCCCCGAGCTGGAGGAGCTGGGTCTCGAACCGTGGGACGGTGTCCGCTGGGTCGCGGTGGCGGGCACCGACCGGCCCACGCACGCGGTCGACGCGACGCCGGGGTTCGAGCGTTCCGTGCGGTCGCTGCTGGCGCACCGCACCTACATCGAAGGGCTGACGGACGAGGAGCCGGAGGCCTACTGCCGCGCGTTCCTCACCGGTACCACCGGAGCGGCCGCCGAGCGCTTCGGCGGCCGCCCGGCCGTCGCCTTCGAAGTCTTCGCCCGCTGACGGGTCGTCCGGCGGTCCTGTCGCGTAGCCCCTGTGCTGGGCCCGTGCGGCGGCTCCCGCGCTGGGCTCGGCTCCGGGAGGGCGGGGCCCTCCCGGCGGCCCGGCGCCCTCCGATGCCCATGCTCACGGGCCCGATTGACAAACGGGATTGCCGATTCTGCAATGGGTGCCATGAAGGAACAGAACCCGGACGATCCTGAACTCGACGCCGTGCTCACCGGGGTCGGCCCACGCCTGCGGCGGCTGCGCAAGGACCGGGGTGTGACGCTGGCGGCGCTCTCCGAGGTCACGGGGATCTCCGTCTCCACCCTGTCCCGCCTCGAGTCGGGCGGACGCCGCCCCAGCCTGGAGTTGCTGCTGCCCATCGCCAGGGCCCACGAGGTGCCGCTGGACGACCTCGTCGGGGCGCCGCCGGTGAGCGACCCGAGGGTCAAGGCCAAGCCGATCGTGCACGGATCGAGGACCTCCCTGCCGCTCACCTCCCGTCCCGGAGGCCTCCAGGCGTACAAGGTCGTACAGGAGGCCCCCTGCAGCGAGGTGCCCGAGCAGCGCACCCATGAGGGGTACGAGTGGCTGTACGTGCTCAGTGGCAGGCTCAGGCTCAAGCTCGCCGAGCACGACCTGGTCCTGGCCCCCGGCGAGGCCGCCGAATTCGACACCAGGCTTCCGCACTGGTTCGGTCCCGCGGGGGACGAGCCGGTCGAATTCCTCAGCCTGTTCGGGCCGCAGGGGGAGCGGATGCATGTCAGGGCCAAGCCGAAGAGGTCGTGAGTGAGGCCGGACCGGCGGGGTCGAGGTGTTCCCAGACTGGCAAGCGACCGCTTAGTATGCGCCGGAGCAGTGGTAATGCCGACAGTGTTGTGGAGGCCCCTCATGCAGGCATGGCGAGTGCACCGGAACGGCGAGCCGAGCGAGGTGATGGAGCTCGAGGAGACGGACCGGCCGACCCCCGGGGACGGGCAGGTGCTGATCAGGGTGCGCGCGGCGAACATCAACTTCCCCGACGCGCTGCTCTGCCGGGGCCAGTACCAGGTGAGGCCCCCGCTGCCCTTCACCCCCGGCGTGGAGATCTGCGGTGAGACGGCGGACGGACGCCGTGTGCTCGCCACCCCCGCCCTCCCGCAGGGCGGCTTCGCCGAGTACGTCGTCGCGGACGAAGCGGCCCTGCTGCCGGCCCCCGACGCCCTGGACGACGCCGAGGCCGCCGCCCTGCACATCGGCTATCAGACCGGCTGGTTCGGCCTGCACCGGCGCGCCCGTCTGCAGGCCGGTGAGACGCTGCTGGTCCACGCCGCCGCGGGCGGCGTCGGCAGCGCCGCCGTCCAGCTCGGCAAGGCCGCCGGCGCGACCGTCATCGGGGTCGTCGGCGGCCCCGAGAAGGCCGCGGTCGCCCGCGAGCTCGGATGCGACCTGGTCATCGACCGCCGCAGCGAGGACATCGTCGCGGCGGTCAAGGAGGCCACGGGGGGACGGGGCGCGGACGTCGTCTACGACCCGGTCGGCGGCGACGCCTACGCCAAGTCCGTCAAGTGCATCGCCTTCGAGGGCCGTGTCGTGGTCGTCGGCTTCGCGAGCGGCGCCATCCCCACCCCGGGCCTCAACCACGCCCTGGTCAAGAACTACTCGATCGTCGGACTCCACTGGGGCCTGTACAACACCAAGGACCCCGCCGCCGTCCGCGCCTGCCACGACGAGCTCACCGAGCTCGCGGCGCAGGGCGTCGTCAAGCCGCTGATCAGCGAGCGTGTTCCCATGGCCGACGCGGCACGAGCCGTCCAGCGGGTCGCCGACGGCACCAGCACCGGCCGCATCGTCGTCCTGCCGTCAGGAGGCGCCCGATGAGCGCTGCCGTCGACGCGGCACAGGTCCGTCGTCTCACCCAGGAGCTGCTGGCGGCCCATCCGCCGGCCACCACCGACCGCGCAGACTTCCTCAGGGCGCGCTTCGACGCGGGCCTGGCCTGGGTGCACTACCCCGTGGGGCTCGGCGGGCTCGACGCACCGCGCTCCCTGCAGCCCGTCGTCGACGCCGAACTCGCCGCCGCCGCAGCCCCCGACAACGATCCCCGCCGTATCGGCATCGGCCTCGGCATGGCCGCTCCGACGATCCTCGGATACGGCACCGAGGAGCAGAAGCAGCGCTTCCTGCGGCCGCTGTGGACCGGCGACGAGGTGTGGTGCCAGCTCTTCAGCGAGCCCGGCGCCGGATCGGACCTCGCCGCGCTGGGCACGCGCGCGGTCAAGGACGGGGACAGCTGGGTGGTCGACGGGCAGAAGGTCTGGACGTCCAGCGCCCACGTGGCCCGCTGGGCGATCCTGATCGCCCGTACCGACCCCGACGTCCCCAAGCACCGCGGCATCAGCTACTTCATCTGCGACATGACCGACCCCGGCGTCGAGGTGCGGCCGCTGCGCCAGATCACCGGCGAGGCCGAGTTCAACGAGGTCTTCCTCACCGGCGTGCGTATCCCGGACAGCAGGCGCCTGGGCCCCGTGGGCGACGGGTGGAAGGTCGCGCAGACCACCCTGATGAACGAGCGCGTCTCCATCGGCGGAGCCCGCATCCCCCGCGAGGGCGGCATGATCGGCACCGTCACGAAGACCTGGCGCGAGCGGCCGGAACTGCGCACCCACGACCTCCACCAGCGACTGCTCACACTCTGGGTGGAGGCCGAGGTCGCCAGGCTCACCGGCGAGCGGCTGCGCCAGCAGCTCGTCGCGGGCCAGCCCGGCCCCGAGGGCTCGGGCATGAAACTCGCGTTCGCCCGTCTCAACCAGGAGATCAGCGGACTCGAGGTGGAACTCCTCGGTGACGAAGGGCTGCTGTACGGCGACTGGACCATGCGCCGCCCGGAACTCGTCGACTTCACCGGCCGGGACGCCGGGTACCGCTACCTGCGTTCCAAGGGCAATTCCATCGAGGGCGGCACGAGCGAGGTCCTGCTCAACATCGTCGCCGAGCGCGTCCTCGGTCTGCCCGTGGAGCCGCGCAACGACAAGGACGTCGCCTGGAAGGATCTCGCCCGATGACCGTACAGACCGAAGCCGCCCAGGCACCCGACCTGCTCTACACGGAAACCGAGGAGGACCTGCGGTCCGCCGTCCGCTCGCTGCTCGCCGACCGGGCCGACGCGCCGACGGTGATCGCCGGCATCGAGTCCGACACGCCGTACGACCTGCGGCTGTGGGAATCGCTCGCCGCCGGGATCGGAGCGGCGGGACTGCTGGTCCCGGAGAAGCTGGGCGGCCAGGGCGCCACCCACCGCGAGGTCGCGGTGGTCCTGGAGGAGCTCGGGCGCAGCGTCGCCCCGGCGCCGTATCTGACGAGCGCCGTCGTCGCCACCGAGATCCTTCTCGCGCTCGGTGCCGGCGGAGGCCCAGCCGCCGGCCTCCTCTCCGAGCTGGCCTCGGGCAGCAAGGTCGCCGTACTCGCCCTGCCGTTCTCCGCGTCGCCCGCCGACGCGGCGGCCGCGATGACCGGCACCCTCGAACGGACCGTGAGCGGCGTCGCCGAGGCTGCCGCGGCCGATGTGCTCCTGGTGCCCACGGCGGACGGCCTGTACGCGGTGGAGACCGGAGGGGACGGGGTCGCCGTACAGCCGCTCGTCGCGCTCGACCTGACCCGCCCGCTCGCCACGGTCACCCTCGACGGCGCGTCCGGCACCTTGCTCGCGGACGCGGGTCCCGCGACCGAGGCCGTGGGCAGGGGCCTGCTCGCCGGCGCCGGCCTGCTCGCCTCCGAGCAGCTCGGGGTGGCCGAGTGGTGCCTGACCGAGACCGTCCGGCACACCCGCGAACGCCACCAGTTCAACAGGCCGGTGGGCTCGTTCCAGTCGCTCAAGCACCGCATGGCCCAGCTCTGGCTGGAGGTCGTCTCCGCGCGCGCCGCCGCCCGCAACGCCGCCGACGCGCTGGCGACCGGCAGCCCCGACACCCCGCTCGCGGTGGCAGTGGCGCAGGCGTACTGCTCCGAGGCCGCCGTGCGCGCGGCCGAGGAATGCGTCCAGCTGCACGGCGGGATCGGGATGACGTGGGAACACCCCGCGCATCTGTATCTGAAGCGGGCCAAGGCGGACTCCATCGCCTACGGCACCGCGGGCCGACACCGTGAGGCCGTGGCCGCACTGGTGGAGCTGCCCGCCCCGTGACGCGGTCAGGGGCGGGGCGCGTGCGCGACACGTGCCCCGCCCCGCCCTGCCCAGGCGTCGGGATCAGGGGAACAGCAGAAGCAGCGCAGCCGACGCGCGGACGACAGCACGATCAACTCTTGGCAGGTACCTGCCCTCGGATGACTTCGTGCACCCATACTCGTCGCGTCCCCCCGTCCGCTCTGCCCGCCCCAACGTCTCAGGGAGACCCCATGGCACACCTGACCCGTCGCAGAGTCGTCACCACCGCCCTCGCCACAGCGGCCGCAGGCGCGTTCGTCCCGGCCCAGGCCGCCGCCGCGGCACCGGCCGCCACCGCACGCCCGCGCGGCCCCCGTCCGCTGGCCCGGGCCCACGCGCACAACGACTACCTGCACACACGCCCGCTGCACGACGCACTCGCACACGGATTCACCAGCGTCGAGGCGGACGTCTTCCTCGTCGACGGCGAACTGCTCGTCGCCCACGAGGCCGAGAGCCTCGACCCCGCACGCACCCTCGTCTCGCTCTACCTCGACCCCCTGCTCGCCAGGGTCCGCGCCAACCACGGTTCCGTCCACGCCGGACACCCCGACCCGCTGCAACTGCTGATCGACATCAAGACCGACGGCGCCGCCACCTACCTCGCACTCGACCAGGTACTCCACCGCTACCGCCACATCCTCACCCGGTCCGTCCACGGGAGGATCCGTACCGGCGCCGTCACCCCCGTCATCTCCGGAGACCGGGCCGCCCGCGCCCCGATGGAGGCGCAGACCACCCGGTACGCCTTCTACGACGGCCGGCCGGAGGACCTCGGCACCGCCGCTCCCGCCTCCTTCATCCCGCTCATCAGCGGGAACTGGACCACGAGCTTCGCCTGGCAGGGGACCGGGCCCTTCCCGGCCGCCGAACGCACCAGACTGCGCACCTTCGTGTCCGCGGCCCACGCGAACGGACAACGGGTCCGCTTCTGGGCCACGCCCGACATCGCCGGTCCACCACGTGACGCCGTCTGGAGCGAACTCGTCGCCGCGGACGTCGACCACCTCAACACCGACGATCTGGCAGGTCTCGAGAGCTTCCTCCGCCGACGGTGAACCGGCGGCCCCGGAATCGGCCGACCCGGAGCGGGCGCCGATGACGGTCACCGTGCGTGAACCCCCGTTCGGCGGACACGCCAGTGCGCCGAACGGCCTCCCCGCTGCGCCACACTGGCGGCCGAATGCCGCAATTCCGGCGCGGCGGAGGAGGTTGGCCATGGCCATTTCGATCTCAGTGGTGCTGCTCCTGCTGGTCCTCGCAGCGATCTTCCTGCGCAACGGGGGACTCAAGATCTCCCACGCGATCGTGTGCGCCCTGCTGGGATTCCTCCTCGCGGGCACCAGCATGGCTCCCACCATCCACGAGGGGATCACCGCCACGGCGGACGTCGTCAGCGGCCTCAGGCCCTGATGCCCGCGCGCCGTCCGGGGGTGCGGGGGAATGGGGACCCGATCCCGGCAGGGCGACGCACGGGACCCCGTCGGGGCGATACCGTCGTCGGAGGCGCTTCGCGCGCCTCGTCGACATGGCGAGGACCTCACCGGTCCCCGCCGCGCACCTGGAGAACGCACCAATGTCCTTCCCGTACCCCGGACGACAGTCGGGCGCCGCCCACCACGAGTACTGCAACAACGCCCTGTGCTGCCGCTGCCAGCAGCGGCAGTGGACGACGAAGCTCGGTGACGAACGCCTCTGCGGCCCCTGCGCGGCCTGCTGCCGGGACTGCGGACGGGCACCCGCACCCCACGTCGACGGACTCGACGACGGGCTCTGCGCGGAATGCCGCGGCCGGTGCGGCCGATGCCAGAGCGCGCTGCCCGCCGAGGGCCCCTGTCCCTGCCGGAAGTGGCGCGAGCGCGCGGCGGGCGACCCGGTCTCCTACATCCTTCAGGCCCTTCCGCAACCGCTGGTCCAGGCGCTCGGTCACCGCCACCCCCGGACGGTGTACGACCTGATCCACCGGGAGCTCGGCCGTCGCACCCCGGACCAGCTCCTGGAGCGGCTCGAACGCCGTTGGAACGTCCGCTGGTCCCATGCCCTCCACGAGAAGGACGAGGACGGCCGGCGCCGCTGGGCACCGCAGGAGATCGCCGAGGCGCTCGTGAGCCCCGGCCACTGCGTGAACCCCCAGTGCGAGGACGGTTACCTGCTCACCACCGACACGCCGTGCGGCCAGTGTCTGCGCCCCACCCACCGTTTCGTCACCTCGGTGGCCGACCGTACGGCGACCTCGGACCACGCCCGTGCGGCCGCCGCACAGATCCGGCGCGCCCTCGTGGAGGGCCGCTCCACCAAGCCGGGCAGACGACGGCCGACGAACTGAGCGCCCTCAGCCCTTGTCCAGGGCGCCTCGCACCAGCGCAGCGGCGAGCACAGCCGGATCCTTGTCCTTCGCCAGGCGGGTGAGCCGTTCCGGCACGGTGGGCAGCCCGAGCCGTTCCGCTCCCTGCAGAGCCTTCTCATCGAGGTAGGGCGCCGTCTCGGGCCACACCGCCTGCACCTCGCGCAGGAAGATGTCGGCGCCCGCAGGCCCGATCCCGGGGAAGCGGCGAAGCCCCGAGCGGATCGCTTCCACATCTCCGTCGGCCTTCCGGCGCAGACGCCGGAGATCCCCGCCGTACGCGTCGAGCAGAAGCAGGGCGCCGTCCCCCAGTTGCGTTGCCGTACGTTCGTCGTACCTCCGGTAGCCGCCCTCGCCCAGCGCGTCGACGCGCTCCTGCCACGTGGCGTCGGCCATACGGCGCGGTGTGCGCAGCCCGTGCGAGAACAGCGCCCGCGCGGCGGCCACCGCGACCCCCGCCCGGATCCGCGCGCTCAACAGATCGCTCAGGACGAGCAACTGGTACAGGGGCTGCGGGGTGTCACGCAGCCGGATACCCGCCTCGGCCGCGTACGTGGTGCCGTGACGCTCCAGAAGGGCGTCGAGGGTTCGGCGATCGCTCATGTGAATCCGAAGACACGGGCGATGAAGTACCCCGCGACGACGACCGAGCCCAGCAGCACCAGGCCGGCCCAGAAGGCGGGGTGTTCCCAGATCCCGCCGTCGGGCCGCTCGACGTGTGCTTCGCTTATGCAGCCTTCCGCAGGAGGCGTCTCTCCGGGGGGCGTGAGTGAAGTAGTCATGTATCCACCATCACTCCGAGCGCCCGACACCGCGAGGCCGGCGCCGATGGGGGCACGCGTACATCCGTACGGAGTCCGACCGGCCCCCGGAGCACTGCGGGAGCTCTGAACGGGGCACCGTCAAGGAATGCCTGCAGTCTCCGCGCCCGAGCCCCTCGTCAAACTCGTCCAGCGCACCACCGAGCCCGCCGCGGCCCAGACGCTGAGATCGACCGCGGCGGCCGTCATCGCGTTCGCGGTGGCCCAGTCTGTCCTGCCCGATCCGCATCCGGCGCCCCTCACCGCCCCCCTCACCGCCCTCCTCGTGGTGCAGGTGACGCTCTACGCCACGCTCACCACCGGGATCCGGCGTGTGAACGCCGTCGTGGTCGGGGTGCTGATCGCCAGCGGATTCAGCTCCCTGGTGGGGCTGAGCTGGTGGACCCTGGGGCTGACCATCTTCACCTCGCTCCTGATCGGGCGGGTGGTGCGGGTCAACGAGTTCGTGCCCGAAGTGGCCATCAGCGCGATGCTCGTCCTCGGAGTCGCACAGGTCGCCGACACGGCCTGGGAGCGCGTGCTGGAGACGCTCATCGGCGCCGGGGTGGGACTGCTCTTCAACCTCCTGCTCGCACCGCCCGTCTGGGTCGAGTCGGCGGGCGTGTCGATCGGCGGCCTGGGAGAGCGGATGGGAAGGATGTTCCGCGCCCTGGGTGAGGAGATCGGCGGCACCCACCCGGTGCGGGAGGCCGCCGCACGCCTGCACGAGGCCCGTCGCCTGGACCACGACATCGTGGAGGTCGACGCGTCCCTGCGGCAGGCCGAGGAGAGCCTGATGCTCAACCCCCGCGTCAAGGAGGGGCTGCTCCACCGTGTCGTCCTGCGGACCGGACTCGACACGTTGGAGATCTGCGCCGTGGTGCTGCGCGTCCTCACCCGGACGCTGACCGACCTGGCCAAGGCGCGGACGGAGGAAGCCCTCTTCCCCGAGGACGTGGCCACCGACCTCAGGGAACTCTTCGGCCACATGTCGGACGCCATCGAGGGCTTCGCACTGATGATCACCACACCGATGGCCCGGAGCGGCGAGGAGGCGGAGGAACGCCTGGCCGACGCGCTCGTCCGCAGTCGCAGGACGCGTGACCGCGTGGCGGACCTCCTGCTCGAGGACGTCCAGGAACACCCCAGGCAGTGGCAGTTGCACGGTGCGTTGCTGGCCGAGGTCGACCGCATCCTCGACGAACTGGACATCGACAAGCGCACGGAGCGCCTGGTCGAGGAGCTGGACCGCCGCTCCGCGGAGGCGCACGATCGCCATCCGAGGCTGCGGGCGATGTCACGGCGCCTGCGCGGGGCGACGCCGACGCGGCTGAGGTCGGGCGAGTGAGCGGCCTCAGTCCGGGGTCCGGCGGGACTTCTCGCCGGGTCCCGGACGGCGCCGGTGACTGGTGTCGCACCACGGGTACATCCGGCTCCGCCGGCACATGCACAGGGCCACGACGAACCGGTCGGAGACGGCCACGGTGCCGTCCGCGCACGTGACCTCCACGGGTCCCTCCACGAGGAGTGGCCCGTCGTCACCGAAAGTGATCCGGCAAGGGCGATCAGAGTTGTTCTGCACGGATGACCACCAGTTCCTCCGCCAGGTCGCCCGCACCCACCAGCCCCGTGTCCCGCAGCCAGCGAAGTCTGGAGCGCAGCACGGGCCCGAGGGGTACGAGGGCGCGGTCACTGACACGGGCCCGCAGCCCGGCGTCGGTGAGACGCCGCACCGTGACGTCGCTGTCGCACAGGCCGGAGTGGACGATGAGGAGACGGCCTCCTGGGCGCAGCGCGGCCGGGGCCGTCTCGCAGACCCGGTCGAGGATCGCGCGGCCGTCGCACCCGGCGTCCCAGGCCCGGGCGGCCCCGTGCCCGGGAAGCCGGTCCAGGGGTGACGGCACGTACGGCGGATTGCAGACCACCAGGTCGTAGGACCGGCCGGGCAGTGCCGACAGAAGATCACTGCGCTGCACGGTGATACGCCGCCGGTGCAGCAACGCGTTCAGCCGGGCGGTCGCCACAGCACGGCGCGCGATGTCCACGGCCGTCACCCGCGCCCCCAGCCGCGCCGCGTGCAGAGCCAGGGCGCCACTGCCCGTGCCCACGTCCAGGACCTCGATGCCGGGGGTGATCCCCTCCCGGTCCAGCGCGGCCACGAGCAGGCGGGTGTCGTGCTGGGGCGCGTACACGCCCGGCAGTTTCATGAGCGGAAGGCCGGTACGGGTGGCCCGGGCCAGATCTGCGGACATCTGCGACTCCATTCGACGCCGGCGGGGCGGGGACGGATCAGGACGGCGGTTCACACCCTCCAGTCCGCCAGCAGCCGATCTCCGAGCCGGTCCTCGAGGTACGAGGTGGCGGTGATGCCGAACGCGATGTCGTCCGCCATCGCGGGTTCGTCGTCGAGCAGACCACCGATCACGTCACGGCGCACGACCTGTTCGTGCACCGCGTCGGCCTCGACGTGCTCGGTGTAGAAGAACTCGGCGGCGGGGCCCGCACCGGTGCGCTTCATCGCGCGGGCGAGGCGCCGCGAACCGGGGGAGGAGGTGATCTCGACGGCGGCGAAGTGACCCACCAGCGCTCCGCGCAACCGGCGATGGAGCCCGAACAGCGACATCACGTTCACCAGCGCCAGCATGGGGGCGCAGCCCCGGTCCAGATAGTGGCCGTAGGCGGTGTCCAGGCCCAGATCGGCCATCAGACCCGCGTACAGCCGCGCATGGACGCGGTCCGCGCGGCCGGCGCCGAACTCGTCGTACTCGATCGCCGCCATACCGGCCTTGGCGCGCCCGCTGAGCCGCGGCAGCACCCAGGCATGGGGGTCGGCCTCCTTGAGGTGGTACAGCGAACGCTGGATGGCGTAGTCCCGCAGGTGCCGCAGCTCGCCCCGGTCCTGGAGGAACCAGGAGACACCGGAGCCGCGGACCGGCTCCACGAGGAGATCCTCCAGGACGTCGTCCAGGCCGCCGGTCACGGTGACGTCGTGCCGCAGAGCCGTCAGGAAGCGGTCCTCGAGCGCGCCGCGGACCGTGAGCAGGGGAGGGTCCCACTCGAGTTCGGGGCGTACGCCGGCGAAACCGCGGTAGTGCAGTTCGTAACAGACGTACAGGGCGAGTTGCAGGTCGTCGCCGTAGGGGTCGGCGGCCCGGGCGGCGCCGGGATCGGGCAGAGCCCCGCCGTCCTGCAGGAAGGCGATCACTCCTGCCGAGAGTTCCCCGCGTGCTCGCGGGAGACGTGGGCCGGTGCGCTGACGTGACATGGTCCTCCTTCTGCCCCAGGATCTCCTGGAGCCACATGGACAACCGTGAACGACTGTACGCGGAACCGCCGCGACCGGCCTGTCCTCACCGGCTCACCCGGTCCCGGCTACGCCTGCGCCTTCCCGCCCGTCCAGTCCAGGAGGCGTTCCGCGGTCCACGAGGTGACGACACGGTCCACCGGCACCTCGCACTCCTCGGCCCGCGCGCAGCCGTAGGGCTGCCAGTCCAGCTGCCCCGGCGCGTGCGCGTCGGTGTCGATCGACAGGAGGGCGCCCGCGGCGACCGCCTGCCGGAGCAGGGCGCGCGGCGGATCGAGCCGCTCGGGACGGCAGTTGATCTCCACGGCCGTTCCCGCCTCCGCGCACGCCGTGAAGACCCGGTCGGCGTCGAACCGCGACTGCGGCCTCGTCCTTGTGCCGAGGAGCCTTCCCGTGCAGTGCCCCAGGACGTCCGCGTGCGGATTGCCTACGGCGGCCAGCAGGCGCTCGGTCATCGCGGCGGCGTCCATGCGCAGTTTCGAATGGACGGAGACCACCACCACATCCAGCCGGCCCAGCACTTCGGGGTCCTGGTCGAGCGAGCCGTCGGCCATGATGTCGCACTCGATCCCGGTGAGCAGGCGGAAGGGCGCCCACCGCTCGTTCAGTTCGGCCACGACGGACAGCTGGTCGAGGAGACGCTCGGTCGAGAGGCCGTTGGCCACGGTCAGCCTGGGGGAGTGGTCGGTGAGCACCGCCCATTCGTGTCCCAGTTCCTTCGCCGTCCGGCCCATCTCCGCGATCGGGCTGCCCCCGTCGGACCAGTCCGAGTGCATGTGGCAGTCGCCCCGCAGGGCGGCGAGGAGGTCCTCACCGCCCGTGGCCAGGGGCGTCGTCGCCTCTTCCTCCAGCGCTTCGAGATATCCGGGCGTCGCGCCCTCCACGGCCTCACGGATGACCTTGGCCGTCTTCGGTCCGATGCCGCGCATCGACTCCAGCGAACCACCCGCCACCCGGTCGGCGATCTCCTCACCGTCCAGGGAACCGATCGCTTCCGCCGCGGTACGGAACGCCCTGACCCGGTACGTGGCCGCCTGGGATCGCTCCAGGAGGAACGCGATCCGCCGGAGGGCGTCTGCCGGATCCATCGTCAGGGCCGAGCCGTGTGCTGCGGGTGGCCGCGCGTACGCCGGGCTTCCTTCATCTGCGTCTCGTAGAGGTGGCGCCGCCCGCCCACGAGTTCCTGCCGCACCCGTTCCTCGACCTCGACGAACGGCCGGTAGTACGTGTCGTCGTAGGCCTCGACGAGCTGGAAGGTCCAGCAGCCGGGGATGACGTTGCGTCCCAGGATCTCCCGCTCCACCAGGTCGGCGTGCTCCGGGTGGCCACTCATCCGGAGTAGCTCGACCGCCCTGTCCAGCGTCAGGTCCGCGCCCCCTGTGAGCTGGTGGAACCCGTAGAGCTGCCCCCGGGCACGCTCCACCCTCTCCAGCGCTTCCGTCAGTGCTCCGAGCGCCTCGACGGTCTTGTCACCGGCCCCGGGTGGCCGTACGTGTGCCTCATCGGGTCCACCGCTCTCACTCATGCCTACGACTGTGCACGCGTCCCGCGCCACGCGTCGGGCCGGAACGCCGAAAGAGTGAGTGCCGTCATCCACCCGCGCCTCCGTCGAGATGCGACGCAACCGATCCTGACCACACTGGGTTTCATGGCAGAGAACAAAACCTCCCGATCCGGGCACACCGCGAACAGGGCAGCGAAGAAGACAGCGAAGAAGGCGGCCCCCCGGCCCTCGACCGGACACGGTCCCGAGCACGCTGCCCATGCCGCCTGCGAGAGCCTGGAAAGGCTGATCTGCCACTCCGCGGAGGGGGTGTCCGCCGTGAGGCGGAAGGACGACGGATGGTGCGTCGTCGTCGACGTGCTCGAAGTCCCCCGCATCCCGGACACCACGAGCCTGCTTGCCTCCTACGAGGTGCAGATCGACGAGCGCGGCGAACTCATGGAGTACAGCAGGGTCCGCCGCTACAGGCGTGGCTCCGCCGACGAATGATCCGCTCGCCTCCCACCCGGAAGGACCCTTCATGACCACGAGCATGTACGCCGACGAAGTCGCCCCCTGCCCGCCGAGGGCCGGGACGCTCTACGACGTTCTGGAACTCATCCTTGACCGCGGCATGGTCATCGACGTGTTCGTCCGGGTGTCACTCGTCGGGATCGAGATCCTCAAGATAGACGCGCGCATCGTCGTCGCGAGTGTGGACACCTATCTGCGCTTCGCCGAGGCGTGCAACCGCCTCGACCTGGAACGTGACTCGGGCAGTACCACCATTCCCGAACTGCTGGGCGGGCGTGCGGCCAAGTCGATCGGCAAGCGCAAGGTGCGAAAGGCGGCGGAGTCCGTCGGTGACAGCGTTCGCAAGGCGGTGGGGGGCGGCGACGGGGACGACGACCAGGACGAGCAGCCGAGGAAGCGCCGGGCACCCGCACGAGACGGGGCGAGCCGACGCCGACGCGTGGAGGCATGACCCGTGACCGAGAACGGCGTGTACGTCTACGCGATCATCCCGGCGGGAGCGGTGCTACCGGCCGAGGCGGTGGGGGTGGGCAACCCGCCTGCCGCCCTGCGACTGGTGGACGAGGGACGGGTCACCGCAGTGGTGAGCGACGCGCCTCCGCAACTGCGTGCCAGAAGGCGCGACCTGATGGCACACCAGGAAGTGCTCCTGCGCCTCGCGGAGGCGGGACCCGTCCTGCCCATGCGCTTCGGGGCGATCGCACCGGACGAGCGGTCGGTCCGGGCCCAGCTTGCCGGATCGCAGGCGGAGCACCTCGCCACGCTGAGTCATCTGGACGGCGGCGTCGAGATCAACCTCAAGGCGCTCCCCGCCCAGGACGCGCTCGCGGCCGTGGTCGCCCAGGAGAACAACGTGCGACGGCTGCGCGAAGCGGTCCGCAGGCGCCCCGGCTACGAGGCGAACGTCAGGCTCGGCGAGGCGATTTCCACCGCACTGTCCCGCCGTGCGGCCGAGGCGGGGAAGAAGGTCCTCCACAAGCTCACCCCCCTGGCCCGTGAGACGGCTGCCGGCCCCGAGGTCCATGGTTGCGCGCTCAACGTGTCGTTCCTCGTCGACCGGAGCGAGAGCGACACCTTCCGGGACACGGTGCAGCGGTTCGCCGACACGCATCGCGACCACGTCGAACTCAGGCTGGCGGGGCCTCTGCCCTGCTACAGCTTCGTCTCCTCCCGTCCTCTGCGGGCTCAGGCCGCGGGGGGCTGACATGGGACTGCTCTCCGGTCTGCTCCTGCTGCCACTCGCACCGGTCCGCGGCGTCATCTGGGTCGCGGAGAAGGTGGACGACGTCGCCGACCGGGAACTCCACGACCCGAGCGTGATCCGGGCCCAGCTCGCCGAGCTGAACCAGGAGCTCGAGGACGGCATCGTCAGCCTGGAGGAGTTCGAACGGGAAGAGGAGGAGTTGCTCGACCGGCTCCATGCCGGACGGGTCCGCCCCACGCCGAATCATCGAAGGTGACTCACTCATGGAAGATCAGACGAAGGTGACGCTCGCAGCAGCCGTGGTGGGCGGATACGTACTGGGGCGCACGAAGAAGGGCCGTCTCGCGCTCTCCATCGCGACCTATCTGGCGGGCAGACGGTTCGGGCTGGAGCCGCGACAGATCGCCGCCGAAGGTGTGCGCAGGCTGAGCGAGATGCCGCAGTTCGCGGAACTCCAGGACCAGTTGAAGGGCGAGTTCCTCGACTCCGGCAGGAAGGCGCTGACGGCCGCCGCGGACCGGGGCATGAACTCGCTGGCCGACGCGCTCAGCGACCGGACGTCCCGGCTCGGTGCGCCCGACGAAGAAGAAGAGGAGGACGAGGACTACGAGGGCGAGTACGACGAGGACGAGCCCGAGTACGAGGACGAGGAGGACGAGGAACCGGAGGAGGACGAGGAGGAGTACGAGGACGAAGAACCCGAAGAGGGCGAAGAACCCGAAGAGGGCGAAGAACCCGAAGAGGATGACGAGGGCGAGGAAGAGCCGGAGGAGGCGGAGGAGCCCCGGCCGAGTCCTCGTCGGAGCAGGCCCTCCGGCGGGGAGGCAGGGCGCGGGGCAGACAAGAAGGCCGCCGGGAAGCAGCCGGCAGCGAAGAAGACCGCCGCCAAGAAGACCGCTGCCAAGAGGGCACCTGAGAAGAAGGCCGCTGAGAAGCCGGCAGCGAAGAAGACGGCAGCCAAGGCAGCCAAGAAGTCGGCACCGGCGAAGAAGACGGCAGCGAAGAAGTCGGCGACGGCGAAGAAGACGGCAGCCAAGAAATCGGCACCGGCCAAGAAGACGCCGGCCAAGAAGACGGCGCCGGCGAAGAAAGCCGCAGCCCGGAAGGCGCCTGCCAAGAAGTCAGCGGCCGGCAAAACCACTTCGGCCAAGAAGACGACGTCATCGAAGCGAACCGCGTCCAAGCGCGGCGAACGGCGGAGGTAGGCAGCCATGGCCAGGACGGACAAGGACGAACCCGAGTCGGGCATCGACCGCCTTCGCGGGGAGTTCACCAACTTTCTGGGTGCCCAGACGGACAAACTCGCCCAGAAGGCCGGGGACAAGCTGACCGGTCTCACGGGTCAGCTGACCGGCATCGCGGAGAACGGTGGGACGTTGCCTTCGGTTGCGTCCCGCGTCATGCAGGGCGAATCCCCGGTGAAGGCCTTCGTCTCGGAGAAGGCCGGGAACGTCAAGGACAAAGTCATGGACAAAGCAAAGGACGCGTTCGGGGGCGGTAAGGGCAAGAGCCAGTCCGGCGGTGGCAAGTCCATGAACATCATCGAGGTCCTCGATGTGGGAGTGCCTCTGCGCGATGCGTACGACTACTGGACGCGGTACGACAAGTTCGGCAGCTTCGCGAAGGGCGTCCAGAGCGTCTCGATGGACGAGGAGATGTCGAGCGACTGGAAGGTCAAGATCGGACCGTCCTCGCGCGGCTTCAAGGCGACGGTTCAGGAGCAGGTACCCGACGACCGCATCGTGTGGACCTCCGAGGGTGCCAAGGGCTCCACACGGGGTTGCGTCAGCTTCCACGAACTGGCGCCGAGCCTGACCCGGATCGTCCTGGTCATCGAGTACTACCCCTCCGGATTCTTCGAGAAGACGGGAAACCTGTGGCGTGTGCAGGGCCGTCGTATGCGACTCGACTTCAAACTCTTCCAGCGGTTCGTCACGCTCACCGATGAGGAGCCCGAGGGCTGGCGCGGTGAAATCCGCGACGGTGAGGTCGTGACGACGCACGAAGAGGCAATGGAGAAGGAGGAGGCCGAGAGCGAGGAGTCCGAGGACGCCGACTCCGAATACGAGGACGAAGCGGAGCCGGAAGAGGAAGAAGAGGAAGAGGGCGAACCCGAGGAGGAGGAAGAGGAGGAAGAGCCCGAAGAGGAAGAGGAAGAGGAGGAAGAGCCCGAAGAGGAAGAGGAAGAGCCCGAAGAGGAGGACGAGGAAGAGGAAGAGGAAGAGGAAGAGGAAGAGGAAGAGGAACCCGAGGAAGAGGAAGACGCTCCCAGGAAGCGACGGGGACGAAGGGCGTCAAGGTGACCGATCTCGACTACGGGCGGGAGGCTTACCCCATCCCGGGGCCGCCGAACAGCAACCTCGCCGACATTCTCGAACGCGTCCTCGACAAGGGCATCGTCATCGCGGGTGACATCAAGATCGACCTTCTCGACATCGAGTTGCTCACCATCCGTTTGCGCCTTTTCGTGGCGTCGGTCGACACCGCGAAGAAGGCCGGAATCGACTGGTGGGAGACGGATCCCGCGCTGAGTTCGCGCGCCGCTCAGCACTCCCTCCAGGACGAGAACCGTGCGCTGCGCGAGCGTCTGGAGGCGCTCGAGGCGAAGACGGAAGAGACGTCGGACCATGCATGAGCAAGGAGAATCGAGCCACATGACGGACCGGGGATCCGAACAGGCTACGGCCGAAAGCGCCCTCTACGTATTCGCGGTGTGCAAGCTGCCCGATCCGTCGGTCCTCGCGGGACTGGCGGGTGTCGCGGCGGGCGAAGCGCTGCGTCGACTGAGGTTCGGCGAGTTGACCGCGATCGTTCAGACCGTACGAGCGGCCGAGTTCACGGACGAGGCATGGCAGGCCCGTATGTCCGACCAGGAGGAGCTCGAACGGTACGCACGCGCGCACCACGACGTGGTGTCGGCAGCCGCCGCCTCGTGCCCCACCGTTCCTCTCCCGCTTGCCACGCTCTACCACGACGAGGAGCGGGCGCAGAAGGCGCTGCTCGGAGAGACGGAGCGCTTTCTGGCCGCCCTGGAGCGCACCGCTGACCACGCCGAGTGGGGTGTGAAGGTCTATGCGGCCGCACCCACGGCATCGGCCCCCGCCCGGCCCCGCCCCGAGGCGTCGGCCGTGGGCGCCCGGCCCGCCCCCGGAGCCGGCCTCGCCTACCTGGAGCGAAAGCGCGGAGCGCAGGCGCAGCGCGAACGGCGGCACGAGGACTCCCTCCGGCTCGCCGAAAACGTTGATGCCGCGTTCCGGGGCCTCGCCGCCGCAGGGCGCCGACTGCGGCTCCACGCTCCTGAGCCGGCTGGAAAGAACGACGTCCAGGTGCTCAACGCCACGTATCTGGTGGCCGAGCACCGAGCGGCTGAACTCGAACCGCTCACCCGTGCGCTGCGGGACACGACCGGTGCCCGGATCGACATCTCGGGGCCCTGGGTGCCGTACTCCTTCGTCGGTGAGGTGTAGTGATGGAACGCGAGGTGGTGCCCTGGGAGAATCCCGAGCCCTTGCGCGGCCCCATCGGGGTCCCCCTGGTCGACCTGCTGGACCGGATTCTCGCGACGGGCGTGGTGATCAGCGGTGATCTGGTGATCGCGATCGCGGACGTCCCACTCGTGCGGCTGTCGCTCCACGCCCTGCTCTCCTCCGTCAACGAGCGCGTGCCGGCGCCCTGGGCGGACGGAGGCCCGCTGTGACCACCCCACGGCTCGACGTCGACCAGGCAGAGCTGGGGCGTGACCTCGTGGCCCTGGTACTGACCGTGGTGGAACTGCTGCGGCAGCTCATGGAGCGGCAGGCCATCCGCCGCATCGACCAGGGGGACCTCACCGACGGTCAGGTGGAGGAGATCGGGACGACGCTCATGATGCTCGACCAGCGGATGACGGAGCTCTGCGACCAGCACGGAGTGCGGCCGGAGGACCTCAACCTCGATCTCGGACCGCTCGGCTCCCTGCTACCCCGCGATTGACGTACCCCGGCCCCGAGGGGGTCAGCGGTGGCGGGTGGCACGGCAGTGCACGCGACAGCTGATAGGGCATATGCTCATATATGCGCGCACTCTTCGTACAGGGTGGCGTCGCCGGAGGTAGTCATGATCATCATTGGAGCCGTCCTTCTCGTTCTCGGTCTGGTGACGGGTCTCGGTGTCCTGTGGACCATCGGGATCATTCTGCTCGTGATCGGGCTCGCTCTCTGGCTCCTGGGGGCCGTGGGGCACGCTGTCGGTGGCCGTCGCCACTACTGGTGACCGCCGGCCGGGTGTTTGAGGTGTGAGTGGCCGGGCATAGCCCGAGTGGCGGCGCGGGAGCGCTCCCACGCCGATCGATTCCCCCACCTCCCTGAAAAAGGAGATCGTGCCATGAGTGTGTCTTGTCATGCTCGCGTCAGTTTAGGCGGCCGGGTGGTGCGCCTCTGCGGCGTACTCGTCGCCGCCGTCCTGTGCCTCCTCCCCTGGACGGGCACCGCGAGCGCCCACGGCTCTGTCGTCGACCCCGCCTCCCGCAACTACGGCTGCTGGCTGCGCTGGGGCGATGACTTCCAGAACCCGGCCATGGCGCAGGAGGACCCCATGTGCTGGCAGGCATGGCAGGCCGACCCCAACGCCATGTGGAACTGGAACGGTCTGTACCGCAACGGCTCGGGAGGCGACTTCCCGGCTGCCGTGCCCGACGGACAGCTGTGCAGCGGTGGCCGGACGGAAGGCGGGCGGTACAACTCGCTCGACACCGTGGGTGCGTGGAAGACCACGGACATCACCGATGACTTCACCGTGAAGCTGTACGACCAGGCCAGTCACGGCGCCGACTACTTCCAGGTGTACGTCACCCGGCAGGGGTTCGACCCCGCCACGGAGGAGCTGACCTGGGGTGACCTCCAACTGGTCGCCGAGACAGGCAGCTACGCGCCGAGCCAGAACTACGAGATCCCGGTGAGCACATCAGGATTCGGCGGACGTCACGTGGTCTACACGATCTGGCAGGCGTCGCACATGGACCAGACGTACTTCCTGTGCAGTGACGTGAACTTCACCTGATCCGGCTCGCGGCCGCAAGGCGTGGCCCCGCCGGCCGCCGAGGTCCGGCGGGGCCACGAAGGGCCGCACGCGCGGGCGTCCTCAGGCGCGCACGGTGATCGATTGGCGGTGCCGTCCGGCCCGCCCTAACGTCGATGAGTGAACGTTTTTGTTCACTGTCGGCCCGTACGACACCAAGCGTCATGACTGGATCCCGAGCGAGCGCCGCGCCGATTGCCGCCTCCCCGGAGCGGGGACACGGCAAGGGGATCGCTCTGCTCATCATCGCTTCGTGCCAGCTGATGGTGGTCCTCGACATCACCATCGTGAACATCGCCCTGCCGCACATCCAGTCCTCGCTCGGTTTCTCGACCGAGAGCCTGTCGTGGGTGATCAACGCCTACACCCTGACGTTCGGCGGGCTGCTTCTCCTCGGCGGACGACTGGGCGACATACTCGGACGCCGCAGGGTGTTCGTCTTCGGTGTGCTGCTGTTCGTACTGGCCTCCCTGCTGGGAGGCCTCTCGCAGGAGTCCTGGCAACTGCTCGCCGCGCGCGCCCTGCAGGGCGTCGGCGGTGCGATCGCCTCGCCGACCGCCCTCTCCCTCATCACCACGACCTTCCGTGAGGGGCCCGAGCGTAACCGGGCGTTCGGCGTGTTCGCCGCGGTGTCCGCCGGCGGGAGCGCCATCGGACTGCTCGCGGGTGGCCTGCTGGTGGAGTGGCTCGACTGGCGCTGGGTGTTCTTCGTCAACGTGCCCATCGGGCTGCTGATCGCGTTCTCGACGCCCCGCTTCATCAAGGAGTCCGAACGCCACCCCGGCCACTTCGACCTGCTGGGCGCCCTCACGTCCACGCTGGGCATGGTGCTGCTCGTCTACGGTTTCATCCGGGCGTCGGAGGACGGATGGACCGACGCCCTGACCATAGGCGCCTTCGCGGGCGCGGTGGTCTTCATGGCGGTCTTCCTGACCGTGGAACGCCGGTCGAGGCAGCCGATCACGCCCCTGCACATGTTCCGTGACCGCAACCGTGCCGGGGCCTACGGGATGATGCTGAGCCTGGCCGCGGCGATGTTCGGCATGTTCTTCTTCCTGACCCTCTTCGTGCAGAACATCCTCGACTTCAGTCCCTTGCGGGCCGGACTGGCCTTCCTCCCGGTGAGCGCGATCATCGCGGTCAGCGCGGGAATCGCCTCGCAACTCCTTCCCAGATGGGGTCCGAAACCCTTCATGGTGACGGGCGCGATCCTGGCCGCTGCGGGGCTCGGGTGGCTCACGCAGACCGATGTCAACAGCACCTACCTGGGGAGCATCCTCGGCCCCATTCTCGTCTTCGGCTCCGGCATGGGCATGCAGTTCGTGTCCCTGACGCTGATGGCTGTCTCCGGTGTCGAGCCGAGAGAGGCCGGGGCCGCGTCCGGAGTGCTCAACGCCACCCAGCAGGTGGGCGGTTCCCTGGGACTGTCCATTCTGGTCACGGTGTTCGGCACGGCCAGCCGCAACGAGGCGATGGATCAGATACCCCGATTCCTGGCCGATGCCACCCCCGCCCAGCAGTTGCAGTTCCGCCGGACGGGGGAACTGCCCGCACCGTGGGGTGACCAGGTCCTGGCATCGGGCGTCTCCATGGCCTTCGTCGTCGCGGCCGCCATCTCGGTCGTCGCGGCGCTGATCGCGTTGTTCGTCATACAGGTCCGGGCCTCCGATCTGGAACGGCTGCGCGGCGGAGAGGCTTTGACCCCTGCGGCCGAACAGGAGGGGGGCGGCGCGGCCGGGAGGGACGTGGGGCAGGGCGCCGGACTTCCCCCCGGGGAACGAGGGGGAGGCGAAGGTTCCCCTCCACTTGGATAGGGTGCCGTTCGCCACCAGTGTCCTTCGGGTGAGATGCAAGTCGATGACTGGTCAGCAGCACGAGCGGGGCAACGGCTCCCAGATCTTCCAGCCACTGGCAGAGGACGACCCCCGAGACCATCCCCACGGAGAAGCTCTCCAAGGGCCGTCAGGTCTGTGTGGTCACGGGCACGGGCCACATGGGTCTCGTGACGGTGCAGGGCCTCTCGGCCGAGGACTCGCCGAGCAAGTACGTGACGCTGGACCTGACGGTCTGGCGCGACGCGGCGGGCTGACGGGCCGTACACAAGTCCGGCGGGGGTGGGGAGCGGGCCCCTCCATCCTCGCCGGCGCCGGGCATCAGGCCAGGTTGACCAGGCGGATGTAGCGCACCCAGTCCCAGTTGACCCCGGGATCCGTGTGGTCGCTCCCCGGTACCTCGTGGTGGCCGACGATGTGGGCGCGGTCCTTCGTCAGGCCGTAGCGCTCGCAGATGTCCGCGGTGAGTCTCGCGGAACGCTCGTACATCGTGTCCGTGAAGTACGAGGGCTGATCGACCCAGCCCTCGTGCTCGATACCGATGCTCCGGGTGTTGTAGTCCCAGTTGCCCGCATGCCAGGCGATGTCCCGCTCCCGCACGCACTGGGCCACGAACCCGTCCCCCGAGCGCACCACGTAGTGGGCGGAGACCTGTTTGGCCGGATTCTGGAAGATACCGATCGTCTCGGTGAACGTCTGCTGGGCCACGTGGATGATGACGCGCTCGACCGGATAGGCCGAAGGACGACTCGACACCGTGTAGTTGGACGTGGACGCGGGGTACCACTGGGCCGAGGGGAAGTCCGTCCCCTCCGTCGGCGCGGCCGCGGCGCGTACCGAGGCCGGCAGGAGCGCCGCGGCGGCCGTGACCGCGGCGCCCTGAAGAATCCGTCTGCGCTGCATCAGCACTCCTGTGCGTGGGACCTGGTCCTGTCTACGGCACAACACGCACCGCCCCGCCGGACGGTTCCGCGCGGGCGCAGAGAGCGCAGACGAAGGCCCCAGACCCTCAGGAGCCGGACAGCAGTCCGGCCAGAGCGGCCGCCGGGTCGTCCTCCGCCGGCCCGGCCGGTACCCAGCGGCCACGCTCCTTGGCGTACGGCCACCACCGCCCGTCCGGCCCGTACCGAAGCTGCGCACCGGAACCGACCACGGTCCAGCGGTTGTCGGTGCCACGCAGCCGCGGCCCCTCGCCGTCCTCCCACGCCGCGGCGAGCTGAGCCCGCGCCCGGGCGAGCTCGTCCGGACCGGGCAGCCAGTGCTCGTCGCACACCGTCAGCGCGGCCGTCCCGCCGTACCGCCAGGCCCGCACCGCGAGGTCGAGTCCGGCCGTCGTGCGACCGGCCGCCGTCGCGAGGCGTGCGGTGAGGCCGGCACCGGGCCGGCCTCCGGCAGCGAAGCGAACCGCGTCCTGCTCCGGCGTCAGTGCCGCTGACAGGGGCTGCTGTTCGTGGCCGGCGGCCAGTGCCTCCGCCAGCATCGCGAAGGCCCGCCGGGCACTGTCCGCCGCCAGGAACTCCAGCCCCGAGGGGTCGATGCCCGGAGCCGGAGCGGTCTCCACGTCCAGCGAAGGCGGAAGGCCCGGCTCCGTGGGCAGGGGAGGGGCAGGGGGCAACGGCGGCAGGATGTCCCGCGCCGCGTACGCCTCGTCGGCGCGAACCCCCGGCGGCGCCGGGCCGTCTCCCGCCTGCGCCCCGGAACCCGGTTCACGGACGGCGCGAGCCGTGCTGCGTACCTGCAACTCGTCCAGCAGTCGCCGTTCGTCCCGCCCTCGCAGCAACAACAGCACGAAGGGATCCTGGTCGAGCAACCGCGCCACCTGGTAGCAGAGGGCGCCCGTGTGCGGGCAGTGGTCCCACGCATCGCAGCTGCACTCCGGCTCCAGATCTCCGATACCCGGCAGCAGATCGAGTCCCGCCGCGGCGGCGTCCTCCACCAGATGCGGTGGCATCTCACGGTCGAGCAGCGCGGCGATGTGCCCGGACCGTTCCGACGCCATGTCCAGGAAGCGGTCCCACTCCTCCTCGCTCAGCTCCGGGAGCAGCACATCGCTGCGGTACGCCGTCGAGTCATGGTCCTGCACGACCGCCGTGAGCCGGCCCGGCCTGACGGACACCGCGCCGACCCTGCCCTCGCGTGCCAGCCGTCTGCCTCTCTTGAGCTGCCCGGCGTCGAGGGCCGTGTCCTCCAACGCCTTCAGCCAGGCCCGCCCCCACCACGACGACGCGAACCCGCGGCCCTGTGAGGGCGGAAGCGCGGCGAACGTACGTTCCGGCTCGTTACCCCTGTTCATCGTGCGCCCCCTCGCAGTTCGACCAGCTCGGCCAGCTCCGCATCGCTCAACTCGGTCAGTGCGGCCTCGCCGCCCCCCAGCACCGAGTCCGCGAGCCCTTGCTTCCGGGCCAGCATCGCGGCGATCCGGTCCTCGACGGTTCCCTCGGCGATGAGCCTGTGCACCTGCACCGGCTGGGTCTGGCCGATCCGGTACGCACGGTCGGTGGCCTGGGCCTCCACGGCCGGATTCCACCACCGGTCGAAGTGCACGACGTGTTCCGCACGCGTGAGGTTGAGCCCCGTGCCCGCGGCCTTGAGCGACAGCAGGAACACCGGAACCCCGCCGGCCTGGAAGCGGTTGACCATGGCCTCACGCTCGGCCACCGGGGTACCGCCGTGCAGGAACTGGGTGGGGACCCCCCGCGCCGCCAGGTGACGCTCCAGCAGCCGCGCCATCTGGACGTACTGGGTGAACACCAGCACGCTCGCCCCCTCGGCGAGGATCGTGTCGAGCAGCTCGTCCAGCAGCTCCACCTTGCCCGACCGGTCCGCGATCCGCGGCTGTTCCTCCTTGAGGTACTGCGCCGGGTGGTTGCAGATCTGTTTGAGAGCGGTCAGCAACTTGACGACCAGCCCGCGCCGCGCGAATCCGTCGGAGCCGCCGATCTCGTCGAGCGTCTGGCGCACCACCGCCTCGTACAGGCCCGCCTGTTCGGCCGTCAGCGACACGGCGCGGTCGGTCTCGGTCTTCGGCGGGAGCTCCGGTGCGATGCCGGGGTCGGACTTGCGGCGCCGCAGGAGGAACGGCCGGACGAGCGAGGCGAGCCGCTCGGCCGCGGCCGGGTCGTCGCCTCCCTCCACGGCGGTCGCGTAGCGGGTACGGAACGTACCGAGCCGCCCGAGGAGTCCCGGGGTCGTCCAGTCCAGGATCGCCCACAGTTCCGAGAGGTTGTTCTCGACCGGGGTACCGGTCAGGGCGACGCGGGCCCGGGCACCGATGGTGCGCAACTGCCTCGCGGTAGCCGAGTGAGGGTTCTTGACGTGCTGCGCCTCGTCGGCGACGACCAAGCCCCAGGACGCCTGGGCCAGACGCGCCGTGTCGAGACGCATCGTGCCGTAGGTGGTGAGGACGAACTCACCGTCCACCAGGCCCTCCAGGGAGCGCGACCCGCCGTGGAAGCGGCGCACCGGTGTCCCCGGGGCGAATCTCTCGATCTCCCTCTGCCAGTTGCCCATGAGGGAGGTGGGACACACCACGAGCGTGGGCCCCGCAGCCGGATCGATGCCCTGCCGGTGCAGATGGAGCGCGATCAGCGTGATCGTCTTCCCGAGTCCCATGTCGTCGGCGAGACAGCATCCCAGACCGAGCGACGTCATGGTGTGCAGCCAGTTCAGGCCGCGCAGCTGGTAGTCGCGCAGAGCGGCGTCGAGTGCCTCCGGCTGTCCGACCGTACGGTGGTCCCCGGACTCCGGATCGGTGATCCGCGCACGCAACTGTTCGAGCCAGCCCGTCGCGGCCACGTCCACCCGGCGGCCGTCGACATCGGTGGACCCGGTGAGCACGGCACCCAGAGCGTCGATGGGGGTGACCTTGCGGTTTTGGGACTCACGGGCGCGCCGTGCGTCCTCCGGGTCGACGAGCACCCATTGGTCGCGCAGCCTGACCAGTGGTCTGCCCGCCTCTGCCAGCCGGTCGAGTTCCGCCCGGCTCAGCTTCCGGTCGCCGAGTGCGAACCTCCAGTCGAACGCCAGCAGCGCGTCGGCCGACAGGAAGGACGGCGTGTCGGACTCGGTCCGCGCGGCAGCGCCGTCCTCCTCGTCCTGGGGGCCGATCACCGCCCGCGCGGTCAGTTTCCTCGCCAGCTCCTTGGGCCAGTGCACCTGGACGCCCGTCGCGGCGAGTGCCCTCGCCGCCGCACCCAGCAGCTCCGCGATCTCCTCGTCCGCGGGCTCGACAGCGTCCGGGACCGCGGCCGACAGGAGCGGTGTCAACGGCGGCCAGGCCCGTGCCGCCCGCCGCAGGGCGAGCAGAGCGTCCATACGTGCGCGCGGGCCGAGCGACGAGGCGGCCGGGGAGCGGTCGGCCCACACGTCCGCCGCATCCGCGACCAGGGTGGGGTCCTGGATGCTGTGGATCTGGAGGACCACGCGGAAGGAGGGCTCGTCGTCGGCCGCGGCCTCCTGACGCCCCGCACTGCCGAGGCCCGAGACCTCGACGCGCAGCGAGAGCCGCACGCCCGCATCGTGGCCCGCGGCCACATCGGCCGCCCACGCCCGGAGTCGGGGCAGCTGCTGCGCCGCCCGGTCGGCGAACGCCGGTGCACCCATGAGGGACGGAGCCGCCGGAGTGCGGGGCAGACCGTCCGTCACCGCGTCGATGAACGACCGCAGCAGCGACTCCGGCTCGGCCAGCATCACAGGAACGGCCGAGGCGTCGAGCGGTACCGCGTGTGCCTCCGGCGGCATGGACGCGGCCAGCACCCGGATCCGCTCCATGTCGTCCGCGGTCAGCGGGCCGGCACGCCAGGCATCGCGGTCCGTGGCGCTCAGCCCGGGCAGCAGCAGGCCGCGCGCGACGAGTTGGAGTGCGAGGACCCCCGCCGCACCCCAGAACGCCGTGGAGGCGGAGGAACGACTGTCGGCCCGGGCGCGTGTCAGGACCGGCAGCGCGTCCCGCACGGGCATCAGCAACGCCGGGACGGCGTACGGGCGGAGGTCGCTCCCGACGACCGTCAGGTCGGTCCGGCCTCCTGCCGCACAGGGAGGACTCTCCCCATCGCCGTGACGACTGCCCGGATCACCGGGAGGGGTGCTACCGTCCGCATTCCAGAATGCGATCAGGCCGGTACGGGCCGGATCCGCGGGGAGGAAGACTGCGGAGCAGCGGGACAGTTCGGAGATCTCGTTGAGCGTTGCCGCAGGGAGCCTGTGCACAGCGATGTCAGATTCCTCAAATTTGACTAGTGAGCTCGGGGTCGCCGAGGGTACCCCACCCACGGTCCGTCCCGGGAGAAACGCACGGTGATCCACCTCACTCGTTTCTGCCTTCTGAAGTCTGAGGTGCAGCCCGCACCACCACGGGACACGGGGGATTTCCCCCGCACGGCCGGGGTGATGGCGCCATGGCTGCCACAGGCCCGCTTTCCGTACGTTTGACGAGGTCAGCGCAGATGCCGAGAAACCGGAGACATCATGCCCCAGGCGGTAGCAGCCACCGTTGCGGAACACATACGCGACGGATCGGAGAGTACGGGAAGCCCCCAGGCTCCCGGAAGCGATTTCGCTCCGCTCCTCAAGACCGTCAGGGGGCAGGGACTCCTGGAGCGGCGCACCGGTTGGTACACCGCCGGGATAGCGCTCAACATGGTCGCTCTCGGCGCCGTGATCACCGGCATGATCCTGCTCGGTGACACCTGGTGGAACCTCCTGCTCGCCCTGCCGCTCGCCATCCTGTGGACCCGCACGGCCTTCTACGGTCACGACGCGGGCCACGCCCAGATAACCGCCGGCCGCAAGGCGGGCCGGGTCGTCGGACTCGTGCACGCCAATCTGCTCCTCGGCATGAACGAAGCCTGGTGGAACGACAAGCACGTACGCCACCACGCCAACCCGAACCACGTGGACAAGGACCCGGACGTCGGTGTCGGCGCCCTGGTGTGGACCCAGAAGCAGGCCGCCCAGCGTGAGGGATTCGCCCGCTGGCTCACCCGCAACCAGGCACGGCTGTTCTTCCCGATGCTGCTCCTCGAAGGCATCGCCCTCAAGATCTACGGCTTCCAGTTCCTCCGGCGGCAGCCCGCCCGTGAGCGGGCACTGGCCGGCGTTCTGCTGGTCGGCCACCTCGCCCTGTACGCCGCGCTGCTCCTGACCGTCATGTCGCCCGGCAAGGCCCTCGTCTTCGCTCTCGTGCACCACGCGCTGTTCGGACTTCACCTGGGCATGGCCTTCGCCCCGAACCACAAGGGCATGGAGATGCCCGACCCCGACGGCGACCGCTGGGGTCATCTGCAGCGCCAGGTCCTCACCTCGCGCAACGTCCGGGGAGCCTTCCTCACCGACTGGCTCCTCGGCGGGCTCAACTACCAGATCGAGCACCACCTCTTCCCCAGCATGCCCCGCCCCCACCTGCGGCTGGCCCAGCCACTGGTGAAGGCGCACTGCGCGAGCATCGGGATGCCGTACGCCGAGACGGGCATCGTCGAGTCCTACCGACAGGCGCTGCGGCACATGCACGAGGTCGGCGAGCCGCTCCGGTAGCCCTGGCAGGACTCGTGCCGCACGGCCGGAACCGACGGGGGCGCGGAAGCGTTCACACATCAGGAGCGGCTCCGGCCGCGGAGGAGGCACGGATCATGTCGAACGGTGGAAAGATCGCCATCGGGGGAGTCGTCGCTGCAGTCGTCCTGATTCCGTTCATCGGATTCTGGTGGTCGCTGCTGGTCCTCATCGGCGTACCCGCGATCGGGTACCTGATGCTCGACCCGTCGCAGAGGCGCAGGCTCCGCAGGATCAGTCGTAAGGAGATAGGGCGCTGAACAGCACAGTCGCCGCGGTGAGCAGCAACGGCGTGTACTCCTTCACCAAGCCGAACAGGGACAGCGTCACGCTCCTGGCCGGACTCGGTGTGGAGGGTGACGTCCACGCGGGAGTCACGGTGAAGCACCGCTCGCGCGTGGCCCAGGACCCGACGCAGCCCAACCTGCGCCAGGTCCACCTCATCCACCAGGAGCTCTTCACCGAGCTCGGGCGGGCCGGATTCGACGTCTCCCCGGGGGACCTCGGGGAGAACATCACCACCGAGGGGATCGATCTCCTCGGCCTCCCCGCGGGCACCCTGCTGCACCTCGGTGCCGAGGCCGTCGTCGAGGTGACCGGTCTGAGGAACCCCTGTCTGCAGATCGACATCTTCCAGGACGGGCTACTCAAGCAGGTCGTCGGGCGGGCGGGCGACGGCACCGTCGTGCGCAAGGCCGGGATCATGGGCGTCGTCCGGACCGGCGGAGTCGTTCGGCCCGGTGACGTGATCAAGGCCGTGCTGCCCGCCGAGCCCCACCACCGCCTGGAGCGTGTGTAGTACCCACGGCTCGTGCCGTCCTGGCCGTGCGCGCACACCACACACGGTCAGGACGGACGGACCGCCAGTTCGTCGAGAGCTTTCAGCAGTCCCGGCAACTCCGGGCCGCGGCCCCACCGGAATGATCTCTCCCGGCTCCTCGTCCAGCAGCACGAAGGCGATGTCGTCGGTCCTGGCCACCAACGACCAGCCCGGCCCGTCGACCCGCAGCGTGCGCGCACCGCCCGGAGCGAACGCGGAGCGGATCCGGCCGGCGGGGGGCGGAGAGCCGATGTAGGCACCAGCCGCTTCGAGCGCCCTGCGTACGCCGGGGTGCTGACCAGATCCGGCGGACTCCGCCGTGTCTTCGCCGGCCGAACGTCCGTCGGTCCGGACCCCGGCACCGGAAGCGGGCTCCTCGGGCCGCTCCTCCGGCCGGCCGAACGCGGTCTCGTCGTCGATCTGTCCCCGCCAGGCCGCCCACTGCAGGGCGATCTCGTCCGCCCCGAGGCGCCGCTGCGGAGGCCCCCACACCTCGGTGTCCGGCGGTGTCAGCGGCGCCGGATCGTCGCCGTCGGGACCCGGCGACGGGTCGTGGGGCTCGGGGACACCGGGCGCGGCCACCGCCAGCGCGAGTGGCCATCCAGGAAGCGCGCAGACCACGGAGCGGTCATCGGGGGAGAGGTCGTACTCCATCCCGCAGTCCCACGAGGCGATGGCGACCGCCACCAGTGAGACGTCCTCGACCACCACGGTCCAGCGGGCACCCCCGCTGTCCTGGCCGAGCACCAGGCCGTACCCCTCGGCGTACGGCTCGAGACCGAGCGCGGCACACGCGGCCACGTAGTCGTCGCCGAGCACACTGGGGAATTGCGCGGGAGTCAGCAGCACCGCGGTCAGCACGAACAGTGCGTCGTCGTCGGCGGCCGTATCGTCCGTCCCAGCCACAGCACCCACCCTCATCCCTCATTCCTGATCGCTTGGTCCGTCGGCGCACCTTAACTACTCGGTAACCCTGTCGTCGAGGCCCTGACAAGCGAGGACGGTCCGGTGACCCGGGGGCGGGATACGCCGCCGGCGCGCGCCGGCGGCGCCCCTCGCACCGTGGTGGCCACGTGCCCGGCACCCCTAGGGTGGTGGCTCCGGCCGACGAGGGGGACAGCATGGTCCAGCGGTACGAACGTCTCAAGGAGATCCAGCGCCTGGATCCGGAGCGGGACTTCCTGGAGATCTACCGGCTCACCGTGACGTACGAGTTCCCCTGGGACATCACCCGCGCTCTCGAACTCGCCCTGTACCGCACCTACGCCGTCCCCAGCATCGGGCGACTCCTGGCGCAGACAGCCGAACTGACGGAACGTTCACAGAAGAGGTACGACGACACCGCACTTCTTCTCGACGCCGTCGTGGAGCACGGTTTCGACAGCGAACAGGGCCGTACGGCCGTCCGGCGGATCAACCGGATGCACCGCAGTTACGACATCAGCAACGACGACATGCGCTACGTGTTGTGCACATTCGTCGTCACCCCCAAGCGCTGGCTCGACACCTACGGCTGGCGCAAGCTGTCTAGCCACGAACTGCGTGCCTTCGCCGCGTACTACCGCACCCTCGGCGCACGCATGGGCATCCAGGACCTCCCGCAGACGTACGAGGACTTCGAACGCGTCCTGGACGCCTACGAGGACGAGCACTTCGGCTGGGACCAGGAAGCGCGCGCTGTCTCCGACGCCACCCTGGCGCTGATGGGCTCCTGGTACCCGCGCCCCCTCGCTTCCGTGGTGCGCGGAGCGAGCCTCGCCCTGCTCGACGACTCGCTGCTCCGGGCCTTCCGGTACAGCCGGCCGGGTCCGGTCGCCCGGGGGCTTACCCGCGGGGCCCTGCGCCTGAGGGCCCGTGCCGTGAGGCTCCTGCCACCGCGCTCCACGCCGCACCACGCGCGGCAGAACCCCGAGATCAAGGGCTATCCGGACGGATACGAGGTGGCCCGGCTCGGCACGTTCCCCACACCGGGCGTGCGCGGCTGCCCCGTGCGGCACGAGCGGCCCGGGAACACACCGGCCGAGTGAACCCGGGCGCCGGGCCCGCTCAGCCGGTCCGTACGGCCACGGCCAGGAACCGGCTGTCCTCATCCGTGTAGGCGTCCAGCCGCCAGCCGGCCTCCGCCAGCAGCGGTGTGAGACGTGGCTCCGCCCTGAGATCGTCGTCGGAGAGGGGCCGGCCGTGCCGTGCGGCCAGCGCGGCCCGTCCTATGGGGTGGAACAGGGCGAGCCGGCCGCCGGGGCGTACCACTCGGGCCAGTTCCAGCAGCCCCCGCCCCGGGTTCGGGAGATGCGAGACGAGCCCGGCGGCGAAGACGGCGTCGAGGGTCGCCGTACGCAGCGGAAGCCGCGCCGCATCCGTCATCAGCAGGGCGCCGCTCGCCGCTCTTCCCGCTCGCAGGGCCGCGTTCAGCATGTCGCGCGTCAGGTCCGCCCCGATCACCGTGCCCCCGGGGCCGACCGCCCCGCGCAGGGCCGGCAGCGCACGCCCGGTTCCGCAGCCCGCGTCGAGCACGCTGTGGCCGGGGCGCAGCCCGAGCTCCTGGACGGCCGCGGCGTAGGCGGGGCCGTCGTCGGGGAAACGGCTGTCCCAGTCCGCCGCCCGTGCGGCGAAGAAGTCCTGGACGTGTGTGTGGTCGTCGGCCATGAGGACATGATCGCGCAGTCCCCGGCCGAGCGGAACGACACGCGGGGGTACACGCGTTCGCGCGTGTACCGCGACGCACGTGACCGCGCCTCCGGGAAGGACGTTCTGATCCGCGTGGTCGAGTACGCCGGGCGGATGCGCACCGCGCGGTTCCTCGAATCCGTGGCCGAGGGGCGGGGCAGGCGGACGCGTCGTGAGCCGAGCGGCGGGCCCTGCCCGGAACGGAGTCCGGGCAGGGCGGGGGACAACCGATCGTGTACTTGACACCGGTCCTCGGCACGGGGCCGACCGTGGCGCGAAGCAACGCCCCCGGGGTGGGGAGGCGCTTGCCCGCAGCGGAACCGTACGGAAGGCTTGCGCGGAACGCGGGGAACTGATGAACGGGGAGGACGAGCACATGGCGCTGGACCGGGGACTTGACTGGCTCCTTGACGATCTCACCAGCCGGGTGGAGCACATCCGGCACGCGCTGGTGCTCTCGAACGACGGGCTGGTGACCGGGGCCAGCACAAGTCTGGCCCGTGAGGACGCGGAGCACCTGGCGGCGGTCTCGTCGGGCCTGCAGAGCCTGGCCCGTGGTTCCGGGCGTCACTTCGGGGCGGGCAAGGCGCGCCAGACCATGGTGGAGTTCGACGAGGCCCTGCTGTTCGTCACGGCGGCGGGTGACGGCAGCTGCCTGTGCGTACTGACCGCCGCCGAGGCCGACATCGGCCAGGTCGCGTACGAGATGACCCTGTTGGTCAATCGGGTCGGCGAGCACCTCGGAGTGACGGCACGACAGGGGGTCGACAGCATCGAACGCCCCTGACCTGCAATGTTGGTGGACATTCAGGAGTTGTCCACAGGTTGAAGCGTGTCATGCCTCCCGGAGCTACCGTGGTCACACAGAGTATTCGACCTCACGGGGGAGGAAGATCATGACGGTTACGGAAGCCGGCGGCGCGCTCGCCGCCGGTACGGCGACACCGGTGTCAGCGGTTCGCGCAGCTCGGGAACTGAGTCTGCGGCGTGGCGAGTTCGATCTCGCCGTCCATCTGGGGCTGATCGGTGCGGAGCCGTCGGTATGCGGGGCGAGGCCGCGAATCCGCGGGGAGGAGATCGGCCGGCTGCGTGCGCTGCCAGGGTTCCCCGAGTCCCTCCGGGATCAGGTTCGCACAGCGGGGACGGCGGAGGGCGCCACGCTGCTCGGAGTCAGCATCCCGCGCTTCACCGGCCTGGCGTCGGGTGCGTCTCACCGGTCGCGTTCTGTCTGAACCGCTACCGCACGGTGGTCTGGCTCTATCTGGTGGACGAACTCCTCGCCTTCGCCGCGCGGGAACCCCACCTCGTCGCGGGGAAGAGCCCTGTGGGCATGCGAACCATGCTGGAGGCCGGTACCGACCGTCGTGCGCGCAACTGGCGTTCACGCAGGGTCGACCGGCTGCTGAACCGCACGGATGACCCCTGGGCGCGCGCCGCCCTGCAGGCCACCGCTCTTGACCCGGTCCAGCTCGCGGAGGTGGTGGACGATCCTTACGAGCGCGCACACCTCGCCCGGATGGTGCCCGAATCAGCCTTCGGACGTCCGGGATCCGTGGCGGGGAGGGAGGCGATGGCGCGACTGGTACTGGCGGACGATCCGGATGAAATCCTCTGGCGGCGGGTGAATCTGACGCTGGAGCTGGAACAGGCGCGTGAGACCCGTAACGCTCCTCGGCCAGGGTACGACCCCGCGCTCCTGTCGCTTCAGGCCGCCCCGGTGCCGGCCCGGCCGCTGCCGGAGGCCATGGCGCGGGACGTGCCGATGCCGGTCGGTCTCGGGGCCGCGTCCCGGTGCCCGGGCCGAGTCTCGCGAAGCCCTACCACGCAACTCGGTGCCGGCCGGGGGCTGCTCGGCAGAATCGGACTGCGCGGGCCTGGTCGCGGAGCTCGGTAAAGCGATTGCGCGGGGCTGTCCGCCCCTGTCATCTTGGCCCCCATGTTGATCAGAGAAGCCACGGAGAAGGACTGGCCCTCCATCTGGCCGTTCTTCCATGCCATCGTCGCAGCCGGGGAGACCTTCACCTACCCGACGGAGCTCGCGGAGGACATGGCTCAGAGCTGGTGGCTCATCGAGGAACCGAACCGCACGGTTGTCGCGGTCGATGACGCCGGAACTGTCCTCGGCACGGCCAAGATGAACAGAAACCACATGGGCAACGGCTCGCACATCGCCAGTGCCAGCTACATGGTCGCCCCGGAGCACTCCGGCAGGGGCGTGGGTCGCGCCCTCTGCGCGTACACCGTCGACTGGGCGCGGAAGGCGGGATACCGCGCCATGCAGTTCAATGCCGTGGTGGAGACGAACGCGAACGCCGTGAAGCTGTACCGATCCCTGGGCTTCGAGATCATCGGGACTCTGCCCGAGGGGTTCAACCATCCTGAACACGGCTACGTGGGACTGCACATCATGTACAAGTCCCTCTGAAGCGCCCTCAGGTGCCACCGGGTTCCGTCGTGGGAACGGTGGCTTCCGGCCATCCTGTGGTGTCTGTGATGTCATAAGTAGCGGCGATCTGCGTGTGGTTGATGTGTGGCTGATGTGTGGGGCGGGTGCGCCTCCGGGGGCAGGGGGCAGTACTGTGCGCCCCACCGCCATCTCGGCGGTGTACTCATATGGAGGAAGAATCCATGACCATACCCAGGAGATCGTGGCGTGGCGCGGGAGCATTCGCGGCCGCCGCGGTTGTCGGCCTGGCCGGTGGGGTCATCTCCGCCGGTCCGGCCGCAGCTCACACCCCCACCTGGGCCGTGACCTGCTCCGAAGTGACGCTCAACCTGACGGCCTACTCGGACCGCGCCACCAACCAGGTGACCGTGTCCGTCGTGGGAGGCGAAGATGTGCTCGCCACCACCGACTTCGGCCGTAGCTACAGCACGAAGACCCCTCTCCAGCTCCCGAAGCACGACAAGGAGCTGCAGGTTCACCTCGTCGTCAAGGCCGGGGACGACGACAAGTACTCCTTCGAGCAGACGAAGACCGCTCCGGTGTGCGAGGACGACGACACCCCGTCGCCCACTCCGCCCCAGGAGACACCTTCGGAGACCCCGAGCACGGAGCCGCCCGCCTCGGAGACCCCTGAGCCGAGTGCGACGCCGAGCGAGACCGCCACGGAGGCCGCACCCGCCCCCGCGGAGTCGAGCAGCAGCGCGCCGGACCTGGCCGAGACCGGTTCGTCGTCCGCCACGCCCGTCATCGGTGGAGCCGCTCTCGCGGTTCTGCTGGCCGGCGGCGGCATCCTGTGGTCCGTCCGTAAGCGCCGCAGCGTGCAGCACTGACGCGTCCGAACCACTCCGGCACGACGGTCGTAGAACACCGGCAGGCCGGGCGGGGGTGTACCGCACCGACCACGGTGCGGTACACCCCCGCGGTGCTCCGCGCATCGGCTCCGTCCTGGTGGCTTCCCGACACGTCCCACCACGGCCACGGTCGCAGCCACTCGATCAGGTGCTGGGGCCGATCTCGCACCAGACGGCCTTGCCCTCCCCGCGGGGCTCGATCCCCCAGCGCTCCGCGACCGCGTCGAGGAGCAGCAGACCGCGCCCTGAGGTCGACGTCTCACCCGGGGTCCGGCGTCGCGGCCAGACACTCGAGCGGTCCTGGACCGACAGCCTGATGTGCCGAACGGGTTCCGGAAGCACCTCCAGAGTCAGGACCGCCCCGCCCTCCGTGTGGAGCAGCACGTTGACCAGGAGTTCCCCGGTGACGAGCTCGGCGTCGTCGGCCAAGCCCGCGAGGTCCCAGTCCGCGAGTGCCTGACGCACGATCGACCGGGCCTCCGAGAGCCCCTGAGGATCCGCCTGGTGGATGTACTGGTGCAGCCGGGGAGCCTGGGGTGAACCCAGGTCGGGGCTGCGCCGCAGGACCAGGAGCGCCACGTCGTCGCCCGAACCCCACCGCTCCCACAGCCGGTCCGACAGGTGGTCCGCCAGCGCCTCGGCTCCGTCGGGCCCTTCGCTCACCTCGTGGATCAGTGCGGCGACCCCCGCGTCGACGTCCGCACCCGGTTCCTCGACGAGACCGTCGGTGTAGAGGACGAAGGTTTCGCCCGGCACCAGGTCGAGACGGGTCTCCGGATACTCCTCGTCATGGAAGTCCGAGGAGATCCCGAGCGGCAGACCCCCACGGATCTGGGGGACACCGACCCGCCCGTCGGTGTGCCGGATCAGCGGTCCGAAGTGCCCGGCGCGAGCCACCCGCACCGCTCCCGTCGCAAGATCCACCTGCGCGTACGTCGTCGTCGCGAACCGGTCGGTGTCCAGCTCCGCGAGGAAGCGGGAGGCACGCGCCAGGACGGTGGCCGGGGGGTGCCCCTCGGCGGCGTAGGCGCGGAGGGCGATCCGCAGCTGGCCCATGATCGCCGCGGCGTGGGTGTCGTGTCCCTGCACGTCACCCACCACGACGCCGATACGGCCCCGGGGGAGCGTGATCACGTCGTACCAGTCGCCGCCGACCTCGCGCCCGCTCCACGCGGCGTGGTAGCGGACCGCGATCTCGCCGCCCTCGATCTCCTGGATCCGTCGGGGAAGCATGGCCGACTGCAGCCCTGTGGCGAATTCGCGCTCCTCGTCGAAGAGGATCGCCCGCTGCAGCGACTGGGCCACGATCGCTGCCAGGCCCAGACACAGGATCCGCTCGTCCGCACTGAACACCGTGCGTTCGCGGTAGAAGAGGGCGAGTCCGCCCAGTGAGCGTGCCTGCGCGATCAGCGGAAGGTACGCCACCGCGCGGAACTCCAGCTCCCCGATGTGCGGTGCGAGCACCGGATAGCGCCGTACGAGTGCCGCGAGCGAGGTGATGAACCGGGGACGCCCGCTGAGGATCGTGTCCCCGAGGGGGAGTGTGGCGTCCAGGTTCCCCGATCCCAGACCCTCCAGAACCTCCACCGAGTCACCGCTCAGCGCGATGATCTTGAGCGCGGAATTCTCCACCAGCCCCAGCGCGAGACCGTCGGCGCCGATCCCGACCAGGCCGCCCGGGCCCGTGAGCGCGGCGGTCACGTCGTCCACGGTCACCGCACGTGACAGCGCCGCGGTGGTGCGCTCGACGATGCTGGTCTGGCGCCGCCGCCGCTTCTCCAGATCCAGGACGAAGGCCGAATGGGTGACCTCGGCCGTCGCGTCCCGCACCACACCGATGACCCGGTGTGCCCGCCCGTCCTCGGACCGCAGGATCCGTGCCTGGACGTGCGTCCACTGGAGGGTCCCGTCCCGCAGAGGAACCTGGAAGTGGACGCTGTAGGAGCTGCTCCCGCCGGATATCGCCTCGTCGACAGCGGACTCCAGGCGCGCACGGTCCGCCTCGTCCAGCCGGTCGAAAACGGCCGAGGGCGAAACCTCGAACGTCGCGGGGTCGAGGCCGAGGACCATCAGCCCGGCGTCGTCGACGTCCACGGTCCTGGCGTCCAGATCCCACTCGAAACTGCCGGTCCGGTTCAGGGCGAGGCGCTCCGCGGTCCCGGTCTCACCGGCGCGTCGCCGTTCGAGCGGAAGCCGCGACGTCGCGTCGTCATCTGCTCGCCGTGAAGAGTCGGTCATGCGTGCTCCGGAGGTCGTCCGGCGGGGCTGCTGGACGTCGCGGCCCGTAGACCTCAATTGTCGAGCCCGCGATGCGGGAGTGCCACAGCGATATCGGCGGGAGACCCGGCGCCGGTGCCCTGCGGCGTCCGTCGCAGAATGGCACCGAGAGACCGTCCACGGCTGACCGGAGCGCACACATGAACGAGGACGAGCCCGTCCTGCTGCACACCGAGGGTCACATCCTGCACATCACCCTCAACCGACCGCGGGCGCTGAACGCACTGACCCACACCATGGTGCGCTGCATCGACGAGGCGCTCGTCCGGGCCGCCGCCGACGACACGGTCACCGCGGTCGTGATCGGCGGAGCCGGCGGCCGGGGCCTCTGCGCGGGTGGCGACATCCGCTCGATCTACGAGGACGCCCGGGCGGGCCGCAGCGCCTCCGTGGACTTCTGGCGCGACGAGTACCGGCTCAATGCGCGGATCGCCCGGTTCCCGAAGCCGTACGTGGCGCTCATGGACGGCATCGTGATGGGCGGCGGGGTGGGCGTGTCCGCCCATGGCGACGTGCGTGTCGTCACCGAGCGTTCACGCGTCGCGATGCCCGAGACCGGAATCGGCTTCGTCCCGGACGTAGGAGGGACCCACCTGCTGGCCGCGGCACCCGGCGAGCTCGGTACCCATCTCGCCCTCACCGGCCGGGCGGTCGGCGCTGCCGACGCCATCCTGTGCGGACTGGCCGACCACTTCGTCCCGTCGGACCACCTCACCGACCTCACCACGGAGCTCGCGGGGAGCGTGACATCCGCGGAGGTGGAGGAGACCGTACGACGGTACGCGACCACCGCACCGGAAGGAGAGCTCGCCGCACAGCGCACCTGGATCGACGGGTGCTACGCCGCCGACACCGTCGAGGAGATCATCGACCGTCTGTCGGACAGCGGGCTGACGGCGGCGAAGGAGGCAGCCGCCACCCTCCTCACGGTGTCACCGACCGCGCTCAAGGTCACTCTGGCCGCCGTCCGCCGGGCCGGGCGGCTCGGCAGCCTCGAAGCAGCCCTCGACCAGGAGTTCCGTGTGTCCTGCCGGGCCTTCGCCGGACACGACCTGGTGGAGGGCGTACGCGCCCGGATCATCGACAAGGACCGCACCCCCCGGTGGAGTCCGGCGGAGGTCCGTGAGGTGACCGCTGCCGAGGTCGCCCGGCACTTCGAGCCGCTCGGCGAGCAGGAACTGGGCCTCGCCGCGAGCTGATCCCCGGCCCGGAACGCAGGACGGGCGCGCCGGGCCCTCGGGGCCGGGCCGCCCGGAGGACACCGGCCCGGCCCTGAACCCGCCGGCCGTGCGGGCGGACGCCCCTGAGCCCGCCCCGCCCGCCCGCGTCCGGGGGAGCGGCCCGGAGGCCCGCCTACTCGCACGCCGTCAGGCGGTCAGGCGGTCGGCGGCCCGGTCCCAGTCCGTGGGATCCCCCTGTGGTGCGTAGTGGTGGAGCTCCTGGGTGCGGGCGACCAGCCTGCGCATGTCCGTCAGCCCGCCCACCAGCCCGTGGGCCCGTGCCTGGAGCAGTACGTTCCCGAGCGCGGTGGCCTCGGCGGGCCCCGCAGTGACCGGCAGACCGGTCGCGTCGGCGGTCCACTGGCACAGCAGCTCGTTGCGGGAGCCGCCACCGACCAGATGGATCCGCGTCAGCTCGCGACCCGTCAGCCCGGCGGCCTCGCGCAGCGTCCTGCGGTGCGCCAGCGCCAGACTCTCCAGCACGCACCGCACGTAGCCGCCGGGGCCGTCCGGCGTCGGCTGCCCGGTCCGGGTGAGAGCGGCGTCGATCCGGGACGGCATGTCGCCCGGCGCCAGGAACACGGGGTCGTCCGGGTCGATCACGGCGGCGAACGGCCGGGCCCGCGCCGCCTCCGCGAGCAGAGCCTCGAGACCGGTCGGCGTACCGTCACGCTCCCACGTACGACGGCACTCCTCCAGCAGCCACATCCCCATGATGTTGCGGAGATGGCGCACCGTGCCGTCCACACCGCGCTCGTTGGTGAAGTTCGCCGCCCTCGACTCCTCCGTCAGCACCGGCGCGTCCAGTTCCAGACCGGCCAACGACCAGGTGCCGCACGACACGTACGCGAACCCCGGTTCGGTCGCCGGGACCGCGGCCACAGCCGACGCGGTGTCGTGCGACGCGACCGTGGTCACCGGCGTGTCCGCCGCGAGACCGGTGAACGCCGCCACATGCGGAAGAAGGGTCCCCGCCCGCGCACCCGGCTCTCGCAGGGCGGGGAACAGGGAACGCTCCAGCCCCAACCGCCCCATCAGCGCGTCGGACCAGTCACCGGTGCGCGCGTCGAAGAGCCCCGTCGTCGAGGCGTTGGTCACTTCCGCCCCCACCGACCCCGTCAGCCAGTACACCAGCAGATCGGGCATCAGCAGCAGGGTCCGGGCCGCGGGCCACTGAGCGGTGGAACGGTGGGCCTCCAGCTGGAAGACCGTGTTGAACGGCAGATGCTGCAGCCCGCCGACGCCGTACAGCTCCTGCGCGTCGCAGCGGGCCAGGACCTCCTCGGCAGCGGCGACGTTTCGCCCGTCGCGGTAGTGGAACGGAAGCCCGAGGAGCGACCCGTCGGAATCCAGGAGGCCGTAGTCCACGGCCCAGGTGTCGATGCCCACCGACGTCACCGGGCCGCCTCGCGCCGCCGCGCGCAGCCCGTCCAGCATGCCCTGGTAGAGGGCGAGTACGTCCCAGTGGAGCCCGCCGGGGAGCCGGACCGGGGTATTCGCGAAGCGGTGCGCCTCGGCCAGCACCAGGTCGTCGGGGCCGACCCTCCCGGTGATCACCCGGCCGCTGGTGGCGCCCAGGTCCACCGCGGCGAACACCGGGTCGTGTCGTGAAGTCGCAGGCATGGAAACTCTCATCCGATCCGGGCGGAGCCGCGCCCCGGCAACTCGTGGAACGACGTCCGGGGCGCGGCACGGTGGTACGGGCTCAGCGAAGGAACGCCGCTGCCACACCGGCGTCGACGGGGACGTGGAGGCCGGTGGTGTGGGTGAGGTCCCCACCGGTCAGAGCGAAGACGGCGTTGGCGACGTGCTCCGGGAGCACCTCGCGCTTGAGGATCGTCCGCTGGGCGTAGAACTCGCCCAGCTTCTCCTCCTCGATGCCGTAGGTCGCCGCGCGCTGCGCACCCCAGCCCGCCGCGAAGATGCCGGAGCCGCGTACGACCCCGTCCGGATTGACCCCGTTGACCCTGATCCCGTGCTCACCCAGCTCGGCCGCGAGGAGGCGTACCTGGTGGGCCTGGTCCGCCTTGGTCGCCGAGTAGGCGATGTTGTTCGGGCCGGCGAACACGGCGTTCTTGGAGGCGATGTAGACGATGTCGCCGCCCAGGCCCTGCGCCCGCATCATCCGGGCCGCCTCGCGTGAGACCAGGAACGAACCGCGCGCCATGATGTCGTGCTGGAGGTCCCAGTCCCGTGCCGAAGTCTCCAGCAGGGGCTTGGAGATGGAGATCCCGGCGTTGTTCACGACGAGGTCCACGCCTCCGAAGGCGAGCGCGGCGGCCTTGAACGCCTCGACGATCTGTTCCTCGGACGTGACGTCGACCGTCACCGCGACGGCCTTGTCCGGGCCGCCGAGCTCCTCGGCGACAGCCACCGCGTTCTCCGCGTTCAGGTCCGCGACGACGACACACGCGCCCTCCCCGACGAGGCGGTGCGCGATGGCCTTGCCGATGCCCGACCCGGCACCGGTGACGAGCGCGACCCGCGTGGCCAGTGCCTTCTGCTTCGGCATCCGCCGGAGCTTGGCCTCCTCCAGCTCCCAGTACTCGATGCGGAACTTCTCGGACTCCTCGATCGGGGCGTACGTGGACACCGCCTCGGCTCCGCGCATCACGTTGATCGCGTTGAGGTAGAACTCCCCGGCGACACGGGCGGTCTGCTTGTCCTTGCCGAACGAGAACATGCCGACCCCCGGCACCAGCACGATCGCCGGGTCCGCTCCGCGCATCGCCGGTGAGTCCGGTGTCGCATGGCGCCCGTAGTACGCGCGGTACGCCTCCCGGTACTCCTCGTGCAGCACCCCGAGCCGGGCCACGGCCTCCTCCAGCGGTGCGCCGGCCGGCAGGTCGAGGACCAGGGGGCTGACCTTCGTCCGGAGGAAGTGGTCGGGACAGGACGTGCCGAGCGCGGCGAGTCGGGGGTGCTCGGCACGCGAGAGGAAGTCCAGTACGGGGGACGCGTCGGTGAAGTGCCCCACCTGCGGGCGGTCCGTGGACGCGAGACCGCGGATCACCGGGGCGAGAGCGGCGGCCCGCTCCCGGCGTGCCTCCCGGTCGAGGGCCTCCCGGCCCGGGAGAACGGCGCCGAAGGGCTCGGCTCTTCCGTGCTCCTCCAGGAACGTCTCCGCGGTGCGGATCATCCAGAGGGCGTTGCGCTCGCACTCCTCGGAGGTGTCGCCCCACGCGGTGATGCCGTGACCGCCGAGGATCACGCCGACCGCCTGGGGGTTGGCCTCCTTGACCGCCGCGATGTCGAGTCCCAGCTGGAAGCCGGGCCGCCGCCAGCCGACCCAGGCGACCTTGTCACCGAAGCACTCGGCGGTCAGCTTCTCGCCGTCGGCCGCGCACGCCAGCGCGATCCCCGAGTCCGGGTGCAGATGGTCGACGTGCGCTGCCTCCACGAGCGCGTGCATCGCGGTGTCGATCGACGGGGCCGCGCCCCCCTTGCCGTGCAGGCAGTAGTCGAAGGCGGAGACCATCTCGTCCTCGCGCTCCACCCCCGGGTACACGTCCTTGAGCGCCCGCACCCGGTCCAGCCGGAGCACGGCGAGACCGGCCTCGGTCAGCGTGCCGAGGTCGCCGCCCGAGCCCTTGACCCAGAGGAGTTCGGCCTCGCCACCGGTTACCGGGTCGGCCGCCGTCGCCTTGGCCGAGGTGTTGCCACCGGCGTAGTTGGTGTTGCGGGGGTCGGAGCCGATCCGGTGGGCGCGCTCCAGGAGCGCGGCGACTTCGGCGTGCGTCGCGGACGTCATGAGGGTTCCTTCGGGAAGAGGGTGACGGGCGGGTGCGGCTGGACGGAGGGGGGAGCGGGGCTCAGGCGCCCCAGCCCGCCTGCTCCCCGCCGACGCGGTCGGCGGCGATGCGCTCCTGGTTGCCGGAGGTCAGGTAGGCCGCGAACGGGTCGCGGGCCAGGCCGAGTTCCTCGCGGACCTCGGCGAGCAGCGGCCGTACGTCCGTGTTGAACGCGTCCATCAGTACGCCGTTGGCAGCGAGGACGTCTCCGGAGCGCTGGGCCTCTGAGAGCGCCTCGGCGTCGATCAGCAGCGCCTTGGCGGTCGCTTCCTGGACGTTCATGACCGAGCGGATGACGGCCGGGATCTTCGCCTCGATGTTGTGGCACTGGTCGAGCATGAAGTTGACGTTGGTCTCGGCCTCCAGACCACCGTTCCTGACCACTTCATGCATGATCCGGAACAGCTGGAACGGGTCGGCCGCCCCCGCCATCAGGTCGTCGTCCGCGTAGAAGCGGGAGTTGAAGTCGAACGCGCCGAGCTTCCCCTCGTGCAGGAGGAAGGCCACGATGAACTCGATGTTGGTGCCCGGTGCGTGATGGCCGGTGTCGACGACGACCTGCGCCTTCGGGCCCAGCTTGAGGCAGTGGGCGTACGCGGTGCCCCAGTCCGGGACGTCGGTGGTGTAGAAGGCGGGCTCGAAGAGCTTGTACTCCAGCAGCATCCGCTGGTCGTCGCCGAGCCGCTCGTAGACCTCGGCCAGTGCATCGGCCAAACGGTCCTGGCGGCCCGCGATGTCGTCCTGGCCCGGGTAGTTGGTGCCGTCCGAGAACCACAGCTTGAGGTCGGGAGAGCCGGTGGCGTCCATGATGTCCACGCACTCGAGCAGATGGTCCGTGGCCTTGCGGCGGACCTTCGGATCCGGGTGGGTGACCGAGCCCAGTCTGAAGGCGTCGTCCTGGAAGACATTGGAGTTGATCGCACCGATGCGCAGCCCGTGCTCCTCCGCGTACCGGGTCAGCGCCGCGTAGTCCTCCACCCTGTCCCACGGAATGTGCAGCGAGACCTTGGGCGCGACCCCGGTGTGGGCGTGCACCTGCGCCGCGTCCGCCAGCTTCTCGAACGGGTCGCGCGGGACACCGGGCTGGGCGAAGACCTTGAAGCGGGTCCCGGAGTTGCCGTAACCCCAGGAGGGCGTCTCGATGACCTGAGACTTCAGAGCTGCCTTGACGGCCGACACATCAGACATGAACACCTCGTAAGCAGAGTCATCCGGCGACCGGTCAGGATCGGGATGTGAATCGTTTCATCCGGAACGTACGCTAAGTTTGGGCACTGCTGCTCGTCAAGCGGCCGGTCAGGTTTCTTCGCCGTTTGAATCAATTCATCGCGCTCCGGCGGGCGGCTTCAGGTCGTTTTCCCCTGTTGACAGGTGACCAAAAGGTCACATATTTTTGCCCTATGGACGCTGTGTTCAAAGCTCTGGCCGATCCGACACGACGCGGCCTGCTCGACGAGCTGTTCCGTGACGACGGGCAGACACTGGGGGCGTTGGAGTCCCGCTTCGAGATCACACGGTTCGCAGTCATGAAGCACCTCAAGCTGCTGGAGGCGGCGGGGCTGGTCGTCACACGACGGCGGGGGCGGGAGAAGCTCCACTTCCTGAACCCGGTGCCCATCCGGCTCGTCCACGACCGGTGGGTGAGCAAGTACGCCGAGCCCTGGGCGGCCGGTCTCAGTGACCTCAAGAGCCGACTGGAGAATCCGATGGAGAAGGTCTTCGAGATCTACATCCGCACCACTCCCGAGCGTCTCTGGGAGGCGATCACCGACCCTGAGATCAGAAGCAAGTACAACTTCGGCGCCCGCGTCGTCTCGGACTGGGCCGAGGGCTCACGCTTCGAGATGGGTGCTCCCGGTGCTCCCGGCCCGCTGGGTGAGGGGCAGAACCTGGAGGTCGATCCGCCGCGCAGGCTCGTGCAGAGCATGGTGGCCCTCTGGAGCGACGAGGTGAGGGACGAGGGCGCGACCCGTATCACCTGGGAGATCGAGCCAGTCGGAGATTCCTGCCGGCTGACCGTCACTCACGACGAGCTCCGCGACGGCGCCAACGAGGAGCTGTACGGCGGATGGCCGATGATCCTCTCCGGTCTGAAGACCTGGCTGGAGACCGGGGAGCTCCTCACTACCCCCGGCTCCCTCATGTACGGCAGCGATCAGTAACCGGCCGACCGAGCCGGTGGGCGCCCCGAGGGCGCCCACCGCGCCGCGCCGACAGGCTGCCGCTCCCGCGGGTGGGGTGTGGGCCCCGGCGGGTGACCGGAGGCTCCGGTGTGCGGAACCGTCAGTGATCGGAACCCGTCAGGCTCGGCTGAAGCTCCCGTACGAGAGCGAAAAGCCTGTCCTCGTTCCCCGCCAGGCCGGCGCCCCGCAGGGCCTCGTCCGCCTCCTCGATCGGTGAGGCGAGCAGCGGCATGTACAGCGGGGCGTCGGCCGGGTCGGCGAGGGCGGCACGGGTGGCGGCCAGTAAACGGATGTACGCCTGCGCCGCGGCGATTTCGGCTTGGTGCATCTGGGCATCTCCCGGTCAGAGGTGTCGGACCGTCAAGCATCGCCCATGGGTCTGACAGTGCGCGTGTGCCCGGTGTCACCCGGAGTCCTGACTCCCCTCGGGCCCTGCCTCCGTCCGCGTGACCAGAGGTCAGGAACGGGCTCCGGGAGGTGCCTCCACCTCGAGGAAGCGTCGTCGGCGCGGTCCGCGGTACAGCAGAGCCGTCCAGCCAAGCCGCCGCAGGGTGGTGACGCACCGGGCCAGCGCCTCCTCCTCGTCGTGTGCCGCTCCACTGCCCGGTGGGCCGGTCCACTCGACCCGCACCGAGCCCGGTGCCTCGCCGTCACACACGCGATAGCCCGTGATGACACGTTCCCCTGACGCGCCGACCGCCGAAGCGGGTATCCCCGCGGCCTCCAACGCCAGCGCCACGGCCCGGAGGGGCCGGTTGAGCTCCCACGGAGCCGGGACCCCCTCCGGATCCGCGTGGTCCGCGCCGGTCAGCCGTCTGATCTGGAGCATCCCTTCGAAAGCGGTCCGCACCTCCGCGATGCGCACTTCGGTGCCTTCCGAGAACTCGGGACCGTCGCCGGTCGCGGGCTCGAACCCTCTCTCCTGCGGCATGCTCACTACTGCCCCCTTCGCCCGTGCCGAGCTCCGCGGGCAAGTGTGCGCCCGACCACTGACAGGCGCCGCCCCCGGCCGTTTTCAGGGGCGTCGTGGCCGGAGAGCCGCCCGGCGCGGGATGCGCCCGCAGTCCGCTTCCACGCGCCACGCCACCGGCTGCCTCGGGCGAGGTGGTGCCCACGGCCGCGCACTGACCGCCCAGCACGGCGAGCCCGGCGCGACCGAGCATTCCGGCACCTTCCCGGGACTCGGCCGGCCGGGCTCCGGCCGGTCCGCGACACGCCCGGTGACGGTCACGTCGGACCGATCCGGGCGCCGGCGCGCGCCAGGAGCGCAACGAGCCCACGGCCTTACGCCTCACCCGTGACGCAGCCCGTCCCCCACGCGGCCGTCCGCCGATCCGTCCTGCTCCAGAACCGCTTTGAGACGCTCCAGCGTCGTGCGGATGTTGCCGCGCTGGAATTCGGCGAACGTATGCCCCCGCGTCGCGACCCGGTCGAAGGCGTTGGCGAGGAAGTCGGGCCACGACCGCCGGTTGTCCGTCCACGTCTCCGTGACACGCGTGCAGCCGTCGACCGACTCGAACCGGTACTCCCACAACGCGATCGCCCCGGGCAGGAGCGGCCGGCGCGCCCCGATGGCGTGCACGCGAAAGGCGAAGCGCTCGCCCGGATCGGCGGCCGTCACCGTGCACTTCGTCGTCCACCGGAAGGAGCCGCGCCTGTTGCGCCCCTCGAAGACCATGCCGACATGGGCGCCCCGGTGTTCCCCGAGCACCCTCGCACCCCTGTTCTCCGGGCTCCAGCGTCCCATCGCGGTGGGATCGCTCAGCTCCGCGTACACGGCCGACGGCGCCATGCGGATCAGGATGCTGTCCGAAACGGACATCGTGCGAGCCATGAGAGCTCTCCTTGCCCCGGCCGGCCGGGGCGACTCCCGCAAGCCGGGCGGATCATCTGCGAACGGTGGGCGGCACTGGTTCGTCGGACAGTGTGTCGTACACGCAACAACGTCCAGGACACCGGACCCGAGGAGCCCGCACATGTCGTCCCGTAGTGAACCCGGCCGTACCTCACCTTCTCCTTCGACCATGGCACGCTGCCCGAACCCGCAGAGGCCGCACTCCGCCGCCCGCCCTAGCCGATCGTCCTCACCTGCGGCCCCTACGACCTCCGCCGCACCGTGGTGTCGGTGCGCGTCAACCCCGCCTCGCCGTACCGCGTGGCCGCCGGGCCCGACGGCGTCCTCGGGCTCTACCTCGACCGGACCCGGATCTCCGATTCACGACCGTCGACGAGGCCATCGCCTCGACCACCGAGGGCCTGCGCTTCTTCATGTCGCACGGCATCACCCCGCGCTTCACCACCTGGTGCCCCGAGCCGACGACCCCCCTGGGCAGGACAGCCCCCGACGGCGCTCCGCTCGAGCACCACATCAGGCTGCTCCACGCCTACCGCTCGACCATGGAGGAGTACGGCCTGTCCTCCCCGCCCGGATACGGCCCGGCGGGCGCCGGGCGTGCCGTGTTCTCCGTCAGTTCCTTCATGGACAGCCTTCCGCCCGAGCAGTGAGTCCCTCCACGGCCCGGGAGCGCTCGCCCGCGCCGCACCCCGCCCAGGGTGCGGCGCGGCACCGGTCAGGCGCGCCAGTCGGCGGTGCGTTCCTGTGACGCGTCGGCCAAGGCCTTCGTGATGGCACCGGCGTCGCCCCGGTTCCCGTACACCGGGGTGCCCGGCTGCTGGCGCCAGGAATCGTCGATGCCGCCCGCGTCCACGGTGTCGAAGCCCAGCTCGTCGATCAGGTCACGGACCGCCTGCTTGGCCGCCGGATCGTCGCCGGCGACCGGAAGGGCCTGCCGTCCGGGTGTGCCCTGCGGGGAACCCTTGTCCAGGATGTCCTGGGCGTAGGTACCGTTGAACGCCTTGACCACGGCGTGGCCGATCCGCTGCTCGGTCCAACGGCTTTCGGTCAGCCCGTCCTCGATGGCGGGAATACGTCCGTCACGCTGCTGGGGATAGTAGTTCCCCGTGTCGATGACGGCGACATCGTCCGCCGCTCCGTCGAGAATGCCCGAGGGCAGGTCCGGCACAGCCTTGAGAGGAACGGTCACCACCACGATCCGGGCTCCCCGAGCCGCCTCCGTGGAGGTGACCGCCGTCGCCCCGGTCTCCTCGGCCAGAGCCTTCAGCGTCTCGGGCCCGCGCGAGTTGGAGACGGACACGTCATGTCCCAGTGCCGTGAGCCGCCGGACGAGATTGCCGCCGATGTTGCCTGCCCCGATGATGCCGATCTTCATGAATCCGACCTTCCGATGCGGAGTGCCCCGAGTGAAAGCGTCTCGCCGGATCACCAACCCCGGGGGAGCGGGCGCTATTCCAGGTGCCGAATCGGTTCAGCACCGGAGCCACGGATGGAAGAGGTCGGGGTGGGCAGGTATGGGGAGCCAGAAACGGAACCACAAGGCCCCACTTGGAGGCGGTACCCGTGCTGCACGGCGTCGATGTCAGCGCCTATCAGACGGATTTCGACACGGACGGTCAGGACTTCGTCTTCGTCAAGGCGACCGAGGGCCGTTCCTACGTCAATCCACGGCTGAAGAGCCAGGCGAAACGCGTCCGGGACGCCGACTGCGTCGTCGGCTTCTACCACTTCCTCTGGCCAGGACACGCGAAGGATCAGGCGGAGTACTTCGTGGAGAGGACCCCGGAGCGGGAGGGCGACCTGCTCGCCGTCGACTGGGAACAGACGGGTGAGGGCACACGCGCGAGCAGCGCGGACAAGGACCACTTCATCCGCGAGGTGAAGAGGCTGAGGCCGCACCACCGTGTCCTGCTCTACTGCAACCGCTCCTTCTGGATCAACCACGACACGAGCTCCTACTCCGGCGACGGACTCTGGATCGCCGACTACGGCAAGGCGGCCGCACCTCGTATCGACGCGCCCTGGCGCATCCACCAGTACACCGACGACCCCCTCGACAAGAACGTCGCCGACTTCCCCTCACGTGAGGCGCTGCGGGCCTGGGCCACCGCCTGAGCCTCCGGCGGAGACGCGGTGCCGCTCGTCAACACGGGCATCTCCGCCTTCGGCCATCGGAGTGTCCTTTGCCAGCCACTGGTGCAGTGCGCACGGAGATGACCTGCGGTACCGACGCGGGGAGTCCATCCTGGTCGCCGAGTCAGCAATCGGCCGTCGACCGAAGGAGTGCCGCAGTGACGACGAGGGGTCCCGCAGTCTCGGCGGAAGCCGATGAGGCCTACCAGGACGAACTGCCTGTGCGGCGTCGGCAGCCGGGGAACGTGGTGATCAGGTGGCTGACCACCACCGACCACAAGACGATCGGCACGCTGTATCTGACCACCTCGTTCGCCTTCTTCCTCGGCGGTGGTGTCCTGGCACTCGTCATGCGCGCGGAACTGGCCCGTCCGGGTACGCAGATCGTCTCGAACGAGCAGTTCAACCAGGCGTTCACGATGCACGGCACGATCATGCTGCTGATGTTCGCGACGCCGCTGTTCGCAGGATTCGCGAACTGGATCATGCCGCTGCAGATCGGCGCGCCCGACGTGGCGTTCCCGCGGCTGAACATGTTCGCGTACTGGCTGTACCTCTTCGGTTCGCTGATCGCCGTGGCCGGCTTCCTCACCCCGCAGGGCGCGGCCGACTTCGGCTGGTTCGCCTACACCCCGCTCACCGACGCCGTTCGTACCCCAGGGGTCGGAGCCGACCTGTGGATCATGGGTCTGGCCTTCTCCGGCTTCGGCACCATCCTCGGCTCGGTCAACTTCATCACCACGATCATCTGCATGCGCGCGCCCGGTATGACGATGTTCCGCATGCCGATCTTCACCTGGAACGTCCTGCTGACCGGCGTCCTGGTCCTGCTGGCCTTCCCCGTGCTCGCCGCCGCGCTGCTCGCACTCGAGGTCGACCGCAAGTTCGGCGCGCTGATCTTCGATCCGTCCAACGGCGGCGCGCTGCTGTGGCAGCACCTCTTCTGGTTCTTCGGCCATCCAGAGGTGTACATCATCGCCCTGCCGTTCTTCGGCATCGTCTCCGAGATCATTCCGGTCTTCAGCCGCAAGCCGATCTTCGGGTACGTCGGACTGGTCGCCGCGACGATCGCCATCGCCGGCCTCTCGGCGACCGTGTGGGCACACCACATGTACGTCACGGGCGGCGTTCTCCTGCCGTTCTTCTCCTTCATGACGTTCCTGATCGCCGTGCCCACCGGGGTCAAATTCTTCAACTGGATCGGCACGATGTGGAAGGGGTCGTTGTCGTTCGAGACACCCATGCTGTGGTCGGTGGGCTTCCTCGTCACCTTCCTCTTCGGCGGTCTGACCGGCGTGATCCTGGCCTCGCCGCCGCTCGACTTCGAGGTCTCCGACTCGTACTTCGTGGTCGCGCACTTCCACTACGTCGTCTTCGGCACCGTGGTCTTCGCGATGTTCGCCGGATTCCACTTCTGGTGGCCTAAGTTCACCGGCAAGATGCTGGACGAGCGTCTCGGGAAGATGACCTTCTGGACGCTGTTCGTCGGCTTCCACGGCACCTTCCTGGTGCAGCACTGGCTGGGCGCCGAGGGCATGCCCCGGCGTTACGCGGACTACCTCGCCGCCGACGGCTTCACCACTCTGAACACGGTCTCGTCGATCTCCTCGTTCCTGCTCGGACTGTCGATGCTCCCGTTCGTGTACAACGTCTGGAAGACCGCCAAGTACGGCAAGAAGATCGAGGTCGACGACCCCTGGGGCTACGGCCGTTCCCTCGAATGGGCGACCTCCTGCCCGCCGCCCCGGCACAACTTCCTGACCCTTCCCCGGATCCGCTCGGAATCGCCCGCGTTCGACCTGCACCACCCGTCGATCCGTGCGCTCGAGGAGACGACGAACCGTCCTCACGAATCCGTCACGGTGGCTCCCGGGGACAAGCAGGAATAGGGCCCGGGCAACGGTTCGAGGAGAGGAGGACCGCATGAAGCCGGACAAGGAGAGCGCGCGGGGCCTGGCTCAGGTGGAGGGCTACCTGCTCTGGAACGCCGAGGTCGAGGAGGCCCGTCGGCAAGCCCGCCGCTTCACGGGCTCCCTGCCCTGGCTGACCACCGCGCAGCGGGAGGAGGTCGAGCGTGTCTATGTGGCGGACCGGGTGGAGGTCTGCCGGGAGACACTCACCAGGATCGCCGGCCGCGCGGTGGAACTCCGGGGCGAGTACACCGAACGCTACGACCGGCTCAGGGCCCGCTGTGTCGCGGTGTCCGTCCTGACCGTCTGCACGATGGGCGGCATCTGCGCCGCCCTGGTCCTGATCAGCCGCTGACTCCGGCCCCGGGCGCCCGGGATCAGCCGCTGACCCGGCCCCGGGCGCCCGGGATCAGCCGCTGACCCGGCCCCGGGCGCCCGGACCCTCGCCCGGGCGCCCCGGGTCAGTGCCGTACCAGACAGAACGGGTGTCCGGCCGGATCCGCGAACACACGCCAGCTCCGGGCGTCGTCGCCCTCGTCCAGCACGGTCGCTCCGAGTGCGAGCACCTGCTCCTGGGCACGGTCGAGATCAGGGACGGCGAAGTCCAGGTGGAACTGCTGCGGTCGGGCAGGATCCGGCCACAGCGGAGGAAGGTATTCCGCGACCCGTTGGAAGCAGAGCACCGGTCCGTCCGGGGTGTGTACCGTCGCCCAGTCCTCGCCGAGTGCCCAGCGTCCGTCGGGCCGGTCGGTCTCCCCGCCCAGCACGGCCGCGTAGAACCTGGCCAGTCCCGCCGGTTCCGCGCAGTCCAGCACCACACACTGCAGTTCAGCGATCATGCACCGCATCCTAGGAGGCGGTCAGCCGGCGGGGACCGCCCGCGCCCGGTCGAGCTCGGAGAGGTGCGCGGCGAGGAGTTCGGCGTGCGCCGGAGGCAGGGCGGCAGCCTGATGGTCCAGCTGCACCGCGCAGGCCGTCGTCGTGTCGATGAGCCTTTCCAGCGCACCGGCGACCCCCTCGGACCCCGCGGAGTGCTTCGACACCGGCGGAAGTTCGGCCGCCGACAGATCGATGGCCGTACGGGCCCTCGCGAGCGACCGGTAGGCGTCGCGGCGGAGCGTTCCCCTCAGGGCATGGTCCTCCGGGGCGTCCAGGACATGTCCGAGGTAGCGGTGCGCCGACCCCACCGCCGTGTCGAGAGCCGCCCGCACGCTGTGGCCCCGTCGGCCCGGCATCGGGAGGTGCCCGATGAACAGCACCGTGCCGCAGGCGAGGAGGGACTCCACGACCCGGCCCCAGGAGGCGGACGGCTCACCGCCCAGCAGGACGAGGGACAGGACGAGCACGGTGACCACCGCCGTCTGCACCGCGAAGTGACGGGTCGCGACGGGAAGGAGCGCGCCGCAGAGCGCCACGGTCGCGACCAGGGGGAACGGGGCGGACACCAGCATGGTCACGACGCCGAAGACCGCCGCGCCCACCGCGGTTCCCACGGCGCGGCAGACCACCCGGGAGGCCAGTGGCCCCAGATCAGGCTTGACGAGGAAGACGGTGGTGGCGGGCAGCCAGTACCAGTGGTCGTGATGCAGCCACTGGGCCAGGGCCGTACTGGTCGCGCAGCACACCGCGACCCGGAGGCCGTACTCGAGCCCCGCGGCGCTCCACGCCCCGCCCAGGACGGACGCGTCCGAGTGCCCTGTGCGCGTGCCCGGGGCGGTGCCGGAGGGGCGGTCGAACACCGTGGCGGCCCGCAGCAGGGCGTCGTCCAGAGCCCGCAGCCCGGCGTCGGTCCGGGCCGGTGCCGGCAGCGGCCCGCAGGGCCCACCGGTCCGTACCGCGTCCGCCAGCCTGCGCGGTCCCTCCGTGATCCTGGCCGGCAACGGGACGCCGGCCCAGGCCAGTGCGGTCGCCGCCTCGGCCAGGGGAAACGCCGCCGCGTACTGGGCGTGCAGCCGACGCTCCGCCGCGGAGCTCGCGCGCCGCCGCAGTCGTGGGCCCGACAGCGCGTCCTGTGCCTGGTCCAGGGCGGCACTCAGCGCGGCCCGCCCCATCAGGGCCCGAGGGCCACCCGCGGCCAGCAGGAGCCCCGCCACGGCGTCGTAGACCATGGCCACGGCCTCACGCTCCCCGTCGAGCCCGTACGGCCCGTGGCGGCGTCCGCCCGGCGAGGGCAGCACCAGCCGGAGCAGGAGGAGCCATCCCGCACCGGCCAGGAACAGCAGCGCGCGCAGCGGACCCGGCTCCGGCAGCGGCATCCCCGCCCCGATCACGACCGCGACCAGGACCTGCGTTCCGCACGCGGACGCGACGGGCCCCGTCGAGCTGATCGCCCCGGCGCCCAGCCCGAGCAGTCCGACCACGAGCGGCAGGACGACGAGGGACCGGCCGTCGCCCACCGCCTCCGCGATCTCCGAGCCGAGCAGCAGGCCCGCCGAGCCCGCGAGGGCGGGAAAGCCCAGCCGGGCGACCGAGGCGCGCCGACTGCCCGGCCGGTCGTTGATGCCGGCCAGCATCGCGCCCAGCGCCGCGGGGACGCCAAGGGTCGGTCGCCCGGCGAGGACCGCCAACAGCAACGGCATCGCGGCCAGTGCCCCGCGCAGCACCGCGTTCCACGGAACGGGTCCGCGCTGGGCACGCAGGACATGGGCGAGCCACGGGGGAAGCCGGTCGGCAAGATGAGAGGACGTAGGCACTGTGCTCCTGTCCGCGGGGAGGGACGACTGTCGCCTGCGGACTCCTGCGGCCTGGGCTCCGCTCCAGCGTAGTTCCCTCACGTCAAGGAGGTGCTACCTGCTCGTTTCCGCGGTATGACGGTTTCCCGGCCCCGGGCTGTCGAGAGGGCGGTGCTTTCAGAGGGCGGTGCCGAAGTTCTGGGTCCACACGGGCCCCCCGGACGAATCCGCTCTGCCGACGCCGAGCTCCTTGAAAGCGCAGTTGAGGATGTTCGCCCTGTGCCCCTCGCTGTTCATCCAGGCGTCCATCACGGACTCGGCCGTCTGCTGGCCCTTCGCGATGTTCTCGCCGTACGTGCTCCAGCGGTACCCGGCGGCGGTGATGCGGGCGCCCGGGTCCGTGCCGTCCGGTGAGGTGTGGGAGAAGTAGTCCCGCGCCACCATGTCCGAGGAATGGTCCGACGCGGCCTTGGCCAGCAGACCGTTCCCGCTGACGGCCGCGCAGCCCGCCTTCCCCCGCTCGCTGTTGACCAGCGCGATGACCTCGTCGGCCACCGAGGGGGCCGGGGCCTGTGGTGCGGCCGCCGGCTTCGAGGACGGAGTGCGCGGCTTCGAAGTCCTCTCCGGGGTGGCGGCGGCGGCGCTCCGGCTCCTGGACGCGGACGGAGACGGGGTGGCGGACGGTGTCGCCGAGGCCGGCGAAGGCGACGGGGACGCGGAGGAGGGGACCGCGGACGGTGAGGACGGAATGCTCGTCGGCACCGACGGGTCGGTGAGCGGGGCCACCGCGGTGGCCGGCTCCTCCTCCGCGTCGTCCGCGTAGAGGTGGACCGCGGCCCCGCCGCCCCCCAGGACGGCGACCGCGGCGAGTCCCGCCACGACCGTGGTGCGGCGCCGCCGCCTCACGCCGTCGCGTCGGCGCTCGGCACGTCCGGGGCCGGCGGCCGCAGAGGGGAGAAAGGCCGTCGGTAGGAGTTCCGTCGCAGGACCGCCGACGGACGCCGCCACCGGGACCAGCGCGAGTCCCACGAGCAGACCCTCCGCCGGGACCAGCCCCGACCGGTGCCCCGCACACACGGTGCACTCACGGGCGTGACGCGCCAGACGCTTGCGCCACAGCGCGGACGGCACCCCGTCCCACCGGACCGTCAGGTCCTCGAGCAGGACGCAGCGAGGGTCCGCCGCCAGAGCGCGCACCACCACGCGGGCGGCCTCCAGCCGCTCCTTCATCCGCTGGACACGTACCGCGGTGTGCTGGGGCGACAGGTCGAGGGCACTCGCGACCTCCGCACGGGACAGTTCACCCGCCGTCTCCAGCCACCACAGCGACACCAGCTCGCGGTCGTCGTCGTCCAGCCACCGCGTCGCTTCTGCGGCCTCCCTGCGCTGGCCCGTCAGACCGAGGCGGACGATCGTCAGCTCGACGAAGTCGGCCGCGGGATCCACGACGTCGTACGCGTCCTCCATCCGGTCCGCGGGTATCTCGCCGGTGCTGCGCTCGCGCCAGTGCCCCCGTATCTCGTTCATGGTGATGGCCACGAGCCAGGACCGGAAACTCTTCGGGGAGCGCAGTGAGGGCAGCCCGCGGATCATCCGCAGCACACTGTCCTGGACCACGTCGTCCACATCGGCGTGACCGTTCAGGGCCCGGCCGACGATGTTGTAGACCAGCGGCAGATAGGACGCCACAAGCCGGTCCTGCGCCTCGGGGTCGCCCTTCTGCGCGGCCTTGATCAACGCCGTCTCGCGAGTCTCGCCCATGCTGTGCTCACTCTTCCGGGGTCCTGTTCCGTCACTTCCCACACTCGGGAGACGCTGTGCGGCGGGGACGATAACAGGAATCCGGACGAGTGCTCGATATCCGCTCCCGGATCCGTACGTGCCCGGTGCCGGTCCCGGCGACGGCGTGAGCGGTCATCGGGCCCGGCACCGGTACGAGAAAGGGGGGCGGGCGGGCGTGGTCAGGAGCGGGGCGGGTTGTCCGAGTCGCGATCCGAGCCGAGCTGCTGCTTCAGCTTGTCCTGGCCGGTGTCGACGTGCTTGCCGTACTTGCCCTGGGTCCGGTCGTCGATCATGTCTCCGGCCTTGTCGACGCCCTTCCCGGCCTGGTCCTCGTGGCCCTTGAGCATCTTCTTGATCTTGTCCATCGCGGACATGTCGGATTCTCCTCGCATCGACTTCCCCCCACGTGTCCAGGGTCACCGCACTTCGCCGGGTCCGCATCCGCGAGCGCCGCCGGGCGGTCCTGTCGGCACATGACGTGTGAAGGGCGCCTGGGTGGGCAGATACCGGGTTACCAGGAGGAGGTGGTGGCCGTGGGCCGCATCCGGATCGTGCGCCGTCCGCAGCCCCCCACCGGGCCGCCCCCGCTGGACCTGCGAACTCCGTCCGGACGACCCCTGCCGTACTGAGCCCAGGCGCGGGCAGCACCTCGGCTCCTTCGGTACGTGCGTCGTGAAGGCCCTGAGGCATCATCGCCGGCCACCGCGCGGGCGAGGCGGTCCCCGAGCCCGAGGACGGCCGGAGCGTAAGCTCCGGAGGCATGATCGATCATTCGGAGCACGCTTCCTCCGTCCGCCGGACGAACTGGGCCGGCAACATCACTTTCGGCGCGAAGCAGCTGCACACACCCGCCTCGGTCGCCGAACTCCAGGACCTCGTGTCCGCCGGGACGGCCGTCAGGGCGCTGGGCACCGGCCACTCCTTCAACACCGTCGCCGACACTCCGGGCACGCTCATATCCGTGGCGGGCCTGCCCCGCTGCGTCGAGATCGACCGGGACGCCCGTACCGCGACGGTGAGCGCCGGTCTGCGGTTCGGGGAGCTGACCGGCACCCTGCACCGGAGCGGACTCGCACTGCACAATCTGGGCTCGCTGCCCCACATCTCGGTGGCCGGTGCATGCGCGACAGGCACCCACGGTTCCGGTGTGGGCAACCGCGCCCTCGCGGGAGCCGTCAGGGCCCTGGAACTCGTCACCGCGGACGGCGGCATCAGGACCATCGAGCGGGGAGACGCCGACTTCCCCGGTGCGGTGGTCTCCCTGGGCGCCCTGGGAGTGGTGACCCGACTGACCCTGGACCTCGTGCCCGCGTTCGACATCCAGCAGTGGGTGTACGAAGGGCTCCCGCAGGAAGAGCTGCTCGGCTGCTTCGACGAGGTGATGTCGGCGGCCTACAGCGTGAGCCTCTTCACGGGCTGGCACGGCGGCCCGATCGACCAGGTCTGGCTCAAGCGGCGCCTCGAGGACGGCGTCCCCGGCAACGGCAACGGCAACGGCAACGGCAACGCCCCGCACCGGTGGCACGGCGCCACCCTCGCCCAGGGGCCCAGGCATCCTGTCCCGGGCGTGGCGGCCGAGCACTGCACGGAACAGCAGGGCGTCCCCGGCCCCTGGCACGCGAGGCTGCCCCACTTCCGCCTCGAGTTCACTCCCAGCAACGGTGAGGAACTGCAGTCGGAGTACTTCGTCGCCCGTCAGGACGCCGTCGCGGCCTACGAGGCACTCGACGGGATCCGGCAGAGGTTCTCGCCGCTGCTCCAGATCGGGGAGATCCGGACGGTGGCCGCCGACGACCTGTGGCTCAGTCCAGCTCAGGGGCGGGACTCCGTGGCGTTCCACTTCACCTGGGTCCCCGACCCGGCAGCGGTCGCCCCCGCTCTCGGGGCCATCGAGGAGGCCCTGGCCCCGTTCGGGGCCAGGCCGCACTGGGGCAAGGTCTTCACCACTCCGCCGGACACCCTCCGTGAGCTCTACGGGCACTACGCCGACTTCGAGAGGCTGGCCGGCCGGCTCGATCCCACCGGCACCTTCCGCAACGACTTCCTGGAGCACCACTTCCCCGGCATCGGGTGACCATGCCCGTGCGGTTCCCTCGTGCCCGCCGGATCGGCTGACGGGGGCCCTTCGTCGCGGGGGTGCGGCGACGAATCTCTCCGGCGCGGCGGACGAGGCGGGCGGGGCCGTGAAGAACGCCGCGGTCCCGACGGTGCCCAGGGCCTCCCGTTCTGACAGCCCTCAGCCGTGCCCGCCCCGCGGCCCGTCGGACCAGCCCCCCGCCGACGGCCGCGGTGCCAGCTCCTCCACGAGGGCCGCCAGCTCCTCGCAGGCCAGCTCCGTCTCGTACCGGATGTTGTTGTGCTCGGTCACGATGGCCGCCAGGAGGAGCGCGGTGAGGGCCACACAGCCGTTGAGTACGCAGAGGTTGAGCATCACCTCCAGCACCGAGTGGCCGGCGAACGGACCCACGCCGTCGGTTCCGGCGATGATCGCCATGACGGACATCAGAAGGGCGCAGGGGGCGCTGCCGGCCAGCTGGAAGCGGAGCGCCGCCCAGACGAGCACCGGGAAGAGCAGGTAGATCATGGACAGCGAACTCCTGGTCGCGACGACCGTCGTCGCAGCAGCGACGACCGCGAGCGTCAGGGCCTCCATCCACCGGTCGTCCACCTCGGGCCTGCGCAGCTTGTGCAGGACGAGCAGCAGCGGAGTGACCATCAGGACCCCCATCGCGTCTCCCGCCCACCAGGCCGCCCAGACCGGCCAGAACTGGGACGCCGAGAGACTGTCGCTCAGTACCTGGACCCCGGTGCCCGTGGTGGCGCTGATGATCATGCCGCCCAAGGCTCCCAGAAAGACCAGGGCGACCCCGTCCCGCAGACGGTCCAGCTGCATGCGGAACCCCACGGACCGCAGGGCGAGGAAGGAGCAGACCGGGGCCAGGACGCTCCCCGCCGCGACGGCGACGCCCCAGGGGGTGAACCCGTCGCTGATCGAGACGACCGTGAGCAGAGCACCGGCCGCGATGGCCGGCCAGACGCGCAGACCCAGGTACAGCAGCGAGGCCAACGCGATCCCCGAGGGTGGCCACAGCGGGGTGACGATCGAACCCTGCACCTCGACCTGGCGGAGGAGACCCAACTGCGCGGACCCGTAGTAGACAGCGGTGATACCCAGCATCTGCAGAACGAGCACGGCTCGGCGTCTGGTCTTCTCGCTGAGGATCACGCACCTCATAAGACACCGCTCGTGGCGGTGGGCCCCCGTGACACGCGAGGCGTGCGGCCACCCCCCGTGCTCAGCCCGATGCGGCGGTGGCCTCATGGCGGAGAACCAGGACGGCGGCGTCGTCCTCGTGCCCCGTGAGGACGGCGGCCTTGAGCACCTGGTCCGCCAGCTCCTCGGCGTCCGCGCCGGCGTTGGCGCTCACCAGGCGCCTGATCCGGTCCAGGCCGTCGTCGATCGTCAGTGAAGGCCCTTCGATGACTCCGTCGGTGAGCAGGACGAACGCGCCGGCCACGTCCAGGTCGCGCCGGGCGACGGGATAGTGCTCATGGGGCTCGATGCCGAGCGGGAGGCCGCCGGCGTCGGCGGTGATTCCCGAGCATCCGTCCGCCGTCGCCCACACGGAGGCGACATGACCCGCGCGGGCGCTCCGCAGTTCCCGGCTTCCCGGATCCAGCCGGAGGAAGGAGCACGTCGCGAAGAGGGTGGAGTTCATCGACATGATCAGATCGTTTGTGCGGCCCATCACTTCCCCCGGATCGGACGTCGAACTGGCGATGGCGCGCATCGCGATCCGGATCTGCCCCATGAAGGCGGCCGCCTCCACGTCATGCCCCTGGACGTCCCCTATGGCCAGGCCCAGCGCCCCGTCCGGCAGCAGGAACCCGTCGTACCAGTCCCCGCCGATGTCCAGCCCGTCGCGCGCCGGGGCGTAACGGGCGGCGGTCCGGAGGCCGGGGAAGGCCGGCAGGGACGCCGGCAGCATGTCGCGCTGCAGCGCCTGGGCCAGTTCGACACGGGCCTGGTGCAGTCCCACCTCCTGCCGGGCGCGGGCAGTCAGGTGCTGCAGGGTGCTGAGCAGGTCCTCGGCGCTCGCCGACCGGGGAGTTCGACGCCGGTTCATGGGCCGCTCCGCGTTGCGATAGTTCCTGCATCATATTTCGGCGCCGGAACTCCTGCGAGCGCTGGTGCGGACGGCTCCGGCCCACGTCGGCGGGAGGGGTCAGCCTGCCTCGCTGAGGGAGGCCGTGAGGCGTCCCAGCGTCTCCTGGAGAGCCAGGATCTCCTCGACCGACAGACCTGTGGCCCTGAGGATCGCCCGGGGGACGGGGAGCGCGCGCTCGTGCAGCTCCGATCCGGAGTCCGTGAGGTGGACGGTGACCGACCGCTCGTCCTCGGGGCTCCGCTCACGCCTGACGAAACCGGCCGACTCCAGTCGTTTCAGCAGTGGTGACAGCGTTCCCGAGTCGAGGTGCAGCCGCTCGCCGATCGTCTTGACCGGCAGTGGACCGTGTTCCCACAGGACCATCATCGCCAGGTACTGGGGGTAGGTGAGGCCGAGGTCGCGGAGGGCCTCCCGGTAGACGCCCCCGAAGGCGCGGGAGGCCGCCTGCAGCGAGAAGCACACCTGGTGGTCCAGCTTGAGCAGCTCTGTGTCCGCCAGGTCGGCCAGGCCGGGAGCGGGGGACGGTGTCGGCTTCATGGATCCAGGATAACCTGCTGCCCGTCATTGGGTTGTGTGCAATTAAGTTGTGTGCAATTCTTTGGAGGTGATCGGTCCGCGGTCACCGTCGTACGAGAGAAGGCCACCCATGGACGCGCTGTACACCGCTGCCGCCACCGCGAACGGCCGTGAAGGCCGGGCAGTGAGCTCGGACGGGCAGATCGACCTGGCGCTCGCCCTGCCGCCGGCCCTCGGGGGCAACGGCAAGGGCACCAATCCGGAGCAGCTCTTCGCCGCCGGATACGCCGCGTGCTTCGCCAGCGCGATGAGCTCGGTCGCCCGCGAGATGAAGGTCGACACCAAGGACGTCTCGGTCACGGCCGAGGTCTCGATCGGCAAGGACGACTCCGGATTCGGCCTCGCGGTCGTCATGCGTGTCGAACTGCCCGAGGCGCTGGAGGGGGAGACCGGGCGGCGCCTGGTCGAGGCGACGCACGCCTACTGCCCCTACTCCAAGGCCACGCGGGGGAACATCGACGTGGAACTCGTGATCGAGTAGGTGAGCGGGCTCCCCGCCCGGTGCGGGCGGGGAGCCGGTCCTGCAGGGGAGACAGGAGTCGAACCTGCGGCATCCGGTTTTGGAGACCGGCGCTCTGGCCTCTGAGCTACACCCCTTCGGTGTGACCAGCCTCGCAGCCGCCTCAACCTGCGACAACCGGTTTTCCGGAGGCTCGGCCCGTTTCCCGGGGACCGCCCCACGGCCGCCGGAACGCGACGCGTACACTCGGCTCCCGTTTCCGCTGATTGGCGGGCATAACCGATCGATGGGCAGTTTCACGTGAGTTCCGTAGAGGCAACCGACGCACCGATCTACGCAGGGCTGGTGGAGGAACAGGGCGACGTTCCCGCCGAGGTGCGGCGGGTGGCCGAGGAGACCCTGCTGGAGGTGGAGAGCGTGCTCGACTTCAGTGCGCTCCACGTACCGGCCACGGCCCGCTGACTTCGGTCGGCCCCGGCCCCTACCCGCCCGGTCCGGATCATGAAGGGCCCCCGTGGGCAGGATTACCGCGTCCTTGTTCCTTACCGTTCGGAGCGCCGCGTGACCGTCAGCCTGCACCCCTCAGCCACCGTCCTGTTCCAGGGCGACAGCATCACCGATGTGGGCAGGCTGGCTGAACGCGACCGCCCTCTGGGCAACGGCTACGTCCGGATGGCTGCCGAGTCCGTGCGGTCCGCCCGACCGGACAGCGACATCACGTTCTTCAACCGAGGTGTCAGCGGTGACGGCGTCGCGGATCTGCGCGCCCGCTGGCGTGAGGACGCCCTGGACCTCGAGCCGGATGTCGTATCGGTCCTCATCGGAGTGAACGACACGTGGCGTCGCTACGACTCCGGCACGGTCAACCCGGTGCGTGTGTACGAGGACGACTACCGCGCCATCCTCACCCAGGTCCGGGAGAGGACGGGTGCCAGGCTGATCCTCATCGAACCCTTCCTCGTGCCGGTGCGCGACGAGCAGTGGGCCTGGCGCGAGGACCTCGATCCCAGGATCCAGACCGTCCGACGGCTGGCGGAGGAGTTCGACGCCGCGCTGCTGGCGGCGGACGGCCTGCTCAACCAGGCGGCACGTGCCGCCGGTGGCGCCGAGTCCATCGCCGGCGACGGAGTCCACCCGACCCCTCTCGGGCACTACCTCCTGGCTGAGGCCTGGACGGCGCTGGTGGAGCTGTGACACACCGGTCCGAGGAGGACCGGGATCCTGGCCCAGACGGTCTTGCCCGCGAGCGAGGGCCGCGACCAGCCCCATGAGCTGCTGAGCGCGTCGATGATGCGCAGGCCCCTGCCCCGCTCCAGGGATTCGTCCGCCCGGCGCAGCACGGGGACCTCGGGGCTGGGGTCGGTCACCGCGCAGACGAGCGTCCCGTCCTGACAGGCCAGTCCCAGCCGGGCCCTCGGCGGATCGGGGTGCTCCGCCGTGGGCTGGATCCCGTGACAGACCGCGTTGCTCACCAGTTCGCCCGCCACGAGGGACACGTCGTCCGCGCACGAGCGCAGACCCCAGTACTCGAGCGCGTCGCGGACGAACGCCCGTGCCTGCCGCAGGCTCTCCGGATCCGCGCCCAGACCGCGCGTGGTGAATCCGGGGGCCCTGATGCCGAGATCCCGCGCCAGCTCCTCATGCGGATCCGTGCTGCCGGCTCCCGGGCGGGGCGTGACAGCTGCCGCTCCGTGACGTGGTGTGTTCTCCGCGTGCATGAGCGCTGATCACCCTCCGCTGAAGGCTGGTTGGTGGTGTCGTCAGGTCCGGACGGCCACTAGTATCCTCGCCGTCCGCGCACGTAGTGCAATTGCATCCGAAATTGCACCCAGGGGTGTGAGCAAGAGACACCTGTTCACCCGGCGCGGGCCCTGGTGCCACACCAGGACGTGTCAGAGCAACGAGAAGGAATGGACCGCATGCAGCACATCGACAACGGCGTACCCGCCAACTCCCTGTCCGGCGTGGAGTGGAAGAAGAGTCATCACAGCAACCCCAGCGGGAACTGCGTGGAGATGGCGTTGCTGCCCGGCGGCGAAGTGGCCGTCCGTAACTCCAGGTTCCCCGAAGGCCCGGCCCTCGTGTACACGGGAGCCGAGGTGCGCGCGTTCCTCGCGGGCGTCAGGGACGGCGACTTCGACACCATGGCAGGCTGAACGGACGCCGCAGGTCGGCCGAAAAAGCACGGCAGTCTCGCAACGGCCGGGCCTTCCGGGGGCTCCTGATGGCACACTGGCGTCAAGACGCCCGTCCTCAGGAGTCCGCATGCCCGGCATCGAACCGCTTCAGCCGTCACGGAAGCCGACGCTCGCCTCGGCCACAGGTGCGAGCCCCACGGCGCTGCGCCTGGTGCTGGGCGCGCAACTGCGGCGGATGCGCGGTGAGGCAGGCATCACCCCGGATGTCGCCGCCGACCGGATCCGCTGCTCGACGGCCAAGATCAGCCGGATGGAGACCGGACATTCTCCCTGCAAGGAGCGCGACGCCGCCGATCTGCTCGTGCTCTACGGCGTGACCGACCCCGCCAGGACGGCAGAGTTCATCGATCTCGTGCGCAGAGCCGGACAACGCGGATGGTGGCGCAACTACGCCGACGTACTGCCGGACTGGTTCGAGCCCCTGGTCGGCTTGGAGGAGGCCGCCGCGTCCATCCGTACGTACGAGGGGCATTACGTTCCGGGGCTACTGCAGACGGCCGACTACGCCCATGCGGTGGTGCGTTCCGGACATGCCCTCGAATCGGAGGAGATCACCCGGCGCCGCGTCGAACTGAGGCTCAGGCGACAGCAGCTGCTCCAGCGGCGCGACGCGCCCAAGCTCTGGGTGCTGCTGGACGAGGCGGTGCTGTTGCGACCCACGGGCGGTGCCCGGGTGATGCGCGAACAGCTGGCCCACCTGCTGGAGATGACCCGTCTGCCTCACGTGATCGTGCAGGTGGCCCCGTTCGAGGTGACCGCCCACACCTCTCCGGGAAACGGCATCACCTATCTGCGGTTCGCGATGGAAGGACTCCCCGATGTCGCGTACATCGAGCACCTGACCAATGCCACGTCCGTGAACAAGCCGGAGAGCACGGACGAGTACCGGTGGATCCTCGACTCGCTCAGCGCGCAGTCGCCGAGCCCCGTCGCGAGCAGGGACCTGCTGAGGCAGGCGCTCGAGCGCTACAGCTGAGCACCTGCCCCGTCACCGCCGGCCGCGCGTGACGCGACGCGTCACCACTTGCGGGCGACGCCGCCGAACTCGATCCACTCCTGGGTCTCCTGCTTCGGCGCCAGATCCGAATCCGGCCGCCACGTCGACACCTCGACCAGGCCCGGTTCGAGTACGTCGAGACCCTCCAGGAATTCGTGCACGTCAGCCTGCTGGCGCACCCGGCCCCACTGGTTGCCGGTGCTCTGCGCCATGAAGTCCGTGACGAAGTCACGGGTCCCCGCGTCCTCACTGACGAGCTGGCAGACCACCAGGAAGCTTCCAGGGGCCAGCCGGTCCGCCACACGGCGGACCAGGCCCGCGGGGTCGTCCTTGTCAGGGATGCAGTGCAGCACGGACACGAAGAGCGCGGCCACCGGCTCGTCGAAGTCCATGAGCCGGGCCACCTCCGGGTGACCGAAGATGCCATCCGTGTCCCGCATGTCCGCCTGGATGACCGCGGTCCGGTCGTTCTCCTCGAGTATGGCCTTGCCGTGAGCCAGCACGATGGGGTCGTTGTCGACGTAGACGACCCGGGCGCCGGGGTCCACCAGCTGCGCGACCTGGTGGACGTTGTCCTGGGTCGGCAGGCCGGAACCGTGATCGATGAACTGACGTATCCCGTACTCGGAGGCCAGGTGGTGCACCACGCGCCGCAGGAATCTCCGGTTGTTCACCGCCAGGACCTTGGTGCTCGGTACACGCTCCAGCAGGTGCTCGCACGCGACCCGGTCGGCAGGGTAGTTGTCCTTGCCGCCCAGGTAGTAGTCGTACATCCGCGCGACGCTCGGCACGTTCACGTCGATGTTCTTCGGAATGGAGGTGTCCCCGTTGCTCATCCAGCCCCTCGGTTCAAAGAGAGTGAAGTCGGTGTGGGGCCATGCTAGGGATCTCGCCGGGCGGCAGACAGCCCTCGGGGGATGAGGCAAGGGTGCATGGCGATGAACCAGCCACACGAGGGCGAGGGTTGGAGGGTCGTCCCGCCCGGTCAGCTGCCCGCAGCGCGCCCACGTCTCGTTGACCAGCCGTCAACTTGTGCTGATCACAGGGCTATTGCCAAGGCGAGGGTCGAGCCCGGGGATCTTGGGCCGACCCATACGGAGCCTCGTCTCAACGCGGCCGGAAAACACCGGTGACCTTCGTCCCTGAACAGTGCGGGAGCCGTCCAGAAATGAACGCCCAAAACGCGTCGGGCGATCGCACTGCGGGCCCGGCGGTCTATCGTGACCCTCATGTCCGCCCCTGAGCTGATCCGCATCGTCTCCCGCGACTCACCCATGGCCCTGGCTCAGGTCGAGCGCGTCAGGGCAGGTCTCGCCGACCTCCACCCCGCCACCGTCACCGAGGTCGTCCCCGTCCGGACCACCGGCGACAAGTGGATGGGCGACCTCTCGAAGGTCGAAGGCAAGGGCGCCTTCACCAAGGAGGTCGACGCCGCCCTGCTGGCCGGGGAAGCGGACCTGGCCGTCCACTGCGTCAAGGACATCCCCGCCGACCGCCCACTGCCCGCCGGCACGACGTTCGCCGCGTTCCTCGAGCGCGACGACATCCGGGACGCCCTCGTGCACCCGGACGGGCTCACGCTCGACCAGCTCCCCGACGGCACCCGTGTCGGCACGTCGTCCGTCCGCCGGACAGCGCAACTCGCCGCCTCTCATCCTCACCTGGACTGTGTACCTTTCCGCGGCAACGCCAACCGGCGACTGGCGAAACTGGCCGCGGGGGAGGCCGACGCGTTGCTCCTCGCCGTCGCGGGCCTCCACCGGATCGGCCGGCCCGACGTGATCAGCGACATCCTCGCCCCGGAGGCGATGTGCCCTCCGATCGGCGCGGGCGTTCTCGCCCTGCAGTGCCGCGAGGACGACACGGCGACCATCGAGGCTGTCAGCGCGCTCAACCACCCGGGGACCTACCGGGAGATCACGGCGGAGCGCATGCTCCTCCACGTCCTGCAGGGCCACTGCAACTCCCCGATCGCCGGCTACGCCACGGCCCACCGCAACGGCGAGCTCTCGCTGCGCGCCTGCGTGTTCACTCCCGACGGCAAGACGGTCCTCAACGCACACGAATGGGCCGGTCCGCTCGACCCCGCCACGCTCGGGACCTCCGTGGCCGTCTCGCTGCTGAGACAGGGCGCCCGGGAGTTGATCGACTCCATCGCGCACTGACCCCGGGCCGTCGCGGGCGTCCCGTGCGCCTGCGGTGCGGACTCGTCGACAGGCGGATGCCGCTCGACGCCGAAGCCGGCGTCGGGTCGAAGACACACGACCCCGGCGGGTGAGGTGGTGGTCTGCACTGTCTTCCGCGGCACGGTCAAGGACGCCGGCCTGACGACCCGGCGTTCTGGCTTTCCGGATCAGTGAACTCGTTGCCCCGACGCGCATCCGCTGGAAAGAAGTGCCGGCCGGCCTCGTGACAGTCCGTGAAGGCGGCTGCGATCTACCGGCCGTGGCCGCCGCACGTAAGTACGCCCCGGCCCGCGGGCGGCGGATCAAGGCCGCGGTGGAGGCTTCCTCACCAACGGCCCGCCGGGTGGCGACGGATGCGCGGCTCCGCGTCGCAGGGCCGCGTAGGGTCGGAGCATGGTGCACGTACTGAGCAGCCGGGTATTGCTGAGGCCCCACGACCCGGAGGCCTCCCGTGTCTTCTACGGGCGAACCCTCGGACTGCCCGTCTACCGGGAATTCGGAACCGGCCCCGAACGCGGAACGGTGTACTTCCTCGGCGGCGGCTTCCTCGAGTTGTCCGGACGCTCGGACGTTCCGCCGACCGAGACGCTGAGACTCTGGATGCAGGTGGACGACTGCGCGGCGGCGTACGAGGAGGTGGCTGCCCGTGGGGCGCACGTTCTCCGGCCGCCGCTCCAGGAGCCCTGGGGGCTGATCGAGATGTGGATCGCCGACCCCGACGGTCACCGGATCGTGCTGACGGAGGTCCCCGCGGACCATCCGCTCCGCTACCGCCCCTGAGTGTCGGGAGCGATCTGTCCGGTGAGGGCGCTGAGGGTGACGCGGGCCGCCTCGGCGATGAGCGCGTCCTGCGGCTTCGCTCCGCGAGTGCCACGACGGGACAGCACGGCGACGGTGATCGGCGCCGATTCCGGCGGCCAGACGACTGCGATGTCGTTGCGGGTGCCGTAGCCGCCCGTGCCGGTCTTGTCGCCCACCGGCCAGCCGGCGGGGACTCCCGCGCGGATGAGCGCGCCTCCGGTGGTGTTGCGCCTGAGCCAGTCGGTCAGCACGGCCCGCTTCTCCGCACTGAGGACGTCGCCGAGCACGTACGCGCGCAGATCGGCGGCCAGGGCGCGGGGTGTGCTGGTGTCGCGGAGGTCCCCCGGTGCTGCCTCGCTGAGAGCGGTCTCGTAGCGGTCGCAGCGGGTGGTGCGGTCGCCGAGCGCGATGAGCGTGTCCTGCAGCCGACGGGGACCACCGAGGTCGGCGAAGAGGAGGTTGGCCGCGGCGTTGTCGCTGTGGCGGACGGCGGCATCACACAGCTGGCGCAGGGTCATGCCCGAACCCACGTGCCGCTCGGTGATCGGTGAGTGGGCGACGAGGTCGCCGGGCCCGTACCGTACGAGCCGTTCGAGCTGCTGAAGCGTGTGCGTGCCCAGCACCGCGCCGGCCAGCAGCACCTTGCAGGTGGAGGCGTAGGCGAACCGCTCGTCGGGGCGATGGGTCACGGAGACGCCGGTCCCGGTGTCGACCGCGTACACACCCAGCCGAGCCTGGAACTTCCGCTCCAGTTCCCGGAGCGCGCGCCCCGCACGCCGCCGGGCCGATTCCGGCGGTGACGGCGCCGGTCCGGAGGGGGCGGGTGGTGCGCCGGCCGGCGTGATCGTGTCGCACGCGGCGAGTGGAAGGGCTGCGAGACCGGCGAATGCGGAGAGCGCGGTGCGGCGGGGGAGAGGGGTGGGCACGTGGGTTGTGGCTTCCTGGCTGCGGGGCGACGAGTGGCCGAATGTCGATCCCCGGATGCTGGGAGACCGGGGCACGGTGCAGGTCCGACCGCGTTATGGCTGCTCAGCCTAGGCCGGTCGCATCCGTTCCCGGCGGACGTCCTGCTACGAGGCCGTGTCGCACGGAGAGGGACCGCACGGCCGGACGTCCTCCGCGGCTGCCCGGTGGCATGATGAGGGCCATGCGGACGCGACCTGTACTGATCTACGACGGAGACTGTGCTTTCTGCACCTCTTCCGTGAGGTTCGCCGAGCAGCATCTCCGGCTACGCTGCGAGGTCTCCCCTTGGCAGTTCACGGACCTGGACGTCCACGGCGTCACTCAGGAGCGCGCGGAGTACGAACTCTTGTGGGTCACGCCCACGGGAGACGTGCACGGAGGTGTGCAGGCCGTCGCCAAGCTGCTCCTGAACGCCGGTCGGGGCTGGGCCGTCCCGGGGGCGCTGCTCACCCTTCCCCCACTTCGTTGGATCGCGCACGGCGTCTACCGGCTCGTCGCGAACAACCGGGAGCGGATGCCGGGCGGAACGCCGGCCTGCGGACTTCCTGCGGACCGCCGGCCGAGCGCCCGGACGTCTTCGGGGCATACCGGGTGATGAGGTCGGCACGCCGGACAGAATGCGTGACGGTATGCCCTGTCCGTAAAAGCGCGTTCGGCTGACGCAGCCGTCGGACGCGGCCCAGCGCCCCGTGAAGCGCACTCCTCCGAGTGTTCGGTTCAGAGCTGGAACTCGGTGGGGGAGAGCCCCAGCGCGGTGCACACCTCCCGGAGGATCATGTGCTCGGCCTGCGAGAAGTCGCCGTCGGCTCCGGCGATGACGATGCCGGTCTGGAGTACGGCCCTGGCTTCGGTCGGCTTCTTGGCGGTCTTGGTGATCTCCTGGATCGCGTCCGCCTTGCCCTGCTGGAAGTTGACGGTCAGCTGGTCCACATGCTTGTTGAAGCGCTGACGCAACTGCTCCGGCGGGAAGTTCTGCAGGACTTCGTTCCCCAGGATCATGGACTCCACGTGCCGGCGCTCGGCAGGGTCGACGTGTCCGTCGGCGGCTGCGACGAGCGCGCACATCGCCATACTCGCGTCCCGGTAGGCGCCGCTCTTCAGCTCCGTCTTGAGGGAAGCGAGCTGTGACTTCAGCGTGCTGACCAACTGGGCGCGCGAACCACCACCCGATCCCTGTCCGGTGCTGCGCCCTGCCCCCGGCCCACGTGCTCCCTGGGACTGCTGCAGAGTCCTGGCCTGATCCTTGAGTCGGTCCCACACTGCCATCGAGGTCACCTCGGTCTTCGTCTGAGTTGTCGGTCGCGAGCCCGTGCGCTCACCCGGTCAACGGCCGGTCCGGGGTAAAGGTTCCGCAAAATCGCCGAGGTCTTCGGCCGCGATCGCCGACCGGTTCTGCGGGTCGTCGGCAGCCCGGATCCCGACAGTCCGCGATCGCGGCCGGCTCGCCTCGGTGAACTCACGCGATCCGGATCACGCAGCTCCACGGCGGCCTGAGAGCGAGCAGGTCCACCACGCGCCCGAAGACGCCCAGAGTGCCGTCCAATCGGCGCCGGCCGACTGATCATCACCCGCCCCCTCTCGCGCTGCTCCTGCCCGAGGGTCGAACACGCCGCTCGCGGCTGCTGTCGCGAGAGGAGAAGGGGTGGTCGTGGCGAAGGTGTCGGGGCCGGGCCCGACTTTTTTCACCGCCCGGCGGGCGTCCGACCGGCCAGGATCCCGTGAGCACCCCGATCTGGCGGTGATCGTCCCGTACCTCTGTGTGTATGCGGTGCAACCATCCATGCCGTTCGAGGGTCCCACCAAGCAGGAGCAAACAGCTCTCAGGTACACAAGGGGGAAATATGAGAACTGCACGTAATGTCGCGGCTGTCGGGGCGGCCACCGCACTGCTCGTGGGTGGCACGGCCGCGTTCGGTGCGACGGCCTCCGCTGCACCGAACGTCACACCGCAGGGCGTCTGCGGCAAGGCCTACAAGACCGTGAACTCGGTCGCGGTGGGCTCGCTCGGCACCGTCTACCTGACGTACAACTCCTCCAACGGCAGGAACTGCGTCACCACCATCCGGACCAACCCGGGGTCGGCCAAGCCGATGTCCGCGTACATCTACGTCCCCGCCACCGACGAGTGGGCCGGTGACGACGGCAACTTCACGTCGTACGCCGGGCCGGGATACGTCTACGGCAAGGGCTACTGCGTGAGCTGGGGCGGCAGCATCGCCAACGTCTACGTGTCCGTCGAGAACTCCAACTGCGCCGCCCTCAAGGAGCAGCGGACCACAGAGATCCGCTGATTCGGCCTCCTCGCCGATCACGAGAGCTCGCGCTCACAGGCATGCTTCCCTCTCGGCTCCGGTGACGGAAGATCCCCGTGCCTGGACGCGGCGGCGGGCCGGGCAGCACCTCTGCCCGGCCCGCCGCCGACCGCGGCCGTGTGCGACGCCTGTGCGGGCTCCCTCACGGCGGAGGCGCTGCTGACCCCGTGGCCCTGCCGCGCTCGCCGCCCGAACCGGCAGAAAGCGATGTGCGCTTCGTGGAGCTGGACGGCGTCGTGCTGGCGGACGCACCCGGCTGCGTCAAGCTGTTCGAGACCGGCCTGCCGACCCGTTACTACCTCGACCTCACGCACGTCGACCTGCGCCGATCGGACACGGTGACCCGCTGCCCGCACAAGGGCACCAAGACCAGCTACTGGTCGTTCGACAGCGACGTCGCCACCCACCAGGACATCGCCTGGGCCTACGACTTCCCGACCCCATGTCAACCGCATCGCCGGTCTCGTCGCGTTCTACGACGAGCGCGTCGATCTGTACGCCGACCGCGTGAAACTGCCGAGGCCCCCCGACCGGACCCGCTAGGTGCATCGCCCTGTGAGGACGGACGCACGGCGGCCGGACGGAACTCAGAGCCCGGTGACCTTGGCGCTCGCCGAGAGCTCGTAGACCAGGGTGACGGTGCGGTGTCCGTCGGGTGGAAGCGCCACGTCCCAGCGGGCGATGCCTTCGGCGTCGACCGCATCGGGCTCGGGGGCGCACGACTCCTTCCGCAGACGTATCTCCACGGCCGACACCTCGGAGACCGGAAGGCGCTCCCGGACGGTGACCACGCGGTCTCCCCGCTCTCCGGGAGAGGAGAACCGGGACAGACGCAGCTCGACCGTACGGGTGATGACGGTCCGTTGGGTGAGGCCGGTAGTCTCCCGTGTCTCTTCAGCCCGCCGGACCACCCGGTGGTCGTCACGGCTGCCGAAGGCGAGTTCGGAGGAAGCGCCGGGGGCCGAGAAGTCCAGAGTGCCGCGCCCGATGAATCCGCTGTCACGGACGAGGTCGACGGGGCCCGCGAGCAGTGCGTGGCCTGCCCGGTTGTCGAACCGCACCACCTGTGTGACGAGAGGTGACAGCTCCGGTGCGCAGGCGTACTCGCTGCGCGCGGTCGTGGTGAAGCCGGACAGCGGCACGCGGTGCGCGCGGCCGTCACCGGGTACGGAGACCCGCACCGGGGGCCGCAGCACCCGTGTCTCGCCGCCGTCGTCCACCCCTGGCAGGCCGAGCACCGAGGCGGCGCCGAGCGTACTCGTCTCCTCCTCACGCCATTCGACACCCACCGTGCGCCGCTCCGCGGCCGAGCGGTCCGTGAGGGTCAGCCGGTCCTCGCCGAGGGACGGAGGTTCGGTGGCGAGGGCCGAGCGGGCCGTCGACAAGGTCAGCCGTACGTCCGACCAGTCCTCGCCGGTACGCTGCCAGACCATCGCGTCCGTCTCGAGCGTCAGGGAGTCACCGTCGAGCACGGCGCGGTAGGCGGGCCGCCACAGGGCGCACGGGGTGAGGTGGCTCAGCCGCAGCTCGACCGGACCGGCGGCAACCGACTCCACGGTCAGCTCGACATGCCCGACGAGTTCGGCGGGCTCCTCACCGACCAGCCGCAAGGCACGCTCGATCCCGCCGAGTTCGTCGCCGACGGCAGCCAGCCGTGCTTCCAGGACGCGCAGTCGCTCGCCGCACGAGGCACGCTCCTCGTCGGCGCGGTCCAGTTCGCGGGCCCAGCGGGCGACGTCCGGCTCTCCGGCACCGGCGCCCTCACCGATTTCGCGCAGCAGGTCCGTTGCGATGCCGTCCAGCAGCTGCCGACGTGTGCGGAGCCGCTCGCGCCCCTGCTCCAGGTCGAGTTGCTCCCGTACGAGGGCGTGCGCGCGCAGGGCCAGAGCGGAGTCGTCATCGGCGTGCGGCACGGGCCCGCGCGGCGTCCAGTTACGGGTGAGCCGAACGTCGAGCACGGTCGCGGGGTGACCGGCGGACAGTTCGGCGTGGAGAGTCCGGTCGACGGCCAGGGCGCTGACCGGGCCGAGGCGCAGCCGTTGCACTCCCGCTGCCAGATCGAGCACGACGACACGCTCGACGTGGGCGCGATCCTCCAGGCAGGTCACCGCCGTGACGGGCAGCGCGATCGGTTTCGTGGTCATGGTGTGTGTCAGCTCCTGCGGTTGCCGCCGACGACGGTCCTGCCGGCCGGTATGCGGATCTCGTAGCCGCCGTCGAGCTCGGAGGTGCCGCCTGCGGGGAGGCCGACTCGCCAGACACGGGTGCCTGCGGCAAGGCGGTCCGGCCCGGATCCGTCCTCCGGCACCGACCAGTCGGCCCGTTCCTCGATCCTGACGTCGGGTTCGGAGGAGACGGGCACCCGCTCACGCACCTCCACGGTCACGGGCCCGGCGAGGCGGTTGGCCAGCTCCACGTGGACGCGGTGGTCGAGCACGGTGGTGCTGTTGCGCAGACCCGAGGTCGACTCACGCACATGCGTGCGGCGGGTGACCTGGATGCCTTCGACCGGCCCGAGCCCGACCCGGCGGACGCCGCCCGGGGCGAGCGTCGGCAGCGCGGCGGTCAGCAGGAAGTCGTCGTCGACGGTGACCTCCACCGGACCGGCGAGGAGAGCCTGGCCGGAGGAGTTGGAGAGCGTCAATGCCGCGTAGACGGTCTGTTCGACGGACGGCGTGCAGAGGTACTCGGTGTGCATGCCGACGGCGATCTCGCCGACGGTGACGGTGTGCCAGGTACCGTCCGACGGAATATCGGTGCGGGCAGCGGTGTCGAAGCGGTGGTCGAAGGAGCCCGCCGATTCGCGGGGGCGCACGGCGTGTCCTGGCAGCGGCAGCACGGCCACCGATTCGGCACGGTGGCGGTGTTCTGTCGCCACCGGGTCCGCGGAGGAGCCGGGGAACAGCCGGCCCCTGCGTCCGTCCCGCTCGTCGGGACCGCACAGGACGAGGGCGGAGTAGTCGAGCTCGGCGCCGCTCGGCCGGGGTGGGCCGGCCGGCGGTGACGGAAGTGCCGGCGGCGGGGGAGCCGCGCCGGGTGCGGCAGGAGCAGGTCCTCCGGAACGTGGCTCGGCCTTGCGCGCCCTGGCCGTGGGCGCCGGTGCGGGCACGTGTCCTGCGAAGCGTTCGGGTGCGGCGCCACCGGCACCGCCGGGCGCCGCGAGCGAGGCCGGAGGCCCCCCGTAGGCCTGCGGCGCCGACAGGGGCGGCGGAACGGGTGGGGTTGCGGAGGGCGTTACGGGCCTGACGGTCGGGGCAGGGCGACGCGGGGCCGTGTCGTACCCGGCGAACAAGTCCGAGAGGCCCGCCGGGGGTTCGCGCCAGCCGGCGGGAGCGGGGTCCGGCTGGCTCCGGCCGATCCGCAGCGAGCGGAGCTTCGGCAGGCCGGTGCCGCGCCGTAGGTCCGCCGTGGCCAGGCCCAGGGCCACGTCGGTCCAGTCCTCGCCGGTGCGCTGGGCCACCGAGGCACGCAGCACCAGACGGCCGCTGCTGTCCCCCTGACGGTAGGTGAGACGGTAGGCGGGCGCCCAGACGGCCCCCGGCACGCCGTACTCGAGTTCCAGCTCGATCTCGGAATCCGGGCTGCCGGCGCCGGAGACGTCGAGGGTCAGGAGGGCCGAGACCGTGGTCTCCACGTGTGCCGACGGTGCGTCGGTCGAGGCACGGGCGAGCTTGTCCACGGCGACGCCGAGCTCATGCTCGACGCCTCCCAGCGCGTCCTCCAGCTCGACGAGACGTGAGTGCAGACGTGTGAGCCGCTCGTCCACGAAGTCGGCGAGTTCCAGCCACGCATCGACCGGAGTGCGGCGAAGGGCGTCCTCGGGACGACGGGCCGGCGGGACGACGGGGCGCAGTGACCTGACCTCCTCGATCAGGTTCAGTTGGTGGTCCCGGCGCCCCCGCGCCGCGGCGTGTTCGTCCCGCAGCCGCTCGACCTCGACGCGCAGGCCGTCGGCCGCGGACGCGTCGAGCGGTTCCGCCTCGACCTCGACGCGGGCCTCGCTGACACGCACCCCGCGGGCGTCCGGGACCCTGGCCCGCAACGAGGCCGGGTCCAGGGAACGCGGCAGCCCCGTCACCCGCACCCTGCCGTCCGGCGGCACGGCGCCCCGGGCCAGGCGGCGGCAGACCGCACCCTGCTCGTACACCACCACGGAATCGAGGTTCGACGCCCACCGCCGCGCTTCTTCGATCGTCATGTCCCTGCCCCCGTTCGCGCCGGGCCGAGTGTACGCCCGGGCCACCGGCTGTGCGCCTGTTCGTGGAGCGGGCCGGCCGCACCCCCGCCGCCCGGCCGGACCGGGCACCCGCCGGGCGCGCGGTCAGGCATCGAGGCCGTTTCCGCAGCCCAGAGGCCAGGACTCGATGTCGCGGTAGTGAATCGGTCCGCGGCTGCGGCCGGCGTTGCTGCCCACCAGGTGCAGGCGCCCGGCAGGCCACGGGTGGCCGTCGAACCCGGCGATCCCCCCGGCGATCTCCGCCATCGAGGACCGGTCTCCTCGCCTGGCTCGGGCCAGGGTCAGATGAGGGCGCAGAGGCCGGTCCACGTAGGCGACACCGCAGCTCTTGACCGCGGTGCGCACGTCGGCGGCGAGCATGTGCAGTTCGTCGAGGTCCCCGTCCACGCCGGTCCACAACACCCGGTCGTCGAAGATTCCGCTGCCCCGCAACGTCAGGCGGGGCGGCTCGTGCCCGGCCGCGAGGCGGGCCAGCGGAGGCCGCAGGACCGCAACGGCCGCGGCCGGGACCTCACCGAGGAACGCCAGTGTGATGTGCCAGTCCTCGATGCGGTTCCACCGCACGTCGGGATGCGTGTCGTAGGCGGGACGCAGTTCCCGCGCCAGCTCGTCCTTCGCCCGGTCGGGCGGGGCGAGGGCGACGAACACGCGAACGGTCGCAGGCCGAGTCTCTTCGTTCACACCCGCCTTCGTACCGCATGCCGGTGGCGGTCGACGGACCGGGTACGCCAAGGAGCGCTCGCGGTCCGGGGGGAGGCAACCCCGTGCGACGAGGCCGAGCGGGGGTGCCTCCCGGAGCACCGGATCAGTTCGGGTTGTCGCCGTGGGTCAGCGTCTCCCAGGCCACGAACAGGTTGTTGCTGCCGGCCGGGCGGTTCTGCTCGGTCAGCCTCTGGGTGTTGGTCATCGCGGTCCCGAGACGGTTGTGCAGGGCGTTGTAGCCGACCTCGGTGACGGGCCCGAGCCCCAGATTCAGCGAGCCTCCGCACAGCCAGCTCGGGGCGGGCTCTCCCAGCTGGTACTTGGACTGGAAGCCGAGCGCCTGCCGCAGCCGCTCGCCGACGTCCGTGCCGTAGAGGTCCTGGCCCTGGATGCGGCTCGTCTCGGCGATGTGGGCGATGGCCGAGATTCCGTAACCGGTGTGTGTGAAGTCGCGGCAGGTCTCCTGGGTGAGCCCCGTGACGAAGGTGGACTGCCCCTGCCAGTAGTTGACGATCTTCGCGGTGGTGTCGAGGTTCTGGCTCGGCACGGTCCGGGGCAGGGCGCCGTCGGAGGCGAGGTAGACATATGCGGCCGTGCGTGTCCGGAAGGTCGCCATGGCCTTGTCGTACGACGCCTTGTCCTCGAGGAAGACGGAGATGCCGACGGCGGCCTCCGTCATCGACAACTCCCAGTTCCCGTTGGAGTTGGATCCGTTGATGACCTTGGGCAGGTAGACGTCGCGCAGCATGGTGGCGAAGCGCCCGGATCCCGCCCACGTCCCGGTGTAGGTGTACTTGATGATCTCGGCCGCCCTGGGCCAGGAGGAGCCCGCCCAGCCGGTCTGCAGCGGGGCGTTGCTGTTGGTGTGACTCTTGATCACCGCCGACCAGGCGTCCATCAGCTCGATCGACTTCTTCGCGTACCGCTCGTCGCGTGTGATGTACCAGGCGAGTGCGTTGGTGTACGCGGCTATCGCGTCCTCACGCTCGTCGGTGCAGCCGTAGTTCGGGTTGGAGTAGGAGCCGCACTCCACGGTCGCACGGGGCTTGGCGGTGCGGCCCGGGTCGGCGTACCTGCTCGCCATCATCTGGTCGTACGCGCCCTTCCAGGGCTGGGCTCCCGCGTTGACCTTCGTTCGGGTGAAGTCCAGTTGCCCCTTGGAGACGGTGACTCCGGGGTGGGCGAACGCGCTGGGTGCGGCCTCGGCGCGGTGCGCGCCGGGCAGGGAGAGGAGGCCGGCCGTCAGGGCGACGGTCGCGGCGGCCGCGCTGAGAAGGAGTGCCGGACGTCGGCTCTTGCGGTGGGTCGCGGGAGTGTCGGGCATGTGGGGGGCCATCCGTTCGTCTATGTGAACGATGCACTGGATGTTGAACACGCGCGCTGAACGGTGACCATAGGTACAGACCAGGGTGCGGTCAAGGGGTCGCGACGGATTAGCTGTGCGACTCATGTTCACGAATGAGAACTGCCTCGGGTGCCTGCGTAGCGCCTCACGCGGGCCCGGAATCCCGCGCGTCACCCGCCCTGCCTGCCCTGGCCGGCTCGGCTCGGCTCGGCCGAGGGTGACTTGAGGAGGGCGGACGTCGTTGGGGTGGTGATCGATATCGGACGGAGCGTGAGGGGTTCTGATGGTGACGGCTCGGCAGACATATCTCCGGGCGAGCAGGACTGCCCGGTGCGGTGCCGCGATGCTGGTCCTCCTCGCGGCCGGCTGCGGCGGCGGCGGAGGCCGAGGGAGCAGCGACGCGAAAGCCTCCGGCGGCCTGCCTTCCGCGACCACGGCCGCCGCCCCGGAGACACCCCTGCCCTCGGCCGTGCCCACCACCCCTGCCCCGGAGGCCGCCACCCACGCCGAGACCGAGGTGCTGAAGGTGTACCGCTTGATGTCGGCCGAGTACGAGAAGGCGTACCGGGCGGCCTCGGCGGAGGGCACGGACCTGAGGCAGTACATGACACCCACGGCGTCGAGCGGGGTCGAGAAGGAACTGGCCCGTATGAAGGAGCAGGGCGCAGCGATGCGTGGTGAGCTCGGGCACGAGCCGGAGGTGACCGCGCTCGCTGTCGCCGCACAGCCGCCAACGGCCACCGTGCGGGACTGCGTCGACGCGTCGAGGTGGCAGACCCTCGACACGACGACGGGTTGGCGCATCCCCCGGCCCACCGACCGGCCGGCACGGTACGTGGCCACGGCAGCGATGGAGCACCGGGCCGGGGAGCGGTGGAAGGTCACCGCGTACACGGCGCACCGAACCCGGTCGTGCTGAGCACTGTCCGCCCGATCATGATCGGGGCCGGACCGGCGAGGGCTGCGTGATCCTGTCGATGGCCCGGGTGCGGCACGGAAGCGGACGACGGGGTGGGCGATCGAGTGACCCGAAGGCCGTCCCCCTCGCGTGCGGGTCGTCCGAGGTGCCTCCGGGGGAGTGGTGTTGACGGTGACGTCGTGAACGGACGAGCGCAGTCGGGCAGAGACAAGGGGCCCCGACAATTCCACCCACGGAGCCCTTGATGAAACGCACTGCCACAGCCGTCACCTGCGCCGCCACACTGCTTCTCGCCGGCGCCCTGACCAGTTGCTCCGGCAGCACCTCGGGGGAGGGGAACGGGCCGACCTCCTCCAGCGCCTCGCCTTCGGCGCCCGCAACCGTGGACACGAAGTCCGCGGGCGCCCTCGGCAAGATCCTGGTCGACGACAAGGGCAACACCCTCTACCTCTTCCTCGCCGACACGAAGAACAAGTCGAACTGCACAGGTGCCTGCGCCAAGGCATGGCCTCCCCTCCTCACCAAGGGCACCGCCGAGGTCGGCAGCGGCGTGGACAAGAAGCTGCTCGGCAGCACCAAGCGTTCCGACGGTGACGAGCAGGTCACCTACAACGGACACCCCCTCTACTACTACGGGGGCGACACGAAGCCAGGCCAGACGAACGGCCAGAACCTCGACCAGTTCGGCGCCGAGTGGTACGTCCTCGACACCAAGGGCAAGCAGGTGGAGAGCTGAGCCGGCTGAACGGCACGACGTCGCGGCGCGGCGAAGGGGGAGGCAGGAAGCGCGCATCCGTCGCCGTGTTCGCCGTCCTGGTGCCTGTCGCGGTCGCCGTCGGCATCTACCTCTTCGGCGCCCACCACACGCCGGACTACCTCAACGGGCTCTTCGGCGCGTACGGCACCGAGGCGGTCGACCTCAAAGCCCGGCTCAGTACCGTGCTGCTCGGCGTCGCCCTCATCCAGATCTGCCTCGCCCTCTGGATGTACGGCCGTGTGCCGGGTGCCGGCCCCGCACCGCGGCCAGTGCGCTTGGGGCACCGGGTGCTCGGGTTCCTCGCCCTCCTCCTCTCGTTGCCGATCGCGTATCACTGCCTCACGACCTACGGGATCGAGACGACATCCCCGCGAGTCGCGATCCACTCCTTCGCCGGATGCGCCCTCTACGGCGCGTTCGTGGCCAAGGTGATCGTCGTGCGCAGCAGGCGCCTGCCCGGCCGGCTCCTTCCGGTGGTGGGCGGTCTGCTCGTACTCGGTGTCGCCCTCCTCTGGTACACCGCCGCCCTGTGGGCGTTCAACGGGGACTCGGTACCGGGATTTTCCTCCGGTTGAGGAGACGCCTTCGGTCCGCCGACCGGATCGGGGCCGCAGGAGGTGGTCCTGTCCGTCACCTCGGGTGATCGCGACGGGTCCGCCGGCCTCACGCCCCTGCGTGTCCCAGCACCCGCCCGAGGAAGCCGCGCAGGTGGCCCGCGACGACGTCCAGGTGGCTCTCCAGCAGGAAGTGTCCTCCGTCGATCAGGTGTACCTCGGCGTCCTTGGCGTCGCGGGTGAACGCCTGGGCGCCGGCGGGGCCGAAGATCTCGTCGTTGCGGCCCCACACGGCGAGGACCGGGACCTCGCTGGTGCGCAGGAACTCGTGGAGCAGCGGGTAGAGCGGGCGGTTGTTCCGGTAGTCGCGGAACAGCGCGAGCTGTATCTCGTCGTTGCCCTCGCGGGAGACGAGGGCGAAGTCGTGCTCCCAGGTGTCAGGGCTGACCAGGCTGGGGTCGGGCACACCGTGTACGTACTGCCAGCGGATGGCGTCGATGCCCAACGCGCTGCGGACGGCCGGTTCGGTGCCGGGGCCGGGGTCCGCCCCGTAGGCCCAGACGTCGGTCCAGAACGACTCGACGAAGCCGTCTTCGTAGCCGTTGCCGTTCTGGGTGACGAGAGCGGAGACCCGATCCGGGTGATCGAGGGCGAGGCGCCATCCGATGGGGGCGCCGTAGTCCTGGACGTAGAGGGCGTAGCGGTCCAGGCCCAGTTGGCCGAGCAGGCCGGAGGTGATTTCGGCGAGGGCGTCGAAGGTGTAGTCGAACTCCGATGCGAGGGGTGCGTCGGAGTGGCCGAAGCCGAGGTGGTCCGGCGCGATGACGTGGTAGTCGTCGGCCAACAGCGGGATGAGCTCGCGGAACATGAACGAGCTGGTCGGGAAGCCGTGGAGCAGGACGATCGTGGGGGAGTCGGCGGGGCCGGCTTCGCGGTAGTAGATCTCGTGGCCGTCGACGGTGGCGGTCCGGTGGTGTACTGCGCTCATGCCTAACCCCTTCGAAGCGTTCATCCAGTTAGTTCTTCGCCATGCAAGCACTGCATCGGCTAACCTGTCAAGCGAATCGATCCGGTTAGAGGGGAGTGGTGGAGATGGACGTGCTCCTGGACCTGCTCAACAGCAGGCCTCTTGTCGACGGCAAGGAGCAGGACGCGCTCGGCGACCCGGCCGGAGGTCTGCGCTGGGCGCGTGAGCACGGTGGTGAAGGGAGCCTCGCGGAACTGGCGCTGCTGCGCGAGACGCGGGACGTCCTGCAGGACGTCGTGCACGGAAGAAGCTCGCCCGTCGCGCTCGGCCCGCTGCTCGAAGGAGTTCACCGGACTCCGGAGATGGCTTCGGACGGCCTTCGGTGGCTGCTACGGACCGCCCCGCACGCCAGGCTGGCCGCGGAGGTGGTTCTCGCCTGGGCCGATACCGAGGAACGCCTGCCCGGCCGGCTGCGCCCCTGCGCCAACGAAGGGTGCCGGCTGTTCCTGCTCGACCGCAGCCGCGCCAATCGCGCCCGTTGGTGCTCCATGGCCGTCTGCGGCAACCGTGAAAAAGCGCGTCGCCACTACGAACGCACGCGCTGATCCGAGTCCGGACGTCGGTCGCCTGCGTCGTCGCACAGTCGTGGCACCGGGTGGATCCGGTCGCGCCCGGGCACAGCATCCCGTGAGGAATGGCCGCGCCCGGACGCGTCCGGTGCCTGTGCCGCGATCAGCCCGACGCGCAGGCCCGGCCGTTCAGCTTGAACGACCCCGGATCCGGCGCCGTGCTCGCGGCCGAGGTGTTGAAGCCGAAGTCGACCGTCGCTCCCGGGGCCAGGGTCCGGTTCCACGACAGCGGCTTCGCGCTGACCGTGCGGCCGTTCTGGTCGAACTCCGCGCTCCAGGTGTGGCTGAGCCGCTGGTCACCGGGCAGCAGCCAGGTCAGCGACCACGGCGACACCGGCTCCGAACCCGTGTTCTCGAGGCGCACCGTCACCGTCGAACCTGTGCTCCACGGGTGTGAGGAGTACGCGACCTTGCACGTTCGGGCCTGACCGGTCGGCCTGCCGTCGCCCGCGTCGTCCAGGTAAGAGGCGATGAACGCCAGAGGCGCGTTCCAGTTGATGGTGATCTCGTTGGTCGACCAGGAGCCGATGTCGTCGATGTAGCACATGGCCGGGGCGCAGCCGCTCAGCTTCTCCGCCGCCACCGGGTCGCCCGAGGCGATCGCGGTGAGGTTGGGACCGCCCGCGATCGAACCGGGCGCGGGGTTCGGCAGGGCGGAATCGTTCTGATGCGCCCAGAAGCGGTGGTGCTGGTTGCGGGAGTCACGCTCGCCGTAGCCGGTGACGTACGACTGGTTGAGGGGATTGCGGCCGAGGAGATAGTCGGCGCCGCGCAGCACCGCGTCCTGGTAGGCGGTGGTACCGGTCAGGTCATGGGCCGTGGCCAGCACGATCATGTTGTTGAGGACCTGGCTGTTGGATCCCCAGACGTAGTCCTCGCCCTCGGGGGCGTACGGGAGACCGTACGCCTGCGCGCGGGACTGTGCGGCGTAACGGTCGGCGGCTGTGGTGACGACGGAGCGGACCTCGCCGAGCTGTGCCGGCGTCAGGCCGTTCGGCACGGTGGCCAGCGTGAGCACGCCCAGTCCGCCGGTGGAGCCCCATGAGATGCCGCCGCCTGCCGGGAAGACCGCGTCCGTGTCACCGTGCACGGCGGAGGAGAGCACCGCCTGGCGGTAGGTGTCCTTGCCCGTCGTGGTGAACAGTTCGGCGGCCGCCCAGTAGAACTCGTCCGAGACGTCGTTGTCGCCGTACGCGCCGCCACCGGTGCCGTCGTTCGGGTCGGCAAAAATGTCCGGGTGCTGCTTCGCCGCGGCCCACGCGGTTTCGGCGGCCCGCAGGCAGCGGTCGGCGAACGCGGCGTCGAAGGGGGCGTAGAGCCGGGCGCACTGGGCTGCCGAGGCGGCGAGGTTCAGCGTGGCGGCAGTCGACGGGGGATGCAACTCGCGTTGCTGGGGGTCGAGATGCGGCTTCATCGGCAGCCCGGTCCACTGGGCGTCGTGCATCTTGTGGTGCGCCATCCCCGCCAGCGGTTCGCCGGCCGGGACCTGCATCTTGATCAGGAAGTCCATCTCCCAGCGCGCCTCGTCCAGGATGTCCGGCACCCCGTTGTCGTGTTCGGGCACACGCAGCTTGCCGTCGCCGAGCTCCGCCGACTCGGCGTTCCGGGCGGTCAGGGTGCGCTCGTACGTGGACATCAACTGGGCGACGGAGATGCCGCCGTTGACCACGTACTTGCCGTGGTCGCCCGCGTCGTACCAGCCACCGGACACGTCCAGCCGGTAGTCGCAGACTCCTGGCTGGCAGGGGACGTCCGTGTCGCCCTTGTTGGGCGCGACGCCGATGTGGCCGGCCGGGCGGGCGTACTCCTCACCGACCAGGTTCGCCTCGATGGGGGTGCCGCTGCGGTTGTGGTAGAAGTACGCCAGCGCGTCGGAGCGCAGCCCGTCGTACAGGTGCCCGCGGATCGAGAACGGCTCGCTGGTCCCGCCGTCGACCTCGACGGTGTAGCCGTCGCCGGCGGCGGTGAGGTCACCGAAGTCGAAGGTGTGGACCCGCTGTCGTGAGCTGGGGTCCTCGCCCTGAGGGACAGTCCTGCCGGTGGCGGCCGTCGTGCCGTCCGCGGCCTTCACCGTCCATGTCAGCGGGGCGTCGGCATCGGTGACCACGGTTCCGCTCTTGGGGCCGTGGGGCAGGTACCCGACCTGGTTGACGCGGATGGGCGACCCGGTGTCCGGCACGTACACGGGCGGCTCGGCCCCGCCCCGCAGCGAAACGTCGTCCAGACAGAAGGCCGTCGCCCGCTCGCCTCCGCCGATCTGCAACTGCACCGACGCGGCCGGCAGGTCCACGGAGGCCGTGAATGTACGAGTCACCCGGGTGGCATCCGTACCCACCGGATCCGCGGTGGCGAGCACCGTCGTATACGGCTCGGCCGCCTCCTGGACCCGGGTCTGCACGGTGAGAGGCGCGGCCGAACTGGCCGTGTAGGACAGCTCGTAGCTCTCGCCGGCGACGATCGGGACGTCGTTCTGACCGACGATGACGTCCCAGGCGTTGGCCGTTCCGGCGGGCACCTGGGCGCACAACCGGCCGTCCGACACGGCTGCCGGAGCGTTCGCCGTCCACCACCAGGGGGCGGTCCCGGCGGCGAAGTCGCCGTTGGAGATCTGCTCGGGGCCGGGCTCGGCCTCCTGCGCACCGGCCGTGCCGGGCACCGCCAGTGCCGCCGTGAACAGTAAGGCTGCGGCTGACATCCCGAACACGCGTAGCCCGTGCCGGGGGCGGATGCGCATGGGCCGTGCGGAGCGTGGTGAGGCATTCACCGGGAAGGCCTTTCGTCGACATACGCGGTGGGCATGGAAGAATGGCGCCCCGATATATGGGAGCGCTCCCATATGGATTGTGACGACGGAACGCGTGTTTCACCAGGGTCATGACAGACATGGAGTGCAGGGGCGCCGAGCTGTCCGGCGTTTCCCGCCCGGTGGACATGCCGGGCGAGTGGGCCCGGTGCCAGTGGGTCTTCACCACGCGGGACGGAGGCCCGCGCCTGACGGGAACGGACGTGGTCCACCTGCGTCCACCATGGATGCGCGGCGGCCGAGCCGGCCGGACGCCGACGTGTACGGACCGGGTGGGGGAAGCCGGCCGTGTCGGTCGACGGACCGGAGCGAGCCGTGAAAGTCCCGATGTGGCCCTTGGCCTCCGCGCGCTCCGGTGCCGGGAGCGGAGGACCGGAATGCTCGCAGCCCGGCGTGAGCAGGGTGTACCCGTCTCGTCCGAGTCACGGCATCCGTGGCTGTCTGCGGTAGTCGCCCGGGGGCACCCCCATGACCCTCTTGAACGCCACGCTCAGTGCGCTCTCCGAGCCGTATCCGACGGAGTGCGCGATGGCCGCGAGCGTCGCCCCGCCGTCCCGCAACTGCCGGGCCGCGAGCTGGATCCGCCAGCGAGTGAGGTACTCCAAAGGGCCCTGGCCGACCGTCGTCTTGAAGCGGGCGGCCAGAGTGGAGCGGGACACCGCGGCGGTGCTCGCGAGTTCGGCCACGGTCCATGGGTGCGCGGGATCGCGGTGCAGGCAGGTCAGAGCCGCGGCGATCACGGGGTCGCCGAGGCCGGCCAGCCAGCCTGACGCCGTGTGCGGATCGCGCGCGAGGTGCAGTCGCAGTACATGGACGAGCATGACGACGGCGAGCTGCTCGGCCACCAGGGTGGCGCCCATCGGCCGGTCCGTCAGTTCCCTGTCGATCGCGGTCAGGGCCCATCGCACCGTCTCCGCGTGCCGGGTGCCGGCCGGGATGTGTACGACCGGCGGCAACTGGTCGAGCAGCAGTTCCTGGGCGTGGGTTCCGAAGGAGAAGGCGCCGCCGATGAGGAACACGTCGTCACCCTCGCCGATTCGTGCGACGTCACCCCCGGCCGCGGTGAACACCGCGCCCGCTTCGACGGGTACGGCCTCTCTGTCGCTGCGGAGGACGAAGGGGTGCGGCCGGGTGAGCAGGTAGCAGTCGCCTTCCGCCAGGCCGATCGGCTCGTCGACGCCATCGATCTCCAGCAGGCAGGAGCCACGCCGGACCGCGTTGAACTTCACGGCCTCCGGTGCCTTGAACCGTACGGCCCAGCGTCCTCCCGCCGCCATGCTCGCGGACAGATGGCCGCGCGTCTCCAGCAAGGTCAATACATCCTCGAGAGGATCCACGACATCTCCGAATCTGGACGATGGCTAAAGAAACAAGGTTTTTCAATCATGGTACGTCCAGTTCATCCGTCCTAGCCTGGAGCCATGACAACGAACCGTTCACGCTCCGGCAGCTCCGCGCACCACGGCCCCGCCCTCCTCACGACTCCCTTCGGCTCGCACGCCTCGGCACACGAGGTGATCGAAGGCCTTGACCTCACCGGCAGCCGTGCCGTGGTCACCGGAGGCGCCTCGGGCATCGGTGCCAGGACCGTCCGTGCCCTGGCCGCCGCAGGCGCGGAGGTCACTGTCGCCACACGCCGCCCGGAGACCGCCGAACCGCTGATCAGCGAGCTGGCCTCGGTCGACGGTGCGGGCCGGGTGCACGCGGCGGCCCTCGACCTGTCGGACGCGGCCTCGGCCACCGCTTTCGCCCGGGCCTGGCGCGGGCCGCTCGACATCCTCGTCGCGAACGCCGGGATCATGGCCCTTCCCGCGCGCACCCTCACCGCGGGCGGCTGGGAGGCCCAGCTCGCCACCAACTACCTCGGCCACTTCGCGCTGGCCACCGCCCTGCACACCGCCATGCGGGATGCAGGCTCCGCCCGGGTGGTGGTCGTCAGCTCCGGCGCCCACCGGGACGTGCCCTTCGACTTCGAGGACCCCCACTTCGAGAGCAGGCCCTACGACCCCTGGGCGGCCTACGGCCAGTCCAAGACCGCCGGAATGCTGTTCACGGTCGGTGCCCGCCGCTGGACGGCCGACGGCATCACGGTCAACGCGCTCAACCCCGGCTACATCCTCACGGGCCTCCAGCGGCACCTCGACGACGACACCATGCGTGCGTTCGGTGTGATGGACGACGAGGGCAACCTGAAACCGCTGCCTCACTACAAGACTCCCGAGCAGGGCGCCGCGACCTCGGTCCTGTTGGCGGCCTCACCGCTGTTGAAGGGCGTCACCGGCCGCTACTTCGAGGACAACCAGGAGGCCCGGACGGTGTACGGCGACGACGGCCGACCTGGCGGCGTGGGTGCCCACGCACTCGACCCGGAGGCGGCGAACCGGCTCTGGGAGTACGGCACTCACGGCCTCCGAGAGGTCTGACCCACTCGCCTCGCGGTCACACAGCTCTCCGTACGGCTGCACCGTCAGCCGTACGGTCGGCGGCCGCCCTCGATACCGACGGAGGCGTGCCGCCCGCTACGCTTCCTCAGCTGGGGAGTGCCTTTCTCCTTGCGGCTGACATGACCCTCGAAAGTCCCGTCCGTGCAGGTCAGAAGCGTTCTCCGGTTATGTGATCCGAACCCGGACAGTCAATTCGTGAGGGCCCGAAGCTGAGAGAACGCCGGCTTCGCGGCAGAGGAGCGACAGCATGACAGGTAGCGGCACCCCGTCAGACCGGCCCCAGCGGCACCGACATGACCGGGAGACGGACGGGCGAACCACGGACGGGATCGCCCCGCCGCCGAAGCCGGTCGCCCGTCGTCTCGGTGCCTGCCTGGCAAGCGCGGCCCTGGTCACAGCGACAACGCTGATCGCGACGTCATGCTCCACGGCGGGGGAGAAGGCCCCCGCGTCCTCGTCAGCCACCGCCCCGCTCGAACCGTCGAAGGGCGCTCTGCTGGGCCACTACTACGGTGACGGCACCGTGGACGAGACCGACGCCCGTATCGGGACTACGCCGGCAATCCACCTCAACTACTACGGCTGGGAAGACGACTGGTCTGCCTCCGAAGCGACCCTGGACGACCTCAGCAGCAACCGCATCCCCTTGGTGAACTGGGAACCGTTCGACGTCGACTTCGACGACATCATCGACGGATCGCTGGACGCGACCATCGAGAAGCAGGCTGACGGAGCGAAAGAACTGGGCGAACCGTTCTTCCTCGACTTCGCCGCAGAGATGAACGAGGAAGAAGGCTGGGGCGGCCACGACCCCGAACGGTATGTCGCCGCCTACCGTCACGTTCACGACGTCTTCGACGACCGTGGCGCCTCGAACGTCGTCTGGGTCTGGGCACCGAACGTCACGGACAGCGCCGACGCTCCTGAGGCCATGTCGTACTACCCCGGGGACCGGTACGTGGACTGGACGGGCGTCGACGGATACAACTGGGGGACGTCCGAACCTGACTTCGCATGGCAGAGCTTCACCGAGCTCTTCAGGGACATCTACGGCGAACTCGCAGACATAGGCAAGCCGATCATCATCGGCGAGACGGGATCCGATGAGACCGGAGGAAGCAAAGCCGAGTGGATCGAAGGCATCGTCCCGGGCCTGAAGGACGAATTCCCGCTGATCAAGGCTCTCGTATGGTTCGACGTCGACAAAGAGCGTCACTGGCAGATCAACTCGTCGCCCGCGACCCTCGCCGCCTACCGGCGGATGGCGGCCGACCCCTATCTCGCCCCATGAAACGCCTCGCGATCTCGGCCCTGTGAAACACTTCGCGCACGGAGCCGTCGCGTCGGCCACATGACGGTCTTCCGCTGCCCGCGCGGGCAGCGGCAGGCACAGCATCAGCCCCGTTGCCACCCGGGCTCTTGACTCGGCTCCCGCTCGGACGAGTTGGCTTCCCGCACGCTGCCGGTGGATACGCGTGCGAAGCATGAGGACGGTGCAAGAGGGTGACCTGACGGGCGTGCGCGGTCGCGGGATGCGGGGCGGAACTCCTTCCGGAGCGGGGCTTCGAAGCGACAGCGACACGAGCGGTGGCCTCGGCTGCAAGGCAGGCGTCAACTTTTCTGGTGCGAGGCGCTGGGATATGTCGTACCGCCGCCCCCGGAGGGGTTTGCCACCTGGGACGATTTCCATCGTTCGCAGCCATCTGAGCAGCGGTATTCCTGGTTCGCCTGCGTCGATCCGTCAGAAGAGGGCCCGCGACGGTACTTCCAGCGCGTCCCCGAGGAGAAAGCCGTCAGGAACCGGGTGCATCTTGCTGTACGGGTCGGTCCCGGCCTCGTGGGTGAAGCGCGCCTCGCCGCACTCGAGGCCGAATGTGCGCGGCTGGTGCGGCTCGGCGCGGTACACGTGCGAACGCTGTACGACGGCACCGACGCCTGCATCCCGATGCCGGACATCGAGGGCGACGAGTTCTGCGTCGACTGAGCACGCTCCGCCCAGCCCGTCGCGTGGTCCGGCCCCCACCCGGCCTTCCTCCATTCTCTCGGTACGGGTAGTCACTCCGACCGCGAGTGTCCTGCTCAGGGACAGCGGAGCGGGCGCCGTCAACACCCGCGCCGCATCGGACGAAGGCCGGGAACCGCATGCAGGACATCTCATTCGTCCGGAAGCGAGAGCGGCCACGCCCAGAGCACATCGGCGGCGTCCCGTTCCCTGACGACCCTTCGATGACGTGATGCTTCGCGTTTCGTGCCCGAGTTGAGAGGGCGGTACCGGACCCAGTCCATCGGCACGACGTGGAGGGCCAGGGTCTCCGACGCGTTCTGCCGGTCGACCGCGTGTGCGAGCACCACGGCAAAGCGCTGGATACTCCACAAGCACTCCCAAGGCGGTCCGGTGACGACGGCTCCGGCGTCGGCTAGCTTCCGGCCGTATCCGTCCTCTGCGTCGAGTTCCATTTCCGCATGGACATCGTCGCCTCCGAAGAAATGGACGCAGCTACGCTGCAGACCGCGACTCATGTCCGACAGGCCCGCGGCCCTTCGGGAATCGCTGTCCTCGTGTGCGCGGGCCACCGCGAGCGGGAAGATGGCGGATTTTCCCCGGTCGATCACGGGGAATCCGAGATCTGTCCACTGGGGAGTCCTTTCGGAATTCCTGTGACCGAGAAGGCGTTCAAGCGCACGCATGACCGCAAGCCCGTCCGAGATCCAATTACTCTCCTCATCGACCCCGTTCACGAGGCCCCAGCCTCTGCCGCGGGATGGATCGGAGTGGTGTCGAGCCCCCGGGCGAAATCCTCCACGAGAACCTCACCCGGACGGATCGGCGCGACCTCGTCAGCGACGGTCAACGATCTCCACCTCTTCCATCCCGGCGTCCGTCCACCCGCCCGAGCTTGTTCTCACCACGCGTTGCATGGGAGGGCCGACCGAAGGAACGAGCTGTCGGCGCCACAACCGTTCGACGACCCTGTCACCGCCGAACGACCCCATCATGCAACAAGCGAACGACGCACGACGTCGGCTGCGGACACGGCCTTCCGCAGGAACTGCGGGCGGGGCGGGACGTAACAGACGTCCCGCCCCGCCCGCAGTTCCTACGGCGCCGGATCAGACACGGCGGTGGCGGCCGTAGTATTCGCCGGTCGTTCGGTGGAAGTCCGCGTCGCCGATGTGCTTCTCCTTGTCGAACTCAGGAGAATCCTTGATCTGGTCCTTCGTGAGGTCGACGTAGACCTTCCTGTCATCGCTGTCGATCCGGGTCACGGTGCCCGCCGGAAGCAGAACGTGCTTGCCGAAGATCCATACGCCGGTGTCGACCACCAGGTACGAGGAGGTGACGTCGTCCGAGTGCTTGTCGACCTTGCCGATGCTGCCGTCCGTCGCCTCTACCTTGTAGCCGATCAGGTCGGTGCCGGCGGTGTGGCCGACGCTCGGCTGGTATCCCCACAGGTTCTCGCTCATGACGAACTCCTTCATATACGCGGAAAGAAATGATGTATTCAACGTGGCGCCCGCACCGGGTCGCTCTGGCCTCCGGGCGGGCTGCCCTTTTCCTCAGCGACCGCTGACAGCCTGGTGCCCCACGTCATCCGTCGTATGTCCGCGAAACTAATTGTTTTCCGAGCCGAACAGAGGGAACTCGGGCAGCCTGTGCAGTGTCCACCGCTACCGGCTACGCCCGTCGCCGCTGACCGCGGCGGTCTCCCCCTCGGCGAAGACGACGACCGCGTCCTTCGAGCCGAATACGAGCGGGGCCGATCTGGACGGATTGAGGAAGATGCCGTAGGTGGGAGGCTCCTCATCGTGCTCGGCGAGCCGATAGCCCAAGGCGGTCTCCCCCCGTCGCCGTGCGGCTTCGATCACCGTGGCGAAATTCGCCTCGGCTCCAGGAATCACGTAGTTGGACGCCGGCTTGAGATAGATCTCCGAGCCTTCCGGATTGAACAGATCGGTGAACACGGCGTGCAGGTGGCGGTTCTCGGTGAGCTGGGTGAGCAGCAAGCTGATCACCTTGGTGCTCACGATGAAGTCGTCGGCCTTGGTGACCTGGGCGACCTCGCGGTTGCCGTCGTCGTTCATCTCCGTGACGATCGAATACGGGTCACCGAGCGACTCCTCGATGTCCCGCAGGTGGAGCAGGGTCACCAAGGTCCGGTCGTCCGCGGGTCCGGGGGCGACGGTGTCATCCGAGAGCACGACGATGTGCTGGTAGCCACCCAGATCCAGGGCCTCCAGAGAGGATCGCCGGGTCGGCTCGCAGACCTTGAACCCCACTGTGAGGTTGACGAGCGCGTCGCTCGGGATTGCCTCCGGCTGTCGCGGCGCTGCGATGTCGAGCGTCGAACCGGGTTGAACGAAGCTGTCCAGCAGCGTCACCAGCTTCGCGGTACGGGAGTTCTCGCCGATCAGAATGGTTCGGTCGAGCGTGGGCGACTGGGCCGGAGCCGATGTGATCGCCGACTCGGCGATCGCCGGGCGGGCCTCACAGAGCCGGATGAGCAGATCGTCCTCGGCGACGACGAGTATCTGGTCGCCGGGACCGATGACGGTTTCCATCGGCGGATTGACCAGCACGTCACCCGCGCGGACACGCAGCCCGACCGGGATGCCGAGATCGAAGGCGTTCAGTGCGAGCCCGTACGCCGAACCCACCAGGGCGGGCTCCTCGTGGAAGTAGAACTCGTTGCCGACGAAACTCAGCAGTTCGTTGAAGACCGCCGAGAGGCCCGTCTGCCGGTGCGCCTGCGCGATGAGGCGGACCGCGATGTCCTCGGCGTCGATCACCAGCGCCTCCCCGCCGGCGGCCAGTTGGGCGGCTGCCAGGTTCTCGGAGTCGTGGACCGCGGCCACGACCTGTGGACGGCTCCCGGTCCAGCGCCGGCTGTGCAGAAGGAGGAGGGCCTTGATGACGTCGATGTCACGGTCGACGCCCTCGGGCGGCAGCACCATGATCGACTTGGCGGTGTCCGGGCTGACGAGTTCCAGGTCCGCCCGCACGAGTGGATTACCGGAGCGGCAGATCACGCGTGTGCTCCCGCTGTCGGGGATGCGGGCGCGGATCGCGTCCTCCATGGAGATCTTGTCCCGGTCCGCGAGGACCACCACGCATGAGCGGCGTTCGCTCTGGTTCGCCTCGACGAGCTCGGCGACCACCGTGAAGACCTGGTCCGACCAGCCGAGAACGATGGTGTGTCCGTGCTCGATGAGCTGTGACCGGCCCTTGCGCAGCTCCTGGAGCTTCTGGTTCAGGCCGGTGGTCAGGACACCGATGAGCGCGCTGACGATGAAGATGCCGCCGAGCGTCACCGCCAGCATCAGGCCGAGGAACATCGGGCCGCCGGTGTCCCCGCCCATGGTGCCCGGATCGAGGGTCCGCAAGAGGCTCATCCACGCGACACCCAGCCAGCCGCCGTTGCCCTCCGCGTCGGTATCCGTGAACAGGACGACCAGGGTCGAGGCCAGCACGATGAGTACGACCGACGAGAGGGCCAACCAACTGATCAGGGCCGGCGTCCCCCGGTCCATGGTGCCGTCGAACCAGTACCTGAACCGAGTTCGCAATCTGTCTCTCATCCCCTTCGCCCTCCCCTTGTCCTCTTGTCTCCGGACAGCCGCGACATCCGTCGTCCCGGTCATGGCGAAGCACAGTTGATCATTCTCCCAGTCCCATCAGGGCTTCCGGGCAACGGAGCGCAGACCAGGGCCGGTTCAGGCCACGCAGCCTGGCCGGAGAAGGAGCCACTCCCGAGACGCACGGTCCGATCCGACATGCACGCCGCCGGTACCACCGGCAAGCGTTGAACACTTCGGCTGTCCAGAAGTGGTGTTGGCCAGGTTCCCCGCCCCATGGCAACCGAGCCTGTCGGGTGCGGGCGGCAGAACCGTTGACCGACGTTCCTGCGGTTTCGGTGCGCGCGAGCGCCGGCCAGCCTTGTGAGGGGAGGACGGGCGTCACAGGGCGCGGTCGATGAGGACGAGCTGGTCGCGCGCGAGCTGTTCACGCTCCCGCCCGGACCGCGACGCCTGCCAGGTTGTGGGTGAGCGTCCGGATGCCGATACGAGATGTACCAGGAGCGCAAGACGCCCGGCGCTGTCGGCGCGGGCGAAGGTTCTTGACCAGGCTGACTGTGGGGCGGCGGCACGGCGCCGTGATTTCACTGCGGATCGAAATGAGCTGGAAGGTGATGACGCGTCAGCCCGTCGAAGCATGACTGACTCGCTGTCGCCGTTGGTCGGCCCCGTGACGCGGACCCCCCGGCATCTGCCCGCTCAGACTCCTGCCGCTGGCCCGAACCGGCTGCGTTCCTGGCGCACGCGCCTCGTCATGACGACACCAGGGATGGCGACCGCCAGCAGGACCGGGACCGCGGCTGCGATTCCGAACCAGAGAAAGAGGGCGAGATATCCGAGTGAGGCCTTCGCGGTGTCCTTGTCCGCCTGCACAAGAAGGACAAGGCTCGCCACGAAAGCAAGCACCATGAGGCTACCGACGATGATGGCGGACCAGAGAAGGATGCCGGCCCATCTCCGGTAGCCGACGCTGATGTTCCGAACCCGTGGCGTCCCGTACCCCCTGGACGCATCGGGCATCCGGGGCGGGCGGTGAGCTGGCCACTGTTCAGACATGGGGCCCGTTCTACTGTGTGCGGCGCTGAAAAGCCACCCCGCTCGCCACAGAACGCGCTGAGGCGGTGTGCTCCCGATTCGGAACCGTGCGGGCCGGTCCGGTGCGCCGTGGCCAGCCCCCCGTCGAGTGACCGCGCCCGCGCCCCTTATCCCTTCCCGATTCCGGGGGCGAGTTCCTCAGCCTCTGCCGTGGTGACACTGCGGCGTGTCCGCTGCGGGTCCACGCTGATCGACCACGGCCGCCCCCTGCTGAGAACGATCCTCCACGATCAGTCGGAAGGCCGTCGGAGGAGTCCCACGGCCACCCGTCGCGGTCACCATGTCCCATGCGCAGGCTGATGTCGTTCCAGCGGTTCTGGCGTAGCGCGACCAGGGAGGCGAGGGCCAGGAGGGTGTAGCAAGGGTTACGGGTATCCCGATGCTGTCCGGCGACTGCCCGCCGCCACCGACGTGCAACCCGGTCCGGGTACCCACTCCACAGCCGCCGCTTTACGCGGACACGCATGTGCGATCCTGGGCAGCGATTCACCTGAGAAGTGCTCCCCGACTCTGCGGTCGTAGCGTCCTCAGAGATCGTGTCGTTGCAGGTCAGCCCCACCTCTATCTCTCATGCTCACGCTACGAACAGCACACTTCATGAAAGCGCGAGGCTGAAGGGGTACGGATCAGAGCCAGATCTCGAGCGTGTGGAAGGTCAGGAAGGCGCAGAGCGTCAGCTGTACCGCCCCGAGGGTTCGGTGCGCGAATCGCAGCAGCACGACGGCTGTTGTGCCGGCCGCCAGGGCCAGAGTGCCGAAGCCCAGTACTGGCGCCCAGTCCATGGGCGGCACGCCGGTCGCTGTCTGTCCGGTGCCGGCGTCCATCCGGCCCAGCCCCCGGACGGCGAGCGCGATGACGACCAACAGGGCGGCCGCCGCATCCACCACCAGTACGAGAAGCAGGAGGCAACCTGCGGTGAGAGCACCGTCTCTGCCGGAGGGTTGCTTGTCGTCGAGTTCGGGCATGGCTTGACGATCGCCTCCTACACCGCAGGGATGAGCGCCCGGCGCCACCACTGATCGACGAACGGGAACGACCTTGGGGGACACTGGTGCGCGGTCGTGGCACGTGTGGCTATGGGTGCCACTGGGGCTGGTAGTCCGGGTGGTCGGCGTATGCCTGCGCGAGGTGCCGCACTGCCATGTCGACGGCCATGCGTTGGATGGCCCTGTACTGGTTGAGCGCGTCCGTGAGCCCGTCATCGGTCTCGGGTGTCGTGTACTGCTTCAGCAGGCCTCGTGTCGCCTCGACCTCGCGCAACACCTGCGCGGGGTCGTGCAGGGCGATGTGTTCGGTGCGGGCGGCGTCCTCGTCGGACCCGCCCACTTCGGGGCCGGTAGTGACCAGCGGTGGGACGTCGTCGTCCAGAGAGGCCGTGCAGTAGATGCCCGTTCCCAGTGCTCTCCAGTCCGCACTCGTGCCGCCGGCGGCAGCAGCGGCTGCCTCCTGCTCGTCGAGACGAGCTCGGAGGAAGGCAAGCAGTTCGGCGGTCATGTAGGAGTTCCGGGCTGAGTGGCGGGTTCCTCGTCGTGCGGATAGTCCTGGTGCTCGACGTAGGGCGCGGCAAGCAGCCGAAGCTGAAATTCGGCGTTCCGGCCGCCCGGCCCCGCGGTTCCCAGGTACGGCACCACGGTGTCCTCAAGCAACGCGAGGCGTGCTTCAGCGGCGGCGACGGTGAAGCGGGCGTGCTTGGCGGCGTCCTCGGGCTCGACGCCGAAACGTTCAGGCTGCGTGACCACCACGTTGCCGGCGAAGCGAGCCTTCTCCAGTTCCTCGTCGAAACGAGCCCGGACAAAGGCAACCAAAGCGGCGGTCATGCGCAGCTCCTTGAAGCGCGGGGCCTGGCCCACGCCTGGCTGACCTGTTCCATGCCGGCGGTGCCGTCGCTGCCGATGCCGGGGTGGATCCGCTGCCGGACGCCGTCCTGCATCATGGGGACCTGGATTTCGCTCCATGGGGACGGCCCCGAGCGGGGGAGCGCCTTGATGTGCTCCCTGACGGTGTCGCACCGGACGGCTCGCTGGCCCCGGATCGTGCTGCGGAGGGCCCTGTGCGGGTAGCCCGCCTCCTCGCGGGCGACCTGTTCAGGGTGGTGGATCTCGATCATGCAGGTCTCCCGGGTCGGTCGGCCATCGTCTTCGACTGTCACGGCTTCTTTGCTTCTGATCGTAAGAGTGGCCGGTGTGCTGCGTGGCGAGCATCTTCAGCGCGATGCCCCGACCCGCTGCGAGAGGTCGAGGCGGGCGTGTCGTGAAGCCGCAGTTCGCGCCTGCACCGGCTCACCCTCCGCCCGCATCCGATGCCGCACCGGGGTCGTCGGCAGTGCATCCGTCCACCGACTCAAGTGATGACCACGCGAACAGTGGGCCGCGTGCCTCGTCGGCTCGCCCGTCGCGGTCGGCGGTTCATGTGCGGGTCGGTACCGGTGCGGATGACGTGGCGGCCGACGACCGCAGTTGTTCGATCACGTCGTCCAAGTGCGCGGCAGCAGCCCGTGCCGCTGCCGTGGCGTCACCGCTGACGATCCCGTCGATGATGTCCAGGTGCTGCTGCAGTGACTGGGCGGGACGGCCGGGGCGCAGGGCCAGCCGGAACTGGAAACGCACCATCGGCCCGTTGAGCCGGTCGAGCTGGCGCCTGGCGACCTCCTGGCCGCTGGCCTCGACCACGAGTTCGTGCAGGCGCTGGTTGAGGGCGGAGTAGGTGTGCACCGCCCCGTCCGCGACGGCCTGCCGCATCTCCGTCCCTATCCGGCGCAGCTCCGTACGCTGTACCTCGTTCGCCTGCGTAGCGGCCTTCATGGCGCACAGTTGCTCCAGCGCGGAGCGGCACTCGGTGATCTGTATGGCCTCGTCGACGGAGACCGCCCGGATGCGGGCGCCGCGGCGGGGGATGATTTCGACGATCTCCTCGGCGGCCAGGTCCTGCAGGGCCTCGCGGACGGCGCTGCGGGTCGTCCCGTAGGACTCGGCGAGGTCGTTCTCCACGAGTCGCTGTCCGGGTACCAGGTCCCCGGAGCGCAAGGAGTGCCTGATGGCGTCGGTCACGTACTGGCGTCCGGCTGCGCCCGTCAGCTTGTCCGTCAACTCGTTCGACCTCTTTCGTCGGCAGGTCTGTGCAGGTGAAGCCTAGAGCCTCGTGGGGACTCCGGACGCGCCCCCGGCGAACTTCTTTTGTAATTTCTTCAAACATCTTGTCAACAATCTGGTTGATGACCTAACTTCCTCTGCGTATCCCCAGTTGACGAAGGAGTGCCGATGCCTGCCGAAGCAGTTGCCCGGCCCCGCGGAGCCCGCCGTCATGGCTCCCAGACCGCGATCCCGTGCCTGTTCATGCGAGGCGGTACGTCGCGTGGGCCGTTCTTCGACGCACGACTGCTGCCCGAGGACACCGGGCTCCGTGACGCCGTACTGCTGGCCGCGATGGGATCACCCGACCCGCGCCAGATCGACGGCATCGGCGGTGGGCACCCGCTGACCAGCAAGATCGGCGTCGTGGGACCGGGCACGGAACCCGGCCTCGACGTGGAGTGGACCTTCGTCCAGGTGCAGCCCGGCGGGGACACGGTCGACACCTCCTCCAACTGCGGCAACATGCTGGCCGCAGTGCTGCCGTTCGCCGTCGAGACCGGCATGGTCGTCCCCGACGCCGACCGCACCACCGCCCGGGTGCGCACCCGCAACACCGGCATGGTCGCCGAGATCACCGTCGACACCCCACTGGGCACGGACGGGGCGCGGCACGTCGACTACCGGGGCCAGGCGCGTATCGACGGTGTCCCCGGCACCGCCGCTCCGGTCGAGATCGGCTTCCTGGACACGGCCGGCTCCGTCGCCGGCTCCCTGCTCCCCACCGGGCGTACGCGCGACACCGTCGAGGTTCCCGGGGTCGGCGCCGTCGACGTCACCCTGATCGACAACGGCCAGCCCCTGGTGATCGTGGCAGCCGAGCGCCTGGGCGCCACCGGTTACGAGACGCCGTCAGAGATCGACGCCGACGACAGGCTCAAGGCCCGTGTCGAGAGCCTGCGCCTGATCTGCGGTGAAGCCATGGGCCTGGGCGACGTCACGGAGAAGAACTACCCGAAGATGACGCTGGTGGCGCCGCCGCGTCACGGGGGCACCCTCTCCACGCGCAGCCTCATTCCACGGGTCTGCCACCAGTCCATCGGCGTGCTCGCCGCCGTCACGGCCGCGACCGCCTGTGTACTCGAAGGCAGCGTCGCCCGCGACGTCGCCGCCGATGTGTCCGGCACGGAACCCACGGTCTCCGTCGAGCACCCGTCCGGAGAGTTCAGCGTCACCCTCGGCCTCGCCCCGGACGTCCCCCAGCGGGTCACCCGCTCCGCGCTGCTGCGCACCGCCCGCCTCATCATGGCCGGCGACCTGCTCGTACCCCGTTCCCTCTGGGACCCCGCCCCCACCACTCAGGAGAACACCGCGTGATCATCGACGTCCACGGCCACTACACGACGGCGCCGGCCCCGCTGGGGGAGTGGCGTGAGGCCCAGATCGCCGCGCTCACCGACCCGGCACGGGCACCCGACCGCGCAGGGCCCGCCATCAGCGACGACCAGATCCGCGAGTCCATCGAGACCAACCAACTGCGCCTCATGGACGAGCGCGGCATCGACGTCACCGTCTTCTCCCCCCGCGCCTCGTTCATGGCCCACCACATCGGCGACTTCGCCACCTCCTCCGCCTGGGCCCGCATCTGCAACGACCTGTGCCACCGCGTCGCCGAGCTGTACCCCGGGCGATTCGCCCCCGGCGCGATGCTGCCGCAGTCACCGGGAACCGATCCGGCCACCGTCGTCCCCGAGCTCGAACGCGCCGTGCTGGAGCTGGGCGCCGTCACAGTCAACATCAACCCGGACCCCTCCGGTGGCCACTGGACCGCACCGCCGTTGACCGACCGGTCGTGGTACCCGGTGTGGGAGAAGCTCGCCGAGCTGGACGTGCCGGCCATGGTTCACGTCTCCACCAGCTGCAACGCGGCCTTCCACACCACTGGGGCGCACTACCTCAACGCCGACACCACCGCGTTCATGCAACTGCTGACCGGCGATCTGTTCGCCGACTTTCCCGAGCTGCGCCTGATCGTCCCGCACGGCGGCGGGGCCGTGCCCTATCACTGGGGCCGATTCCGGGGCCTGGCACAGGCGTTGGGCAAGCCGGAGGCGGTGGAGTCACTCCTGCGCAACGTCTTCTTCGACACCTGCGTCTACCACCAGCCAGGCATCAACCTGCTGCTCGACGTCGTCCCGCACGGCAACGTCCTCTTCGCCTCCGAGATGATCGGGGCCGTCCGCGGCATCGACTCGCGCACCGGCCACCACTTCGACGACACCCGCCGCTACGTCGAGAACGCGGGCCTGTCCGACGAACAACTGACCGCGGTCCAGGAAGGGAACGCCAGGCGCGTCTACCCCCGTCTGGACGCCCGCTTGACCTCCCAGGGCCGCTGAGCCCGGGCCTCGTCCCCACACGGCCTGGTCCCGCTCTCGCATCGATCGCCCACGACAACGCAAGGAGTCACACCATGCACGAACTCGGAGTCGTCCACCGCGGCATACAACGCGCCGACCGCGCGGCGGTCCAAGCCCTGTCCCGGTTCGGGGTCGCCACGGTCCACGAGGCCATGGGCCGACTCGGCCTGATGCGTCCCTACATCCGGCCCGTCTACGAGGGCGCGAAGCTCTGCGGCACCGCTGTCACCGTGCTGCTGCAGCCCGGCGACAACTGGATGCTGCATGTGGCCGCCGAGCAGGTCCGGGAGGGCGACGTGGTCGTCGCCGGCTGCACGACCGAGAGCGAGGACGGCTTCTTCGGCGAGCTGCTCGCCACCTCCCTCCGCGCCCGCGGGGCCGAAGGGCTGGTCATCGACGGCGGCTGTCGCGACATCGACGAGCTGCGGCAGATGGACTTCCCCGTCTTCTCCCGCGCGATCAACGCCAAGGGCACCGTCAAGGCCACGCTCGGTTCGGTCAACGTTCCCGTCATCGTCGCCAACGCGCTGGTCAACCCGGGTGACGTGATCGTCGCCGACACCGACGGCGTGGTCGTGGTCCCCGCTTCCCAGGCCGTCGCGGTGGCCGAGGCGGCCGCAAGGCGCGAGGCCGCCGAGGAGGGCAAGCGGGAACGGTTCGGGGAGGGGGAACTGGGGCTGGACATGTACGCCATGCGCGGACCCCTGGCCGAGCTCGGCCTGACCTACGTCGACTGACGGCACGAGGAGCACTCCCGATGACTGACCAGGCCTTCGCCATCACCCAGGGATGGCTCGACTGGTACCGCGGCCCCACCACCCCCGCGTTCACGCTGCCGGCCGGGGCGGTGGACGCCCACTGCCACGTGTTCGGCCCCGCCGCCGAGTTCCCCTTCGCGGCCGAACGCAAGTACACGCCCGTCGACGCTTCCAAACACGACCTGTTCGCCCTCCGCGACCACCTCGGCATCGCGCGCAACGTCATCGTGCAGGCCACCTGCCACGGTGCCGACAACAGTGCCCTGGTGGACGCCCTGCATACTGCCGGCGACCGGGCCCGCGGGGTGGCGACCGTGCGCCCCGACGTCAGCGACGAGGAGCTGCGGCGCCTGCACGACGCCGGAGTGCGAGGGGTGCGATTCAACTTCGTCCGACGCCTGGTGGACGCCGCGCCCACCGAGGCACTGGCGGCCGTCGCCCGCAGGATCGCACCGCTGGGGTGGCACGTCGTCCTCTACTTCGAGGCTCCGGACCTGGCCGACCTGGAGACGTTCTTCGCCTCCCTGCCCGTCCCGCTCGTCATCGACCACATGGGCCGCCCCGACGTCACACGGAGCCCGGACGGGCCCGAGTTCGCCCGTTTCCTGCGCTTCGTCGAGACCAACGACGTCTGGGTCAAGGTCTCGTGCCCCGAGCGCCTGACCGTCACCGGACCGCCCGCCCTGGACGGCGAGCGCCACTCCTACCGTGATGTCGTGCCGTTCGCCCGCAAGGTCGTCGACGAGTTCACCGACCGGGCCCTGTGGGGCACCGACTGGCCCCACCCCAACCTCAGGAACCACATGCCCGACGACGGTCTGCTCGTCGATCACATCCCGCATGTCGCCACGACCACCGCCCGGCAGCAGGCCCTGCTGGTCGACAACCCCCGGCACCTGTACTGGCCGGAAGCGGCCGGCTGACCGCGAACCACCGGCCCCGCAACGGTGCCGCGTCCCCACCCCCAGGAGCGTGCAGTGCAGCACACACCCGCCACCAACGCGGCCAACCGGCTCGACCGGTTGCCCATATCGAAGTTCCACAAGACCGCCCTCTACGCGGTGGCGTTCGCATACTTCTTCGAGTTCGCGGACATCAACACCTTCGCCATCACAGCCCCCGTGGTGCGTGAACAATGGGGCGCCGATGTCAACCACATCGCCTATGTGATCTCGTTGTCCTTCGTCGGCATGTTCTTCGGGGCCGTCGTCGCCGGCGGACTGGCCGACCGGCTGGGACGCCTGCGCATGCTCGTCACGAGCACGGTCTGGTTCACCGCGTGGTCCTTCGCGTGCGTCTTCGCCTGGGACCTCTGGTCCCTGGGTGTCTTCCGCGTGATGACCTCGGCGGGACTGTCCGCGATGACCGTCGTCGCCGTCGTCTACATCAGCGAGCTCTACCCGCGCGCCAAACGCGGCAAGTTCCAGGCGTACGCCATCGTCATCGGTATCTGCGGCACCCCTGTCACCAACCTCATCGCCTCCGCGGTGGTGCCGCTGTCCGACTGGTCCTGGCGTCTGGTCTACCTGTGGGGCTCTCTCGGCGTGCTGTTCCTGTTCTTCGTGCGGAAACTCGAGGAGTCCCCGCAGTGGCTCGAGTCCCGCGGCCGCCACGAGGAGGCCGACGCCGTCCTGACGCGCATCGAGGCGGGCGTGGCAGCCGAGCACGGTGAGTTGAGCGCCGCACAGGAACCGCAGCCGCAGGGCCCGGCCGGCAGGTCCGGTCTGGGCATGCTCAAGGAAAAGAAGTTCCTGTTCCCCACGGCCCTGCTGTCGGTCCTGTGGATCACCCAGACCATCGGCTTCTTCGGCTACTCCAGCTGGGCGCCGACGCTGCTCGCCGCCGAGGGCGTCAGCGTGGAGGACTCGATCTTCTACGTGGCCCTGACGACGGTCGGCGCACCGCTCGGCTCCTTCCTCGCGGCGATGGTCACCGACCGGTTCGAGCGCAAGTGGTCCCTGGTGGTCTTCGGGCTGGTCATCGCCGTCACCGGTTTGATGTACGGGCTCACGTTCACCCCGCTGCTGATCGTCGTCTTCGGGTTCCTGGTCAACCTCTTCGAGCGCGGCTACACCGCCCTGGCCTACGCGTACTCACCGGAACTCTTCGACACCCGGGGCCGATCGCTCGGCACGAGCATCGCCTACGGCCTGGGACGACTGTCGAACGCGGCCGGCCCGCTGATGATCGCCGGTATCTACAACGGCGTCGGCTACGAGGCGGTCTTCATGTTCATCGCCGGAACCTGGACCGTCGGAGCCATCGTGCTGGCCGTCTTCGGCCCTGCCACGCGCCGCCACCGGCTGGCGGCAGAGGCCGCGGCCCTGGAGAAGCAGAAGGCCGTACCGGCATCCTGAACGCCGGAGTCACAGCAGGCGCACCCAGGGTGGGGGTGTGCCGGATCGACCGATCGAGGGGGAGCCCGCCAGTTCACGCTTCCTCAAGCTGAATGGACGGTCGCTCCCCCGCACCGAGCGCGCCGAAGACCTCCGCTGCGCGGCCGAACCGGCGCATCACGGGTTCTCTCGATGAGGTTGCTCCTTAAGCCTCAGCAGGGACGCGCATCACGGTGCCGGCAGACGCGTACCGCAACTCGTCCAGCACCGACCGCTCGGTCAGGACCGTGACGCGTGACCGGTGGAAGCAGCGAGATGCGGTGGCCGTTCTTGCTTGTCGTCGCCTCTCCGGGGTACCAGCGGAGCACTGGCCGAGGAGAGGAGTTCGTGGTGTCCGAAGCGCGTGACGTGGTGGCCGTGATTCTCGAGGACCATCGCACCATGGAGGAGCTGCTGCGGCGTATGCGGAGCGTCGAGGACGACCGCAGGGCGGCCCTGCATGATTTCGCCGCGCTCCTGATCGCCCACGCGGAGGCGGAGGAGGCCGAGGTGTACCCCGCGCTGAAGCGCTTCCGGAACGTGGACGACGAGGAAGTGGAGCACGGCGAGGAAGAGCATCACGAGGGCAACAAGGCGCTCCTCGCTCTGATGGAGGTGGAGGAGGTCAACTCCGACGAGTGGGACGAGAAGCTCGAGGAGCTCGCGACGGCCATCACCCACCACATCGACGAGGAGGAGCGCACGATCCTCAACGGAGCGCGGGCGAACGTACCGGACGCACGTCGCGCCGAGCTCGGCGCGGTCTTCCTCCGGGACAGGGAGAAGCACCTGAAGGCGGACTGCGGGAACATCGACAACGTCCGGGCGGTCGTCCAGGCGCAGTGAGTCTCACAGCTGCGGGTGGCACCCATCCGGACAGACTGACCTTGTCCATCCTGATCAGCCGGAGAGTTTCAAGGGTGACAGCTCGGAGGACGGCGGTGATCCGGGTGGTGCCGCAGCGGACTTTCCGCAGAGCCGCCAGGACTCGAGGATCGTCATGGCGCGTTCGCCCGGGCTGCGGACGGGCTCCGCACCTCGACGGGTACGACGACCACGGCCACGGACGGGCATCCGTGCCGCTCCCTGCCCGCCATCACGGTCTGCGTCTCGTCACCGTCACGGCTGAGGAACTGGACCGCCTCCCGTAGGTCTTCGCGGACCGGCTCACCGAGGCTTCGGCCGGCTGAGGCCGGAGAAAGCCGGTTCCGACGCCCTGGAAGAGCCCGAGGCAGCACCGGCCCATGATTTCGACCATGGCAGGGAACGTCATTGCCGCCGGTGAGGAGGGCGGATGACGGCCCTCTACCCAACTACGCCGCAGTGAAATTGTGGGTACCGCCGTGACGTGGCTACATGTACGACTCGGAGGAGCAGGTGCACGGCGACCACTGGAGCGACTGGACGGCCAGCACCTGCACCGCCCTGCTGATCCATGGCACCAAGGGCATCATCCCGCCCGAGCAGGTGCGCGCCATGGTCGAGCGTCGCCCCGGCACCGTATCGACCGAACTGGACGGCGACCACATGCTTCCCACCACCGCCCCGGACGCGTTCGCCACCGCAGTCCGCACCTTCCTGGCCACGATCTAGTGCCGCATCAGGCTGCGTTCGCCTCGCCGTGACGTTGGCGAAAACTGTCCTGCCGTTCGCGAGGTCGGCCGAATGTCTCGCGGTGGCGCTTCAGCCGAAGTCGCCGGCGGAAGTGAGGCCCTCGACGAAAGATCCGAAGTCCGCCGGAGGGGGCTCAGGCGTCCAGAATCCACGTGGCTGAACGTGTGCGCGTGCGGAAGATCGATGACGACGAACCCGCACCCACCTCACCGACCCCGGCGCCCGTACCCACCCGCCCCGAGCGGCGCGCCCGTAGCGCTGCCCGCGCGCGGGCCGGCACCACCCTCCTCATCGCCCGCGCCGTCCAGGAAGAAGCCGAGCGAGCCGGCGGGGACGAGGAGGCGGCCCTGCAAGCGCTGATCAAAAGGGCTGTCCCCGATGTGATGCACCTGCTCAACGAGACCCGGGCCCAGATCCTCGTGGACGTCCTCGACCACCGACCACGACTAGACGACCGGTCTAGTTGGAGATAGGGTAGGTCCATGCCAGTCACTCAGGGCGACACTCGCCGCAGCATTCTCGACACGGCTCAGCGGATCATGTCCCGCAAGGGGTTCGCCGCGGTCGGGATCAATGAGGTCCTCTCCGGGGCCGGAGTGCCGAAGGGGTCCTTCTACCACTACTTCGACTCCAAGGACGCCTTCGGTGAGGCGATGATGCGGTCGTACTTCAGCGACTACCTCGCGGACATGGACCGCATCCTCGGCGAGCCGGGCGCGACCTCTGCGCAGCGGCTACTGGACTACTGGCAGAGCTGGCGCGAGACCCAGAGCGTCGATGACTGCCAGGGCAAGTGTCTGGCCGTGAAGCTCGGCGCGGAGGTCTCCGACCTGTCGGAGTCGATGCGGCTCGCTCTGAAGGAGGGCACCACCGCCATCGTCGACCGCCTGGAGCGGGCGATCGCCGCCGGTCTGGAAGACGGTTCGCTCGCGATTGATGATGACGCCCGTACCACCGCGCAAGTCCTGTACGACCTGTGGCTCGGCGCAAGCGTCATGGCCAAGATTCACCGCGACACCGGCTCCCTGGCCACCGCTATGACGGTCACCCGCCGGCTCCTGCATCTGTAGTACCTTCCGCCCCCCGGCGCCACCACCACACCGCGCGTTCGGGCGGTCTGATGTCCACCTCTAGACGACCGGTCTACTCGTGGAAGTGGCCGGTTCACCATTCGAAGGAGCAGTAATCATGAAGGTTCTCATCGTCCTCACCTCGCACGACGAGCTCGGCGACACCGGCAGGAAGACCGGCTTCTGGCTGGAGGAGCTGGCCGCCCCCTACTACCGCTTCCGGGACGCCGGCGTCGGCCTCGTGCTCGCCTCTCCGCAGGGTGGCCGGCCCCCGCTGGACCCCAAGAGCAATGAGCCGGCCAACCAGACCGACGAGACTCGCCGCTTCGAAGCGGATCCCGAGGCCATGGCCGCTCTCGCCCACACCGTGCGCCTCGACTCCGTCGCCGCCGACGACTTCGACACCGTCTTCTACCCCGGCGGTCACGGCCCCCTGTGGGACCTGGCCGAGGACGTCACCTCCGTCCGCCTGATCGAGACCACTCTGCGCTCCGGCAAGCCGCTCGCTCTGGTCTGCCACGCCCCCGGTGTTCTGCGGCACGCGGTGAACGCGGACGGCACGCCGCTGGTGCAGGGCAAGAAGGTCACCGGGTTCACCAACAGCGAGGAAGAGGGCGTCCAGCTCACCGAGGTGGTCCCCTTTCTGGTCGAGGACGAACTCGTCCGGCTCGGCGGCGACTACTCCAAGGGTGACGACTGGGCGCCGTACGTCCTGCGGGACGGCCTGTTGATCACGGGGCAGAACCCCGCCTCCTCCGGGCCGGCCGCCGACGCGCTCATCGGACTCGTCACCAAAATCGCCGCGACCGGCAAGGCCGACGTGTGAGCGCTACGTCGTGATGCTGCGCGAGTGGCCTGATGACCCCGCCGGGCTGGAGGCCTGCACGGCCCTGGCCCGGGCGGGCCCGCCCGGGCCACCCGGTCAGTCCGGCGCCGTCGGATACGGCGTGATCCAGACCCTGGAGGGCGAACCGTGGGACGGCGTCCTGATCCGCCGGTTCCCACGGCCGAGCCGGTACGTGCCTGGTGCGGCAGCCCGGCCTGCCAGCAGGCAGCGACGACCACCCTGGCACTGACCTTCATCGCCATGCCCCACAAGGTCCGTTGACCGCGCAGCGCATCTCCTGATGCGCCGTCGCCTCGGCCCGCGGGGACCTGCACCCTCAATCCGCAGTTGCGACGGGACGGCCGTGTTACGCCTTTTGACGGCGCCTTCGGCTGGGTCGGATGCCGTGATCTTCAGATGCCCGTCGGTGCAAACAGCGCCTGGACGGTTTCGGTGGCCAGGTCACGTAGCCAGAGGTGGGCGCGATCGTCGTCGTAGCGCTGGTGCCACAGCAGGTACAACGAGACCTCGGGCACCAGGAGTGGCAACGGCATTGTGATCAGGCCGAGTTGGTCCCGGGTCGAGCGGGTGACCGCGTCGGGGAGGGTGACCACCAGGTCGGTGTCGCGGGCGAGTTGCAGCGCGAAGGCGGCGGTGGGCCCGGCGGCGACGACGCGTCGTTCGAGGCCGTGCGCGGCCAGTGCGTCGTCGATCGGGTCGTGCAGGCTTCCGCGACGCGAAATGGTGAGGTGTTCGGTGGCCGCGTAACGCTCGGGGCTCGGCACGCCCTCGGTGAGCGGGTGGCCTGGCCGGACCGCGACGACCAGCCGGTCCGTACCGATGTGGCGGTGGCGGATGTCGGGGAGTGCCGGCTCGCTGGAGCTGGATTCGAGGTCAACCTCCCCTCGGCGCAACTCGGCGTCGTCTGTGCCGGGTTCGGCGGAGAGGCGCAGTCGAACGCCTGGCGCCTGTTGGTGGACGGAGGTGATCAGAGCGGTGCCGCAGGCCGCGGTCAGGGCGTCGTGCCACCGCACGGTGAACACCCGGTCCAGAGCTGTCAGGTCAAGTTCCTCCTGCGCCGACAGAAGGTGGTGGGCCTGTTGCACGAGCGTATGGACCTCAGCACGCATGGCCAGTGCGCGGCTGGTGGGGACCATGCTGCGGCCGGTGCGGACCAGGATCTGGTCACCGGTTGCCTTGCGGATGCGGCCCAGTGAGCGGCTCATCGCCGGTGCGGTGACGTGGAGGCGGGTCGCGGCGCCAGTGACACTGCCCTCCTCCAGAAGGGCATCCAGGGCCGTGAGCAGGTTCAGATCCAGTTGCATGAAAGTAACTCTACAAGTGCAAAGCATGCACTTGCCGTCAATTGTCGGGCGGCCTATTTTCGAAGGGCGGGGCGAGAGAATCCCTCCGCTTCCACTTATCCCAGGGACCCGACCATGAGCCAAGTCATGCCTTTTCCCACCGACGCCTCGCTCATGTCCGATGTGACGGCCGCGGTGAAGACCGCCGGTCTCACGCTGCGCGACCGCTCCACCTCGCACGCCCGCGGCGTGAGTCTGAACGAGGTCGTCAACGAGATCCACGCCAACGACGACGCCGTACTGGACGCTCTCCGAGAACCGCTGCTGCAGGCCCGGGACGGCTCGCAGTGGGCCGAGGACGAACTGGCCGGTGGTGCGCTTCCGCCCGGGGAGTGGTGGGTCGTCGACCCCGCCGAGGGCAACATCAACCACGTCCACGGCATGGAGGACTGGGCCGTCACCGCCACTCTGGTCCGCGACAACCAGCCGGTGCTCACCGTCGTCCACCTGCCATTGACCGGCGATACCTACACCGCGGTCGTCGGCGGCGGTGCCCGCCTCAACGACCGACCCCTGAAGGTGTCAGCCAAGACCGACCTGGGCGCCGCACTCATCGGCACCGGTCAGGCCAAGCCTGGCGAGGACCACCGCACCTTCCGGCGGATCGGCGACTCCGTCACCGCCATGCTCGTCAACGGCCTGGTCGTGCGTGTTTCCGTGCCCGCCACGATGCAGCTCATCCATGTCGCCGCCGGACGGATGGACGCGTTCTGGCAGTTCTCCGACGTCCGCTCCGGCCTGGTCGCCGGCGCGCTGCTGGTCTCCGAAGCCGGAGGCACCGTCACCGATCTGGCGGGCGACCCCTGGCACACGGGCAGCCGCGACTTCCTGGCCGCCGCCCCTGGCGTCCACGCCGCCGCCCTCAAGGTCTTGGCGCCCATCGTCTGACCGGACGCCCCGCTCTTTCCACCCGATCCCACAAGGAGCATCACCTCATGACCAACATCGGTATCCTGGGCGCCGGCCGCGTCGGGACCAACCTGGCCGACAAGCTCGCCGCAGCCGGGCACCATGTCACCCTGGGCGCCCGAAGCCCAGAAGACACCACGGCCCACCCCGCCCCGCGGATCACCATCGCCGACCAGCGCACCACCGCCGGTACCACCGACATCGTGATCAACGCGACGCCCGGCGACAGCTCCCTGGACCGGCTCACCGACCTTCGCACCGAGCTCTCCGGAAAGATCCTCATCGATGTCTCCAACGCCACCCGTGACGGCGATGACGGTCTGCCCGGCGACTTGTGCTACCCCGGCAGCAGTCTCGCCGAGAAGCTCCAGGCCGCGCTCCCCGGTACACACGTGGTCAAGACGCTCAACACCATGCTCTTCATGGTCATGGCCGCGCCGGAAACCCTGGCCACCCCACCGACCGTCTACGTCTCAGGCGACGACGAGAACGCGAAGAAGACCGTCACCGGCCTGCTCGGCGACCTGGGCTGGCAGCCCGCCTGGATCGAGGACCTCGGTGACATCCGTACAGCCGGCGCCACCGAGGCCATGATCCTGGTCGTGCCCCACATCCTGCGCCGACACGGGTTTCAGCCCTTCGCCGTCTCCCTCGCCCGCTAGCCTTCCCGCCTGAGATCCTGGCGTCTCATACTGACCGGACAGGTCGCTCGAATCGCGGCCGGCTGACGATCGCTTGACCTGAACCACGGTCCAGGGGCGAGGCTTGAGGCATGAGTGAGGATGAGCTGTTCGGTATCGCGGACGTCTCGGCCTGGACCGGTCTGGCGCCCGACACGTTGCGGTACTTCGAACGTCAGGGGGTCGTACCGTCTCCACGGCGCGACATTGCGGGGCGTCGCCAATACACCACGGCCGACGTCGAGCTGATCCGCATGTTGGTTCATCTCCGTGAGACCGGGATGCCGCTGGCCGATATCGCGCAGTTCACAGGCGTCGACGACAAGGTGGCTGATCCGGCGAGGCTCCGAGTGGAGTTGCTGACGGCGCATCGCCGTCGCGTCCACGACAGGCGCGAGCAGCTGGACCGTGCGCTCGATGTGATCACTCGGAAGATCGCGGACTTCACTGATCGGATCACGAGTTCGGTGGACCTGCTCGACCGGCCGGACTGCACGATTGCATTCGGTGTCCAGGGCGAGGGGCCACTGCTGTTCCTCGTCGGCGCACCGGCTGGGCGGGCCGGTTTCGCAGCTCTGGCGCATGAGCTTGCGGGCCGGTTTACCGTCGTCACCCACGATCCGCGTGGTATCGGTGCCAGCCGCGCGGTCCCAGGGATGGCTGCGCCCACGCCCGAGGTCCTTGCCGCGGACCTCGCTGCGCTTGTCGACAGGTTCACCGGAGAGCCCGCTCTTTTTGTCGGCACCAGTGGTGGTGCCGTGACGCTGCTGGAGCTGGCCAAGCAGCGTCCTGAGATGGTCAGCCGGGCCGTCTTGCATGAGCCGCCCCTCGTGTCTCTTCTGGATGACGCAGACCTGGCGGACCGGGCCGCAGCAGCGTTCAAAGCTGCGGAGGCTGATCCTCAGCGGGCAGTGCAGGAGTTCTTTGACCTCAGCGGCGCTGCCCACCACACAGGACCGGATCAGATGCCTCCCGCCCATATGGCGCTACCCGAGCTACCGGGCGAGGAACTCGACAAGAACCGCTACTTCCTGGGGCGGATGGCCGGCCCCACGGTTTTCTACGTCCCTGACATCGAGGCCATCCGTCGTGTCTCGGTGACGCTGTGCGCTGGTTCGCTGAGCCATCACCAGATGGCGCGCCGGGCGACCCAGGCACTTGCTGAGCTTCTGGGGGTACCTCTGATCGACATGCCCGGCAACCACCTCGGCGCAAGCGCCGAGCCGGCAGACTTCTCCCACGTCCTCGGGCCCCTGCTCGAACTCTGAACACAACCCGCGGGCCCCTCCTGGGCCGGACGGCCCAGGAGGGGCCTTGCCCTGTCGCACTTCAACGCCGTACTGACTCCGCGCGACCACCTGAACGTTGTAGGACTCGTCGTCGAGGACGAGCGGCCGAGCAGCGAAGGTCACCGTTCGGTTCCAGGGGATGCGGTCACCCTCGCGAGGGCCCCACGGGCGGCGCGCACCCGACTCAGAGGTCTGCGACGGCGGTGCGGATCGCGCCCCTGCGGGTGCTATGAGATCGGGGCGAGGGCGGGGAGGACGAGCCGTAAGGAGGGGGAGCGGCGGCGTTCAGCTGCCGCAGGCGCAGCCGGAAGCCGCCGGCACGGGCTCGGTGCTCTCCTCCTGTCCGGCGCAGCAGGCGTCACCGCCGGCGACGACGCTCTTGCCCGGCTGGTCGGCGTCGGCCTTGACGACGTACACCTCCCACGGCTCCTTGCCGGGGCCGGTGACCCACACCTTGTCCTGGAGGGCGTAGCAGCACGAGGTGTCGTTCTCCTCGAGGGTCGTCAGCCCAGCGTCCTTGAGCCGGGTCGTGGCGGCATGGACCTGCTCGGTGGAGGCGACCTCCACGCCGAGGTGGTCCAGGCGGGTGTCCTCGCCGGCTTCGCCCTCGATGAGGACGAGCTTGAGCGGGGGCTCGGTGATGGCGAAGTTGGCATAGCCGTCGCGGCGCTTGGCCGGCTCGGTGCCGAAGAGCGTGGAGTAGAAGGTGATCGACGCCTCGAGGTCGGCGACGTGCAGGGCGAGCTGGACACGGGACATGGCGGTCTCCCAACTGCTTGTTTCGACATCTGTCGATACAGTCGACGTTGCCACCAGGATCGACGGCTGTCAATATTGAGGAATGTCGAAACAAGCTGCTCTGTCGATGCTCGGACAGGACGACGCCGCGTGCTGCGCGCCGATGGTCCGCGAGCCGCTCGGCGAGGAATCCGCGACCGAGCTGTCCCGGATGTTCAAGGCGCTGTCGGACCCGATCCGGCTGCGGCTGCTGTCGCTGATCGCCTCCCACGAAGGCGGCGAAGCGTGCGTGTGCGACCTCATCGGCCCCTTCGACGTCTCCCAGCCGACGATCTCCCACCACCTGAAGGTGCTGCGCGAAGCCGGGCTGGTCGGCTCCGAGCGGCGCGGGACCTGGGTGTACTACTGGGTGCTCCCCGAGGCCCTGGCGAAGCTGTCCGCCCTGCTGGAGATCCCCGCCTTCTCCGCGAAGACGCCCGCGTGAGCACGTCCGTGCCGCTGCTGCGGCGGGCCGCCGTCGAGGGGCTGGGGGCGGCCGCGCTGGTCACGGTGGTGGTCGGCTCCGGGATCCAGGCCACTGAACTGACCCGCGACGTCGGGACGCAGCTGCTGGCCAACTCCCTGGCCACGGTCTTCGGTCTCGGCGTGCTCATCGCCTTCCTGGGACCGGTTTCCGGAGCGCACTTCAACCCCGCGGTCACTCTGGCCGCCTGGTTCACCGGCCGCCGCACCCGCGAGGGCCTCGGACTGCGCGACGTCGCCGCGTACGTGCCCGCCCAGGTGGTCGGGGCGATCGCCGGTGCGGTGCTTGCCGACGCCATGTTCGGAAAGCCGCTGGTGGCCTTCTCCACCCATGAGCGGTGGGCCGGGCACCTGTGGCTGGCGGAGGTCGTGGCCACCGCCGGACTGGTCTGGCTCGTCTTCGGCCTGGCCCGCGCCGGCAGCGCGCACCTGGCGCCGCTGCTCGTCGCCTCCTACGTCGGCGCGGCGTACTGGTTCACGTCATCCACCTCCTTCGCCAACCCGGCCGTCACGATCGGCCGGGCTTTCACCGACACCTTCGCCGGTATCGCCCCCACCTCCGTGCTGCCCTTCCTCGCCGCCCAGCTGTGCGGCGCCGCCGCAGGGCTCGGTCTGGTCACCGTCTGCTTCGGCCGCCCGGCTGCCGTGGGGGAAGCGGAGGTTCCGGTCCCCGACGACGGGCGGCACCCTCCCAGTCCTGACCGTTCCACCGAAGGAAGCGCCCTGGTCTGATGGACACGCCCGCCGTTGCCTCCGTGCTGTTCGTCTGCGTGCACAACGCCGGCCGCTCGCAGATGGCCGCCGCCTTTCTCACCCACCTCGCCCACCTCGGCGCAGACCGGGTCCAGGTCCGCTCCGTCGGGTCCGCCCCCGCCGGAACGGTGAACCCGGCTGTCGTGGAGGCCTTGGCCGAGGTCGGCATCGACATCTCGGCCGAGACCCCGAAGGTCCTCACCACCGCGGCGGTGCAGGCCTCGAACGTGGGCTCGATCTCCCGTGCCACTAAGCGACTCCGCGATGCCTGGAACGAATTCCTCCATGTAATCGCGTTGTCCCAGGTGAATCGCGGATTCCGGAACTTTCCCCAAAGGTGATATATCGACCCCGTCGAGCCTGCCGCATTCTTCAAGATCGGACAGCGCGTGCGGGAGAGCCTCCCAGGTCACCCGGGATCTCTCGGGTGGCGCCGGCACGGCGAGCAGGTCACCCGTCACTCTGGCTTGAGTGTCGGAGAGCAGGTCCACGACGACGACGGCCCCCGCAAGCAACTTCCGCTCGCGGGGGCCGTCGAATGAGGTGAGGGAGCCCCGGCCGGGCGCGCGGTGATCAGCCGTTGAGCGGGAGGTCGTAGCGGGTCCACGAAGACCAGTTGCCGTCGTGGTCACGGTTGCGGCCCCAGTACTCCGCGGTCTGGTCGTAGTAGAACACCCTGAAGGTCCAGGGGTCGCTGGTTTCGTAGTCGTAGGCGCGCACCGTGCTCCACGCGTTCCCGCCCATGGACATCCACCCCGACCAGTCCCCGTCGGAGTCGGTCCAGCGGGTCCACACCGCACGGTCGGTACCGACGACGAACTCCTGCTTCGTACCGTCGGGCAACTTGTAGCTGCTCACGCCGTATTCGCAGATGTAGACGCCGCCTCCGCGCGAGCAGTTACTCGCCTCGGCCGGCGTGGCCACCACCGATACACTCACGACCGCGGCGGCCACAATCACGGCTGCCTTCAGCTTACGGACCAGCATGACTCTCTCCTTCGGATGTGCGACCGGCCCGTTCGGGCACGCGCGCGGTGCTGACAGCAGACTCTCCACCTCGTGGCCATCCTGATCAGGACACGATGCTGGCCGAAGAGACAGGGCCTCAGGCGCGCGGCGTCCGCCGACCCACGCCCCACTCGCCGAGCGGCGCGGCGAGGTCGGACTCGGACAGCTGGTAGCCGAAGACCGTGGTCGCGTGCGGGGCGGGGGCGGAAACGGGCTGTCCATGGTCTGCCTCGGACGCCTGGCCGGTGGCCACGGCCGCGGCCGCGATGACGACGGCACCGGCCAGGGCCATGGCACCGGCAAGCGACGTGATCTTCTGCTTCATGTTCGCTCTTACCTTTCGCTCTGCTCGAATTTCGCGCTTTTCATTCCTGGACCACCGAGAGGGGCCAGGCGGGGGCGCTGTGCGCCGACGGTGGGGTTGACCGCCGGTGCGGTGAAGCGCCCCTGTGGCAGGCCCAGTCGATCACGGTGGACGGGTACGGCCCCAGGCAATTCCACCTGCAAAAATACGGACGGCGTTCTTCTGTCGGGCCTTGGACCAGCTGTGCCCCGCTGCATCAGCGCAGTTGCCGCTGTGCCGTCGCGGTCGCGCTGTCGATGCCGGGAGACGAGGGCGGCGGCGCCCATCCCGGCCGAACATGCGCAGAAGGACGACCACGCAGAGTGCGTCTTTCCGGCGAAGACCTGCCCGGCTTCAGGTGGGCGTAGTGAGGCGGACGAGTGCCGCGTCGTAGCGTGTCTGGAGGGCCGCGTTCGGGGATGCGCGCAGCAGCGCACCGAGGGCTCGTACTGCGCCGTCCTCGTTGCCGGACGATTCCGCCTCTCGGGCCACCAGGTCGAGTTGAGTGAGGCCCTCGGCCTCGTTACCGAGCCCGAGCAGGGCCTCTCCCCTCACGATGAGGAGCAGGATCCGAGGAATGTCGGCCGTCGCCGAGCGGTCGTCCAAGGCCAGGGCCTCGGTCGCGGTGTCGAGGGCTTCGCGCCATCTGCCGGCGTCGGCCTGGTGGCGGGCGAGGTGCTGCATGGTCAGTCTCTCGAGACCCCGGTCACCGCCTTTCCGAGCCAGCTCTACCGCCCGTTCGCACCCCTGCGCAGCGTCGTCCAGGCTTCCGAGCGCCGCTTGCGCCATGGCCAGGGCGATCAGGGCGTTCGCCTCGGCGGCTGTGTCGCCTGCACACGAGGCGAGCGCGGACGCGGCTTCCAGATGGGTGAGCGCCTCCGCGATGTGTCCTTCCTCGGTGAGTACCCAGCCGAGTACGTTCAGGACCCGCGCCTCGCCGTACCGGTCGGCGTCGGCTCGGGCCGCCTCCAGGCCGGTCTTCAGGAGCGGGGCCCAGCCGTCGCGGACACGCCACACCATCAGCGGCCACAGCGTCATGACGATGCGCCAGGTCCTGTCGTGCAGTCCGGCGGCGTGCGCCGCGGACACCGCCTGCGTGAGGTCGTTCCTCTCGGTCGTGTACCAGGCCACGGCGGCGGACCGGTCGGCGAACTTCCGTATCACGGCGGGCGGGAGGTAGTGCGCAGGCAGCGGGAAGCAGTCCTCGTTACCGGGCTCGGCCGCAGCGATCGCCGCGAGGGCCGTGGCGATGTAGTGGTCGAGCACGCGCGTGAGCCCGTGGGGCCCGGTGTCCAGGCTGCGTGCGTAGAGCCGCACGAGATCGTGCATCGTCCAACGGCCGGGCGCCGTCTCCGTGACGAGGTGCGCGACGGTCAGCCGCTCCAAAGACGCCTCGGCGCTGCCCGGGTCCGTGCCTGCCAGGGCCGCCGCCGCGTACCGGTCGACGTGCGTACCGGGGTGGCAGCCGAGGTGGGCGAAGAGATCGGAGACGTCCCGGGGGAGCTGTTGCAGCGTCAGCCGCAGCGCCGCTCGTACGCCGGTGTCCTCCACGTCCAGCAGGCTCAGCCGGCGGCTCTCGTCGGACAGCTCGGCGGCCATCGCGGCCAGCGACCAGGAAGGCCGTTGCGCCAGGCGGGCGGCTGCCACCCGCAGGGCGAGGGGCAGCCCGCCGCACAACTCGGCCAGCCGTCGTGCGGCTGCCGGCTCTGCGAACACCCGTTCCTCTCCGAGTACCTCCGCGAGGAGCATTGTGCCGTCCTGCGGATCGAACACGTCCACGGCGACGAGCCGGGCGGTGTCGGTGACGATCAGCCCTGGCAGACGGTGCCGGCTGGTGACGACGGTCACGCAGCGGCGACCGCTTGGAAGGAGCGGCCTGACCTGCTTGGAGTCCCGAGCGTTGTCGAGTACCACGAGGAGCCGGCGGTCCGCGGTGAGCGACCGGAACAGCGCGGCCGCGCCGTTCGCCGACTCCGGTATCCGACTGTGCGGCACACCCAGTGCCGGCAGGAACTCGCGCAGCACCTCTACGAAGGTCGGCTCGCTCGTGTCGCCGAAGCCGCGTAGGTCGGCATAGAGCAGCCCGTCGGGAAATCCGGCACGGCCGTGGTGGGCCCAGTGCAGCACGAGGGCCGTCTTTCAAACCCCGGCGGGCCCGACGACCAGACAGACGGGTGCCTCGCCTTCGGCAGCACGTGACAGAGCGGCCAGTTCCGCCACCCGCCCGTGAAAGCCGCGCGGCGCGCGCGGCAGCAGGTCAGGCGCACCGGCCGGCGCGACAGCGTCCGGCACGGCGGCAGTTGGCGGGACATCCGTCGCGGCGGCGCGGCGGGGACGGCCAAGGCTCGCGGTGTACTCCAACTGCCGTGCACCATCCGCGTCCAAGCCCAGGGCTGCGGCCAGCGCCTGCACGGTGCGGCGCTGCGGCCCCCGGGAGCGTCCGCGCTCCATGTACGACAGCGCCCGCACACTCACCCCCGCGGCCAGCGCCAGCTCCTCCTGGCTCAGCCCGGCCCCCGTGCGAAGACCACGCAGAAGTGCGCCGAAGCCGACGGTGGCCGGTGTACCGGTGTCCATATCTGGAAATCCCCTGGTCAGTGCGGCCCAGCCGGAATGTCGTACCTCTCCTGCAAAAGTATGCACGACGTTACTTTTGCAGGTGAAGGCCACTGTTCCAGCCCTGATCGCGACCTGTGGGAATGACGCAGTGGGGCGAAATCAAAGAGTGTCGCTGGTTGCCGGGCGGGGACTTCGCCCCCGCCCGGCATGGTTCAGCCCATGTCCTTCAACTTACCGTCCGCGGTTAGTTGCAACGACCCGGTCAGGGCCTGGTCGCAGCCGTCTTCGGCCTGTTCCAGAGTGATTGTCTGTGAGGCGTTCAGGATTGGCGTGCCCGAATCGTCCGACAGCCGAAGTGTCACCTGTAGTGTCCGGTCGTCGAAACTCTCCGGAAGATCCACCGAGACGTGCACCTGGTCGCCGTAGGTCCGCAGTGCACCCGTCGTGCAGTGTTCTGCGGCGCACAACCGGTACGTGGCGGCGGTGTCGTAGGGATGGGATCCTGCCCGCCAGGACACGCCGACCGTCGGGATGAGGTCGAGCGCTGGGCACGGTTCCGGACGCCCGCCGCAAGCAGTGAGCGTGGCCAGGGCGGCGAGTGTGACCCCGCCGCAGCGCAGTGCACGGGTCACCACTTCTTCACCAGACCGGGCAGTGCGTCCTCGGCCAGCTTGATGTCGGTAAAGAGGATCTCGCAGTCCCAGTCAGTGGCGTCCGAGCAGTCCTTGTCGTCGTTCCATCCGTCGTCGTTTCCGTCGGAGCCGATGCCCCAGCCCGCGCAGAGCCCGCCTGAGTTCACGCCCTTGGCGTAGATGTGGCCGTTGCTGAGTACGGTGTAGATGGCACCGCCGGAGTCACCCGGGTAGATGCAGGTCCCCGAGTTCTTCTTGGCACGGGTGGCGTTCTTGAGGATCGTGCCGTCGCCGTACTTGACTGTCTGTTTTCCGCTGGTGACCTTCCAGCCACAGATCTCGCCGGTCGTCGAACCTCCGTGGCAGAACTTCTGTCCCACCTTGGAGCGGGTGGTCCAGCGGTCCTGCACCCGGCGGGTCTGGGAGCCGGTGGGGCCGCCCTTGTAGATGCGCGCGGAGACGCTGTACTTGTTGTCTATCACCTTGCCGGTGGACAAGTCTCCGGAGTAGTAGGACTTACCGGCCAGCTTGACCGATCCCTTGCTGTTGTTCCAGTTGTCGTAGGCGACGGGTGCGTAGGTGACCTCGGGGTTCCAGCTGTCCATGTAGCCGTTACCGGAGGTGCAGTGCCCTGCGGTGAGCATGTAGGGCTTGCCTTCATGGGTCCACGGGAACGCGGTGGTGCAGCGGTATTCCGTGACGCTGCCGTCGGAGCGGGGGATGATAGATCTGAAGGCCGCCGCACCCTTGAAGGGCGAGACGTCCGAGTAGCGGCCGGCCGAGCTGCGCAGTGCCGTGACCTCAGGTGCGACCCGGACGGCGATGGCGTCACGACCGTAGCGCTGGCCGAGTGCGTCGACGACCTTGTCGTTGCCCGCAGGGATCTCGACGACGACGCGGTTGTTCTCCGCGTCGATGGCGGCGGTGACCAACTGGGAGGCGCCGGGTATGTCGTCCTCGGTCAGCAGCAGCACCTCATCGGTGATGGACTGCAGTTCGGCCTGGCTGTGGCCGACCATCTCGGTCACGGGAGTGATCGTCGTGTCCTGGGTGGCGATCGGGTCGGCTACTCCGTCCTCGCCCGCAGGGGCGTCCACGTCGGTGTCCGGGTCGCCCTCGGCGCTGCCGTCGTCGCTTCCCTGGTCGAGGGGGATGTCGGTGAGAGTGATGGTGGCGCCGGCTTCAGGTGCCGCGGCGGTGTCCGTCACGGGCGCCATGATCTTGCCGGTGCCGTCGTCGAGGTAGGGCGGTGCGAACACGTCGGGGTCTGCTTCGGCGCGTCCTTCGGCAGCGTCCAGGGCGTAGGACTCGGCGGTGTCCGGCTCGGCGAGGGAGTCGAGATCGATCGGCTGGGTGAGGACGTCGACGCGGTTGAGCGTCACGGATACCGCTTCGGAGGGTGCTGGGTTGTCGTCGCCTTCGAAGCGGGTTCGTATCTGCAGTTGGCCGTCGGCCGGGAGCGCTCCGGTGTCCCAGAGCAGTCCAGACAGCTTGCCGTCGGATATCGCGGCGGGCCAGACCACCGCTTTGCCGTCGGCGGTGGTCACCTGCGCGGCCGGGATGTCGGCCCAGGCGTCGGTGTCCGCGCGGCGGTACTGGAAGGTGGCTCCGGTCAGGTCGCCGGGCCCAGCGGCCGCCAGCGGAACCTGGTGGCCGACGTCCTCGCCTGCCAGCGGGGAAACGAGACCGGCCGTGCCGACGTGAAAGGTGTACGTTGCGGCGGCGGAGGCGTTGCCCGCCTTGTCCACAGCGACCACCGTGAGGTGGTGACTGCCCTCGTCCGGGATGCCGATCTGTACGGTGGTGGCTGTTCCGGAGGCCTCGACGGTGCTCTGCACGCCGTCGTCGAGCCGATAGCGCAAGGTGCTGATATCGGAGTCGGCGGACGTCAGCTTGAAAGCACCGGTGTCACCGGCGTCACCGGCCCAGCCGTCTTCGGGGAAGTCCGGCGAGCTGACACCCGGGGCATTCGGCGCCACGGTGTCGATGGTGAACCGATAGTGCGATGGGGGGCCCCAGGCGCCGGCTGAGTCGACGGCGCGGACGTGCAGGTACCACGTGCCTTCGCCCTTTGTGCCGGAGTAGGAGGCCTGTGTGCCCTCGCTGACCGTGTCGGGGACGGTTGTCGCGGAGCCGTCGACGCCATAGCTGAAGCCTACGGAAGCCCCGGTGGTCTGCCAGGCTGCAGAAAATCCCGTGCTGTTGTAAGCGCCGGACTGGTCCGGGTGGCTGGTGGAGGTGATCGTGGGCCGCAGGGGCAGGCCGGCGTCGACCTGGAAGGCGAAGTGGCCTGCTGACGTTGACCAGTTGCCCGCCTTGTCCTTGGCCCGCACATGGAGATACCAGGTGCCGTCCGAAGCGACGCTCGCTCGGAAGGTGCTGGTCGACTGGACCGCTCCCGTCGTTGCGGGCAGGGTATCGGGGCTCTGGTCGACGCTGACCGAGTACCCGCCTGTGCCGGAGGGGTCAGTGGGCGGGGTCCACGCGAAGTCGGCGGTTCGGCTCGCGTAGGCGGCCGTGGAGAGCGGGTGGGTGGAGGAGACCACACTGGGGGCACCTGGCGAGACGGTGTCCACGCGGAAGGTGAAGTGACTGGTGGCGGACCACAGCCCCGCCCGGTTCCGGGCGGCGGCGTGTACGTACCAGATTCCCTGCGCGCGGTCGGCCGCCGAGACCGTCGCAGAGGTCTGAGTGACCTCGGTGCCTGCCGGGGTGAGCGGGTCCCGGTCGATCTTCACGGCGTAGCCGGCGATGCCGCTGGTGTCGCTCGCGCTCAGAGTGCCGGTGAAGTCATCCGTTGAGTACCAGGAATCGGTCGCTGCATGGCTGGTACTGCTGATCACCGGCACTGCGGGTGCGGTGGGGTCAACGGTGAGGGTACGCCAGCTGGACCAAGATGCTGACCAGTTGGCTCCGTCGTATGCCCTCACCCGCCACTTGTGCACGCCTGCGGGCAGGGTCGGCGAGGACCAGCTCGCGATGGACGCGGGTGCGAGGTAGGCGGTGGTGCCGGTCGTCCGGCGGTTGGTCAGGTCTGCGTCCCACACCTCGAACGTGTAGCGCAGCTCGTCGAGATCGGCGTCGGTCGCACGCGCCCGCAAGGTGGGCGTGGCATCGGCCGTCGTACTGCTGGCGAACGGCGGAAACGGTGCAGCGGTGCTCGGGTAGGCGTCGTAGGTGATGGACAGGTGCGGTTCGGTCGCCCCGTCCTCCCCGGCGGCGTAGTTCGCGGAACGGTAGCGCCGCCAGGTCAGCGAGTCGTTCTCGTCGAGGCCACGTACCTGTATGCCGTTGTTGTCATCGCCGTCGGCCCAGGCCTGGACGATGGCGTCGACGTCGAAGTTCACGGTGCCGGCGGGACAGTCGCTGGAATAACCCTTGGCGACCGTGCTGGTCACCGCGCCCGTGGTGGTCGTGGCGGGCTGGTCGCCCCAGGTCACGGTCGATGAGTTCAAGGGGGCGGTGACACGCCGGATCTGAGTGCCGGAGCCCGCCGTCGAGCAGGACGAGGACCACGTCGAGTACAGCGCCAGATTGGTGTCGACGACGTGTTTGCCAGCCAGCTCGGAGACGTCGAACTTCAGGTACGAACGAGCCTTCGTCGTACCGCCGTCGTACGTGCCGGACTTGAGCTCGGGCGAGGAGACCTGCGAGTCGGGATAGTTGGTGGCGACCCAGGTGTCGGTGCTCGCGGCCAGCGTGGACGTCGGGTCGACGGTGACCGGGTATTCGGCAGACGAGAGGAAACTCGGGTCCGGCGTGAGGACCAGGGTCTGCCGCCCGTTCGCGTCTTCTTCGATGTCGGTGGTGACAGCGAGTTGCTGCTCCGGTTCACCCGATACCGGGTTCTTGCTGGAGTCCCACATCATCGGCGCAGGTGCCTCGGCCACGAGCCGGCCTGCGGAGTTCTTCAGGAGCAGATGCCCTGACTCCGCCTGCGAGAGACGCAGACCGTCGGTCCGCACCGGTATGCGGTAGGTGACCGGATCAGCGGGTGCTTCGCTCAGCACGATGTTCTGCGAGAAGCCGTCGGGCAGGGCGGTGACGGTAAGCGTTTCGTCCCGTCCCACATCGTAGGAGGCGGTGTCGTCCTTCACGGCGGGGGTGGGAAGCGGTTCCGGCCAACCCAGCCCGAAGGACAAGCTGCCGTCCGTCACGGTGGCGAGTTTCGTGTCCCCGCCATCCGAGATGTCCAGGTCGGTGTCGGTCGTCGCCGGTGTGAGCGCGGAACCGGTGTCCGACAGCGCGGTGTCGATGTCCTTCCAGGCCCCGTTGTCCTTCACGCGAATGGGGGCGGGGTACGCCTCAGCGGTGAGGGACCCTTCTGGGTTGGCCCAGACCCCGCCGGTCGCGGTGCGCCGAGAAAGGATCTCGATACGACGGCCCTGCATCTGGGCGAGAATCCGGGCCTCGGACTCATTGGCGGCCTCGGCCGGCCCGAGGTCGGGCGCCGGCGGTGCGGCCGGCGCTGACACTGGCTCGGTGTCCGCCTGTGCTTCGTAGTTGGCCGCTGCCGCGAAGCCACCCGTGAGGGCCAGCACCAGCATGGCGGCGGCGGCCCGTTGGCCACTTCCCCATCGGGGTCTTCGTCTGTTGTGTACGTTCGTCGGCGGCATTGTGCCCTCCCCATTTCGTCCCGAGCAAGATCGCTGGGAGGACGAGTATGCATGGAGTCCCCGGCGTTTGTGGACAGGTCAACTGAAGCGACAGCGGCCCGAGACGGCGTTTAGGCAGATAAGTTCCAGAAGGCGGCTTTGCTCAGTGTCCTTCCCTGCTCGGGTTCGGGGAGTACGCGAACTTCATCCCTCTTGCCGTGCAGGACCTGCAGTCCGTTTCGCTCGCTTCCGCGACGAGGATTCCGTCTGGTTTGTGATGCATCAGAACCTCCCGACGAACAGCGGAACGGCACCTTCCGGCCTTCTCCCGGCACCTATGGCGTGAGCCGGCGCAAGTCGTACCGAGCGACCTGTCCGACGTCCGATGGGCCCTGATCGAGCAGACTCCGACGGCGTGCCGGAAAGCCCCGCTCCAGGGCCGCCTCGACGTGAAAGCGAGTGTGGGTTCACCCCAACTGCCTTTGTTGGTCGGCATCGAGGAACTGCTGGGGACTCACCCTCTGAAGGCGATCGCGTCGGTCACCACCCTATGTCACGCCAGCGGCCACCCCGCTTCGGCGTGCGGTCCGGGAACAACGGCTCGATCCGCGCCCACTACGCGTCAGCCAAGGACGCACACGGATTGACAATCAGATGATCTGACCGGAACGGCCGAGCTCACTTGCGTTCGAGCGCGGCCCGCACGGCCCCTGTGTCCGTATCCCCATCAAGGTTGACCGACTGATCGACGAGCCAGCTGTCCCGTTCCCCAGGTACGAGCCGGAGCGCGCTGTGAATCGCCATGCCGCCTGCACCGGGGTACTGCAACGGGCAGCAGCACGCCCGTCTTTTCCTTGCAGAGCGAGGTGCCCACCCACCCTTTCGCCGCCCCACGTGTCGCATTCTGAAGCGATAGGTGAGAGGGCGACGCTGCCGCGTGCAGCCGGCTGAGCTGACGCCGCTCCCTACGCCGCCGCGTACTGGTGCGCGCGCCCGCCCCGCCACTCCACCCACTCCGGCTGATCGAGCAGCCGGTCCGCGTCCGGGAGCCCGGCACGGCGCAGGAACTCCACGACGTCGTGATCTTCGTAAGCGAGGCCGGCGATCTGCCCGCGAATGGTGACCCGGCGCCCGCCCGTGGGGGAGGGGCGGTGAATGACGATCGGCGCGCTCATCTCTCCAGGGTGCGACTCCACGCCGGTCACAGCACGCCGGGCGGGCTCCTTGAGTCGCGCCTTGGAGTGGGGCGTCGTACACAGGAAACATGAGCGAGGAACAGACATCGTGGCATCCGGGCGAGGTCGTGCCGGAGAGCGGGATCTATGAGTGCGACTGCGGTGCGGGCCACCACTGGAGCACCGACGTGAAGGGCCACCGTTTCCCGCCTCTCCCGGCGGGTTGCCCCGGGGGCTCGTGGACGCTTCAGACGGACGCGCACCCGGACTCCTGACCCAGGTGCCCGACCGGCCGGGAGGGAGCCTCGTGCGGTCCTGAGGCCGCCTGTGGAGCCGATGCTCGCGCTGGCCCGCGAGACCTCCCACTCGTATGCACCAGCCCCGGCCGGGTGGCGGTCCAGCCAGAGCCTGACGGGCCACTGCCGGCCAGGTCCTGGAGCTGGGTAAACCCTGCAGCATCGTCGCCGATCCTCACCTTGGCGAGTTGCCTTTCGCCAGCATCGACCAGTGCAATGTCATGGTGGTCTTCGGCCCGGTCCACGCCAGAGAACACTGGCGTCGGTGACTCGGCAATCGCCATCCGGTCCTCCTTCGTCACGATTCGGACAACGGACAACAAACCGGTCCGATGGCCGCTGACGGGCCGGCCCGCAGGAACGGGACCACTTCGAGACCCAAACAGACAGAACAGTTCCTGGATCCGAGCACTCATGCCCAGACAGCTGGGCGCGAGCCAGCCTCGTCTTGTCACCAGGGCACCCAGGCCCGGGCACTCTGAATGGCGGCCCGCGACATCAGCCATCTCTAGAGCATGACTTCGCCGGTCCTTCGGATCCGATCGGCCTGATCCCGCGCCGCGGACGCTTCCGCGTCGGCCCGGATCTGGTCCTCCTCGAAGGGGAGCACGCCGGCCAAGGCATCCAGGGCGTCAGCGATCCGGTCCCGCCAGTGAGCGAACTCGCCTGGCTCAGTACCGGTCGGCCGCTCTGACTTCACAGCGCGAAGGTGGCGCAGGGCGACCTTCAGCGCAGGGTCGGCGACGCCTGTCACGGCCGCCCCTCGCCCGCCCGCAGTAGCCATTCCCGGACCGAAGGGGCCTGGTCAATGAGCCGCCTGACGTGCATCCCCTCTTCACGTGAGGTCACCTTCGGCAACGAGGTGAAGTCGTCGGGAATCACATCCAGCAGGCTCGTCACACGGTCTCCCGTACACAGAGTGATCAGCAGTTCCCACCGCACGTGACGTGGAACGTCCGGGCGGTGGGACAGGTTGGCCCACAGGGCCGGCCACAGATAGTGCTTGCCGTCGGGGGCCGCATTCGCGCGCACCCACGCCGGGGCCAACCGCTGGCTCAGCCGGAGGTCACCCGCCCGCTCCTCCAGGCTGAACAACGACGCCGAATCGATGACCTTCACCTCGCGAGGCAGCGACTGTTCGGAGTCCATCGCACCATGCTGCCCGACCGCGCCACACGCCGGGCAGTCGATCCCAAAGCGTCATGGTGCGGCCTCGGGGCGCAGCGGTGCAGCGGGCGCAGCGGCCAACGCTGAGCCGGTGATCACAGGATCGGGACAGGTCGGGGCGGACCTACTCCGTCTCCGGCCTTTCGGTACAGCTGGTGACGTCAAGCACTTGATCTTGGACCTTGAGCCGCCGAGACAAGCGAGAAGGGGGCGCGAGGTGATCCTGCTGGGCGTGCCCCGACCGGACATCTTGTGCCGCTACCGTGCACCTCGTTCGACAACAAGGCGATGGTCCAGGCAGGGAGTAGCGATGGACACGACGGGAGCTTCCGCGGGCCCGAATGGGCTGAAGCGCCGACTCGGGGTGTCCGATGCGGTGGTCATCGGTCTGGGGTCGATGATCGGAGCCGGGATCTTCGCCGCGCTGGGCCCGGCGGCCGGCGCCGCCGGTTCGGGGCTGCTGCTCGCCCTGGCGCTGGCCGCGGTGGTGGCCTACTGCAACGCGACTTCCTCAGCCCGGCTGGCCGCCCGCTATCCGCAGTCCGGCGGGACCTACGTCTACGGCCGTGAGCGGCTGGGCCCGTTCTGGGGCTACCTGGCGGGCTGGGCGTTCGTGGTCGGCAAGACCGCTTCCTGCGCGGCCATGGCGCTCACGGTCGGCTCGTACGTCTGGCCCGGCCAGGCGCACGCGGTGGCGGTGGCCGCCGTGGTGGCGCTGACCGCGCTCAATTACACCGGCGTGCAGAAGTCCGCGTTTCTCACCCGCGGCATCGTCGCTCTCGTCCTGGCTGTGCTCGCCGCCGTGGTGGTCACCGCCCTGACCTCCACCGGAGCCGAGGCGGCGCGGCTGGGCATCGGGTCGGACGCCACCGTTGGCGGTGTGTTGCAGGCGGCGGGCCTGCTGTTCTTCGCCTTCGCCGGCTACGCCCGTATCGCCACTCTCGGCGAGGAGGTCCGCGACCCGGTGCGCACCATCCCCCGTGCCATTCCGATCGCGCTGGGGATCGCCCTGTTCGTGTACGCGGCGGTCGCGGTCGCGGTCCTTTCGGTGCTGGGCCCCGGGGATCTGGCGGACGCCGCCGCACCGTTGTCGGATGCCGCACGGGCCGCGGGTGCCGGTTGGCTGGTGCCGGTGGTCCGCACCGGTGCGGCCGTTGCCGCACTCGGCGCTCTGCTCGCGCTGATCCTCGGAGTGTCCCGCACCACTCTGGCGATGGCTCGGGACCGACACCTGCCGCACGCCCTCGCCGCCGTCCACCCCCGCTTCGCTGTTCCGCACCGCGCCGAACTGGCCGTCGGCGCCGTGGTGGTTGTGCTGGCCGCGACCACCGACGTGCGCGGGGCGATCGGCTTCTCCTCCTTCGGTGTCCTGGCCTACTATGCGATCGCCAACGCCTCCGCGTGGACTCTCGCCCCCGGCGAGGGGCGTCCGAACCGTCTGGTGCCCGTCGTGGGCCTGACCGGCTGCGGGGTCCTCGCTTTCGCGCTCCCCGCGACCGCCGTCATCATCGGAGCCGCCGTCCTGGCCCTGGGGGCAGCGGTGTACGGGCTGCGGGCGGTTGTGGCAGGCGGCTCCAGCCGTTGACGCGCATGGCGGGGTGGTCGCTGGTCAGTTCTGCCGCGTCTGCGCGCTCGGGTGGGGCTGGGGCTGGAGACGTTCTCGGAGGTAGATGTCCTCCAGTGTCAGCGGGTCTTCGGGCCGGCGGATGTGGACGGCTTCGGGGCGGAGCGGCGGGCCGTTGTCCGCTGCGGCGTCCTCGGTTTCGGCCAGGGCTCGGCAGAGCGAGGCGACCGAGGGGCCTTTGCCGAGCGCGAGGTGTGGTGAGTGGCGCCGGATCGTACGATGGCCGCATGTCCTGTGCCGTCCCGTCGCCCTGCCGGGCGCGGTTTCGTGCTGCTGGTCCTGGCGGTGCTGGCCGGGGTGCTGGCGATGCACGGGCTCGCGCCGGCCAAGGCCACGGTGGCGGGCAGCACCCACGGCATGGTGATGGTCAACGAGGAGACCGCCCGGACGGCCGGGGGCTGGGCGCACGCCGTCGGCGGATCGGGGCATGCGCATCCCGCGGTGTCGCCCGGCACGGCACGGCAGGTGAGCGGCTCGAGCGGGGGAGCCCGTTCGGCTGGATCGCCGAAACCCGAGGTGGCGACCGCGGGATGCCTCGAAATAGGACAACCACCAAGTGATCGTATCCCCTTCTCCTCCGCCCGTCAGTGAACTGTTGACAGGCCGGATCGGCATGATCAATCATCGCGGGACGGCAGCCCTGATCGTTTCTGTTCGGTCGTGAGGGCCGGTGCGGGCGGGGCAGCACCCGGCACACGGTCGGCATGTGGCCGATCCTGTGCACCAGCGGCTTCGCGGCCCGAGCTCACACCACCCAGCGGGGCGCGGGGTCGCGCGGTCCCACCGTCACGTACGCACACAGTCGGGAAGGCAGCCCCCGGTGCCACACGCCTCACGCCATGTCAGTCCCCCCTCGCCGGCGGCTCCGGAGCCGATCGGGCGACGCGATCCCGGTTCCCCAGCGGCGATCAGGCCGGCCTCGTTCGCTCAGAAGCGGCTCTGGTTCCTGGCCCAACTCCCCAGCGGGAACGCCGCGTACAACGAACCGCTCGCCTTCCGGCTCGACGGTCCGCTCGACCGCGACGCCCTGGCCCTCTGCCTCGACGTGCTGACGGAGCGTCATGAAACTCTCCGAACACGCCTCGTGGAGCGCGACGGGGAGGTGTGGCAGCACATCGATCCGCCCGGCGCCGGATTCTCCCTGGCTCTCGTCGATCTCACGGACAGTGCTGATCCCGACGCGCGTCTCGAAGAGCTCCGGTCGGAGGAGGCAGGCACCCCCTTCGACCTGGCCGCCGGCCCGCTGGGCCGCGGCCATCTGGTCACTCTGGGAGCAGGGAGCCACATCCTCCTGCTGACGTTCCATCACACTGTGTACGACGGACATTCGATGAACGTCATGATGCGAGAACTCGGCCGGCTCTACGCGGCCCGAATGTCCGGCGACGCCGACCCGCTGCCCCCGCTCGACGTCCAGTACGCCGACCACGCACAGGTTCAGCACGACGCCGTCACCGACGGTGGTCTGTCCGGCCAGGAGTCCTACTGGCAAGGCGTTCTCGCCGGTGCCCCCGCGGTGTTGGAGCTTCCCGCTGACCGCACGCGCCCCGCCGAGCAGGCCTACGAGGGCGGCCGGATCGAGTTCGCGGTCGATGCGGCGACCACCGACGCGCTACGAGCCATGGCACGCAGGCACGGTGCCACGCTCTTCGTGACCGTCCTGACCGGATGGGCGATCCTGCTCTCCCGGCTCTCCGGACGCGACGACATCGTTGTCGGCAGCCCGGTCGCCAATCGCCGGGGGCCCGCCGCCGCGGACCTGATCGGCTTCCTCGTCAACTCGCTGCCCCTGCGGGTCGACCTGTCCGGCTCACCCACCGCGGCCGAGGCGCTGACGCGCACCCGCGCCGTCGTGCGCGAGGCGCTCAGGAACCAGGACCTGCCCTTCGAGCGCATGGTGGAGCTGGTCAACCCGCCTCGCAGCGCCGCCCACACCCCCCTCTTCCAGACGATGTTCGCCTGGCAGCCGGACCGGCACGACCTTCTCGACCTGCCCGGGGTACGGGTGCGGCCCCTGCCGATCGGCCACGCTCCCGCGCGCTTCGAACTGTCGCTGGTGGCGGTGGACGCAGGGGACCGCGTCACCGGCCACCTGGACTACGCGACCTCGCTCTACGACCGGGCGACGGCGCAGCGTTGGGCCCGACACCTCGAACACCTGCTCCGGGACATGGCTCGCGCGCCGGAGCGGACCATCGGGGCTCTGGAGTTGATGGACGACGAGGAGCAGTTGCGCCTGCTGCGCGACTGGGATGCCACCGGCAGCGTCCTGGAGCCCTCACTCCACGCCCCCGAGGGCTCGGTGACGCCGAAGTCCGTCCTGGCGGCCACCGGGCTCGTGGAGCTGTTCGAGAATCAGGTGCGCGCCCGGCCGCACCACACCGCCGTCGTGGGCCGGGACGGCACCCTGGACTACGTGGACCTCGACCGTCGGGCAGGCCACCTCGCCCACGCTCTCACCGCCCGCTCCGTGGGCCCCGGCGACGTGGTGGGCCTGCATGTCAGCCGCACCACCGCACTCGCCGTCGGCATCCTCGGCATCCTCAAAGCCGGTGCCGCCTACCTTCCCCTCGACCCCGGGCAGCCGTACGACCGGCTCGCCGCCATGATCGAGGACGCGGCCTGCCCGGTGGTGCTGAGCGACCGTGTCGGGGACGGAAGCCCCGGCCAGTGGCTGGACCTGGCGGCCGTCGAGGCCGAGGGAACCGACGGGCGGGCGCCGGGCGGCATCGGCCACACCCCGGACCAGCTCGCCTACGTGATCTTCACCTCCGGATCCACCGGACGGCCCAAGGGCGTCGCGGTGGAGCACCGCAGCGTGCTCAACCTGTTCGCCAACTGGCAGTCCCGCATGGGGTCCGGGCCCGGCGAGCCCGGCTCCGCCTGGTCCAGCGTCGGGTTCGACGCCTCGGTCCACGAACTGCTGCTCCCACTGATCACCGGTGGAACGCTTCACATCGTCCCCGAGGAACTGCGCGGCGATCCGGCTTCCCTCATGACGTGGATGGGCGAGCACGGCATCACCCAGGCCTTCCTGCCACCCGCTTATGTGAAGTGGATCGACGAGGACCCCGCCCGGCGGCTGGCGGGACTCCGGCTGCGTACCTTGCTCACCGGCGTCGAGTCGCTCACCGAGGCCGCCCTGTACCGCCTGACCCGGCACCTGCCCGGCCTGCGGATCTGCTTCGGCTACGGACCCACCGAGGCGACGCTCTACAGCACCGCCTACTACGAGCCCGGCCCGCTGGAGCGGCAGTGCCCCGTGGGGCGTCCGCTCGGCAATACCCGCCTGTACGTGCTCGACCGGGATCTACGGCCGGTCCCGCCCGGCGTGGTCGGCGAGGTCTACCTCGGCGGTGACTGCCTCGCCCGGGGCTACCTCAACCGTCCCGACCTCACCGAGGAACGCTTCCTGCCCGACCCGTTCCTGCCCGGCGAACGCGTCTACCGCACCGGTGACCTCGCCCGCCGTCTCCCCGACGGCCAAGCCCACTACGCCGGCCGTGCCGACGACCAGGTGAAGCTGCGCGGCTTCCGGATCGAGCCGGCCGAGATCGAGGCCGCACTGGGCACACTGCCCGGTGTCCGTGAGGCTGTCGTCCTGGTCGACCCGGACGCGGAGGGACAGCCCCGGCTCGTCGCCTGCGTCGGGCGGGGCGAGGCGGCACAGCGCACCACCCACGACTGGCGCACCGAACTCGCCCGCCTGCTGCCCGACTACATGGTCCCGGCCGCCTTCGTGGACCTGCCGACCCTCCCGCTCAACCGCAGCGGGAAACTCGACCGGGAGGCGCTGCTCGAGCTCGCCAGCTCCCAGACGTCCCGCGGGGTCAACGCGGCCAGCCCGCGCGACCACATAGAGCACGGGCTGTACCGGATATGGGGAGAGATCCTGCTCGCCCCGGACATAGGCATCGGCGACGACTTCTTCGAGATGGGCGGCACCTCCCTGTCCGCGATCAAGATGGCGCACCGTGTCGCCGAAACGTTCGGCCGGACCGTACCGGTGGCCGAGATCATCCTCCGGCCGACCATCGAGGCCCTCGGCGCGTTGCTGCGCGACGGGGGAACCCCCGACGCCACGGGCAACGTCATCGAGTTCCGGGCCGGCACGGGCGCGCGCGTGATCTGCGTACACCCCGCCGGAGGCACAGCCTTCTGCTACCTGCCGCTGGCCGGACTGCTGCCCGACTCGGTGGCCCTGCACGGCATCCAGTCCCCGGGGCTGAACGCCGGAGAGAGCCACCTGCCGAACGTCGAGGCGATGGCCGAGACGTACCTACGGCTCCTGGAACCCCTGGGGCAGGGGCCGCTCGTGCTGACCGGCCTGTCCTACGGCGGGCTCGTCGCCCACGAGATGGGGCGCAGGCTCGCCCTCAGCGGCCGCACCGACGTCAGCGTCGTCCTGCTCGACACCCAGGCCACCGACGATCCGGCCGCCCGTGAAGCCATCGCACCCGTGGACATGGCCGAGTTCCGCGACAAGCTGGTGCGGTTCAACGGCATGTACCCCGGTATCGAGGACGCCCAGGTGGAGCGGTACTTCCGGATCTACAACCACAACCGGATGACCGCCCGGGACCACGTCCCGGCCACCTCCGGAGCACGCGTCGTCCTCGCCCAGGCGGTGCCCGGGCGGGAGGACACCCCCTTCCACGCGGAAGTGCGCGAATTCTGGCGGCGCCGCTGTGCCGGGCTCCGGGTCGAGACCATGGACTGCGACCACTGGGAGATACTGGAAAGCGCCGAGGTACCACAGGTGGCGGACATCATCGCCGCCGAACTCGCGCACCACACAGCCCTGTCGGTCACCGGCGACGCCCTCCCGGCCCAGGAGGCGTGATGCACGACCACCTCCTCCCGTCGGCCGGCGCCCCGGCTCTCCCCTCGCTCCCGCCGACGAATCCGACCCTGGCCGAGGCCGTGCTCGCCCGGATCCGGCGCACTCCCGGCGCACCGGCCGTCGAGGACGGAGCGGTCGTCATCGACCACGCCGGACTCGACCGCCTCAGCGGCCGGGTGGCGTCAGCCCTGCGCGCCGCCGGTGTACGTCCGGGGCAGGCGGTCGCCGTCTGCCTTCCCCGGTCCTGGCAGCTCGTCTGCGTCATGCTCGGCATCCGCCGAGCCGGGGCGACCGTCGTACCGCTCGACCGTCTCAGCCCCGACCGGCGCCGCCGGCACATACTCGACGACTCCGGGGCCGTGGCGGCCGTCCACCGCGCGGCGGACGGAATCGACCTGCCCGCCTCGCTCCCGGCGTTCGACGCGGACCGGCTGATGGCAGGAGAGGACGAGCCCGCCGACGCGTTCCCGCCCGACGAGCCGCGGCATGGCACCGCTTCCGAAGCCGCCTTCGTCTTCTACACGTCGGGGACCACGGGCCTGCCCAAGGGCGTCGAGGTCACCGACGCGGGCGTACTCAGGCTGGCCGGAGCGCAGTACGTGACGGAGGGTGGGGGCGGCCGCTTCGGCTGCCTGTCCAACCCCGCCTTCGACGCACTGAGCTTCGAGGTCTGGACCCCGCTCCTGACCGGCGGCGTCTGTGTGGTGCTCCACGACGAAGTGGTGCAGAGCCCCCCGCTGTTCGCCACGGCCCTCCGCGACCTGCGCATCGACACGATGTTCATCACCGTGTCCCTGTTCAACGCCGTCGTGGCGGCGGTGCCCGACTGCTTCGCCACCGTCGGCCGGGTACTGATCGGCGGCGAGCAGCTCAACGCCCACGTCGTACGGCGCTGGTACGAGAACAACCCGGACAGCGGCACGGTCCTGTTCAACGCGTACGGGCCCACCGAGGCCACCACGTTCGCCCTGTGCCATCCCGTCGCCCGAGGGTTCACCGGTGACGCCGTCCCCATAGGCACCGCCCTGCCCGGCACCGGACTCCTCCTGCGCACCCCGGACGGGCGCATCGCCGAACCCGGTGAGACGGCCGAACTCCTGCTCGCAGGGGATGCGTTGGCTCTCGGCTACCGCAATCTTCCCGAGGAGACCGAGCGGTGCTTCGTACTCCTGCCACGAGCGGACGGCGGTGAGGTACGCTGGTACCGAACCGGTGACCTCGTACGGGCGGACGACGAGGGCCGCCTCACCCACCTCGGCCGCGCCGACCGGCAGGTCAAGGTGCGTGGCTTCCGCATCGAGCCGGGGGAGGTGGAACGGCACCTGCTGGCCCACCCCTCGGTGCGCCAGGCGCACGTGTGCACCCGGCGCGAGGACGCCGAGCAGCACGAACTGCTCGCGTTCCTCGTGCTGGAAGGCGACCTCTCCTACGAGACCTACGAACGGCATCTCGCCGACACCCTCCCGGCGTACATGCGTCCCCACCGCACGCACCGGGTCGAGCGGATCCCACTCAGCGCCAACGGGAAGGCGGACGAGCCCGCCCTGCTCGACACCGCTGACGCACAGGCGCCCTGGCGCGGCGAACACCATGGCGCCCAGGTGGCCACCGCCGCCCAGCGGGAGATCCTCGACCTCGCCGCCGAAGTGCTCGGGATCGAGGGGCTGCGTCCGGCCGACCGGCTGACAGCGAGCGGCGGCGACTCGCTCAAGGCGCTGCGCCTGCGGTTCGACATCCAGCGCCGGTTCGGTGTGGACCTTCCCCAGGACCTCGTGCTGCGGGCCGACTTCGCCGCCATCGCGGACGCCGTGCACGCCCCGGACGCCGCCGGTGACATCCACCCGCCCGTACCCCTCACCGTCCCCGGCCCCACCTCGCCCGCCACCAGCGAGCAGGAGCGCCTGTGGCTCCATCACGAACGTGACCCCGAGGACGCGGCGTACGACGTCCCGCTCGCCTTCGAGGTGCGCGGGACCGTACGCCTCCCCGCGCTCCGGCGGGCGCTGCGGACGGTGGTGGAACGCCACACGTCCCTGCGCACCCGTCTGGTCCCCACCGCGCAGGGACTGCTGCAGGAGGTGGACGCCCCCTACGACCCGTGGCAGCCGTGCGAGGCCGACGCCGACGAGCCGTGGCAGGACTCGGCCTCCCGCTTCTTCGCCCACCGCTTCGACCTGCGCTCCCCGTACATGTGCCGGGCCACCTGGCTGCCGTACGCCGAGCCGGACACGGACGGCCAGGAGCGCGGCGACGGCCCGGCTCGCGGCACCGTCGACGGGGGAGCCCTCCTGCTGCACCTGCACCACATCGCTGTGGACGGCTGTTCGCTCGGCATCATCCTCGGCGACCTCACCGAGGCGTACGGAGCGGCGTACGAGGGCGCGGAATCCCCGGCCGCCCCAGGCCCGGCCACGACCGTCGCACACTTCGCCCACTGGCAGCGGGCCTGGCGCGCGAGCCCCGCCTACGACGAACAGCGCACCCGCCTGCACGCGTACTACGAGCAGGGCGCCGAGACCGCGCCCGCCGCTACGGCGTCGTGTGCACCCGCCAGGCCCTCGGCCCGCCTGCTGCGTACCACCCTCGACACGGTCCGGCGCGGTGCGCTCGACCGGCTTGCCGCCGAGCACGGCCGGACCCGCTTCCAACTGCTGCTGTCCGCGTACGTCTGGAGCCTCTACGGCGTGACCGGCCAGACCCGGCCACTCGTGGCCGCGCCGGTGGCGAACCGGCCCCGGCCCGAGTTCGCGGACACGGTCGGCATGCTGGCGAACACCGTGCTGCTGCCTCTGGACATGGAGCCGGACGCCTCACTGGCCGTCCTGCTGGACCGGCACGCGGCGACGTCCGAAGAGGTCCTGCGAGGACAGGAGGTGCTTCTCGCCGATGTGGTGGCGGACCGGGGGACAGGCGCCCGGGGCGACCTCTTCGACTACCTCTTCGTGCAGGAGAACACCGACTTCTCGGCCCTGCGGCTCCCCGGCTGCACCGTCGGCCCGCTCTGGCCGGCCCCGCTCGGAGCCAAGTGCCGGATCACCCTCTCGGTCGTCGAGCACGCCTCCGGACTCGACTGCCTGTGGGAGTACCGGGAGGACGTCGACGAGGAGGAGGTACGGGCCGCCGCCCGCCTCCTCGCGCAGGCCGTCGACCGGATGGCCGACGGCGCCGACGTCCCCCTGCGCGATCTGGTGGCACCGTACCGCCGCACGCTCCCCGAGCACGGCCGAGGCCCCGCATCCGCCCCGGAGTTCACCACCGTGGCCGAGGGCTTCGAGCGCCAGGCGCGCCGCACCCCTGACGCCCCGGCGGTGGCGACGGCATACACCACCCTCAGCTACGCCGAACTCGACGCACGGGCAGCCGTGCTGGCGGAGGACCTGCGCCCCTACCTGCCCGCCGACCCGGCTGATCCGGCAGCCGTCGCCCTCTATCTGGAGCCCTCGGTCGAGCACGTGGTGTCGCTCCTCGCCGCCGCCCGGCTCAACCTGACCGCCGTGCCCCTCGACCCGTCGTACCCGCCGTCCCTGCTGCGCCAGGTGCTCGCCCAGGCCGCCCCGGTATGCGTCCTGGTGACACCGGAACGTGCCGACGCGCTCGACGCCATCGCACCTGCGGGCCTGCCCCGCCACCCTCTCGTGTGTCCGGCGGACCCCCCGGCCGCGGAACCCTGGCCAGGGCACCGGGCGCTGCGCCCCCTGTACACGCTGTTCACCTCGGGCTCGACCGGAACACCCAAGGGTGTGCAGGTGCCCGACCGTACGCTGTGCAACCTGCTGACCTGGCAGCGCGACCACGGCGGACTGACCGCTCCCGCCGTCACTCAGCAGTTCTCCATGCTGTCCTTCGACGTCTCCTTCCAGGAGATCTTCACCACCCTGTGCTCCGGGGGCCTCCTCCGCCTGGTCGACCCCGCCTGGCGGCAGGACATGCCCGCCCTCCTGGACCGGTTGGAGAGCACGGGCGTGGAGCGCCTCTTCCTCCCCTACGTCGCCCTGCAACTGCTCGCGGAACACGGAGTGCGGACCGGCCGCCATCCTTCCCGGCTACGCGACGTCATCACCGCGGGCGAGCAGTTGGTGTGCACGGACGCGATCCGGGGATGGTTCGCCGGAATGCCCTCCGCGCGCCTCTTCAACCACTACGGCCCCACCGAGACACACGTGGTCAGCGGCCTCCGTCTGGAGGGCGACCCCGCCCGATGGCCACTGCGGCCGGCGATCGGACGACCCGTCTCGGGTGCCCTGCTCCGGGTGGTGGACAAGGACGGCCACGCCGTTCCGCCCGGAGCGACCGGCCACCTCTGGCTCGGCGGCCTCATGGCCGGGCGCTGCTACCTGGGCGACACCGAACTGAACCGCACCCGCTTCCTGGACGACCCCGAAGCCGGTACCTTCTACCGCAGCGGCGACCTCGCCCGCTTCGACCGTCAGGGCCTGCTGCACTACGCGGGACGGATCGACACCCAGGTCAAGATCAGTGGACACCGGCTGGAACTGGGCGCCGTCGAAGCCGCGTTGCTCCAGTACCCCGGGGTGACCAACGCGGTCGTCACAGAGACGCACGGTTCCCTCGTGGCCAGCCTCCAGGCCGACCAGGACCCCGACGTCGACGCGCTCGACCGCCACCTGAGCGCGATGCTCCCCTCCCACGTCCGCATCAGCCGCTTCCGGCGCCTGACGCGGCTGCCGCGCACGCCCAGCGGAAAAGTGGACCGCCAGGCTGCCCTGTCCGCCGCCGGACACGACCTGCACCCCGGCGGCGGGCCCGCCCCGGCGCTCTCCGCACTGGAACGACGGCTCACCGACCTGTTCCGGACAGTGACCGGCCGGAACCCCGGCGCGCGGCAGCGGTTCTTCGACGCGGGAGCCACCAGCCTGGACCTCATGCGCTTCCAACTGCGCTGTGCGGGCGAGGGCGATCTGCACTTCGGCGTGCCGGAGCTGTTCGAGCACGTGACGATCCACTCCCTGGCGCGCCTCATCGAGGAGCGAGGTTCGCGGGCGGCAGACGGCGAAACACCCCCCGGAGCCTCCGCACCCTCCACCTCCGGCCCGGACCTCCCCAGGGCCGCCCCGGACACCGGTCGCACACGTCCAGCCGAGGGCGACGAACCAGTCGCCGTCATCGGCATGGCCGTCCGCCTGCCCGGCGCCGCCGACCTGGCCGCCTTCTGGGACCTGGTCACCTCAGGCGGACGCGGGATCGAGGACTTCCCCGCCGCCGACGGGCTGGTCGGCGCCCGCAGCCAGATGGACGGGCTCCTCGCCTTCGACCCCGGCCACTTCGGCATCAGCCCGCACGAGGCCCGGCTCATGGACCCGCAGCAGCGACACCTGCTGATGGCCTGCGTGCAGGCGCTCGCCCACGCCGGCGTCGCGGACGCCGGAGACGGGCGCGTCGGCCTCGTCGCCGCGTGCGGTGAGAACACCTACTTCCAGAGCCTGCTGCGGGAGGCCGATCCCGCGGAACTGCCCGACTCCTTCCGGCTCGCCCTGCACCACGAGAAGGACTTCCTGTCGACCCGGGCCGCGTACCACCTCGGCCTGCGGGGGCCTGCGTTCACCGTCCAATCCGCCTGCTCCAGCTCGCTCGTCGGCGTCCACCTCGCCGCCGGGCTGCTGCGGCAGGACGACGCCGACGTGATGCTCGTCGGCGGCGTCCTCGTGGACCTCGAGCTGACGGACGGGTACGTCCACCGGCCGAACCACATCTTCTCCCCGGACGGCCACTGCCGGCCCTTCAGCGCGGACGCCGCCGGTACCGTGGGCGCCAGCGGTGTGGGCGTCGTCGTACTCAAGCCGCTCGCCGCCGCGCGCCGCGACGGCGACACCGTCTACGCCGTGATCACGGGCTCCGCCGTCAACAACGACGGTGCGGACAAGATGAGCTACAGCGCACCCTCGCTGGCCGGACAGCGGGCTGCGGTGAGTACCGCCCTGCGCCGCAGCGGCCGTACCGCCGCCGAAGTCGGCTACGTGGAGGCCCACGGAACCGGAACCCGGCTGGGCGACCCGGTAGAAGCCGCCGCCCTGCGTGCCGGATACGGACTGGCCGACGACGCGGGCCTCGCCCTGTCCTCCGTCAAGAGCCAGATCGGGCACCTGGGCGCGGCCGCCGGTGTGGTGGGGCTGGTGAGGGCGGTGCTCGCCGTACACCACGGCACCATCCCCCCGACCGCCGACTTCGACCGCCTCAACCCGGCCGTCGACGCGGGTCCGTTCCGGATACCGGTGACCGCACAGCCCTGGCCCCACGCGGCGCCGCGCGTCGCGGGCGTGAGCAGCTTCGGCATCGGCGGTACCAACGCCCACCTGCTGGTGGAGAGTCCGCCCGCCACGGACACGACACCGCAGCCGCGCGACCGACCTGCCCAGCCGCCACTGCCCTGCCTCGTACTGTCCGCCAACTCGCCCGCCGCCCTGATCGCGGACGCCCGCCGGATCGCCGACCACCTCAGCGCCGGCCCGCGCGACTACGCACAGGTGCTGCGCCACCTCCAGGCGGGCCGTCCCGTACGGGCGTACCGGGCCGCCGCCACCTGCGAGGACGCCGAATCCGCCGTCGCGTGGCTGCGCGCACTCGTACCGCCGGCCGACCCGGTGCCACCGAGCGGTGTCCTGGCAGGAGGCATCGACGCGCTGGAGCCGGCCACGGCGTGGACCGACGGCCACACCGTCGCCTGGACGCCCGGCCCGGCCCCCGCGCCCTGGGACTTCCCGCCGCCCGCGTTCGACCTGGCGGACTACGACTTCCCGCGCGCGAGGCCTACGGCACGGACACCGGCGGACACCCCTCCGCCGACACCGACACCGACACCGACACCGACACCGGTGCCGGTGCCGGGCCGGACCCCGGACCCGCAGCGGCTCCCGATCGGCCGGTGGACGCACCAACCGCAGTGGACGCGGCTCCGCAGGGCGCTGACCGGCGGGTCGGTCCTGGCGCGGACCGCCGTGATCGTCGCCGACGAGCGGACCGACCCGACCGCGTGGGCGGAGCTGGAGCGGCGATACACACGGGTGGTGTGGCTGCTGCCCGGCAAGGACCTCGTCCGGATCGACGACGACCGCTTCGAGGCGGACCCCTCCGACACCGGGCACCTCGCCGCCGTACTGCTCGAGGCCGGCGCGCCGGGCCCGGCGGGCACCGCAGTCGACTGGCTGCACGCGCTGCCCCTCGCCATCGACGGCGACATCGGCGAGCCGTCGCTCGACACCGCCCGGTGGGCCTGCCTCGACACCGTCGCCGCGCTGTCCCGGGCCGTCGCTGACGTCGTGCGGGCACACGGCCGGGACCGGCCGCGCGTGTGGTTGCTGTCCTGCGGCGCCCAGCCGGTCACCGGTCCGGTCCGGCGACCTGAGGCAGGTCTGCTGGCGGCGGCGACACAGGTGCCGAGACAGGAGCTGGGCACGGAACTGAACTGGATCGACCTGCCCGGCCCCGATCCCACCCCGTGGTCGGCGTTCCTGCCCGACCTCCTCCTCGACGTCCCGGCGGATATGTCCGCCGTCGCCCTGCGCGACTCCTTCTGGTGGCACCGCGCCATCCATCCCGTAGCAGCCCCGGCCACGTCCGGGAGCGACACGGACCGCAGCCGTGAGACGTGGGCAGGGAGCACCGGCACGCACCTGGTCCTCGGCGGCACCGGTGGCATCGGTGCCGTCGTAGCCGCCCGTATCCTGCGGCATCCGGAGAGCCGCGTCGTCCTGCTGTCCCGCCACGCCCTGCTCCCGCCGGCCCTGGAACCGTGGCGGGACCGGGTCACCCTGGTGCGGGCGGACCTCGCCATGGAGGAGCCGGGCGATATCGCGGATCGTCTGGCGCCCCACCTGGACGGAGGCCTGGCCGGCCTCGTGCACGCGGCCGGAACGCCCGCCGGCGGGCTACTCGCGCTGCGCGACGCGGAAACCGCCCGCCGGGGGACGGACGTCAAACTCCGTGGCGCCCTGCTCATGGAGCGGCTCATCGCGTCGTACGACCCGGGCCACGCCGTCTACTGCTCGTCCATGGCCTCCTTGTTCGGCGGCGTCGGACAGTTCGACTACGCCGCGGCCAACGGCTGCCTTGACGCGTTCGCCCAGTACCAGGCCGACAACGGCACGAGCCGTACGGTCCGCATGGGCATCGGCTGGGACGTCTGGCGCGAGGCCGGTATGGCGCTGAGCGCGCTCGGCCACGACGAACAACACCAGAGGCACCTGCTGACCGGCCTGACATCCGACGAAGGCGCCGCCGTGTTCGAACAGGCCATGCGACTGCAACTCCCGTACCTCATGGTCAACACCACCGATCTCGCCCAGGCCCGGGGCTTCTACGAACGCCCGTCGACCGCCTCCGTGGAGACGACGCGCCCTTCCGCCGAAGAGGCACGGCCGACGCCGAGTCCGCCGCCCGGCCACGACCGCCTCGCGCAACTCGCCGACACCGTGGCCCCGCTGCTCGGGGTGGACGAGTTGGAGACCGACGTGTCGCTGTACGACCTGGGCGCGGACTCCCTGATGCTGCTGGAACTCGTGGACCGGATAATGGAGCGCTTCGGCGTGGACCTCGACCTCTCCCGTTTCAGCCACCGGGTCAGCGTGGCGGAGATCTCCGGCCTCATCGACGACGCCGCCGCACACGACGCACGTTCCACCACCTCGGATCCTCCGGTGCAGGTCGAGGTGTGGCAGCGGGGCGTCGACGGTTCGGACGTGCTCTGTCTCGTCCATCCGGTCGGCGGCGACATCCAGGCCTACCGCCCTCTCGTGTCGGCGCTGGGCGACCGGCTCACCGTATGCCTGATCGCGGACCCCGCACTGCGCGCCGGACCGGGCCGGCCCGCCGAGCCCATCGTCGACCGTGCCGCACGCTACCTGGAGGCGGTCCGGGCCGAAAACGCCGGATCCGGCGGCCGGCTGTTCCTGGCGGGTTGGTCCTTCGGTGCCTGGGTCGCCCTGTCGATGGCCGCTCTTGCGGAGAAGCACGACCGGCCCGCGGCCGGCCTGTACCTGCTTGACCCGCCCCCGCCCGGCGCGGGCGCGGCGGTGGCGGCCTACGACGACCGGCAGGTGGACGCCGTCTTCGCCCGCGAACTGGGCGGCGACCGCGCAGGTGGGCTGAGCGACAGCGGACGTGAATACGCCGAACACCTCGCCCGGTGCTGCCGTGCCAACCTGTCCGCCATGGCCGACCACCGGCTGCCACGCCTGAGCCTCACCCCGAGCTCCCTGTGGATCGCGGAACGTACCGTCCCGGACGTACCGTCCCTCGCGCCGGAGCCGGTGCCGACCGAGGAGTGGGAGGCCCATCTCCCGTCCCCTGTACGCGCCCACAGAATCGACGCGGACCACTACACGCTCGTCGCCGCACCCCACGTGGAGTCCATAGCCGCCGCCATCCTGCACGACGTGGCACCACGCGGAGAGGCCGGACACGGGCACAGGACCGACGCCGACGCGGGACTCCAGACCCCGCGCTGACCGCCACCACCGACTCACCCGACACAGCACGCACGAGTGACATCACCCACGAGCAGAAGAGGTCCTTTCCATGGAGGAGTACGCACTCCAGGCGGTCGAACGCCTGACGACCCGTCCGGCCGAACCGTACGAGACGATCTCCGTCACGCCCGTCACTCCGGTGCTGGGCGCCGAGGTGACGGGACTCGACCTGTCACAGGATCTGACGCCCCAGCAGGAAGGGGAACTCGTACACGCGTTCCTCGCCCACCACGTGCTGGTCTTCCGCGACCAGGACATCACCCCCGAACAGCACAAGCGGTTCGCAGCCCGCTTCGGTGAGCTGCACCCCGTGGCGCTCGCGGCCGACGGCTCCGACCCGCACATCCTGGAGATCAGGGCCACGAAGGAGTCCCGGGCCATCGCGGGCAACGGCTGGCACGCCGACGGCACCGCCGACGCCGACCCCTCGCTCGGCTCCATGCTGTACATCACGGAGATCCCCGAAGGAGGGAGCGGCGGAGACACCCTGTTCGCCAACATGCACCTGGCCTACGAACTCCTCTCCCCGGCCATGAGGTCCTTCCTGGACGGGCTCAGCGCACTGCACGACGGCGCCCTGCCCTGGGCCACCGCCGGACAGACCCCACCGGCGGACTACGACATCCCCCGCACCGAGCACCCCGTGGTCGTCCTGCATCCGGAGACCGGGCGCAAGCTGCTCTTCGTCAACGGCCCCTACACCTCGCACATCACCCAACTGGCGAGGCCCGAGAGCGACGCGCTCCTCCAGATGCTCTACGCCCACATAGCCCGCACACCCCTGCTCCAGTGCCGCATCCGTTGGCAGCCGCGCACCCTGGTGTTCTGGGACAACCGCTGCGTACAGCACCACGCGGTCTGGGACTACTTCCCCCACGGCCGCTACGGCCAGCGGGTAGCCATCGACGGAACCCGCCCCCAGCGGGGTTCCACGACCTGACCTCGCGGCGCCACCCGGCCCGCCGCCGACAAGCCTTCCGGCACCGGCGGCGTCGGCCGGCCCGAGACCCCGGAAGTCCAGGCATGCCGGGTCCGGTGCACCGGACGGAGTGGGGGATGTCCCGTGTGCCCCCACCCGTTGAGGGCCCCGGCCTGTCAGGCGGTGAGCGCGGCGGCCTCGTACGGACGCGAGGCGGCCGCCACGCCGCGGTCACCACGGTGCGCGCCCGGGCCGTCCGGAAGGCACGGCCATCGGCCGGCAGGCCACGTCTGCTCGAACTCGCCTGCAGCCTCATCTGCCTCCGTCGCCTGCGCACCGTGCGGTGAAACGAAGCGTCAGACGAGGATGATTGGATTGGTGAGGGCGGCGACGTCTCCGTTGGGATGGCGGACCTCGATGCGGACGAACATTGACTCCTCCGCCGTCGTGTCCCACTGCACCACATCTGCTCCGTCGCCAAGGAGAGACGCCCGGTAGCCCTCTCCTCCGGTGTGAAAGCTGACAGACCCCACCGGCACGCCTCGTACTGCTGCCCGAACTTGAACCCGTCCGCCAAGAGTTGTGAGTTGTTCCCCCACCCTGGCAACGCGGCCATCGGCATGGGCAGTGAACGTCACATCCACGTCCGCCGACTCCGCGACCCAACTGCGGCCGCCACGGATTCCGGACAGGATCGCCTCGGTGGTCAGTTCCTCGGCGAAGACCACGGTGTGAGGGATGCCGATCTGCCCTTCCAGGTGGGTGTCGCTGTTGCCCATCGCCGGCCGCCACGGTCCGGTGGGAACGTCCGCTGCGAGGCTCCGCCCCCACTCGGCCAAGGCGGTCTCGGGCGCACAATGGCGACGCAGAGGTACGGCAGCGGATGGACGACATTTCCTACACCCTCTGCCTGTCCACCGGTACCAGGGACATTGACGCCGCTCTGATCGCTGCCCGACACCAGCTGCCCGGCGCACGTCCTCAGGACGACTCGCTTGTACGCAGTTGAACCCAGCGCCGTCGGGCACCCCTGGCCCTGCCTCAAGCTCGGCCTGATGGCGCTGACGCGGCATCTCAGGGTGGAAGCACTACACCATGGGCCACGAGAAACAGGCCGCAGGCGGCCGGGCGATATGGACCATCCGACCCCGAACTCGGGGCCTCATGCCTCGGCCTCCCTCATGCCAAGCTGCGTTCCGTCGTAGGCGCCCGGACCCGGCTGGGTCCAGAGAGTGCACGCTCACCCCCATGGGCTCTCGGAACGGCTATGCGGTCGCGCCCTAGAAACACCTGCGATTGCCTGGTCCACATGCGGAACGAACAGAACGGCCAGGATGGCACCAGGTCGGTCGGCGGCCGCTCAGGCGCCGGACCGGGTCCGGAAGTGGAGCACGCGGCTCCCGACTCTCCGAAGAAATTCGGCAGGCCGTCGTGGAAGGCAGTGCTTCGTCGCACACTCGAAGAGTTCAAACAGGACGAGCTCACAGATCGAGCAGCGGCACTGACCTATTACGGCATCCTGGCCTTGTTCCCGGCTCTGCTGGTTCTTGTCTCCCTGCTCGGCATCGCGGGGGAGTCGGCAACCCAAACCGTTCTGGACAACATCCAGAAGCTTGCTCCCGGAGCTGCGCGTGATGTTCTCAAGAACGCGGTGACGCAGTTGCAGTCCAGCAGCGGGACCGGATGGGTCATCGCGATCGTAGGCCTTCTGGCCGCTCTGTGGTCCGCCTCCGGCTACGTGGCAGCGTTCATCCGGACCGCCAACGCCGTCTACGACGTCCCCGAAGGCCGGCCGGCCTGGAAGGTGCTTCCGGTCCGGGTCGGCCTGACCTTGGCACTCATGGTGCTGGCCTGCGTCAGTGCGTTGATCGTCGTCCTTTCGGGTAACCTCGCACGTCGACTGGGTACGGCGCTGGGACTCGGCGACACGGCCATGACCGTATGGTCGATCGCGAAATGGCCCGTCCTGGTGGTGCTGGTGACCATTCTGCTCGCGCTCCTGTACTGGGCAGCGCCCAATGCGAAGGGCCGAGGCTTCAAATTCGTCTCGCTGGGCAGCCTGTTGGCTCTCGTGATCTGGATGGCCGCGTCAGCAGCCTTCGCCTTCTACGTGGCCAACTTCGGGTCGTACAACAAGACCTACGGCGCGTTGGCCGGCGTGATCATCTTCCTGGTCTGGCTGTGGATCACAAACCTGGCCATCCTGCTCGGTCTCGAGTTCGACGCGGAGCTGGCAAGGGAGAGGGCTGCCATTGGTGGGCATCCACCCTTGGAGGAGCCCTACGCTGTGCCACGAGACACCAGCAAGTGGACGGACCACGACCGCAGAGGTATGGGCGACACCGGGCCCTCGGACCCCCGCTCCCACTGATTGACGTCGCCATCAGGTTCCCTCACGAATACCGAGCGGGCGATTTCCGGCTGCGTTGCTCCCAAAAACCGACACGCCACCGACTGCCTTGGGCGGACCGGTCTCTTTGACTATTCGACTTCATCCGGCTTCGCCGTCGATGTGACGGGAAACCGGCAGTCGGAGTACCCCGCAGTCCTTCCTGTACATCTTCGCCAGGGTCGCGGGTGACGCCACGTCCGCAATGCTGGAGGCTGTGACCAGCCTCGTCAAAGGGCGTCGAGCCTGGGACCGGTTCGGAACGGCACCCAATCTTGTGCCTGGTAGGCGCGCAGTGCGTCCACACCGCCCGGTCACAAGCAGGGTCGTGGAGCTGACCCTCGGGTTCGAGCCGCACTGGGAGACATGATCTTCGACGCAGACATGCTTGCGATGTCGGGCCTGGGCGACCGTACCCGGCCACATCGAGCGAGTCCCCGCGGACCAGGCAGCCGGCCGGATCTGTGCAGAGATGTTCACGCCCTACCCTCCAGGGATCCCCACCCGCCGTTGCCAGCCGGGCGGCGCCCGCCGACGTCACCCTCAGCGGGCGTCATCATCGTCAGGGAGTGCCGCGCTGGTCGTTGCTGGCCTGGCGGAGCTGATCGGTGTGTTGGTGAATAGTGTCGATACGGGCCGCGAGATTCGGGTGGTCGGCCGTCAGAAACCGATGGGCGGCGGTCAGTGGGGCGATGAGGCTGGCCGCATCGTCGTCGGCCAGTGCTGCGGAGAGCCGTGTGGTCGAGCCGCGGGGGAGATCGGACAGCGAGGTGATCTGGCCGGCGAGTTGTCGCAGGTCCGCGGCGTTGTCCCGCGCCCAGGTACTGACGCTGCGGTCGGCGGCGCGGTGGTTGCGCGTTGCCTGTACGCGCTCCTCGCCAGTGGCGCCAGGTGCTCCTGGACGGACACGCAGGTAGCGGCGTTCGGCTGCTTGCCGACTTGCGACGCCGAGTGGATGGGCGAGGTCGGCCCAGCTGCTGCCTGCCGCACGGGCTGTTTCGATCAGACCCGCCTCCCACCCCGCCAGCCCTTCGCGTAGTTCACGCAGAAGAAGCAGAGCTGCCAGAGCCTGCTCGGGACCTGTCCCGTTCGCTGTCGGCGGGACGAGCTCGGGTCTCTGAGCAGCGCGCACGGCCTCGTCGATCGCATCCAGCGCAGCTGAGGCCGCAGCGAAGGATGCGGGTTCGCCGGCCGCAGGGGAGGCGCTCATAGGGGGATCCTTCCATGACGTCACCCTTTGGATGACATCTCAGTTGTCATCGTTTGGATGACATGCTACAACGGTTGCATACGAAGCGCATTGGCAGTTTCTGCCAGACCAGTGGAGGTGTTTTCGCAATGTTGATGCGCACTGACCCGTTTCGGGAACTCGACCGGCTCGCCCAGCAGCTCACAGGCGTTTCCGGTTCCTGGTCCAGGCCGTCGGCCATGCCGATGGATGCCTACCGCGAAGGCGAGGAGTACGTGATCGCCCTCGACCTGCCCGGTGTGGCGAAGGACGCGATCGACATCGACGTCGAACGCAACATGCTCACCGTCAAGGCGGAACGCCGTCCTGTCACCACCGGCGAGGACGTGCAGATGGAGCTCTCCGAGCGTCCACTGGGCGCCTTCTCGCGCCAGCTGGTCCTGGCAGACACCTTGGACACGGAGCGCATCAGGGCCGACTACGACGCGGGAGTGCTGACCTTGCGCATCCCGATCGCCGAGCGAGCCAAGCCTCGCAAGATCACCATCGGCGGAGAAACCGTCCACAGGCAGCTCGGCGCCTGAGTCGTACCCCCGTCCTCGCGTGTGGGAGCTGACCCGCGAGAATCGTGTCACCGCCACCCACCCGGATGCCGAGCGGCCCTGTGCGGGTGATCAAGGCACGTCTGCTGCCGGCACTCAGATGCCACCCCGGCAGCTACTCGACCGCAGCGCGGATCCTTCCCTGAACGATCCGCGCTGCGGTACTCGAAGCCGAGCGATCACAAAACGGATACGGCATGTGAACTCAGGACTGCCCGTTGTCAATCCGGGCACCCGACGCAACGAACTCCTCAAGATCAGCAGTGCGGCTGTCGGTAAGCACGCCCCAGTGCCAGCCGCCGTCGAGAAAGGCACTACACCGATGCGCTCCCTGCGGGAACCGATGCGCTCCGTAACAGGCGTGACCTTCGAAGCGATGCTGGAAAAGATCAGGTACGAGGGTGCATACCCCACGCGTGAACGAGCCGAGGCCGTCACCCACGCCGTGCTGTCCGCCCTCGGCCGGCAGTTGACAGGCGACGAACGCGTCGAGCTCGCGGCGCGTCTGCCCGTCGAAGCCGCCCGCATCCTCACCGCCCAGATCCCTGTCTCCGATCTGCTCACCGGCTGGGGTTTCGTCAAGGAGATCGCAACCCGACACGGCGGAACACCTGCAACCGCGCGCTGGGACACCGGTGCCGTCCTCGCGACCGTCGGCCGGATTGCCGGGCCAGACCTTCTCGACCGCATCCTCGCCCAGCTCCCCTCCGGATACGCTCTGCTGTTCGGCCGCGCGGAACTTATCCAGGCTGCGTGAACGCCTTCGTACAGGAGCGCCAGGCCCGCCTGGGCGGTGCCGCCTCGAAAAGGCCGCCGGCCGTACCGAGCAGATCCTGGGCGGCAACATGGAGGAGCGTAACCGCGCCTGCGGCAAAGCCCGTATGAAGTGAAGGATGCACGCCCCCGTACTCGCTGCGCAGTCCCGCGAGAACTCCGTACTGAGACGGACCACGGGATTCTGGCCGCTGCCCGCCTGCGGACTTGCTCGTCCACTGCCACGTCCACATCAGAGGGCGGCAACTGGGCTGTTCCTCGCAGACGGTACGGCCGGCTGCCGTCGGCGTTGTCATGGCCACCTGGCACCATGATCGCCATGAGTGAGACAACTGAGCCTGAAGACATCGCAATTGCCGCTGTTCTGGCCACGCCGGAGGAGTGGCGTGTCTTTTTGGAGCGATACGGCGAGCTGTACGTGAAGGCCCGGGCCGACGGCGACGAGTTGGTCGATCTGCTGGATGACGATCAACTGGAGGCTCTGGATCGAGGGGAAGGGGTTGAGCTGTGGTTGGGTGAAGCGCCTGCTCCGGAGGAAGCTCTGGTGGCATCCGAGGAGCGGCTCGGGGTGCGGTTCCCACCGAGCGTGCGGGGATTCTTCCTGGCGAGCGACGGTTGGACGCGCCTGGATGCATGGGTGGACGATGTCCACCCATGCGGCCGAGTCATGTGGATGCGGGACAGCGATGCCGGCAGACGCGTGACCGAGATGTACGACTCGATACCCGGCAACGAGGATGTTGTGCAGTTGTTTCGCCGGTCCGTGGAGATCGCTCGGGGAGAGGACTTCTGGTTGCTCGATCCGACCGACGTAGGTCCGGACGGTGAGTGGGCCGCCTACGAGTTCGCTCCGAAGTACGGCAACCCGACGAAGTACCCCAGCTTCTCCGCGCTGTTCCACTCCGGGTACGAGAGCATGGACGAGGACATGGGCTGAATCGGTTTGCCAGCCGTCACACCCACGTCAGGAGCCACGCGAGGGTGACGGCTGCTTCGTAGGACTGTTCCGTGGCCGGGTTGAAGACGCAGGTGACTGGGTGCCGGGGTAGACCTCTGGGCCGTGGCGGGCCAGAGGTCTACCCCGGCACAGGGGTGGGGTCGGTGACGACGGAGCCGGCGAACCCGGTGCGGTGGTGGAAGTCGGCGAGCCGGGCGGCTGCCTCCTGGGGGGAGGGGCCGCTCAGGTCGTGCTGGTGGCCGGTGGTGAGGGCGAGCTGGTCAGCGGGGTGGCGTGACCTCATTCCGGGGTGTTCGTGCTGGTCGTGGGTCGCAGTCTGTGTTGTCGATCGTCCCGCGAGGTGGTTTCGCCGATGAGTTCACCGTCCTCGAACGGTCTACCCAGCGACACGACCGTTCTCGACAGGAGTGCCATGTCCACCATCCAGCCCGTGGTCCTGACTGCCGACCAGAACGCTCTGCTCGGCTTCTATACGAAATTGTTCGGCGCTGAGGAGATCTTCCGGGTACCGGAGGAAGGCGCCGCCTTCTACCTTGGCTTGCGCATTGGCGACACCGACCTCGGGTTGGTGGCCAAGGCGGACCCTGGGACCGGGGCGGTGTCGCGGATCCTGCTCAGCATCGGTGTCGACGACGTCGACGAGACACTCGCCCGGGTGGAGGCGCTCGGCGGCTCGGTCAGCGGAGGCGCCAACGACATGCCGTGGGGACAGCGCGTCGCCCACATCAAGGACCCCGACGGCAACCCGGTGAACCTCACGCAGCCGATCCCGGCCCGGTGACGCGGTTCCGGTGCTGCTAGTTCCGGCTGTCAGAGGGCGGTTCGTGAGTTGATGTCCATTTCCGAGTGAGGCTGGGGCCGAGCCCAGTTGCGCGCGGAGACCGGTGGGTCCAGCACTTCCTCGTCGACGGCGTGGTCACTTGGTGCTGCTCGACGGGATCGCCTTGTCAGTGGTGCTGCACAGGGTGCGACCCGACGACCAATGGCTTGTGGGTGAGGGGCGAGGCATGCGCGATGGGATTCAGTGGCTGGTCGATCTCGAGCACTGGATGTCCAGTGTGGTGTTCGCACGCGGGATATCCGCGCAGCAACTGGCGGTGCGCATGGGAGGCGACCGGGACGGCGCGACCGAGCCCATCACCGACGCCGAGGCGTGGGACCTCGGGCAGTGGTACCGACCGGGCGAGGACGGCGATGGTGTCGTACGGGTCGGAGAGCATGGAGGCTGGTCCTTCGCCCTGGAGTACGGAGACTCGACCGGCTGGACTGATGCCCCGGACCGCCACCGTCCCTGAAGACTTGCCCAACGCACCCCACGTGCTGCTCGTCCTCGGACTCCGACTCCGAACCGCCGGCGCCCGAGGCAGGCACACCCGTCACCCCGTTGCGGTCTTCTGTGACGGTCGGGATACGCCGCCACGGCGCCCGTCGTGGGGTCGTTGGGCTGCCCATGGACCACGGGAGTCTTCCGGCGCAGAGAAGTTTCGCCGACGTGCGGGCGCGTGGAGGGTGGGTGTCGAGTTCTCCGATCTACGATGCTCTCCAGCGGCAGCGGCGCCAGGAAGGCCGGGAAGTTGCCGGCGGCGAAGGAACCGCGCCGACATGAAGCCACCGGTCGGCAGGCGCAGACCTGTCCCACCGCGGCCGGCCGTACCGGCCCACCGGTACGGCCGAAGGATCTGAACCAGCACCGGGAATCAGGCCGCGACGAGCTCCTGCTCGCGGTCCGGCGTTTTGACCTTGGGCGTCCTGTTCGGCAGTGAGAGCCGGAAGACCTTGCGCCACGCGGAGAACACCTGCTTCGGGAGTGGCCCGGTCACGTACTCCAGCTCGTACTTTTCGAACAGCGCGCGCACTTTCACCGCGACCTCGGCGTACCGGTTGCTCGGCAGGTCCGGGAACAGGTGGTGCTCGATCTGGTGCGACAGGTTGCCGGTCATGAAGTGCATGGCCCTGCTGCCGCTGATGTTCGCCGAGCCCATCATCTGGCGCAGGTACCACTGGCCGCGCGTTTCGCCCTTGATCGACCGGCGCTCGAAGACCTGTACCCCCTCCGGGAAGTGCCCGCACATGATCACCGAGTGGGACCAGATGTTGCGGACCAGGTTCGCGGTGAACGTGGCGGCGAGCGTGGTGAGGAACGACGGGCCCGACAGCAGCGGGTGGATCACGTAGTCCTTGATCACCTGCTTGCGGATCTTTCGGCCCACGGCCTTGGCCCGGGCGCGGAACTCGGGGTTCTTGCGGCGGCGCTTGTGCAGGTTCTTGCCGAGCTCCAGGTCGTACGCTGCGATGCCGTACTCGAAGAAGCAGGCGTTGATGAAGTTCCACAGCGGCTGGCCGAGGTGGAACGGGTGCCACTTCTGGTCCTCGTCGACGCGCATGATGCCGTAGCCGAGGTCGTTGTCCTTGCCGATCACGTTGGTGTACGTGTGGTGCAGTTCGTTGTGCGAGTGCTTCCACTGCTCGGACGGCGAGACGTGATCCCACTCCCAGGTGGTGGAGTGAACCTTCGGGTCTCGCATCCAGTCCCACTGGCCGTGAAGAACATTGTGGCCGATCTCCATGTTGTCCATGATCTTCGCCACGGACAGGCCGGCGGTCCCGATCAGCCAGGCGGGCGGGAAGATCGAGAACAGCAGCACGCCCCTGCTGACCAGCTCGAGCTTGCGCTGCGCCGAGATGACCTTACGGATGTAGGCGGCGTCTTTCTCGCCGCGGCTGGCGATCACCTCGTCGCGGATCGCGTCAAGCTCGTGGCCAAGCTCCTCGATCTGTTCCGCGGTCAGGTGGGCGGTGGGGTCGATGGCGGTCAAGGTGCTCCTACCGTTCGATGTCGCAGGGGCCCGCCGCGGCGGACACACAGGTCTGGATGAGGACTCCCGGCTCGGCCTGGGTGATCTCGCCGGTGCGCAGGTCGCGGACGGCGCCTGCCCTGAGCGGCGTGATGCAGCCGTAGCAGATGCCCATGCGGCACCCGGAGGGCATGAGCACGCCGGCCTCCTCGCCGATGTCCAGGAGCGGCGTGGCGCCGTCCGCGTCGACGGTCTTGCCGGTGGCGCTGAACGTGACCTCGCCGCCGCTGCCGGCGACGACGATGCTGGGGCGGAAGCGTTCGGTGTGCAGGCGCTCTTGTACGCCGTGCTCGGCCCAGTGCTCTTCGGCGGCGTCGAGCAGGCCCGCGGGCCCGCAAGCCCAGGCCTCGCGCTCCGCCCAGTCGGGCACGAGCTCGTCGAGACGGGCGATGTCGAGAATGCCGTCTGTGTCGGTGTGTACCTCGGTGAGCCGCAGCTTCTTGTCCGCGACCAGGTCGTGCAGTTCGTTGCGGAAGATCACGTCTTGCGGCTGTGGCGCGCAGTGGACCATGACGACGTCGTCGAACTCGGTGTCGCGCAGCATGCCCATCACAGGCGTGATGCCGCTGCCGGCCGTCAGGTAGAGCACCTTGGCGGGCTTGGCCTGCGGCAGAACGAAGTCACCGGTCGGCTGGTCGAGCTGGATCAGCGTGCCCGGCTCCGCACTGCGGACCAGGTGGTTGCTGACCTTGCCGTCCGGGATCGCCTTCACGGTGATCGTGACGCGGCCGTCCTTGCGGTCTGTCGGTGAGGTGATGGAGTAGGCACGCCACAGGCGCACCCCGTCGACATCGACGCCGATCCGCACATACTGACCGGCTGTGTGGCCGCGCCAGCCCCGCCCCGGTTTGATCACGACAGTCGCGGCGTCACCCGTCTCGGGGTGGACGGCTTCGATGCGCCCACGCAGCTCGGCGCCCGCACGCAACGGGCTGACCAGGTCGAGGTAGTCCGACGGCAGCAGCGGCGTCGTGACCATCTCCAGTAGTTTCCACGCCCCGCTACGGAGGGCTGCACTCGTCATGACTCCAGCTTGCTGCGTCTTAGGGCGTAAAGTCATGACCGCAGAACGTAAATCTGGTCGGCTGAATTGTTCGCAGGGAACAAAATCGTGAGCCATGCAATCCGGAGGGCCGGCGAACTGGCCCTCGATGAGACGACGGTCACCGCACTTCGGGCCGCGCTGAAGACCACCGCCGACGAGGTCGTCCAAGCGATCATCGACGAGGTCCCTCCCTACGCCAACGCCCTTTCGGGCCACATGGGTGCCACCATCCGCCGAGCCGTCCGTACCGCCCTGGGGCACTACCTGGACCTCGCGAGCGGGAAAGCCACGGGTGGCGACGCCGGTGACGCAGCCTACGAGCTGGGCCGCGGCGAGGTGCGCGACGGCCGTTCGATGGACGCCCTGCTCAGCGCCTACCGCGTCGGTGCCCGCGTGGCCTGGCGGTGCCTGGCAGCGGGTGCCGTACCCGCAGGTCTGCCCGCCGCCCAGGTCGCCAAATTCGCCGAGCTGACCTTCGCCTACATCGACGAGCTCTCGGCTGCGAGCGCCGCGGGCCACGCCGACGAACTGGCTGCCCGGGGCAGGGCCCACGAACGCCACCTGGAACACCTGGCCCGCGGCCTCCTTGCCGGCGCGAGCCCAGACGTGCTGCTGACATCTGTCCAACGAGCCGGGTGGCAGCCTCCGGATTCGCTGACCGCGGTCCTGCTGCCCGCCGGCCAGGCCCGGCCTGCCTACCGTGCGCTCGACCCGAGCACCCTCGTCCTCGATGATCTGCCGGACGCCACTGGTGTGCTGCTCGTCCCCGATGCCGACCGATCACATCTCCTGCGGCAGCTGACCGACCGCACCGCCGTGGTCGGCCCGGCCCGGCCATGGACTCGTGCGTCCGCCTCGTACGCACGAGCCGTACGCGCGCGCTCCCTCTCCTCGGATATTCGCGACACCGAGGACCACCTGCCCGAACTGGTGCTGAGTGCCGACGTGGACGCGTTCGCAGACCTGCGTGCCCGCGCCCTCGCACCGTTGCGGACCTTGCCTGTCGCGACGGCACGGCGGCTGGAGGAGACGTTGCGGGCGTGGCTGCTGCATCAGGGCAGGCGGGAGGAGGTGGCGGCGGCGTTGTTCGTCCATCCCCAGACGGTCCGGTACCGGATGTCGCAGTTGCGGGACCTGTTTCCGGATCTCGCATCGCCACACCGGGTCCTTGAACTGACGCTGGCGGTCGGTCTTCGAGTCAGCTGACGCGTACTTCGTCCGTCCGCGACCGCGTCCGCGAGCAGTCCAGGAAGCCCGTCCCGTTCTCGGTGCCGTCAGTTGGAGCGTGCGGACCGGGGGAGAGCTGTAGACGCACTACGGGCCCTCCAGCTAGTGTGATGCGCCAGAAATCCAGTGGGTTAGTTCTGCTCGGTTTTCTGGCCGGTAGTTCCGATTTTGGTGAGGTAGTCGGCGAGGGAGTTGAGGATCTCGTCGGCTGTCTTGGTCCAGGTGAAGGGCCGCGGGTTCTCGTTCCAAGTATCGATCCACGCAGTTATGTCGTCCTCCAGCGCCTTCTCGGAGGTGTGGACACCGCGGCGGATGAGCTTGTCGGTCAGCAAGCCGAACCACCGCTCCACCTGGTTCATCCACGAGGAGCCGGTGGGGGTGAAATGGACGTGGAAACGTGGGTGTTTGCCGAGCCACGTCCTGATGTCGGCGGTGTTGTGGGTGGCGTAGTTGTCGCAGACGAGGTGCACGTCGAGCCCGGTGGGCACCGCCTTGTCGATCCGGATCAGGAACTTCTTGAACTCGATCGCCCGGTGGCGGCGGTGCAGTGCCGATATGACGGTGCCGTCAGCGATGTTGAAGGCGGCGAACAGGCTGGTGATGCCGTGCCTCAGATAGTCGTGGGTGCGGCGTTCGGGCATACCCGGCATCATCGGCAGCACCGGCTGGGACCGGTCCAGCGCCTGGATCTGGCTCTTCTCGTCCACACAGAGCACGACCGCCTTCTCGGGCGGGTGGTGGTACAGGCCGACAACGTCGACGACCTTGGCGACGAACTGCGGATCGGTGGACAGCTTGAAGGAGTCCTGCAGGTGGGGCTTGAGGTCGAACCGTTTCCAGATGCGCCCGACCGTCGACTTCGACAGGCCGGTGTGCTGGGCCATCGAGGCCCGCGACCAGTGCGTGTCCTGGCCCGGGACCGACTCCAGGGTGGCCACGATGACCTCCTCGACCTGGTCGAGGAGGATCGAGGGCGGCCGGCCCGAGCGCGGCTCGTCATGCAGACCATCGAGGCGCTTCGCGATGAACCGGGCCCGCCAGCGGTCCACGGTCGACCTGTCGATTCCGAGGTCGTCCGCGGCCTGCTGATTCGTCCCGCCCTCCGCGCAGCGCAGCACGATCCTGGCACGCAACGCGAGGAACTGGGCGGTCTTGGCCCGCCTAGCCCACTGCTGCAACTGTCTGCGCTCGGCATCGTCGAGGATCAGGCCGGCCTTCGGGCGGCCAATCCAGCCGGCGTCCTCAAGCCCAGCCATCCGCCCTGCGGCGAATGCCCGACGCCACTTGCCGACCGTCTTGGCCTGGACACCGATGAGCCGTGCGACATGCGCGTTTGACATGCCATCAGCACACGCCAGGATGATGCGGGCCTTCTCGGCCGAGCGACGGTGCGGCAATTTCGTCCGGAGCACCAACTCGGCGCGCTCGGCCTCGGACAACGTGATCGCCACAGCAGAAGGCCCCGAATATGACATACCGACAGGGTACTTACTAACCCACTGGATTTCTGGCGCATCACACTAGTGCCGCATCAGACAACGTTCGCCCTGTTTAGGTCTGGCGGTGTCAGCTCGTGCTGAGTGGCTCGGTTTCCTCAGTGTCGAGCTGATGGTCGGCCCAGATGTAGCTTTCGGGAAGCAGATCGGTGATGGAGACGGTCCGGAGCCGCTCGCCTGCCCCGACGATGACTTGCAGAGCCGGGAAGTAGTCGAGAAGGACCTGGCGGCACCGTCCGCACGGGGGAACGACCCCTCGGTCGCCGTCGCCCACGGCGACGATCGTGTCCAGCTCGTAGGCGCCCTGGGCGGCTGCCGTGCCGAGGAGAACCAGCTCTGCGCAGGGGCCCCCGGTGAAGTGGTAGGCGTTCACTGCGGTGACGATCCGGCCGTCCTGGGCACGGGCTGCGGCCGCCATGGTGTGGCTGTCGCCCCGGCAGCGAGTGCGTGCGACGTGGGCCGCGGCCTCGATGAGTTCGTGGTCGACGAGGTGGGTCTGCGTGGTCATCTACTCTGCCTTCGTGAGGTGTCAGGCGACGTTGACCCGAGTGACGATGGTGCGCAAGCGAATATCGGCTGTGTGCTTGTTCCGCCAGATGATGTAGCGGCGGATCATGCTGCCCTGCTCTTTGTGGTCGGCGTGGTCGGTGCCGTCGAGGGTGAAGTAGCGCAGGGCAGTGAACTGGGCCTCGATGCGGTTCAGCCAGGAGGAGCTGGTAGGGGTGTAGGCGATCTCGACGTTGTTCGCTGCCGCCCAGGTCCCGACCCGCTGGCACTTCTTCGTAGTCAGGTGGGGTGAGAAGTTGTCGCAGACAATCGCGATCCGCACCGTCGGTGGGTAGAGCGAGCGCAGGTAGCGGCAGAACTCCAGAAACTGGGTGCGCCGCTTGATGGGCTTGATGTGGCCGTAGAGCTTGTCTTTGGTCAGGTCGAGTGCGGCGAACAGGTGTCGTACCCCGCCGTAGCGGTTGTAGGTTGCCCGCCGCCGTCGGCGCGGTTCGCGGTCGGGGTCCTTGTGCCGGCCGCTGCGCTCGGCCCACTGCCGACCCGGGTAGGGCATCAGATTAAGCGGGCCGAACTTGTCCATACTGAAGATGACTTCGGGCTCGTCGGCCTCGGATATGACCTCTCTGTCAGCGATCGCATACAGGTGCTCCACCCGCGCTTTCTTGGCCGCGTAATCGGGGTCGCGGGAGGTCTTCCAGGTCTTCAGGCGTTGAAAGGAGACGCCTTCCTCGCGGAGCGAGATGCGCAGGCCCTCGTGGCTGATGTCGTCGACCACCCCCTCGGCGACCAGGTAGTCCGCCAGCTTGGTCAGACTCCAGGTGGAGAACGGCAGGTCGTGCTCGGTCGGCGTGGACTTCGCAATCTTCTTGATCTCGCGTCGCTCGGGCAGCGTGAACGTCTTGGGCCGGCCGCCCTTGTACTTCGGATAGAGCGAATCGAAGCCGTCGGCGTTGAAGTTGTGGATCACGTCGCGGACCCGGTCGTCGCTGGTGAACGTCACCTCGGCGATCTTTGCCACGGGCATGCCCTGGGCGGACAGCAGCACCATCTGGGCCCGCCGCCAGGTCACTACCGAACCGGTGCCACGTCGGACGGCTCGCAGTAGCCGCCTGGAGCCATTTCCAACCTGACTGCGGTGGCCGCGTGTTGTGACTGAGCGCTTCGTTGCCGACTGCGTCCGGACGAAGCCAGCCACGTTGGAATTAACTGGGCGCTCCATCCCGATCGTGACAGGATGACGGTTCAGGACAGGGGAGGCGGGGCGGTATGGGGTTGGACTACAGCTATAAGATCTTCATGCCCCCTCGGAACGTTGCGAGAGCGCTGACCCGGCTGGCCGAGCTCGCCCCCCAAGGCCGCGACACGCCGCCGCTTCCGGTGACCCTGCCGGGCGGAGAGCAGTTGGTCGTGCCGTTCACCTCCAAGTTCAAGAGCGAACCGGTCGACTGTTCGGCAGGCGGCTCGCTCGAACTAGACACCTCGATCGTCGTCGGCGTCGACGACGCGGTGCACGAGTTCTTCCTCCGCGATTCCGACAGGGTCGACGAGCAGGGACGGGTGTCGGTCGGGTACATCTACCTGACGGTCAGGTTCTCCCCCGCATGGCACCCGAACTTTGCGTCACTGCAGTTCACAGCCGCTACCTCGAGCATGAGCCGGATGTTCGTGCAGTCCGCGAGCGTCAGGAAGGTGTTCACCGACCTCACCGCCACCACCGGTGGTGTGTGCTGCCTCCTCGACACCGAGACCGACATCTTCGACATCTGCTGGCTCAACGGCGAGACGCTCAGTGGTGAGACTGTTCCTGGCACCCGTTTCTTGGGCTTCCAGGATCTCGTCGCCGCCTGGTGCGAGCCGGTGGAGTAGAACGGGGAGGGCGCCCGCACGGGATACGGTGCACCTGCCCGGTCAACGCTCAACCGGCCAACTGCAAAGCTCAGCAACACGTGTTGGACGGAACTGTGAAACAACGAAGCTCCTGGTAGACGGGTTCTCGACCAAGATCGCCCGCAGCCACCAGGAGCTTCGTGTGCTTGTCTACCCGTCGTCGATCGACCTGTGCAGTCGCACCCTGCGGTACCTAACCGAGCGACTCGCTGCCCGGCGAGGGGAGATCGGCCTGCGCTGTGGTGACACTTACGAGCTGGTGCGTGATTGCGGGTGAGGTGTTCTTGCTGGTGGGTGGCATGATCCGGTTGTGGCGATCATGGTCAGTCGGACGGTTCTCGCGCATCAAGTGTTCACGGGGGTCTCCCGGGGTCATCTCGCCCGCCTGGTTGAGGAGTTGGCCGACCCTTGGCAGGCCGTGGTCGAGGGCCGGCGTTACGAAGCTCGCGGCGGGGCCAGGAAGCGTGGGGCAGGAGCGGGTGTCCGGCATCGGCTGGTGTTCGTCGACCGGGTCGTGGCCACACTGATTCATCTGCGGCACGATTTGCCGCATGCAGCATTGGGGCTGCTGTTCGGCGTCGACCGCTCCACGATCACCCGTGCGATCGGCGAGATACGAGGATTGCTGGCAGAGCGGGGATGCGCGGTTCCAGACCGGCCCGGCCTGCGGCTGCGGACCCTGGCGGACGTGTTCGCCTACGCCCAGGCCGAAGGCATCGAGCTGCGGCTGGACGCCACCGAAGTCCAGGTCCGCCGTCCCCCAGCCAGCCGCGGCGGACGCCGTTCCTTCGTCTCAGGGAAGAAGAAGCAGAACACGATGAAGGCCACCGTCGTCGCCGACCATCGAGGCCGCACGCTCTGGACCGATGCCCTGCGACCAGGGCGGATGCATGACGCGACCGCCGCACGCAATGAAGGCATCGGTACCTGTTTCCAGCACTTTCCCGACGTGGAAGTCCTCCTGGACGACGGCTACCTCGGACTCCGTCGCGACCATCCCGGCCAAGCGGTGACCCCGCCTAGGAAGGGAAACAAGATCAGCCCACCCGAAGTCCTCGAAGCCCGCCTACGAGCCCGACACAGGCACTCTTCAAAGCGCATCACCGTCGAACACGCCCTCGCCGACCACAAACGCTGGAAGCAACTGACCCGCTGGACCCACCGCCGAGAGAACCTGCCCGCCACCTACCGGGCCATCGCCGGCCTCGTCTCCGACCGCAACACCACCGACTGACACAAACCCCCAGGTCAGGCACCCACGTCTCAAACGCAATCACGCACCAGCTCGTTACAGCCAACTTGCCGCCGGGTTCGGAATCGGCATCGCGACCGCATACCGCTACATACGCGAGGCCGTGGACGTACTGGCCGCCCTCGCGCCTACTCTGGCCGAGGCGATGCGCCTCGTGCGGACCAAGGCGTTCGTGATCCTGGACGGCACCCTGCTGCCTATCGACCGGATCGCCGCCGACACCCCGTACTACTCGGGCAAACACAAGCGCCACGGCATGAACGTCCAAGTCCTCACCGACCCGTTCGGCCGCCTGTTGTGGGCCTCGCCCGCGTTGCCCGGCTCCACCCACGACCTAACCGCCACCCGCACCCACGGCATCGTCGAAGCACTCACCGACGCCGACCTCAAGTGCTGGGCCGACAAGGCATACCAGGGCGCCGGCGGCTCCATCCGGGTGCCCTTCCGCGGCCGTCGCCTCAAACGGTGGCAGCGCCGCCACAACAGCACACACGCCAAGATCCGCTGCCTCGGCGAGCAGGCCATGGCCACCCTGAAGGGCTGGCGCCTCCTACGGAAGCTCCGCTGCAGCACCAACCGCATCACCGCGATCGTCCAGGCCGACCTCGTCCTTCACCACGCGTCAGCGTGAGGTTGGAAGAGGCTCCTGGCCTCGTCGTCATCGATTTCGCGAACATGTACACGCTTTGGTATCCGCATAGGATCTCGCTCAATGCGCGGTCACATCGGAGCCCCAGGCGGCGCGTAGTGATTCAAGTATTCCTGCAGCCGCGGCTCAAGCATTGGCAGTGCACGGTCGTTGACCGCATGCCAGAGGCGGTTCTCGATCCAGAACCGATGGGCAAACTCCTCGAACGACGGCGCACACCACAAGATCGCGGCCCTCTGCTCCTCCGCATCCTCGAGATCGGTCTGTGTCTCCTCCCCGTCGCGCCGCGCCTCGTACTCAAACTCGTAGTCGAGGTCGGAGTACACCACGAACGCCTCGCTCGCCGGGCGGATGTAGAGGTACCAGATGACGCAGTCCTGCTGATCCCGGAAGAACCGCACCAGGAAGGCGCCAGGCTCGACTGGACTGGGCAGAGGGCCCGAAAGATCCGTCCAGCACCCAGTTACCGAAACCTCGTCCAGCGAGCCGTACAGATTCTCGGTGGTCTGGAACGTGACGAAATCCCGCGGCAAGGTGAGGCCCCTGGCGGCCAGGTCTCTTGCCAGCCCGTTGAGCTTCATGACCTGCCGCGGGATGGGAGCGCCGGCGTCCCCGAGCCATCGAAAGGCACCCGTGAACTGGCTGGAGTCCAGCGGCGGCAGACTCTCAAGGGAGTAGTCCTCGTAGGTGTACTGGCAGGCACGGTACTTGCCGAGGTCGGTGGCACACCAAGCGGCGTCGAAGTCGACCGAAGCCAGGTCGGACCCTGACTGTTCACTCATCGGAACCCCTGAACGATCACTGGGAGCGGAGGTGTCGGCGTCAGCATCGCATTGGCCACAGACAACTCTGCCGAGGAGCGCGCGTGGACAGACCCTCAGGCTGAGTCAAGAGGGCCAACGTTGCCTGATGCGGCACTAGTAGTGCTTCGTTAGGTTCTGCGTCTGCTCCGGTTGCGGGGCAGGGGGCGGTTGCAGGTGGTGCAGGTGCCGGTCCAGCCCTTCAGCAGGTCCTGGAGGACGTCCAGGACCTGGTAAAGGGTCAGGCCGGCGTGGGGACTTTTGGGTCGAGCCGCCTGAGGGTGAGGAATGCCTGGGCGGCGGTGACGAGGGTGACGTGGTGGTGCCAGCCGCGCCAGGTGCGTCCCTCGAAGTGGTCCAGGCCCAGGCCGTGCTTGAGTTCGCGGTAGTCGTGTTCGATGCGCCAGCGCATCTTCGCCCACCGCACCAGCTCGGCAACGGGAGTCTCGTGCGGCAGGTTCGATATCCAGAAACCCGTCGGTCCGTACTGGTCCGCAGGCCATTCCACCAAGACGGTGGACGGGGGCAGGACGCCGTTCCACTGGTTGCGTCCGCCGCCTGCCGCTTGGGCGGCGGCCAGGGACTGCTTGCCCGCCGGGCGAACAGCCAGGACCGCGAACCGTGAGGTCATCGTGCCTTTACTGCCCTGTCGCCAGGCCACCTCAGCGAAGTGGTCGGCGGCAGCAGCCTCGGCAGCGTGGACGGTAAGTGCTCGCGGCGCCGTCCGGTAGCGGGCAAGCGTCGGTGGGCCCAGTCCTCCGTAATTCGGCTGGTGGGGCTCGATGTCCAGCTCGTGGGCGACTTCTTTCCCGGTCAGCGCCAGCACGTAGGACAGGCCCCGTTCCTCCAGGCCATGGCGGAAGGGGGTGCTGACGCCGTAACCCGCATCCGCGACCACGACCGGGGCTTTCAGCCCCCACTCGCCCACGTTGTCCAGCAGCCCGAGCGCGAGGCGCCATTTCTCCTGGTGGACGACGTCGTCGGGGACGCCGGCCCGGCGGCAGCGGCCCGGCTCGTCCGTCCACTCCCGGGGCAGATACAACTGCCAGTCCAACGGACACGACGCGGTGTCGGTGGCGGCATGGACACTGACCGCAACCTGACAGTTCGCCCGCTTCCCGAGTGCTCCGCAGTACTGACGGGCCACCCCGGCAGAGGCGCGGCCACACTTGGGAAACGACACATCGTCGATCACCCACACCTGCGGTCTGATCACCTCCGACAGCCGCCGGGCGATCCGCCGCCGAACCGGCAACGGATCCCACGGCGACTGGCTCACGAACTGCTGCAGAGCCTGCATGTTCCCGTCCGGCAACCGCTCGGCCATCGGCTGGATCGACTTGCGCCGCCCGTCCAGCATCAGACCGCGCAGATAACACGCACCCCACCGGCGCTGATCCCGCCGCGGCAACGACCCGAACACATCACCCACGAACTCCGCCAACTCGCCCCGGAGCCGCTCGACATCCCCCAGTTTCACATCTCGAAGATGCCCACCACCAGGCAAGATAACTCAAGGTAACGAAGCACTACTAGGTCCTGTCCGATGGGTTCGCGGAGTGACGTTGGCCGGCTCCTGTAGCGGCAGTCCGTCCGCGTCGGACAGGATGTGCATCTCGGAACCTGCCTTGCCCCGGTCCACGGGGCTCGGACCTGCGAGTTCGCCCCCCCTTTTTTAGCGCGGACGTGTGCGGAGGCCATAACAGCCCGGGACAGGTCGATCAGGTCCCGTTCTTCCACGGGCTGGAGAATGTTCTGATGCAGCCGACCCCATACTCCGGCTCTCGACAAGATGACGAAGCGGCGGTGCACGGGCGACTTTGACGCCCCGAAGCACGGAGGTGGGGCCCGCCAGGCGCACCCGCTGACCAGGACGTCGATGATGGCTGCGAACACCGCCTCATCATCGATGTTCGTGACCCCGCCACTCTGCGGGCGCACCCGGGTCGGCGGCAGCAACGGCCTCGCTACCTCCCACAGTCCGTCCGGAACGATCCATCCCCACCGTCCACTCGTCATGGCCAGTACAACTGCCGACGCACCATGTAGGAAACGGTCTTTAGCAGCGGCGCGGGGCCTGCGTGCGGCGTGACGAGCTGACGGTCTATTTGAAACGCGTGAGAGCACGAAACAAACGAGGGAGAAGTTATGTGAAAGCGCAAATTTGAGGCCTCTTCACACCGGTCGATTCTAGGTGGCATCGATCCCGCGGGGCGTGTGATGATGGATGGGCGAGACGCCTCATATCGGGACGCTTCGACGGATGAATTGGCCGCGGGCCCAGCAGATCATTCGCGTTGGTCGGCCCGGGAGTAATTTGCCCACCAGCCGCGGTCGTAGTGCGTGCAGGTTCGGGCGTCCCTCGAAGCGAAGAACAGATCCTCTGGATCACGATGTACCGCAATGAACGGAGTACCGCAATGACCAGCGAACTTCGGCTGAATTGCATAACCCCGCCGTATCTGCTCAAAAGGATGCTGAAAAGCGATGACAGCGAGGTGCGCCAAGCTGCACTGAACACCTTGCTCACGACCGCCCATCTGCGGGGCGAGCGATCGGTCCAAGCGGCCTTCCCCGGTGCCGCCGCTCCCGGCAACGCTCGTAGGACTGTCTACGATTGCCGGAACACCACGTCTTTGCCCTTCGCGATTCTGGCGCGGTCCGAAGACGGCCCGGAGTCGACCGATGTCTCCGCCAACCGGGCATTCGACACGCTCGGCAAGACTCGAGATTTTTTCCAGCAGGTGTATGCCCGGGACTCGATCGACGGTCACGGAATGCGTCTGGACGGATACGTCCACTACGACTACGAGTTCGCCAACGCTTTCTGGAACGGGCGCCAGATGGTGTTCGGTGATGGGGACGGTCGTATCTTCTCCGACCTCACGGGCTCGATTTCCGTGATCGCCCATGAACTGGGGCACGGAGTGACCGAGCACACCGCGGGACTCGAGTACCACAACCAGTCCGGGGCCTTGAACGAGTCCATGTCGGACGTGTTCGGGGCGATGGTAGACCAATGGACGCTGGGGCAGACGGCCGAGCAGGCGGACTGGCTGATCGGCCGTGAGGTCTTCACGCCTCACATCGAAGCCGACGCCCTGCGGTCGATGAAGGCGCCCGGGCACGCCTGGAACACCGAGAAGTTCGGAAAGGACCCGCAGCCAGACCACATGTCCAAGTACGTAAACATGCCGGACACCTACGAGGGAGACTGGGGCGCGGTGCATTACAACTCCGGCATCCCGAACAAGGCGTTCTACGTGACGGCGGCGACCATCGGCGGATACTCGTGGGAGGCTCCCGGACTCATCTGGTACGAGGCTCTCAAGGCGTCCAACAGCGAGACACGGTTCCAGGAGTTCGCGGACACCACGTACCGGAAGGCCGGACAGCTGTACGGGACCGGCGGCAGCGAGCAAACGGCCGTACTGAGGGCGTGGCGGGAGGTTGGCATCTCGGTCACCGGGGTCTCGACCGGGCTCGCGAGTGCGCAGACCCGCACAGCCGGCCAGAACGGGGACCCCTTCACAGCAGTCAGGGCGCTGACGGTCCAGGTGCAGGACCTGAGCCGAGAGGTGGCCGCGCTCAAGGGGCGCGTTTCGACCGGCGGTTGACGTCAAGGCGCCCGGCGGTCGACGCCGGGCGCCTCTGCCGGACCAGCGGAAGCAGTGGGTGGCTGAGAGGTGCCATGAGGGTTACTTTGGCGACGTACGGCGGGCTCGCAGCGGCAGCCCGGGCCGGCCTCCCGCCGGACACGGTAGACACCGACGCCCTGCCCGAGAGTGCTGCGGCCGAGTTGTTCCGACTGGTGGCCACAGCGGTCCCGGCGACCGGAGGCGACCGAGAGGTCCACGGTCGCGCGCCGGATGCCATGAGCTACTCGATCACCGTCGAGGAGAGCGGCCACTCATCCGTTCTGGTCCAGTCGGACGCGGACATGTCTCCGGAGTTCGCGGCGTTGCTGCGGTGGCTAAAGGAGCATGTCACGCGAGAGTGAGAGAGGAATCGAAACGGCCGTCGCCCATGTGGTGGGACCCTGGAACTGGCGATACATGCCGCTTCGCACTCTCGCGAGGAAGGATAGCCATGGGCAAGCGTCTGGTGGTCTGTTGCGACGGTACGTGGAACTTCGCCGATCAGCCGAGTAAGACCAATGTCGCCAAGATTGCCTTGTCTGTTCGGCCGGGCTCTGCCGGTGGAAAGGAGCAGCGCGTCTACTACCACAGCGGGGTCGGCACCCTTCGGCGTGAGCGTCTGCGCGGCGGTGCTTTCGGTGTAGGTTTGTCCCGCAATGTTCTCGATGCGTATCGCTTCCTCGTGGAATGTTATGAGCCGGATGACGATTTGTACCTATTCGGTTTCAGTCGTGGTGCTTTCACCGCCCGTAGCCTGGCCGGGCTCGTACGCAACAGCGGCATTCTGCGCAGGGATCACAGTGACCGGATCGCGGAGGCTTGGGCGCTGTACCGCGACCGGATCGAGCGGCCGACCGGCGCCGCCGCCACGTTGTTCCGCCGGTCCTATGCCCAGGAGACCCCCGTCCGCTTCATCGGAGTGTGGGACACCGTGGGCGCCCTGGGGATCCCGGTCCCGGACGCAGAGATGCTGCGACCGGCAGTGGACCGGTTCAACCACCGTTGGGCGTTCCACGACACCGAGCTGAGCAGCTGGATCGTCGCGGCCTTCCAGGCACTGGCCGTCGACGAGCAGCGCTCAGCGTTCCGTCCCGCGCTGTGGCATCAGCAGCCCGCGGCCGCCCAGCAGGGCCAGGAGCTGAGACAGGTCTGGTTCGCCGGGGCGCACTGCGACGTGGGCGGCGGTTACCAAGAGACGGGACTTTCGGACATCACCCTGCTGTGGATGGCCGACCAGGCCCACAGGCACGGGTTGCACTTGGATCCCGGCGTACTCGGTGGGGGCGGGCCGCCGACGATGAGCGGGCGGGAAAGCACTGATTTTCGTGTGCGGCCGGACAGCTATGGGCCATTGCACCCTACGCGGACGGGAGCGTACCGGCTCGCCAAACCGCTGCACCGCCCGATCGGGAGGTCGGTGAACGCCGAGAGGGTATCCGATGGGAACGAATACCTGGCAGTGCCGGCCAAGGAACGACGGGACAGGGACCCGGGCTATCGACCGCCGGAGCTGGAGCGATACGCGAGCGATCGACAACTGTGCCGGTTGGAGCCCGTTCTTCTGACCGACTTCTCGGCGTCCACGACACCTGCCTCCACCCATCGCGCTCGGCCCTGACGGACCACTCGGAGTCGCCCGCGTTCTTCCGCATCCGTGCGATCCAGCCACTCCGGTCCGACGCCGCCCCGCCCACGAGGAAGACGCACACACCACCGAGAGGCGAACAGGAGCAAAGCAATGAACCTGCTGCCGGTCGAAATCAAGGTCAATGTAGAGGGCGACGTTGCTGCGGCGCTCTCGGCCCTCGGGGGGACCCAGGACGCGATGGCCACACGTCTCATCTGGTTCGCCGAAGAGGCGAAAGGTGTGGCCGAGGGGCGGCTTCCGCTCCTGAACAGCGGCGGGATCATACGGTTCAGAATCGGTGCCGCTTCGGACGACCTGACCGTCAAGCTGCGCCCTTGCATCGTTGAGCAACTGATCGGCCGGTTCTCCGCCGCCTTCAAGGAGGAACCTCTTACCTACAAGATCGAGGAGGACTGGTCGCCGGTGGGCCGAGTGCTCGCGGCCTCCGCGGTGCGTACTTGTCCTCCAGGGACTCTGTCGGACGCGGTGGAGCCCGGAGCCGATCCCACCGCTCCGATCGACGCGGCGCAGAAGCGGTTCCTGCACGCCTGCGGGCCCGCTGTCCCGCTCGACGGGCTGGTCGCGCTGGGGCCGGTCCTCTCGACGAAGGCCGACGACGTCCGGCTCGACGACCTGGAGGTGGACCTAGAGACGTGGTCGGCCGTCGATCTTGAGTTCCTGGAGGTGTCCCTGCGAGTGAAGCCCGAGGACGAGGACGATACCGAGAAGCTGACGGGCCGGGCAGAGCGTAAACAGCGGAAGTTGGAGGACGCGGTGCGCGAGCGCGGAGTCATCCTCTCGGAGAATTCGGAGAACAAGACTCGCCGCACTCTCACTGCCTTGGCGCAGGCGGGACGAACCAGTTGAGACGGTGAGTGAACTTTCCCGTGCCGTCGCCTTCGCCCTGATCACCGGCGTGCGCGAGGACCTCGCCCCGCTGGTCCTCACCGGCCCCACTTTCGCCCGTCCGGACGGCTCCGCGTTCACCGAGTACCGCAAGGCCCTCCACGCCTACCTGAAAGGAGCCGAGCCCGACGCAGCCGCGCAACGGGCACTGCAGGAGGCTGAACAGGCCAAGGACTGGGGCTTCGCGATGCCACCCGCCGTGCTGCTGTCCCAGCTCGTGGAGGGCGACGAGGAGAGCTTCAACCTCGCCCTGGCCGACGCGCTCGAAGCCCACCGCGCCTACTACGAGGTCTCCGACCGCGAGGATGATCCGGACGTTTCCGTCAACCTCGACGTCCTCGCCCTGGCCTGCCATGCCCGCCGCCGCGGCTGGGCGATCCGGGTGGAGTCCCCCTACCTGCCGCAGGATCTCCTGCGGGCCGCTGAACCCTTCTAGGGCGAGCGTCACGCTCGAACGCTTCTCCGGCCCTGGCCAGGATGACGCCGGCGTTCTCCCAGGGCCGGGGGCCGGGCAGGAAGTGCCTTCCTCACAGATCACAGAGGCAGGCGTCCGACCTGGAGCCGGTAAAGGAAGCGGCACCTGCTCAGTTGTCCACAGGCCAAGAGCCGGCAGGGTCGTGCCCATCACCCCTGGTGGCCTCCCTCACATGCCGGCAGACCTCCGGGGAGACGGTCTCCTTGACATCGAGGGAGTAGTTCGGTTCGGCCCCGTCCCGAGAACTGCTCCCCGTGATCTCGAAACCGATGGCCTGGTCCGCGGTGAGCAGCGCGACCTTCAGTTGGGCAGCGGTCAGCGGTTCGGAGTGCTCCGCCGCCTTACCGGCTGCCGTGCTCGTCGCCGGCCCCGGCTTCCTCCCGGCTTCGGCGGGCTCGGCGCCGGCCCCGCACCCTGCGGTCAGTCCTGTCGCCGACACGAACGCCAGCGCCGATACCAGATATCGTCCGCTCTTTGGCCCCATCAGGTCCCCGCCCTCGAACTCGCACTGTCCACATACGTATTGGCCAACGATATCCGCGCATGCCCAGCGTCCTGACGAGCCAGTGTCGCCGTGTCTACCCGTCGCGACATCACTGCCGACGGCACGTCTATCTCCGCATCCAGGTATGTCGGTATCCGCTGCAGCCCGCTGGAGGCACCGGATGACTGGCGGGTGCTCACCGGTGGGGGCGGGGCTTGGCCTTGGTGGCGTGGCGGGCGGCCTTGTAGGTCTCGGGCAGGAAGCGGTGCTCGACGGCCGTGCGTTTGGTGGCGGCGTCGCCGCCGACGATCTCGGCGCGCCCTTCCATCATGGCGACGAAGCCCTGGCGGGCGACGTCCTTGCGACTGTTCTTCTTCGCGCCGGTGCCGAAGGCGGTGTTGTTCATCCCGGCGCGGGCGTGGAAGTCGCTGTCGGTGGCTCCGGGCATGAGGCAGGTGACGGTGACGCCGTGTTCCTTGAGTTCTTCGCGCAGCCCGAGGGCGAACATGCGGGTGAAGGCGCGGGAGGGCCCGTACACGGTCTCGTAGGGGGTGGGCAGCGTCGCGGAGAGGGAGGAGGTGATGAGGATCTTCCCTCCGCCGTGTTCGGCCATGTGCCGGGTGACGCGCTTGGCGAGGTGGACGACGGAGGTGACGTTGAGAGAGATCAGGGAGAGCTCATCGTCCAGGTCGGTGTCGAGGAACGCGCCGCCGATGCTGCGGCCGGCGTTGAGCACCGCTGCGGCCAGGGGGCGGCCGGTCTTCTCCACGGCATGCCACACCGTCTCGACCCCGTCGGCGCCGGCGAGGTCGGCGCGCACGGGGATGACGCGGGCGCCATCGCGGGTGAACTGCTGGGCCCTTTCGTCGATCTTGTCGCTGCGCCCGGTGACGACGAGGTCGAAGCCGTTGAGGGCGCAGAGGCGGGCGATCTCGTAGCCGATGCCGTTGGATGCGCCGGTGACCAGGGCCAACGGGCGACTGGAGGGGGTGCTCACAGGCTGCTCCTGTCGTCGGAGGGGGAGTGGGACGGGCTGTCGTCCGGTTTGGGTGAAGGAGTCCAGGAGCCGCATAAGGCCGGGGCGGGCGCGCTGCACGCCGGGTGCGGCGCGGCGCGCGCGGCGGCCCGGCTTGGCCTTGACGAGGTGCGGCAGGTGCTCCGCTCCGCGTCGTCCAGGCGCAGGGCATCGGCGACTGCATGCAGCACGCTGTCGGAGGGGGTGATGTTGCGGCCTTGTTCGAGGCGGATGTAGTAGTCGGTGCTCACTCCGGCGAGCTGGGCGACCTCTTCACGGCGCAGACCAGGCACGCGGCGGTAGGCACCGCGCTCCGGGAGGCCGAGCGACTCGGGGTCGATGCGGTCCCGGCAGCGGCGCGAGAACTGGGTGAGGTCCACGTTGCCGGACATGACTCCATCCTCCCGCCCCGGCATGAGCGTCGCGATTGCGGCGGGTGGGTCGCTGCATCCTAGGAAACCGCGTCCCCGGGTCGAAGTGGCCCCGGAACCGCAGGCTGAAGGCCGCGCCGACGGTCGTCCTCCGGGCTCGCCGCCACCGCCGGCCTGCGGCGCCCGGCCGTAGTTACCGCACAGCTGACCCCGCCGCAGGGCAGAAACCTCGGCCCGCCGCTCCGCGGCACCCGAGGTAGGGCGCAGGATCGATGCGGGGCGGTGCGGGATACTCAGGTGGGCATGGGCTCGGAGTAGTGCCGGAAGACGCCGCGTTCGGTGTGGATGGTGTACAGGCGCTCGGCCAGTGCTTGGGGACTGGAGTGCTCGGCGTCCGGGCGGATGGCGCCGGGGACGATCAGCTGAGCGACGTGGATGTTCTCCGGCGCGAGGACGTCGTGGAGCATCGCCGCGTAGGCACTCTCTGCGGCGAACGCGACCGAGGTGCCGGCCACGCGAGGGTTCGGGCGCACGGCACTCCCGCCGTTGACGAAGAGCAGTGTGCCCCTGCCCAGCTCCCGCATCCCCGGCAGGACCGCATGCAGGCAGGTCACCGGGCCTTTGACCGAGAATGCCAGCGGATCGTCCAGGTCCGCAGCGGTCGTCTCCAGGACCGGCTTCATGAAGTCACCGCGGGGCACGGGGCTGAACTGGAGGATCTCGACGGGCCCGAGTGTGTCGGTGGCCTCTCGCAGGGCGGCGGTCAGGGAGGCAGGGTCGAGGACATCGGCGGTGAACCCGCGGGCGTGGACGTCCTCGCGAGCCAGTTCCGCGGCCAGGTCGTCCTGGTGCCGGGCGTTGCGCGAGATGAGGGCGACGTGGTGGCCGGCAGTGCCGAAGCGGTGGGCGGCGGCCAGGCCCAGGCCGGGGCCGGCGCCGATGAGGGCGAAGGTGGTCACAGGGTTCCTCCTTGGTTCAGGCGGTGGTCAGGGCGGCGGTGGCCTGGTCGGTGAGGGGGGCGAGCCCGGGCACGACGTCGTCGCCCTCGTTGATGACTTTGTTCGGGTCGAGCCGGCCCTGAAAACGGGGCCGAAGAGGTCGGGCAGGTAGCGGTGCAGGTGGAACGAGTTCAGTGGGTGGTGAACCCGCCGTCCACGGGGAGGGCGACGCCGACGACGAAGGAGGCAGCCGGGCTGCACAGCCACAGGGCGGCGGCGGCGATCTCGTCGGCGGTGCCCAGGCGGCCGATGGGCTGCTGCTTCATGATCTCGGCCATGGCCTCGGCCTGGCCCTCGAGCATGCCGGCGACCATCGGGGTCTCGATGACGCCGGGACACACGGCGTTGATGCGGATGCCCTTGGGGGCGTACTCGACCGCGGCGCTCTTGGTCAGGCCGATCACTCCGTGTTTGGAGGCGTGGTACGCGGCGCGTTCAGGCAGGCCGACCAGGCCGCCGAGGGAGGAGCAGTTGACGATCGCGCCGGAGCCCTGGATGCGCATCTGCCGCAGTTCGTGCTTCTGGCACGTCCAGATGCCGCGCAGGTTGACCGCGTTGACGCGATCGAAGTTCGCAGCCGTCTCGTCGGCGGCGTCGGTAGGCGGAACCTGGATGCCGGCGTTGTTGAAGGCCATGTCCAGGCGTCCGAAGGTTTCCACGGTGCGGGTGACCATGGTGGCGGCCTGGTCCTCGTCGGCCACGTCGCAGCCGATCCCGATGGCCTGGTGGCCGGCGGCGGTCAGCTCCTGCGCCGTGCGTTCCGCGGCCTTCCGGTCGAGGTCGGCGAGCGCGACAGCGGCGCCGGCCTGTGCAAAGGCGCGGGCGGTGGCCAGGCCCATGCCGGAGGCGGCGCCGGTGACGAGGGCGACCTGGCCGGTGAAGTCGTAGGTGGGGTTCATCAGTGAAGAGTCCTCTTCGGTGATCGGGATGTGCGGGGGGCTGCGGCGCCGCCATCGGGCGGCGCCGCACGGGTCGGTTCAGGGGTGCAGGAGGACCTTGGTGGCGCGGCGCCGTACCAGCCGGTGCGGAGCACATCGGAGGCGGCCAGCGGTGAGGGGATCAGCTCCCCGTCCGGCTGACCGGCGGTGGCGACGAGGGTGCCGTCCGCGTGCGGGATGCGGGCCTTGTCGGCCTGGGTGCCGACCGTGCCTGCCACGAACTCGCGGTGCACGCAGCCGCACTGGTAGCCCGAGTGGCAGATCTCGGAGGTGTTGTCGGAGACAATGAAGGACCCGACAACGAGGCCACCGGGCTGCACGGTGGTGGCCTCGGAGCCGACTTTTCGACGACGCCGACGTACTCGTGGCCCATGAGGGTGTGGTCGGCGGGCTCGACTCCTCGGTAGGGCCACAGGTCGGAGCCGCAGGCGCAGGTCGTGGTCAGCCGGATGATCGCGTCGGCCGGCTCGATGGTTTTCAGGTCGTCGCGATCCTCGAACCGGACGTCTCCGGCGGTGTGCATGACTACTTCACGCATGGGGGCTCTCCTTGCTGCGTGCCCCAGCGCCCGGGGGCCTGTATGTAATCAGGAGGGCACAGCTTTCTATGAAATCTATCGAAATATTCTGTTTTGGTGTTGTGGTGGCGCCGTCCCGCAATTGGTGCCCTGGTGCATGGCACCGGAATTAACCACCCCGACGGCCCGCGAGCTCGCGGCCGGGTCGGCCGCCCGGGTGGCCACGACGTTCGCCACCGCCCAGAACGCTTTCTGCGACGCGTTCGTCGACGGGGGCGTGGAGGGCCGCTCCTTGCATGCTGGGGCTCCAAAAGGGGTGTCACTGCGGGATTACGCATCCCAGGAAACCGGCATCCAAGAAGGGGGGCGAGGCACTGATGAAGGGTGTACTGGCAGTACATCGCTGGGTCGGGAGCACGACGGGCGAAGGACGACTCCGCTGCCCCACCCCGAGCCCGACCCCCGAGACCGGTCCAGCGGGCCCGGCGTGGGAATCTGTTGTCGGTGTCGTACCGCGATGCGTATTCGTGGCGAATGGATCGAGTCGACGTGACTGCCGCGGCTTCCGATGGCGAAGCGCTGAGAGAGGATCATGTCGTGATCGTCGGCAGCAGGCCCCTTCCCACAATCCTCTTGACGCTGACACAGAAGCGACTGAACGAGAACAGCCGTTACCTACGCTGAAACCGCCGCTCAGGAAGCATCGACCCCGCGCCTGCGGGGACGCGCTCCGGAATTGGCTGCGGCGCCCTTCCGCCTCGCCCTGGCGGCTTCGCGGACGTGCGTGGCGTAGACGCCACGTGCGGGGGAGGTGGTGAGCTGAGGCCCCTTCCCCCGCTCCTGCCGTGCCTTCACCGCTTCTCGACCGGCCCGTTCGCGACCCGGTGAACTGCCGAAGCAGGTGGCGGCCGCGGAGGCTGCCACCCTGCTTCTGTGCCGCTAGGGCTGCTGCTGGAAGGTCATGGTCATCGCGTCGGGCTTGACAGTGACTACAGCCTGAGCCTTAGGGGGGCGCGAGGTGAGTTCCAACCGTGGCCACGTCTGGAGAATGGTGGCCAAGATGATCTGCAGCTCTGTCCAGGCGAAGTTCTCGCCGATGCACTTGCGTCGGCCGTCGCCGAAGGCGAGGAACGATCCGCGTGTGAGGTGGGCACGCTCGGCTGTCCAGCGGTCTGGGTCAAATGCTTCGGGTTCGGGGAAGAAGGCCGGGTCGTGCTGGTGGAGGTAGGGGCTCCACACAACATCGGCGCCCTGGGGGATGTGGTGCCCTCCGAGGTCGACGTCCCGCGTGGCGGTCCGGGTCACCATCCACGCAGGGCCGTACTTGCGAATGCTCTCCTGCAGAACCATTCGCGCGTAGGGGAGGCTGTCGAGGTCGTCGTGCACCAGGGGGCGGCCGGGGCACACGGCGGCGATCTCGGCACGAAGCCGCTTTTCCACCTGGGGGTTCTGGGATATCTCGTAGAGCGTCCAGGCCAAGGTGGTTCCGGTCGTTTCGATCGCGCCGGTCAAGAGCGTGATCGCCTCGTCCTGCAGCTGCTGGTGTGTGAGTGGGTGCTCCGCGTTGAGGAGGGTGTCGAACAATCCGGCCTCCTGCTGTGCCGGGGGATCGTGGGGGCACGCGGGGGGTCGGGGAAGCCCGGCTGCGGGACGGTGAGCGGGCGCGGAGGCTGTGCGGTGCTCGATGGCCTGGTCAACGAGCTGACGGAGGCGCCGGACGCGGTCTGCGTGCGCCCGGTGTGCTGGCAGGGGCAGCCGCGTCAGCCAGGAGGGAAGGACGGTCTGCCGAATCGTTCCCTTCATGATTTCGGGCATGAGGGCGGTGAATTCGCCCTGCAGGTGGGCGGGGAGGTCGTCGCCGAACAGCGCGACGAGGAAGACAGCGAGGGCGACATCGTTCACGGCCGCGAAGACGTCGCGAGGGCTTTCCTCTGGCCAGGAGGTGACCATCGCGCGTACCTGGTCGATCATGGCGGGGCCGCGGGTTTCGATGTGCGCCTTGTTGAACATCGGCTGCATGAGGCGCCGCTGACGCAGGTGGGCGTCACCGTCGGCGACGGTGGCCAGGCCGTCACCGAAGAAGACGCGCAAGGCGTCGATGATCTTGCCGCCCTTGGCGAAGTCCGCTGCCTCTGTCACGAGCACGCGCCGGGTGAGCGCGGGGTCGGTGACGACATAGGCGGGCGTCGGGCCGATGCGTATACGCACGACGCTGCCGTGCTCACGCAGTGAGGTGATGAACGGCAGGGGATCGCGGGCGAGTCGGTGCACATGGCCGATCAAGGGGAGGCTGCCGGGCGCGGCCGGCGTGGGGGACGACGGCGCGGTGGGGGGATGCATGGTGTCATCTGCTCCTGACGTGGGGAGTCCGGACTGCGGCCCATGCATTCCCGTGATCACATCACCGGATGTCATTGACCTACGATCTTTGCGGCAGGTGGCTGGGGTGTGATATAAGCCCGCCGGGCGATGGGGCTCGGCGCACGGACTTCGCTCCCGTGGGGACCGCGCGTGCCGACCGTCGGACGTGCAGCCAGGACATGGCCGACCTCCTGCCGTCGGCATGCAGACGGTCCTTGGGTACGCGCACCTGAGCACCACCGCGGACGTCCAGCTGGGGGAGGGCGAAGAGCACGTGAACGTGCGTGCGCAGGCATACCTTGTCGACGTCGAGGAACGCGCTGCCCTCGCCGGCTCCGGGGTACGAGGCGAGTGACCTGGCCGCGCTGTTCGGCGGTCAGCTAGCCGCGGGCCTCGGACATGGAAACGCCCGTCCTCGGTGACTCCGTCGAGGTGACGTAGCCGCCGTCAATTCGATACGAGCACGATCCAGACCTGCCCGGTCGCGAACGTCATCGGATTGCCGTCCTTGGTGGTGAAGCCGGTCGCTGACTCGGCGGTGTTGCGCTGCCATGTCACGTCGTACGACTTGCCGTCACGCAGGACCACAGCCGAGCCGGACCCCACGGTCGCGCTGAACGGCGAGGTGTTGCCTCCTCGGTCCCGGAAACGGGAAGGCTGCACGTCCACATTCTGCAGGACCACTGTGGCTGCTGCGAGCCGGTCCCCGGAGGCCGTACGGGCGGGGGCTCTGTCCATGCTCACCAGCCACTCGTCCCGGTCCAAGGACCAGGTGAAGGTGAACCGTGCCGAGGGGTAGGACACGCTGCGCTCGTTGACGGGGGTGCCGCCCGGGGGCGGCGCGGCGAAGCGGAGCCCGATGTCCTCGGCCGCATTCACCCCGGTGGAGGCGTGCGGGACCTTCCCCGGGCGCAGATACAGATTGTGTGGTGCGGCGTGCTCCCCACTGCGGAAATAGGCGTCCGGTGCCTCCGACGGCGGCAGCGCATCGAGGGGGGCAGCTTCGATCGACGGCTGGAGAGCGGACTGGGCGCCCGAGTACGCGAGTGTGGGCTCGTCGAACTGCCGGAGCAGCTCCAGATCCGTTTCGCGAGCACTGCGTACGGGGCCGACGACGGGCGGCAGGCCGGAGGAGTAGGCGGCGAGTATGCGACTGAGGCCTGCCTCCACCTGCTCCACGTAGACGATGTCTGCCTTCTCGAGTCCGGTCGGCGGCCGGGCCGCGGCTACGTTGTCGATCTTCACGGCGAGCACCTTGGCGCGTGCTCCGGACGTCGTCTTCCCTCCGCCCGAGCTGCCGCAGGCCGCGGCGATGACGAGCGCGAGCGCGGCGAGCGCGGCGGCGGCCGGTCTATTCGTTCTGGAGGTAGGCATGGCTGCGGCCCCTTTCGAGCCGACCCTGCGGCATCGGCGCATGTCTGCTGCGGCGAAGACTTTCTTGGCCATCATCACGCAGGAGACCGTCCGGAGCGTCTCGGGCGCGATGCTTTCTTCTCGGACTTCGACCAGTCCTTCCGAAGTTCGACGACCGTCGATTTCGCCTCGTGGAAGCTTGAGCACCAGCTAGTCGAAGAGGTCCCGCACCCAAGCCTGCGGGTCTCGCCAGCTTTTCCCCGCCCAGGCCCCTGGTTGTCTGACGCCGCCGCTGTCGGAGGCCCCAGTTACGGTTTTCAGGTGAACGGATCGAATGCACCAGCCGACGTACCCAGCCACCACGGAGCGTTGTTGCCTCTCCCGGGTGCCGGCCAGGTGGTCATCGACTTCTTCGCCGGGGTTGCGGTGTGCTGATGGCCGAGTGCCGGGACAAGAACATGATCGACAAGGACGAGTACCCCCGCACCGCCGAGCTGGAACGGCGCTGCGTGGCGATGCTCGCCGACCTCTGGAACGCACCCGACCCGGCATCCACGGTGGGCTGTTCGACGACGGGCTCCAGCGAGGCCTGCATGCTGGCGGGGATGGCACTGAAGCGGCGCTGGTCGGCGAGGAACACCGACCGTTATCCGGCGACGGCGCGGCCCAACCTGGTGATGGGCGTCAACGTGCAGGTCTGTTGGGAGAAGTTCTGCACGTTCTGGGAGGTGGAGCCGCGCCGGGTCCTGGGGTTCCATCCAGGTGGTGACGACGTCGGCGCGGAGGCAGAGACTGAGCCGGTCCCGCTGCAACTCCCCTGGCAGGGGAGTTGCAGCGGGACCGGCTGACTCACGGCTTCGACGATAGAGGCTGGACGCTCAAGCGCGTGATGTTGCTGATCGGGCGGCTGTTCCACAACGGCTACACGATCCATGGGGTGTGGCGGTTGCTGCGGCGGCACGGCTGGAGCCGCCAGGTGCCGGTCCGTCGGGCGCGAGAGCCGCTTATGCACAGAGCCTGGTTCGCGGTGCGCCGACCGCAGTGCTGGCTGGACGACGTCTCACGGGTTGTCGTCGATCCTGTGCATTCTGACGATATGTTCCCGTACGTCGTTCCTGGTGCGCTCGGCAAGCCCGGAGTCGGTTGAGTACGCGCTCACCGTCATCCACAGGTTGTCCGATTGTGGGACGCTGACCACCGTGGCGATGACGTCACCGTTCCCTCCAATCACTTGATAGTCGCCGTCACTGGCATTGTCCCAGATTTGCAGGCCAGATTTCTGCATCGCTTCCGCAGCGAAGGTAAGGCTGTCCGTGAGACGCGCCCCCTTGGTAAATGTGCCCCAGTGTGCATACATTTGACTCCTCCTTCAGAAGTGAAGGGATTACGTCGTATGTTCAGTACCCGATACAGGCAGCCGTTGCGCCCTCGCGCCGATGCGCGACCCATCGCATCACACTTCGCCATTGCGTTATTGAGAGGCAGATCGGACAGAAGGTGCGCTCTGGAATGGCTTCAAGTCTAGCTCTGTCCGTCCACGGCGGCACCTTCTCCGGTCGTTATTCAGGTTGAATCGGCTATGTGGTTCATCGATGTTCCACCACAGGGAGGACACGACAACTCCTCGAAGGACTATGGGAGATCGCGCCATTTGCCATGCCCCAGTTTCACCCGGACCGGGAAAGCGCGCGTGCTCTGTGTAGCGGGACCAGTGCCACGCACTCCTTGCTGCCGGGACTTCGGTCGGTCACGCAGCGGTCCCCATACTTTGCACGGCGGTGCTCCATGCCTCCGAGCTGCGATCTCCCCCTTCGAGCCGGGGGATTGCACCCACTCCTGCACCTTGCCGACCGGGACGCCCTGGTCGATCTGAGGGTCTGTCAATTGAACGGCCCTGTCTCACAGGCGGTGATGGCGGTAAGTCAATAAACGGCGACGAACAGGCCTTCGGTCACGAAACAGCAGGCCTGCGTTCCCGCAGGCCTTCCCGGGATCGACCGATCGGCCGATCGACTTGGTGTCTGGTCGTGAGAGTCCGGCGCGACAAGGCCGGTAAACCAGTGCGACGTTGTCTGCCGCGAAACATACAGGCCAGAGTGACTGTCGCGCTCTTCGCGAGGTAGAGATGCTCAACCTTCACGATCCATTACCACCAGGGTGAGACAGAGTCGAACGATTTGCCGTCCCGTATTCAGTGGCGTTCATCAGATGGCGGCGGGCGAAAGCGGAGTGAGATCCCGCTGACTGCGGACAGGAACTGCGGGGTCCCACCAGTACTACGGGACTCTCCATCGCATGTTCGTGCTGTCTCATCGGCTCGGCCGTCAGGCCGACTTGGGGGCGAGTGCCTGGGCGTCCGTGTCGACGCGGTAGTTCTCGACCACGTCCGTCAGGCGTCCGACGACCTCGGCGGGGTCACCGTCGGCGCTGACCTCCGGAGCGTCCAACTCCGTCACGCGCTCACCCGCCTGCGGCACGAGGCGTGCCACCGGTGCGCCGGGGTCGTCATGGCGCGCGAGCGGTTGACCTGCACGGATACAGCGACGGCTCTATCGTGCACGATCTCGTTAGTTGCCCGACGGGCGTCGGCGTACAGGGCGCGGCGCTTCGTACTCCAGGGGCGGGAGGGGAAGCCCCGCTGGCCTATGCAGCAGGAGGCGTGCGCGACCGCTCTCGCCACCCTTCCAGATCGCGCACGAGCACCACGTGACTCGTTCCAAGACCTCGAATGCACCTCTTGGAGTTGGCGACTTGGTGTCCTGCGCTCGTGGTCGGATCTCCCCCAATTACTTGCCCAGATGCGATGCAGATGCGTTGAAGCTAGTTTGGTATGGCAGATGCACTTACAACGCTGGTGAATCGGCGAACCCGGCGGGCGCTTCGGTTCTGGTGAATAGAACCCACCGACACGCTCGATCCGAGGCATCTTTAACCGAGGCGATGCGGCGCGCGATACCAACGGAACCCCCGCAGAACGGCACCTTGAGCATCGCTCGGTCTACCAGGAGATGGAAGGGTGTTGAGTATGGCAGAGAAATTGTCGCGGGCCTGGACGGCGGACGAAGCGGCCGAAAATCGGCAATCACGCGGTCCGGACCGGACGGGCGAGGCGGTCCCGATGGATCGGACGGCGGAGGTCTCCAGCGGTGAGGACCACCGTCCCGGCGTGGAGAGCGACCACGCCGACGACGACAGGCGCGGTGACGACCCCACGCCGCAGGAGGGATGACCGTGGGACTCTACTTCCAGAACAGCACGTCGAAGACTGTTTGGTTCGCTTACGCCTACTCGAACAGCGACTGCGCGTCGGAGGGCGACCCGTGGTCGAAGATCGGATGGTTCATGGTCACTCCGCACACAGATTTGAAGGTGCGTTCTGGCCCGGTCAACGGCGCGAAGTACTTCTTTTTCGCGGAGAATCAGGACAGAAGTCTGAGTTGGGGTGGCGAATTCTCCACCCAACTTCCGGACCGGGCATTCGACTGGTGCTGGACCACGGGGAGCACCGACTCCCGGCTGCTCGGCATGAAAAAGATAATTGTGCCGGTGACTTCGATCAACCACACGATCAACGTCATCGGGCCCTGACCGGACCGTGGTCGCGCGGCAGCCGTCACGGCTGCCGCGCGACCACGGTTCCGTCACGTCGGCATGCAAAATCACGGCACCGCCCCGGACGCGTTGACCAGCACGAAGAACACCCGGCCACCACACCCACACGCAGAAGGAGCGATCTTCACCGAGAGGTCGTCAACCGCATCCCGCAGGGACTCGGCGAGCTCCGCGGGGGTCACCCTCGCCAACCTGATCCTGACCAAAGACATAGGGGCACCCCCGCGAGACCTCTATGAACACCTGATGCGCGAGAACCATCCGACTGACCAGGATCGCCACATCCGGATCATGACACCCACCAGCAAGAACACGTCACCCGCATCGCACCAGCTCGTAAGACCACTCGGGAACCGGCGGTGAGCCGTGGCACCGGAGGTCCGGAGGTCGATGACAGCTGCTGGCACGTACAGCTCGACGCCACGAACACGCGGCCAGTACCTCGCGGTCCTCGATCCTCCGCGCACCGGGAATGCAGGCCACGGGAGATCGTCATCATCGCGTCTCACTTCCCACGGACCAGCCTGTGTGACGTCATCGGGCGTAGCGGGCGAACTCCCACGGGTCGTGGGCCGAGAAGGCCTCGATCTGGTGGCCGTGGTCGCGGATCAGTTCTCGTAGGCGGGCCTGCGTCCCGAGCCGCAGGTCACGGGAGACCTGCGAACCGGTCTGAACGATGTCGAGGAGTGGGTGGACCTCCCGCGAAGATTCGAGCTCGCGGTGGTAGTAGTACGCATCGCCGCAATGCAGGAGCCATCGGGCACCGTCCTGGACAGCGATGCCGGTATGACCTGCAGTGTGGCCCCCAGGGGAATCAGTTTGATCTCCTGCGGCAGCCCTTTCGGCTGTAGGGCGGAGAAGCCGAACCACTGTTCGCCGGAGTCGGGCTCGGAGGCGTAGGTGATCCAGCGGGGCTCGTGTGTCCAGTGAGCCGGCCGGTGACGGAAGCTGGGAGCCTGAGAGCGGGCCGCGTCGAGTTCGGACGCGAGAACGTGGACGTCGGCGCCGGGGAAGTCGGGCAGACCACCGCTGTGGCGGCCCGCCCCTCCGACGCCGACCTGCGCCTCCGGATGGCCACCAGGGCACGTGATCTCGATGAGCAACTCAGCAGACTCACGCGGCTCCGCGACAGCCTCCGCCACGCCGCCGTCTGCGACCACGAACCGATCGTCGAGTGCCCCGACTTCAAGCGCGCCGTCGGCGAGGTATCCGCACCGGCAGCATCGTGAAGCAGAGCGACATCCCAAACCTCACGATGAGGGTCCGCGGCCACGGTGACGATGGACGCGCGCCGGACTGATCGTTTCGACGTGGATGGAGGAGTCGCCCCAAGCAGATAGTGCCGCAGACGAGTTGCAGTGGACCGAGGTGGAGATCGGCGCTTACCTCGTAACGGATGAGAAGTCGGTCAGGACTCTGCTCCCGTGGTGGTCAGCCGTCGCATTTCGACCAGGCCGACCACCGCGAGCGGCAAGCGGTCGAGTGCGGTATCAACCACCTCGGGCGGCAGCGGGCCGTGGCCACTGGTGACGACGAACTCGCCGTTCGCTACGAAGCCGTTGGGCTGGTCGTGGTGATCACCGAGTGGATATGAGTGGCTCCGCCGTACTCGTGATCGCTAGCCTCGCCTGTTATGAAGCAGCGTCAACAGAAGAAGCTCTCCCGCCACCTCTTCGAAGCAGTCTTGACAGGTGACGCCAGGCATTCGAAGGCCTTGTTGCGTAGTGGAGCAAGTCCAGAGAGGCGGAACAGTGACGGCACCACTCCGCTGTACCTGGCTGCAGTGCAGGGCGACGCCGAGATAGCTCGTTTGCTCATGGAAGCCGGGGCTTCTCCCGATACCGAAAGCAGCGGCCTCGGCTCGGAAGGCACACCGCTGTGCGCAGCCGCCTGCTGGGGGCACGCCGAAACCGTCCAGCAGTTGTTGGCGCACGGCGCCGACCCCAACCTCCGGGAAGACCACGGCACAGGCAGGTCGCCGCTGGACTGGGCGGACCATGGTTCTCACCCTGACACTGCCGAAATCCTCCGGGCAGCAGGGGCGCAACCGGCAGATCACCCAGAGCTGTAGCCTCACGTATGTAGCGACAGACCGTCGCAGTGCCGATGCGGAAGCCGGCGTCGAGATGGGCCTGGTGCCCACCCGCGACCACGCCGTCGCCGAGCAGTCGAAGAACTACCGGTACTCCCGGTACTGGTGAGCTCGCCTGTTCAACTGTCGTCAGATCCTGAGGGACTTTCCTCTGATGACAACCTTCTGTGACCGTCCCAGCGTGCTCACGGTTCAGCGCAGGAAGCCGCGCTCGTCGACGCTGCGTGTCGGTGGTGTGCCGAGGAAGACCTCGGGCGAGGCGAGGCCGTAAGAAATGTTGAACGTATCGAGTCGGTATGACCACGGCCCGCCCCTGGTGGTCACGCAATGAGCGCAGGTCACCAAGCCATTCGTCGACCATCGCCGGCGTCCACTGTCAGGGGAAGGCGTTCACGTAGGCGGCGAACGCCTTCACCGCGTTCTACCGGCCCTCGACCGTTGAGCGGGCCAGGTTCCGAGCGAGCTGCTGGTCGGCGAATCCGCCCAGCATCGCGCTGAACACCTGCTCTTCCGGCCGCAGCAGTGCGACCCCGTCTGCCAGGTGAAGCGTCGCCGCTCCAGGCACCGTCCCTCTGAACCGCACCGGCCACCACTCTCCGTCACTCGCATGCCGGGGTCAGGCGGCAGATCGCGAGCGGCGCGGATGACTTCCTCGGCGGCGACGCTCGGGCGCCCGCCGACCCAGCCGCGCTCGCGAGCGGCGGCCAGGCCCTCGTTGGTGCCGATGACGATGAGCTCGCGGATGAACTCGGCCGGCGCGGCGAAGACGTGGAAGACGAGCCGGCCGCCAGGGGTGGTGGTGTCCAGGTTCTCGTGCAGCGAGGTGAAGCCGATCCCACGCTCGCGCAGCCCCCGGGATGGCTTCAGCGGTGCCGCGTGCCTGCCAACTGCCGAATCTGGCAGCGCCTGGCAACGCGGGATCCGTCCGACCGCCCCACCTCACGCTCCGCTCGCACGGGTTCGCGGCGCTGACGCGAACCCGTGCGAGCGGAGCGTGCTACTCGTCCGCCAGGTCGCGCTGCAGGCGGGCGACCAGCGCTTGCAGCCGCCGACGCATGTCGCCCGGTTCGAGCGTCGGGCTCATCGTGCCGTGGGTGGGAACGACCCGTGCGAAATTGAAGCCTGCGAGCCGCTGGAGTGAGCCGACCTGGGCGGGCCAGGAGTACCAGCACACGGACGGTTCTGCGCTGAGGTCATGACGACAGGGGTCCCAGCCGAGCGAGTCGCCGGTGAACAGGGTGCCGTCGTCATTCAGGTACATGACGTGTCCCTCGGTGTGCCCGGGGGTGGGGATCGCCAGCACACCGGCGGCAACCTCGCAGGCCTCGGCACTTCTCAGGATCCGGTCTGCGAATGGGGCGGCGTCAGCGTCGGCGGCATGAATGACCACTTCAGAGCCGAATGCATCGGCATATCGCTCGGCATCGCCGACGTCGTCGCGGTGCGTCAGCAAGATCGTCGTGATACCACCGAGCGATTCCATCCAGGCGCAGAGCGACGGGGCGAAGCGCGGCGCGTCGACGAGGACGTTGCCCTCGGTGCGCTGCACGAGGAAGGCGTTGCCGCCTGCGGTTTCGGGCGAGTTCGAGCCCGTCCGCCAGGTGCCGGGTGTGATCTCCAAGGGGTGGTGTCGCCGCCACTTCACGCCGGATTCGGTGCCGATCGACCGGGACGGGCACACCTCGGCGGCGAGCTGTGCCTGCAGGATCTCGTCCTCGGTGGCCGGCTGGCGGGTCATGACGAAATGCTCGCCGTCGGTAGCCGGCCCGAACAGCGTCGGCGCGAGCGAGACCGAACCTCCGCACCCGATACAGCGGTCGTCGACGAACCAGTCTCCGGCCACGTTCTCAGGGTGACGCCGGTCTCCGCGGGCCATCGCCGTTCCTCCTCTGAGCAAAGGTCGCCTGAGGGACAAACGTACCACCTGATGGAACATTGATGTTCCATTAATGATCAGCGATGTAATGTATTGGGGTCCGGTAGTACAGTGACCAGCATGAAGGAGCCTGGACCCGAGGCCGCAGGAGCACGCACGCGCAGTCGTACACGCCGCGCCATCCTCAGCGCGGCCGCCTCTGTACTCGGCCGCGACTATCACGCCACGCTGGCGGATATCGCAGACGCCGCCGGCGTCGGCCGCACGACACTGCACCGCTACTTCTCCGACCGCACCGGGCTCATCAGCGCAACCATCGAGGACTCCATCGCAGCGATCGACGAGTCGGTGGCCGGCGCGGCCATCGATCAGGGATCCCCCGTCGAGGCGATGCGCAGGCTGGTCACGGCGATGGTGGCGGTCGGCGAGCGGCTGGTGTTCCTCTTCGGCGATCCACGCGTTCTGGAAGGCCGCGGCGCAGCAAAGACACCGGAGCCTCTCGATGACCCGGTGCTCACTCTCATCAAGCGCGGGCAAGCCGAAGGCGCCTTCGACCCGGACGTCGCTCCCGCCTGGATCCAACGTGTGCTCTGGTCGCTGGTGTACACCGGGTACCAGGACGCCGAGGCCTGTGGGCTGCCGAGGCACGGCATCGTCTCCACCGTCATCCGCACGCTCGAAAACGGTATCCATACGTCGAATCCGGAACACCGTCAGGCATGAGTCGCGAGCTCAGCCATCCAATCAGGTCGGAATGATGGGCGCCCCAGTCCGAAGAGGCCGAGAGCGATCCGGCGGCGGGTCCAGGTGCAGCCCTCGTCAGCCCGCGGACTCGCCGGCCGACCGTGTCGCGCCGAGCTCAGCGGCGGCGAGGACAGAGTCCAGTCGGGCTCGCGTGGCGGCAAGGTCCCGCATGTGCTCGTCGAGGCGGTCCCGCTCCGCGCGAAGCCGGGCGATCATCTCCGGGCCGGCGATACCGGTGTGCACGCACGGCAGGAACTCCACGATCGTCCGGCTGCTCAACCCGGCAGCGTAGAGGAGCTGGATCCACCGCACCCGCTCCACCGTGTCCGGGGCGTAGAGACGCTGCCCGCCTGCGCTGCGGCTCGACACGATGAGCTGCTGCTGCTCGTAGTAGCGCAGCGCCCGCGTGCTCACTCCCGCGGCCGCCGCCACCTCGCCGATACGCATTCCGTCGCTCCCTCTGCTCCACATGCCGCCGGGTCCCGGTTGCTGCCGGGCCGTCCCGGGGTTCGTCACCGACTTGCCTTTGACGTCAACGTCAACTTTTACACTCCGGTAGCCGGCCATCAACACCGGCGGAACCGACCACGACGGAGTAGGACCTCATGAGCACTGACGACACCACACCCGACGGCCTCATCCCCGCCGCCATCCTCGCCTCGGACACACCGGTCGCGGTATATGGATACGCCCGGGCCAAGGCGGGCGAGGAGGGCCGGATGCTGGGCGAGATCCAGGCGATCATCGACCTCACCCGCAAGGAGGACGGATGCGAGCAGTACGTGGTGCACACCACGCCGGACCAGCCGGGCGCCTACGCCTTCTACGAGCGCTGGTCCTCCGGCGCCCACCTGCTGGCGCACGTTTCGCAGCCGTTCATGCAGACGTACTTCGCCGCCATCGCCGGCCTGGTCGAGGGGGAACTGGAAGCCCACTGGCTGCACCCCCTCTCCTGACCCACTACACACGGCCGGCCCCGCGCCCCGGGGCCAGCCGCCGACTTCGGCGTCCACCCGATCACGCTGTCGAAGTGGCTGCGCCACGTCGACACCGACGAGGGCGGCGCCAAGCCCGCAACGGTGTCGGGTGAGGCGGCCGAGTTGCGGAGGCCCGCAAGCGCATCCGGCTCCTGGAGCAGGAGAACGAAGTGTTGCGCAGGGCTGCGGCGTACCTGTCGCAGGCGAACCTGCCGTCAAAATGATGTATCCCCTCGTCCGCGAGCTGGCCGCCGCCGCAGCCCCTCACCGGGTGCCGGTGGCGGTGACGTGCCGGGTGCTCAAGCTGGCCCGCCAGCCCTACTACCGGTGGCTGGCCTCACCGGTCACCGACGCCCGAACTCGCCTAGGCATACCGGGCGAACGCCCTGTTCGACGCGCATCGCGACGACCCGGAGTTCGGCCACCGATTCCTGGCCGATTAGGCCCGCGCGGCCGGCGAGGCGATGGCCGCGCGGACCGCTTGGAAGATTTGCCGCGACAACCGCTGGTGGAGTTTCTTCGGCAAGCGGCGGGGCCGGGGCAAGAAACGTCAAGGTCGGCCCGCCGGTCCACGACTACCGGGTGAGGCGCGACTTCACTGCGGCCGGGCCCAACCACACGGAAATTCATCGCCGTACTCGCACGTCACAGCATGATCGGATCAGTGGGCCGGGTTGGTGCCGCCGGCGACAACGCGGCCATGGAGAGCTTCTTCGCGCTGCTCCAGAAAAACGTCCTCGACCGCCGTACCTGGACCAGCCGTAAGGAGCTGCGGATCGCGATCGTCACCTGGATCGAGCGCACCTACCACCGGCGCCGGCGTCACAGACGCCGGGCCCGATTGACCCCCGTCGAGTACGAGAAAATCATGACCCCACCCGCAGCCCTGGCTGCATGACCTCGCTGTTACCTATCCGTACACCAGTCCTGGCCGCCTATCTCAGCGTTTCCACGGTCACTGTGGGCTACTGACCGAGTCATAACGTTGCGGGGTGTGTGGTTGCAACCACACACCCCGCAAGCCGTCTGGGCCTGTAGCCATCACTCACGTGGGGTTTTGCGTGCCACTGCACTACACCGGCCTCGGGACTGGTAAGCCCCATGCTGAGGTGTCGCATATTCTCTGACGGTTTTCGGCTTGACCACACTGAGTGGTCGGTGGTTCCTACTGATCACTCGGCGCCGTGGTGACCGGGCTCGTAGGGCGGGATCGTCCAGCGCATCGTTGTCTGGCCCGTGGAGCCAGGCTGAAGAGTCACGGGATGGACCTGTCCGAAGCGGCGTTCGCCGCGATGTCGCATCGAGTGGTCGCCGCTGTCCCAGTTGATCCCCAGTACGGAGCAGTCAGCGGCCCCGATGGCGCCGATCTGAAGCGGGTGGGTCCAACTCGCGCGGTTGAAGCGGTGGAAGTCGGTGTGCTCATCGACTGCGACCATGACGCCCCGGCCCTGTTCGTCGCCTTTCAAGGCGTTGAGGGCGTCGCCGAGCTTCTTGGCGTCATAGAGCGGGAGGTCGAGCCACCCTCGCAAGTGGCGTCAGCGCCCAATTGTCGTTCGATCTCCGCGGCCGGGAACGGCGTCTGCTTGCTCTCGGTGAGCAGACGGCGGAAGAAGGAGTCCACGACGACGGTGGGGCGTGCGTGCCGGTCGATGATGGCTGAGATCTCAGGCGGGATGTCGCCAGGTCGCCGACCCGCGATCCAGTCGTGCAGGAAGGCTTCGCGTTCCGTGTCACCGCGCACGCCGTCGAGCAAGTGGTACTGGAGCAGGTGGCTCGCCGTGTAGCAGTGGTCGTATGCGAGGTGGTCCGAGAGGAAGGTGGACTCGTCCGCCGAAAGGTCGAAGCGCGAGCTCAGGGCAAGTCCGAAGTCAGCGAAGTAGAGCTGGCGTCCATCGGTCAGGATGTTGGCAAAGTGAGCATCGAAGTGGACAAGTCCGCGAGAACTCATGAAGGCAGCTCCGCTCACCAGCGCTTCCTCCACCCAGCGGAAGGGCAAGCTGTCCCCGCCTTCCGGCATGGCGGTCTCGCGCTGGGTGCCCAGCCATCCGGCGAGTGTGTGCGGCACGTGCTCCAGGAAGACCACCAGGCTGCATGAGGACTGGCCGATGGCCTCCAGCCGGTCACGAACGGCGGGTGATCCCTCCCAGTGCGCGACGGCCCCCTCCAGGCCTCCGAACTCGTCGGTGAATCCTTCGGGAGGGGAGTCAGGTAGAACTCGCCAGTGGTACATCAGGGGGAATCCCGCATACTCGTCGCCCAGAACCCAGTTGGTGGTCATGGTGTGCACGGCGAGCTCCCTCCAGGCACCGAACCCGGCCGAGCCCACCCCGTACTGGTAGAACATCGGCAGTCCGAAGACGTTCGCCGTCGACCGCGCGTTCTCCGGGCGCAATTCGGTGTCCGTCAAAGGGATCCGCTTGACGAACACGAACGTTCCGTTGATGTCCAGCGCTGCCGACCTGCCGCCGATGCCCGACCCGAGCGGGGTAGCGGCTGCTACGACCTCCCCGAGCCGGTGGTCGCTCAGCAAGGAGAGCTGGGTGCTCACGGTTCCGTAACCCGCCAGGCGCGCGGCGCGTAGCGAATCCTGGTCCAGCATCGACGGCTCCTCGGTGCCCGAACCAGGGCTTAGGCAATCCCGCGTACGGCACCGACCGTACGCTGAGAAGGTCAGCCACTCTCATGAACGACCGTTTGTGAGAATTTCGCGAGGTTCGACTGCCAGGGGGGTGCGGCCCGCGTCGCACCCCCCTGCGTCCCAAGGTCAGGGCTTGACGAGGACCTTGAGGCTCTTGCGGTCGGCCATGTCCTTGTAGCCGGCGGGGACGCCGTCGAGGTTGGTGGTGGCGTCGAAGACCTTTCCTGGCTCGATGGTGCCGTCGAGGATGGCGGGCATCAGTTCCTCGATGTAGGCGCGGACCGGTGCCGGTCCGCCGGCGAGCCGGATGTTGTGGCGGAAGAGGCTGCCGAAGCCCACCGGCGCCTCCTCGTACTGTGGGACGCCGACGCGGCTGATGACGCCGCCGGGGCGGACGATACCGAGGGCCTGCTGGTAGGCGGGCATGGCGCCGACGGCCTCCAGAACTACGTGTGTGCCGTGTCCGCCGGTGAGCTGACGGACCTGCTCGATGCCTTCCTCGCCGCGGGCGGCCACGACATCGGTGGCGCCGAACTCGCGGCCGAGGTCGGTGCGCGCCTGGTGGCGGCCCATGAGGATGATCTGCTCGGCGCCCAGGAGCTTGGCCGAGAGCACGCCGAGCAGGCCGACCGCACCGTCGCCGATCACGGTGACGCGGGTGCGCTCGTTGACGCCGCCCATCACGGCGGCGTGGTGGCCGGTGCCGAAGACGTCGGAGAGGGTCAGCAGGGACGGGACGAGCGCGGAGTCCGCCGCGACGGGCAGCTTGGCGAGGGTGCCGTCAGCGAGCGGGACCCGGACGGCCTCGGCCTGGCCGCCTTCTTCCGCCTCGCCGTCCCAGAAGTTGGCCTGCGGGTGGGAGCACGAGGTGTGCAGGCCCTCGCGGCAGAACTCGCAGGTGTTGTCGGAGATCGCGAAGGGGGCGACGACCAGGTCGCCGCGCTTGACGGTGGTGACCTCGGAACCGGTGTCCTCGACGATGCCGATGAACTCGTGCCCCATCCGGGCGGGACCGTCCTCAGGCTTCATCGAGGCGTACGGCCAGAGGTCGCTGCCGCACACGCAGGAGGCGGTGATGCGGACGAGGGCGTCCGTGGGGTGCTTGATGACGGGGTCGGGGACGTTCTCGACGCGGACGTCGCCGGCGCCGTACATGAGGGTCGCGCGCATGAGTGGTGCTCCATTTCCAGGTGGTACGTATGGTGTGGGTCAGTCGCTCGTGGTGGGCAGGACCTCGCCGATGGTGTGGGTCTTCCAGCAGGCGATGGTCTTCGGCGGCGCCGTCTGCCCACCACTCTCGTTGGTTTGATCCGGTCCAGTCGTATTTGCGGGCCTTCCTTCATGTCCTTTTCGTGCCGGTGTCCGCGGCGTCCCAGGCGTCGGCTGCTGTGCGGCGGCGCTGGAGGAGCGCGAGGGTGAGGGTGGGTATCAGGGTGAGGGCGGCGATGACGGTGCCGACGATGGCGGGGCCGGTGGTGCCGAGCGAGGAGTCGAGGGTGCGACCGGCGATCCAGGTACCGATGGCGGTACCGAGGTTGAACGCCGAGACGGTCAGCGCGGAGGCCAGCACCGGTGCCTGCTTCGCGAAGCGGACGGCCAGGGCCATCAGCACCGGGTTGGCGCCCAGGCCGAAGAAGCCGAGCAGGGTGACCAGGATGATGGTGGGCACGGCGTAGCCGGCCAGCAGGGAGATCGCCAGCAGCAGGAGAGTCGCTCCGGCGGCGGCCACGAGCGTGACCGCGTGCGGGCTGCGGTCGCCGAGGCGGCCTCCGACCAGCGAGCCGGCCAGGGCACCCAGGCCGAAGCCGACCAGGACCAGCGGCACAATGCCGGAGGCGATCCCGGACCGGTCGGTCAGCAGCGGGGCGATGTAGGAGTAGGCGGCCAGGACACCGCCGGTCGTGGTGGCGCAGGCCGCCAGCACCAGCCACACGCGGCCCGAGCGCAGCGCGGTCAGCTCGGAGCGGATCGACACCGTCTGCTGGGCCTGTCCGTCGTTCGTGACCGTGCGGGCGATCAGCACGATGGCCGCGGCGGAGAGAACGGCCAGGGCCCAGAAGGGGCCGCGCCAGCCCATGAGCTGTCCGGCGAACGCGCCCAGCGGCACGCCGACGACGTTGGCGAGCATCGCACCTGCCCCGACGAGACCGAGGGCGCGCGAGCCGGCGGCGGGGCCCGCGGCGTTCGCGGCGGCCACGTTGGCCACCGCCCAGAACGCACCGGTGGCGATGGCGGTCAGGAACCGCGCCGCCAGCAGCACAGTGAAGTCCGAGCCGAGGGCGACAATGACATGCCCGGCAGCGAAGACCCCGAGGGCGAGCATCAGGGTGACCCGCTTGGGTAGCCGCAGGGTGAGCATCGCCATCAGCGGCGCCCCGATGATCATGCCGACCGCGAAGACGGTGATCATCAGGCCGGTCCGCGCCACGCTCACGTTCAGGTCGCCCGCGATCTCGGGCAGCAGGCCGGCCACGACGAACTCGGTCGTGCCCATCAAGAACGTGCCGAGCGCCAGGATGTAGACGACGAGCGGCAGCCGGGACGGTCCAGCTGCCTGCTCGACCGGTTCAGTCCGTACATCGGCGGGGGCTTGGAGGGTTCCTCCTCGCGTACTCACGGTGCATCTCCAAAGGGGGGGGTGATCGGGGTGCGTCATCCAGAAAACCGGGCGCCCCGCCCTTGAGGAAGGTCGCGTTTATGGGGGGTACAAGCTCAACCTCCCTCCCCGCCCGCCGGTGGCTACCGTGGAAGACATGGACGATCAGCACGAGCACCGCACCGAGATCCGGGACTTTCTCGCCAGCCGCCGAGCGAAGATCACCCCGGAGCAGGCGGGGCTGCCCACCAGCGGCCGGCGCCGGGTCCCGGGCCTGCGGCGCGAGGAGGTCGCCGTCCTGGCCGGGGTGAGCACCGAGTGGTACACCCGGCTGGAGAAGGGCCACATCAGTGGGGTGTCTGAGGACGTTCTCGCCGCGGTCGCCCAGGCCCTGCAGCTGGACGAGGACGAGCGCACCTACCTCTTCGACCTGGCCCGCGCCGCCCGCCCCGCACGGCGCACGCCCTCGCGCCGCCGTGACGTCGCCGTCCCGGCCCGCATCGAGTGGCTGCTGGACTCCATCACGATGTCGGCCGCCTTCGTCCGCAATGGCCGCCTGGACGTCATCGCCCACAACGCCCTCGGTCGTGCCCTGCACGCGCCGATGTTCGACAGTTCCACCACCGACAAACGCGGCCGTCCCAACTTCGCCCGCTACCACTTCCTCGACGACGGCTCCCACAACTTCTTCGTCGACTGGGAATCAGGCGCCGCCGCCACCGTCGCGCTGCTGCGCGCCGAGGCAGGGCGGGAACCGCACGACCGGACCCTGCGCGAGCTGATCGGCGAGTTGTCTACCCTCAGCCGTGACTTCCGCACCCTGTGGGCAGCGCACGACGTCCGGATCCGCCACGACGGCGTCAAGCGGCTCCAGCACCCCGACGCCGGCGAGCTGGAACTCACCTACCAGTCCATGGACCTGCCCGTGTCCCAGCGGGCCGTGCACGACCTGAGCCTCTACACCGCTGAACCGGGCAGCACCTCCGAAGAACGCCTCAAGCTCCTCGCCAGCCTGGCGGCGACCCCTCTCCGGGCGGCAGAGCCCACCGACCGACTCAGCTGAGAGGTCCGTCCCCCGCTGCCGGCACACCGGTCAAGCAGCCCGAACCACACCCCGGCCGCCCTGTTGCTCACGCCGGCGCGGTCATGTGGCGGGCAGCGTCGGCCTTCCTCCAGGGGGCGCGCGGCGCGGGCTCCGTCGCCGCCAGGGCGGTCAGGTCCAGGGCGAGACGGCTATTCATGTCCAGCTCGAACCTGCCGTAGGGGTTCACGTGCGCCAGAACAAGCAATGGGGACAGAGCACGTCGGTCGGCGTCGGTGAGCCGCCTCAGCCACTTCTCCTCGCTCAGGATGTCCTGGAGGAGCAGGGTGTTGACGTAGTCGTCACACCGGCCGGGACCGTTACGGCTTCGCGGACCCCGCTCGGCCGACCGTCGGCGGGCCCGGTACGCGCCTTCTGCCGCGATAGTGCTTGCGGTGGCTGGGTGTGGCGCTACCGCGGGTAGTGACTGGCCCGTGCTCCCAGGACGTTCAGCAGGGCCAGGGCTTCGGTGCCGGGGGATCCCGGCGGCGCGCTGTAGAGCACGAGGTATTGGTCGCGGTCGGTGAGGGTGAGGGTGTCGCAGTCGACGGTGACCTCGCCGACGGTCGGGTGGTGGAAGGTCTTGGTGAGCATCGGCGCGGCCTGTACGTCGTGTCGTTCCCAGAGCCGGGCGAAGTCGGTACTGGCGTCTCGGAGTTCGGCAATGAGGCCGCTCACCACGGGATCGGTGGGGTAGCGGGCGAGGGTGGCGTGGAGTTGCATCACGACGCTGAGGCGGAACTCGGCGGCGTCAGAGATCCCGTAAGGCGTCGCATCGGCGCGCTGCGGCCCGGGGAAGGCCCGGCGCGCGAGGTTGCGGTCCTCGGGCGCGAGCGGGGCGAAGTCCTCCATGAGCGCGGCCGCGAGGTCGTTCCAGGCAAGGACCTCGAAGGCGGCGGACATCACGAATCCGGGCGTCTGCGGCAGCCGCTGAAGGAGTGCGAGGATGCTCGGGCGGACGTCGCGCCGGTGCAGTCGGGTACGGTTCGGCGCGGTGCCTGCGAGGACGTGGAGGTGGTCGGACTCTGCGCCGGTGAGCCGCAGCGCTCCGGCGATCGCGGCCAGGACGTCGCCCGAGGGGCGTGGCGCCCTGCCCTGCTCGAGCCGGATGTAGTACTCCGTGGAGATGTGCGCGAGGACCGCCACTTCCTCACGGCGAAGACCTGGTGTGCGACGTCGCGGGCCGGAGGGGAGCCCGACGTCCTGCGGGCGGAGCCGCTCGCGGCGGCTGCGGAGGAACGCCCCGAGTTCCTGTTTGTCCATACGCCCAGTGTGCGCGCCGCCCGGCGGCGGATCCTGGTACAGCCTGTGCCTGCATCCGGCCGGCGGACTGCCGGACGCTGTTGCCATGACGAACAACACGAACACCACCGACAGCGCACCCATCGGCCTGCTCACCGGCAAGGTCGTCTTCGTCACCGGCGCCAGCCGCGGCATCGGGGCGGCCGCGGCCCGGCTCTTCGCGTCCGAGGGCGCCGCCGTCGTGCTCGCCGCCCGCAGCACCGACGCCCTGGACCGCATCGTGAAGGAGATCCGCACCGACGGCGGCACCGCCGACGCCATCACCCTCGACCTCGCCGACCCCGCGAGCATCCGCGCCGCCGTCGACCGCGTCGAGGAACTGCACGGACGGCTCGACGGCGCTTTCAACAACGGTGCGATCGTCCAGCAGCAGCCCGGCCCGCTCGACACCACGAGCGACGCGGACATCGACGGGCAGTTCGCGGTGAACTTCCGCTCGCACTGGACCGCCATGAACGCCGAGGCCGCACTCATGCGGCGAAGCGGCGGCGGGGCGATCGTCAACACCTCCAGCATCGGCAGCCGCCGCGCGGTACCGCCCCTGCCCGCGTACGGCGCCATGAAGCGCGCGCTCAACAGCCTCACCGAGACCGCTGCGGTGACCTGGGCCCCGGAGGGCATCCGGGTGAATGGCATCACTCCCGGCGCCACAGCCACGGAGATGATGGAGGAATGGGAGGCGGCGACTCCCGGCATCATCGAGGCCAGTACCGCGGGGACACCGCTCGGCCGCATGGCCCAGCCCCGCGAGGTCGCCGAGACGGCCGCGTGGCTGCTCAGCGACCGCGCCTCGTACGTGACCGGCGCGATCGTCCCGGTCGACGGCGGCGCCGGCGCCTGAAAGGAACGGCCCGGGCTCCGGTCCGCTCCTTCACGACCCTGTACAGGAACGGCGACAGCATCTCGATCACCGGCGACGCGCTCGGTATCGGTCCCGGATCCGCACGGAAGCCGGGGGGCGCCGAAAAGAGGAAAAAGAGGCTTGGGGCCTGTGCGGCGGTCGGGCTGGTGGCGTGGGTGACAGCCGCACATCCGGAAGGGGACGGCCAAGCCTGGGCGCGGTCGGAGCGGTGGCCGGAGTTGCCGCGGTGGGGGTGTCGTTGTGGCAGCTGCGGGCGGCGCATGCCCCGACTTCGCCGCCCACGCGCCCCTCCAGCGTCCGGTCGCGGATGTACTCGCGCTCCATGCCCGACATCGCGGCGAGCACGGTGAAGACGACGCCGTCCGGGTCATGGCTGCCCTGGAGGTCGCCGGTGAGGAACTGCAGGCCGATGCCGCCCGCGCGCAGGGGCTGGGGGATGCGTCAGCCGGCGAGGTTCTCCTCGACCCACTGGCGGAGGTCGGTCACGGGGATCGCGTGGCGTGCGTTGTAGGTGTCGTCCTTCGCCCACGCGACGCCGCGGCCCTGCGCGAAGACCGCCCGGTACTTCCGCGTCATGTTGTCCGGGTCGGCGGCCAGCTCGTCGAGCAGCGACGGAACCGTCCACACCACACGGCGGAACGGACGCTCCAGCACGGTCTCGAGCGTCTCGGCCAGCTCGCCGTAGGTGATGGTGTCAGCAGCGAGATGGACGACCCTTTCCATCGGTGCCGGAGCCACCGAACCATCGGAGGGCCCGACGCCAGTTCCGCGACATGCCGAAGGGCTTGTTCCCGCGCTGTCCGGGAGGCTGCAGAGCTCATCAGCGAAGTGTTCCCCACTCTGATCAACCGGTGCACGCGGATTGTCCACTGACAGCCCGTCCCAGCGCGATGGAGCGTTGATTGATCACCAACCGAGACGATCTCTTACTGGAAGCTGAGCCGGTGCGGGTGAGCCGGACCGGGCGGGCAGGTGTGTATGCGCATCAGGCCGCGGCCGAGGTAGACGTCAGTCGGGTTGGTCGCGTGCGCATCACTGCCGGAGTCCCGGTCCTCGATCGGCAGCCAGCTGCGTGAGGCACCGTCGCACTCCCACATGTCCACGGTGAGCAGGGGCGGCATCGCTGCCCCGCACACCTCGCAGTCGACCGGAGCGGGGTCGGTCAGGTGCCATGAAGCAAAGCCGCCGACCTTCCAGCCAGGGGCGATCGACAGATCGCTCATGTAGTTGATTTCCTCAGGTTCGGCAGCCTCGGCTGCGGCCATCGCCTCTGCGTACTCCTCAGGTTCGGCAGCCTCGGCTGCGGCCATCGCCTCTGCGTACTCCTCATAGGTCGCGTAGCTTGCTGGTGGAGCGGAGCTGTATTCGTCCTCATCGTCTTCGTCGAGGCGCTCCTCCTCCCACTCGTCGATCTCCTCCTGGAGTTCCTCCTCCAGCAGGCCGAGGTACTCGTGCTCCACCACGCGTTCAGGGTGTACGACGCACATGTTCGGCACGCATTCCTCCCGGCCGACTACGGGCGGTTCGGGCTGAGGTATGAGTACGGCGCCGACATCGGGGGACCGTCGCCACTTCAGTACGACGTCGATCGTGCGGTCGGCGCCGTGCACCTCAAAGGGGCACCAGAAGACCTGCAGCAGGTCGTGGTCCTCAGGTCCCACGAGATCGGGAATCTCGCGTGCGTACAGCTGGGCAACGGCCAGCATCGGCAGCGGGGCGTCGTCCTGCAGTTCCGGGACGTGATTGCCCTCGGTCATACCGTGGATCAGGCGCTGTTCCTCGGCGGTGTACTGCCGCCCCCGGGCGGCCTCCTGGATCCGGCGGCGCTGCCGCACGTCGGAGAGTAGGTGGCCTGTGCCCTTCCGGTGGACGGCCGTGCAGACCGGCCACGGTTCGTCGGCCGGCCACAGCAGAGGGCCCGCCACTGAGCTTTCCTGGGCCCCGGGAGAGCCGTGGCGGGGGTGGAGCCGTGTGGTTGTGCGCCGGTGGGCTGCCAGAGCAGGGAAAACCGCCTCTACGTCGAGGGGACGTGGCGGGGTGGTGCGGGTCATGAGGAAGCCTTCCAGATACGGTCGGTCGCGATGTTATGTCCCGCGTACCTCCACGTGAGGACGGTTCCGGCCCTCTCGTCGTATTGCTCGACCAGGAGCGGCCCGTCCCACGTGAAGCGGACCGTCTCGACAACCGTGGTGCCGCCGGTCGCCGGCCGCCGTGCGGTGCTTTGCGGAGCCTCGGCCGAGCGGGTCGTGGGCGTAGGTCCATCGGGTGCCGTCAGGTGTGACGCAGGAGGTCGGACGGTCCTCGGCGTCATAGACGTACCGCCAGACGTCCGGTTCTGCCAGGGGTGGCGTCGAAGGGGGCGCCAGGTCGGCCCCGACTGTCTGACGTGCAGACGGCCAGGTCGGAGCGGGAGTTGGAGCGCGGTCCGCTGGCACAAGGGTGGGCGGACCAGCGGTGGAGATTGGCCCGGTGAAGACGCTCATCGGCCGACTGTTCCACGTCCCGTACACGGTCGAGGGCACGTGGCGGTTGCTGCGGCGGTACGGCTGGTCGTGGCAGCAGCCGGCCGGCGCGCGATCGAGCGCGACGACGACGCGGTAGAACTGTGAAAGCGGGAGGTCTGGCCGCGGGTGAGAGCACCGCGCCGGCGAACGGAGCCTGGGTGGCAGGCAGCGCCTCACACGCCGGCGGATGAGCCTTGTCGGCGGGAGAGGGCCAGCCTGCGTCGCTCTCGGTCGATCTCGGTGACGACTACCGTGATCTTGTCGCCGACCCGGATGACATCTGATGGAGTCTCCACCGGTGTCCAGGCGAGCTCTCGCAGGTGAACCAGTCCCTCGATTCCGTCGGCGACCTGGACGAAGACGCCGAACGGGATCAGCTTGGTGACCTGGCCAGGCAGTCTCTGCCCCACCGCAACGGTGTCGGCGAATACCTGAAAGGGGTCCGGCTGTGTGGCTTTCAGGGACAGCCTGGCCTCCAGGTTCCACGTGTCGAACTGGAGGAACTCGCATGAGACGCGCTGCCCGACCTGCACGACGTCAGAGGCTGCCTCGAAACGGCGCCAGGACAGTTCAACGAACGAGATGAACCCGACGCCAGGGAAGACCGGATGGTCGGGCCTGTCGTCCAGCGCAACGAACACACCGAACCGTTCGATCGCTGTGACGGTGCCGGAGAGGAGTTCGCCACGGTGCAGTGATTCCAGGAAGGCCCAGAGTTCTGGGTTCTCAGACGGTCCACCCCACATGCTCTCAGCCTTTCACGAGGAGCCGGAAGTTCTGTGCCGACGGTGACCTGACGCTGGTGAACCAGTACGGGCCGAGCGAGACGCATGTGGTCACGCAGTACCGCCTGACGGGCGACGTCGCCGAGTGGCCCGACCGGTCGCCCATCGGCACCGCCGCCGTCGACGCGGAGCTGCTCTGCCTCGTGGACGGACGGCTGCGCCCGTTCACGGTCGGTGAGACTCGGGAGCTGGTCATCGCCGGGAACTGCGTCGGGGTCGGGCACGCCTGCCCAGCTCCTCACGATCCTCGCCGCCGGTCGGTGAGCTGGTCTCCCGCGACCACCGGTCCGGCAAGCCGAAGACGGGCCGAGCCCGGCGGCTGCGTCGGGGCGGGACTTCTCGATGTCATCCCTCCCGGCGCAGCGTCAGCATCCTGCTCGCGTAACCTCCCTGCGGTAGCTGAGCCGGCAGTCCGTGCGCCATCAGCGCGGCACCGCTGCGCACGGTGCCCGCACGCGTGACCTCGCTGTCGTCGTCGACGCGGTACACGGCCTCGGGATCAAGGCCGCGCAGTCGCAGGCGGGGCAACGCCGCGCGTTCCTCGGGCCCCGCCCGCCACTGGAAGACCACGGACTCGTCGCCGTCGCGCGCCACGTACTGCACGGCGTGGGAGCTGTCCGCCGGGGAGCCCAGCCTGTACTGCCGGCCGGTCTGGATGGTGGACCGCACCGTTTTGTACAGGGCTACGTACGCGGCCGTCTCGTCGAGTTCCGCCTCCGGCCAGCGCGTCAGGTCGCCGCCGATACCGAGAGACCCGGCCATCGCGCTGTGCAGGCGAAAACGCAGGGGCACGGTCCGCCGGGTGATCGGGTTCGGGCTGTCCGTCACCCAGGCGCCCATCACCTGCGCGGGATAGAGCTGCGAGAAGCCGTACTGGATGCTCAGCCGGTCAACCGCGTCCGTGTTGTCCGACGTCCACGCCTGGTCGGTACGGGCCAGGCTCGCCAGGTCGACGCGTCCGCCACCGCCCGAGCAGGTCTCGATCCGCAGCGCGGGCCGCGCGGCCCGCAGCCGGTCCATGACCTTGTGCGCCCCGAGGGCGTGCTCGACGAACACCCTGCGTCCGTCGGGGTGGCGACCGGCGGAACCCGCTTCCGTGAACGACCGATTGAAGTCCCACTTGAGGAAGTCCACGGCGAACGCGTCGACGGTGCGCAGCAGCCAGGTGAGCGCCCAGTCCGTCACCTCGGGCCGCGAGAAGTCGAGCACCAACTGGTTCCGCAGGGTGTGGGCGGTGCGGTCGGGCAGGTGCAGTACCCACTCCGGGTGCGCGCGGAACAGATCGCTGTCGGGATTGACCATCTCCGGCTCCACCCACAGCCCGAACCGCATGCCCAGCCCGTGGACGTGGTCGGCGAGCGGGCGCAGCCCGTCGGGGAAGGCGCCTGGCCGAGGGGTCCAGTCGCCGAGACCCGCGCGATCGCTGTCGCGGGCCCCGAACCATCCGTCGTCGACCACGAACAGCTCGGCCCCGACGCGCGCGGCCAGGTCCGCCAGTTCCCGCTGCCCGTCGAAGGTGACGTCGAAGGCCGTCGCCTCCCAGGAGTTGTAGAGCACGGGGCGCGGGTCGTCGGGGGCGGGCAGCACGTGCCGTCGCACGTAGGAGTGGTACGCCCGGGACGCTCCGCCGAACCCCCCGGGCGCGTACAGGCCGGTGCTCACGGGAGTGGTCCAGCTCGCGCCGGGCGCGAGGGTGATCTCCACGCCCTCGTGACCGCTGCCGCCCAGCACCCCGCACCGGCCTTCCGCGGACCGTACCGCCGTCATCCGCCAGCTTCCCGCGGTGGCGAGGGCGACCGTCCAGACCTCGCCCGTCTCCTCGGTGGCGTCCCCGGCGTCGAGGGCCAGCCAGGGATTGCTCTGGTGGCCCGTGTGACCGCGCCGGCTGCTGACCGTCGTCTCGCCGACGGCGAGCGGGGTCCGCCGCAGCTGGAACTCGCCCGCCCACTGCCCGTGCACGGAACTCATCCGGTACGCGGGCAGGACCGGCAGATTCCACTGGGCGGCCGAATGCCGTATGAGCGAGAGCGCCGGCTCCTCGCCGGGCTCCGCCGGCCCGGGGCCCGTGTGCCGGAACACGGTCCAGCGTTCGATCACCGGGCAGTCCTGGCGGACGCGGTAGTGCAGCGTCCACGCGAGCGGGCGGCCGTGGTCGCGGAGTCTGACGGACAGCTCCGAGCTGTCGCCGTCCCGCCGGACGTCGTAGCCGTCCACGACGGGCTCGACCGTGCTGGTCCCGTCCCCGTACCGCACGTCGAGTGCGGGCGGGGCGAACCGCACCTGTCCGTCGACCGCCAGTTCCTCCGTGCCGTCCAGCGGGCTGCGGAAACTGTTCGTGCCGGGGTCCGGCTCCAGCAGCGCGCGGGCGTCGTCGAGGGCGAGCGACGCCCCCCAGTGGAGCATTCGCACGGTCCCGGCCACCGTGTCGACCCGCAGGACGTAGCTGGTGTCGGAGGCGCGGAGCAGCACGGTCCCCGACGGCCGGTCGATCTCGATGTGGGGCATCAGCGGTCTTCCTCGTGGTGTCGATGGGCGTGTTGCTCTGCGGTGCTGCCTTCCCGCAGGACGACGACATCTCCCGCCGGGACGACCACGGGCCCCGGCGGCACCGAGCCGTCGAGCCGTGTGTGGCCGTCGAGAGGGACGCTCACGTCCTCATCCGTGTGGTTGATGAGGAAGAGGTACGAGCGGTCGTCAGCGGCTCGGCGTACCGCTTCGACCCCGGCGGGTACGGACGCCGCGGGGGCCGCTCCGGCTTCCCGGCACACGGCGTCGAGAAGGCCGAGCAGGGCAGGCGCGGGCAGTGCGGCGGCCGCGTACCAGCCGGCGCCGTCGCCGTAGGAGTTCCGGGTCACCGCGGGACCGCCGGGGGCGGGGCCGCCGTCGGGGCCGTCCGCGAACCGCAGCCGGACGGTGCAGCCGCGCGACTCGACACGCTCGGTCCACAGCCGGGCGCGGGAGCCGTCGGACAGCAGCACCGACTCGTTCTCACGCAGGGGGATGTACTCGTCGACGACGAGGCCGAGGAGGTCGCGGAACGCGCCGGGGTGGGCCCCGGGGTGCATCCGGTCGTAGGCGTCCACGGCGCCGCTGAACGGGCCGAACACGGCGTGGCCGCCGTCGCGCACATAGGTGTGCAGTGCCTCGGCGTCCGCGGCGGAGACCAGATAGAGGCTGGGGGCGACGACGGCGGCGTACGACGTCAGATCGGCGTCGGGTGCCACGAGGTCGCAGGTGACGCCGAGGTCCCACAGCGCCACGTACCACTGCCGGACCGTGTCCAGATAGCGCAGGCGCTCGGAGGGGCGGGCCTCCAGCTCCAGTGCCCACCAGGCATGCCAGTCGAAGAGCAGCGCCACGCTTGCCCGCACCCGGGTGCCCCGTACCTCGGCCAGGCCGGCGATTTCCGCGCCGAGGCCGGTGACCTCGCCCCAGGTGCGTGCCGCCGTGCCGCCGTGCGGAAGCATCGCGGAGTGCCACTTCTCCGCTCCCGCACGGGACTGCCGCCACTGGAAGAACATGATGCCGTCGGCGCCGCGCGCCAGGTGGGTGAGGCTGTTGCGGCGCATCTCGCCCGGGCCCTTGGGAACGTTGACGGGCTGCCAGTTGACCGCGGAGGTGGAGTGCTCCATCAGCAGCCAGGGGCGACCGCCGGCCATGCCGCGGGCGAGGTCGGCGTTGAGCGCCAGATCGACGTGGTTGGCGGGGTCCGCGGCGACGAGGTAGTGGTCGATGGAGACGATGTCGGAGTGCCGGGCGAAGGAGTGCCCGTCGACCTTCTTCTCCAGTGTGCCGAGGAGGTTGGTCGTGACCGGGATGCCGGGTGCCAGCCGGCGCAGCAGGGTGGTCTCCGCGCGGTGCCGGGCGAGCAGGGCGTCGGAGGAGAAACGGCGGTAGTCCAGCTCCTGGCCCGGGTTACGGAAGGCGGTGGTCTCGCGCGGCGGGTCGATCTCCTCCCAGTCGCCGTACCGCTGGCCCCAGAAGTCGGTGCCCCAGAGCTCGTTGAGCTCGTCGAGGGTCCCGTACCGGTCGCGCAGCCAGGTGCGGAAGGCGGCGGCGCTGGCGTCGCAGTAGCAGAGGGCGTTGTGATTGCCCCACTCGTTGTGGACGTGCCACATGACGACGGCCGGGTGGCAGGCGTACCGGGTCGCCAGCGCGGTGACGATGGCGTCGGCGGCGCGGGCGTAGTCCGGGCTGCTGGGGCAGAACGCCTGCCGGCTGCCGTGGGTGAGCCGGGTGCCCGAGGCGGTCTGGGGGAGCGAGGCGGGGTGGGCCTTGCTGAACCACGGCGGGGGAGCGGCGGTGGGGGTGGCGAGGTCGACCGCGATGCCGTGGTTGTGCAGCAGGTCGAGGACCGTGTCGAGGAGGGTCCAGTCGTACGTGCCGGGGCGGGGTTCGTACCGCGACCAGGAGAACACCCCGACGGTGACGAGGTTGACGCCCGCCTCGCCCATGAGGCGTACGTCCTCGTGCCACACGTCCTGTGGCCACTGCTCCGGGTTGTAGTCGCCCCCGTAGGCGATCCCGCCGAGACGCTCCCCGAGCGCGTTCCAGGGGTCGGTCATGACTTCACCGCACCGGCGGCGAGACCCGCGCGCCAGTAACGCTGGAGCAGCAGGAAGGTGATCACGATGGGGACGACGGAGACGAGCGCGCCGACCAGGGTGAGCGTCTGGAGCTCCGGTGCCCGGCTGGTCTGCGACTGCCAGGTGAACAGGCCCAGGGTGACGGGGTACAGCTGCTCGTCCTGGAGCATGATCAGCGGGAGCAGGAAGTTGTTCCAGATGACGACGAACTGGAAGAGGAAGACCGTCACCAGCGCCGGCGACATCATGCGCAGGGCGATGCTGCGGAAGATCGTCCACTCCCCGGCCCCGTCGATACGGGCTGCCTCGATGACCTCCCCGGGTATGGAGGCCGCGGCGAAGATACGGGACAGATAGACGCCGAACGGGCTGACGATGCTGGGCAGGAACACCGACCAGAACGTGTTGGTGGCGTCCACCTCCGCGAACAGCAGGAACAGCGGCAGCGCGAGCGCGGTGGCGGGGACCAGGACTCCGCCGAGAATGACCGAGAAGACAGCTTCCCGACCCTTGAACTCGTAGACGGCCAGGGCGTATCCGGCCATGGCGGCGAGCAGTGTGCCGACCGCCGCCCCGGCGCCGGCGTACGCCAGGCTGTTGACCAGCCAGCGCACGTACACGCCGTCCTGCTGAGTGAGGAGCGCGCTGAGGTTGTCGCCCAGATGCCACTCGGCGGGGAGCAGACCGGGCGTGTCGACGAGGTCGCTCTGGCTCTTGGTCGCCGAGACGAGCAGCCAGTAGACGGGCAGCAGCATGTAACCGGCGACCAGGACCATGAACACGAACACCGGCACGGTCGACAGACGCGGGGCGCGGCGGGGGCGTACCGGCGAGGGGGCGTGCGCGCCCTCGGTACGGGTGAGGAGGGTCATCCCTGCCTCCTGGCAGTGAAACGGAGGAACAGGAAGGACAGCGCGAAGGTGGCCACGGCGAGCAGTACCGACAGCGCGGCGGCCTCGCTGTAGTGGTCGCCCGCCGCGAGCGAGTACGCGGCCAGATTCGGCGTGTACGTGCTGGTGACGCTGGTGGAGATGGCGCGGAACACCTGCGGTTCGGTGAACAGTTGGAACGTGCCGATGAGCGAGAACACCCCGGTCAGCACGAGGGCCGGCCGGATGACCGGCACCTTGATGCGCAGGGCGATCGTCCACGGCCCGGCCCCGTCCACCCGCGCGGCCTCGCTGAGATCGGCGGGCACGGCCTGCAGCGCCGCGTACATGATCAGCATGTTGTAGCCGGTGTACGTCCAGGTGACGACGTTCCCGATCGACCAGAGGATGGCGTCGGGGCCGAGAAGATCGACGTCGAGGTGCGCCGAGCGGAGCAGGTCGACCACGGGAGACAGACGCGGGTCGTAGAGGAACGCCCACATCAGCGCGGCGACGACGCCGGGAATGCCGTACGGCACGAAGTACACCAGCCGGAAGAACCGCTTGAGGCGGGCGACCGCCGAGTCGAGCAGCAGGGCGAGGGTGAGGGCGAGCGCGATCATCACGGGGATCTGCACCAGCGCGAAGAGCGCCACGCGGAGCAGGCTGTCCATGAAGAACGGCTCGGACATGACGTCGGCGTACTGCTGGAACCCGGCGAAGACCGTCTCGGTGCGGCCGAAGGTGCCACCCGTGCGCTCGGTCTTGTGCAGGCTCTGCCAGAAGGCGTAGCCGACCGGGACGAGGGTGAACAGTACGAACGGGATCAGGAAGGGGGCGAGGAATGCGAGCGGAGCGGTGTGACGGCGACGGGGCGCCGCCGTCACCGGGGTCCGGCTGCTCGCCACTGTGCGGGTGGGCGTCACGGGTGACCTTCGGGTTGGGCCGTACCGGCGGAGCGGGGGGTGGGTAGGAGACCGGCCGCAGGGTCAGTCGGTGACCTTGAGCGACTGCTTGCGCAGCGAGTCCGCGCTCTGGGTGTCCGCGTCCTTCAGTACGTTCCCGAGGGTGCTCCCGCCTCCGGTGGCCTTCGCGGTGCCGTCGCTGAGGAAGCGGTAGGTGTCGGTCATGGTCGGCCCCCAGGTGAACTCGGTGTCGACGTCGGCCGAGGCCTCCGCGAAGACGTCGAAGATCTTCTGTTTGCCGTAGAAGTCGACGGGCTGCTGGAGTGCCGGCATCGTCAGCCCGTCCTTCGCCGCCGGGTAGAGACCGCCCTCGCGGTTGAGGATCTCCAGCGCCTTCGCGTCGGAGTTCAGCCACAGCGCGAACTTCGCGGCTTCGGCCGGGTGCTTGCTGCCGGCCAGGACCGCGGTGGTCGAACCGCCCCAGTTACCCGCCTGCTTCTGGCCCTTCTCCCACTGCGGCATCGGGGCGACGGCCCACTTGCCCGCAGTCGACTTCGCGTTGTCGCGGATGGTGCTGTAACCCCAGGCAGCACTGATCCAGGTGACGATCTCGTCCTCGTTCCACGCCTTGTAAAGCGCGGGGGAGAAGCCCTGGAGGTCGGTGGCGACGAGCTTCTCGTCGATGAGCTTCTGCCAGTAGTCGGCCACCTGGCGGCTCTCGGGCCGGTCGACGCTGACCTTCCAGTTCTCGCCGTCGCGCTCGAACATGGTGGCCTTGTTCTGCCACAGCAGTCCGGTGAACCAGTTCGGATCGGTCTGCGAGAAGTGGGTGATGTACTGCCCCTTCTTCGCCGCTTTGATCTTCCGGGCGTCAGCGGCGTACTCCTCCCAGGTCGTGGGCGCGGTCAGGCCGAGCTCGTCGAAGATGTCCTTGCGGTAGAACAGGGCCATCGGACCGGTGTCCTGCGGCACCGCCCAGACACCGTCCTTGCCGTCGGCCCCGAAGTCGACCTGGGACCAGGTCCAGTCGACGAACTTCGGCTGGGCTTCCGTGACACCGGCACACTTCGCGATGTCCGTCAGCCCGCCCTTGAGCCGGAAGCTGGCCAGCGAGTCGTACTCGATCTGGCCGAGGTCGGGAGCCTTGTCGGCCTTCAGCGCGTTGGACAGGTTCTGGTACGTGCCCGCGTTTCCGGACGGCGTGGTCTTGAGCGTGACCTGGATGTCGGGGTTCTCGCCGTTCCAGACATCGACGGCCTTCTGCATGCCGGGCACCCAGGACCAGTAGTCGAGCGTGACCTTTCCCGAGGACGGCTCACAGGCGGCGCCCGCAGCCGAGCCGGCCCCGTCCTCGGAGCCGCCACCACCGCAGGCGGTCAGCGCCGTGAGGGTGAGAGCAATGCCACCGATCAGGCCACGCCTGACGATCGAACCGCGCTTGTGAACTGCCATGAGGGTGCTCCCTGAGCTGAGGGATGTCACGCCCGAGTGAGGCGAACGCGCCACCTTCACAACAGAGATCAACAGAAGTCAACAGTTCTGGCGAACTTCATTGCGTAAAGCGACCGTTCCGTAATGTGGCGGGAGGTGGTCAAGGCGAGCGAAAAGTGGCTCTGAGCTCGACGTATGGGTGATCTGCCGCGACGTGTCACGTGTTCACATCGGCAGACGTAATCGATTACGCATCAGGCGATGCGCAGTGGCACCACTTCTTCGTGTCGTCATCCGACGCCGGATGAGAATCGGAACCTTGCGACCCACCCCGGGCGGCGCACGGCTCACGATGCTGTTCGGACGGTCCCGCGCGAGATGAACTCCGCCTTGACGTGCACGGTCTTTCTCACGGATCGCCCGTTGAGGCGCTCGATGAGGAGCCGCGCCGCGGCCTTTCCCACGTCGACGGCCGGGTATCTGACCGTGGTGAGCCGAGGACGAACCAGCGACGCGAACGAGGCGTCGTCATGGCCGATCAAAGCCACGTCACCCGGGATGTCGACGCCCAGTTCCTCCGCCTTGTCCATCGCGCCGATCGCCACGACGTCGTTCGCGCAGAAGACGGCGTCGGGGCGGGGCCTGATGCGCATCAGGTGCTCGAAACCCACCGCTCCGGCCTCCCGGGTGTGCTCACCGCGCACGACCAGCCGACCTGGCAGCGCGGTCCCGAACTGGGCGGCCAGGGACCGCAGCAGGTTGAGCCGAGGATCGCCGCCGGTCGCGTCCCGTGGGCCGGCGACCATGGCGATGTGCCGACGGCCGGCCCCCGTCACCTCGGTCAGCGCCGCGCGTATGGCGGCCCGCGCGTCGGGCGTCACCAGGTCATTGTCCCCGAAGGGAAGGTCAGCGCTGACGACCGCGGGAATGCCCGCCTCCGACAGTACGAGGAAGTCCTTCGCCACCAGTCGGAACGGCGTGATCACGACCCCCGCGAACCTCTGCTGGACTGCCTCCCGCAAGAACGCGCGTTCCTCTTCCCGGTCCGCCTTCGTGTCGCAGACCATGACGTGCAGGCCGAGTACACGCAATTCCTCCTGCAGGGAGGCTGCCAACTGAGCGAAGAAGGGATTGGAGAGGTCGGGCACGACCAATGCCACGATGCTCGAACGCCCAGTGCGCAGACTCCGCGCCACCGTGTTCACGCTGAAGCCCAGATCGGCGATCGCCTTCTCGACCACGCGCCTGGTGTGCTCGGCGACCGGCCGCTTCCCCGAGATGACGTAGGAGACGGTTGCCGAGGACACTCCGGCCGCCTGGGCAACATCCGCCATGGTGACCCGACCTAGCAACGCACACGCTCCCTCCGCACGGCTCGTCACCCTACTTCACGCCATGGTGCGGGCGGCCCGGCGATATTGCCCACTCGACGATTCGCACGCCGTGCGTGCAAGATCAGCACGGAGGTGCGCACCCCTTTCCGATGGTTCTGGCTGCGCTGACAGGCATCGACCGCCTTCCACCGGGTCGACAGAGCAGTCGGCGTGGCGTGCGTCGAACCGGGTCGTGCAAACTCTGGGGGCAACAACTAGCGTCTAGTGGGGGTTTGGTGAGCAAGGGAATGACTCTGGTGGCCGTGGTGCTGCTTGCTATGGCCACCGGGTGCGGTGGGGGAGACGACTCGGCGGCGCATGAGACCCCGAAGTCGAGCGCGTCGGAGACGTACAGCCCGGAGGCCGAGAAATGCTTCGCGGATGTGCTGAAGGCGGTGCACCTGACTCTGAAGACGGATGAGGAGGGGTACGAGCCGATGGCGGAGGAGGACGCGGAGCACAGCGAGTTCCTGCAGGAGGCTGCGGGGACCCGGCTGTGGGACATCTACGAGTCGTACACCGACATGGGTGCGAAGGACCTGGCCGATGGTTCGTATGCCTCGGCAACCGATGCGGCGTCATCGTATGCGCCCTCTGTGAAGCTGGAGTGCGTTCAGGCGTACGGCTGAAAGCTGACGTTGCGCTGGCATCAGGGCGGATCGTGCCTGCGCGGCCAGGTCGGCTTCTTGTTTCTGTCGGGCGACAGCAGATTGTCAGTTGCGCCAGCATGTGAGGCGTCAGTGGCGGGAGCTGTCGGTTCTGGACTCTCGCAGGCCGTAGAGGGCTGCCCCGAGGATGAGGACCGCGGTGCCGGAGATGACGGTGCTCCGGGGCAGGGCGACGGCCGGCGCTGTACAGCCGGCGAGGCCGATGACGGGGACGAGGCGGTTGGGGCGGCCCACCTGTGGGGTGAGGGTCCAGGCGGAGGCGTTGGCGTAGTAGGCCAGGACGCCGAAGGGGGAGAAGCCGATCGCGCCGCGTACGTCGGTGGTTGCGGCGAGCAGGGCGACGACGGTGCCGATGGTCAGTTCGGCGCGGTGCGGGACGCCGAAGCGGGGATGGATGGCGGCCAAGGCGTGCGGCGGCGATTTGGTCGTCGGACAGGCTCTGCGCAACCAGCACGACGGCTCTCGTTCGCGGTTGGTCAGCTCTTTCAGCCCCGTGTCGGGGCCCGTGCGGAGCGGCTGTGTGACGTACCTGCTGATCAGCCTTCGGGTGATCGACGGGGCCGGCAAGGCGTCACCGCGCGCGGCGACACGTACGGCGTGCAGGAAGTCCTCCGGCACGATGTCCTTGACCAGGAATCCGGCGGCGCCGGTCCGCAGTGCGTCGAAGACGTATTCGTCCAAGCCGTAGTCGGTCAGGATGACGACGTGCACTCGCGCCAGCGGTACGCCCGCCCCGGCGTCGACGCGGTCGCCGGGCACGTCGGCAGCGCGACCCCGCTGCCCGTCGCCGGGGCTGAACCAGGCACCTCCGCGGTCAGGGCGCGGATGCCGGTCTGCCGAGCGCCGTCACTTCCCGTCCTGAGTCGGTCGTGGCGAGGGGGCGCGGCTGGGCACCGTCGCTGGCCGGCGCGAGATGGCGCCGATCTGCCAGGTGGCGGAGTACAGCAGCAGTGCGACCGTGAACGAAGCGCCCGCTCTCTTGGCGGCTCCGGTCAACACGCCTTCGGCGACGGTCCCCCACGGAGCTTGGGCCCTCTTGGAGGGATAGGTGGTCTCGCTCGCGCCGTCGCCCAGGTCGACGGTGGTCGGTTGGCTGTAGTCCACTTCGGTCGCATAGCGGTAGGCGTTGAAGTTGTCACGGCCGTTGACGGCGCCGCCCAGCACGGGTGCCGCAACCAGCAGAGTCACCACGCTCCACCGCATGACGGGACCCAGGCGGGCAACGGTGTCGGTGCCGACGTGGGTGCGCAGACGGTCCCGACGCCGCCAAAGATGCCAGCCGACGGCCGCCAGGCCGAAGGCGGTGCTCGCGTACTGCAGCAGCCGGGCGGCCGTCAGGCCTCCCAGGGCCGAGGCGCGCAGCGACTGCACGTGGGTGACCAGGAAGCCGTCGCCGTGGGTGAAGGAGTCCCACGCGAGGTGGGAGGCGATACCGATCAGGGCGGAGACCAGCAGCCACACGGTGTAGCGGACCTTGGCCGGCAGGCTGGTCGTCCGCTCGGGTTCCGGGAGGCGGAGGCCGGATGGGAGCAGCGCTGTGATCGGCGCGCGCAGCATCCGGTAGGCGGCGACCAGGCCGATGGCAAGGGGCAGACTGACCACCGGACCCGCACTGAGCGAGTGGGTCTCCGTGGCGTTGAGGAGCGGCCCGTACCAGTCCTGGGGGCTGGTCTCGGACACGCCGAGGGCGTCCAGGAAGTACGGGACGTCGGGTGCCGTGGCACCCGCGACCAGAGCCGCCGGAACGAAGGGCCGACGCATCAGCGGCAGCACTGCTGCGGGGTGGGACAAGGTGAACGGCAACTCGATGCTCTTCTCTGCTCGGAAGGGACCGGGCGGGGGTCACTGCGCATCCCGCTGCGGGCGCCCTTTCGCCGGCGGCACCCGAGATCGCACGGCTGGCCCAGACAACACTCCCGGATAGAACCTCGGACAGAGTATTCATCTCAACGGACTATCGCAACGTGCTCGGGGCACGGTGTGCTGCCGGCATGGAAGCCGTCAGGCAAGACACGTGGTCGGCACGGCAAAGCCGGCCGCCCGTTGGCGGACGGCCGGCCGGAAAGTAAGGGCGGGGTCAGGGTCGGCGGCGCACTGCCTGGAAGAACGCGGTGAGCGCGGTCACGACCGACAGCAGGAGAAGGGTGCCGAGGACGGGCCAGGGATCGCTCCAGGCAGTCGCGTAGGAGTAGGCGACCAGCGGCGGAGAGGCCGCGGCCATCGCGCCCATCTCACGCAGACCCGAGGAACGCGCGCGCAGGGCGAGGACGGCCCCCGTGAAGGCGAGGACCAGCATCGGCCAGGCGCCGTAGTCCGTGGTCACACCGAAGGCCCCTGTATAGGTCCCTGCATTCACGACGACGACGGGAAACCAACCCGCGGCAGCCATGGCTCCGGCCGCCGCCGACAGCCGCCTGTCACCGCGTCGATCCGGAGGGCAGGCGAGGACGACGGCGACGGTCAGCAACGCTGCGACCGGAGCGATGGCCCCCTCGCCGTACACGCGAGCGCCGGCGGCCCACTGCACGGTCGTCCCCAGCAGCCCGCACACGGCCACCCCCACACCCGGCCCCCACCGGCCGGTCAAGGCGATGACCGCGCCGACGCACACCAGCAGTGAGAGCAGCATGTACAGGCTCCACGCACCATCCACGGTGGAGAGCTGTACCCATACCGGGGCCGGCGAGAGAACAAGCCCGGCGTACCAGCGCGTCAGACGCAGCCCGCCGTCCACCGCACCAGCCGCCAGCGCGAACGGGGCAGCCAGGGCGAAGAAACGCCCCGCAGGCGACGCCGAGTCAAGCCCCAGCCGAACCCGCAGGGCGTGCGCGGCCAGGTCGGCATCCGCACGCAGCCGGGCCGGACGCGCCATGTCCGCCGTCATCTCCCGGTGCACGGCGATGATTTCCTGCCCGTAAGCAGCCCGGTACGTAGCCGGATACAGACGGACGAGGGGATCGCTCACGCCGGCGCCGCCGCGCCGTCGGCCAGACGCCGCCTGACCTCCCGGGCGGTCGCGGCCAGCCGCTCCGCCTCGGCCTCCAGCCGCTCCCGCCCGGCGGGAGCGAGAGAGAAGACACGACGAGCCCGGCCGTCCACCACCTCCTCACGCTCCACCCGGATCAAACCCTCCGCCAAGAGCCTGTCCAACGCCCCGTAGAGCGCCCCGGTACGCGGCGTCACGCGGCCGTCGGTGATGGTCTTGACCTCCTGGGCGATGGCATACCCGTGCCGAGGGGCATTCGCCAGCGCCGTCAGCAGCAGCAGAGCCAGCTCCTGCATTCCTCGTTCGCTCATAGCAACAGAGTATTCCGCCCAACGGACCTACGCGGGCCGGAGCCGCAGTGGTCTCGTCCTCGCAGGTGGTGGGCCGGGCACCGTCGCCGACCGGGCTGTCAGGTCCAGGCCGAGGCGACTGTGCATGTCGAGCTCGAACCGGCCGTAGGGGTTCACGTGGGTCCAGAACAGCGGAGACAATGCCCGGCGGTCGGTCTCCGCGAGCCTGTCGGCCCACTTCGGCTCGGCCAAGAGCTTTTGAAGCAGCAGCATATTGACGTGGACCGGACTCGACTGCAGGAGGTCCAGGGCGAGCAGGGAAATCTCCTGTCCCTCCTTGTCCGCGCGCCGTCCTTGCCGTAGTACAGGTCGTGGTTGGCCGAGTTTCAGTTCTCCACCACCTGCAGGCCCTCGTGGATCTCCCGCCGCATCTGCGGGTCCGACAGGTGGTCACAGATGAGGGCCGTGCGCACGGCCCGTCCCAGCTCCTCGATCGCCGGTAGGTCCTGCGAAGCACCTGCTCGGCCTCGGCAGTGCCCAGCCGCAGCGCGGTGGTGTACTTGGCGATCTGGTCGTACTGCTGGCGGATCAGCGCCCAGTCGATCGTGCGGTGGAGGGCCGCGCGCAGGTTGGCCCGGTTGACGAACAGGTGCCGCACCCGCCGCAGCCTCGGACTGGCCGTGCTTGCCCCCGACGCCACCTCCTGGTGCAGGCACCAGCCGCGAAAGCAGGTCGCGCAGCACAGGTGGGCCCAGCCGAGGGCCGCCGGGTGCGATCGGCGGCCCTCGGTCTCACGGTGCTGTCTTGGCCGAATGACGGCTGGTGGGTGCGGTCAGGCGTCGCTGGTGTCGATCGGTGTCGCCTCACCGAGCATGGCGAGGGTCAGCACGTTGCCGGAGATGCCCCAGCCGCCGTCGGCGACCTCTTCGACCAGAACCATGGTGTTGTTACGGGCGCGCTCGCCGTAGATCTCGACGTACAGCTCGGTGGCGCGGGTGACGATCTGCTCCTTCTGCTTGGGGGTGAGGGTCTTCTCGGGGACCTTGAAGTTCGCGAAAGGCATGGCGGGTTGTTCCTTCTCTCAGTGGGGCGTTACAGGAAGCTGCCTGCGGTGAGCAGGCTGTCCAGTCCGATGCGGCGGAAGAAGTCGGCGCGGAGGCGGTCGGCGACCGCTTCGCTGCCGTCTCGGCTGGGGTTTAGGTGGGTGCGCTGAGACCGAGTGCCATGCGCCATCGCGACCAGGCGCGCGACGGCTTCAGCGACCTCGGTCACTTCGGCGTCCGAAGGGATGAGCGCGGCCAGGCGTTTGCCCGGATCGCCCATCAGGGGTGCGGCGTCGGCGGAGTCCTCAGAGGTGAGGTCCAGCTCGACGGCGTGCTACGTCGACGTGGTGGTCGGTGCCGTAGTGAGTCAGGTCGGCCACCGCGGTCGCATTACGGGGCGGGTCGTGGTCTGGCGATCCCCGCGTGCACGGTGTGACCGGAGAGGGCCGGAGCACGCACGGACAGCGTCCCGATGCCGCTGGAGGCTCCGGTGACCAGGATGACCTTGCCGGCGTCGTCGTTCCTCATGACAGGGTCTTTCGTTGATCGATGGGGTGGCAGGGGTGGGGTCAGATGATTCCGCCGTTGGCGCGGACGACCTGTCCGTTGATCCAGTGGCCGGCCGGGGAGGCCAGGAACGCGACGACCTCGGCGATGTCGGACGGGGTACCGAGTCGCTCAAGCGGGGGCTGGGCGGCCAGGCGGGCGATGGTCTCCTCGTCCTTGCCGTCCAGGAAGAGGTCGGTGGCCGTGGGGCCGGGCGCGACGGCGTTGGCGGTGACGTCCCGGCCCCGCAGTTCCCGGGCCAGGATCAGTGTCAGCGCCTCGACCGCACCTTTGCTGGCGGAGTACGCGCCGTAGTTCGGGAAGGCCAGCCCCACCACGGACGTGGAGAACGTCACGATCGCACCGCCGGGGCGCACCCGACGGGCGGCCTGCTGGACGACGACGAAGGTGCCGCGGATGTTGGTGCGGTGCAGGTCGTCCAGGACGGCCAGGTCCAGCTCGGCGATCGGCGCCATGTGTGCCCGCCCGGCCGCGTGCACGACGACGTCGATACCGCCGAACTCTGCTTCGGCCGCGTCGAACAGGGCTGCGACGGCGTGTTCGTCGGCGACGTCGGCGCGTACCGCGATCGCCAGGGCACCGCTGTTGACGGCCTCCTTCACTGCGGCTTCGGCCTCGTTCTGGTTGCCGGCATAGCCGACCACGACGGCGTACCCGTCGGCGGCCAGCCGGCTGACGGTCTGGCGGCCGATGCCGCGTGAGCCGCCGGTGACGATCGCGACACGGAGTGAGGCGGAGGGCTGGGCCTGGGCGGTGATCCCGTCGAGGGAGGTGGGGAGGGGCATTACTGACTCCTGTGGTGAATGCGGGTCGGGCCGCGGTCTCGCCGTCGCCCTGCTGCGTCCTTGACTATCGGCCGGTCCCTCACCCTTAGCCAGGGCTGCGTTTACCCAGGGGATGCCACCCCCTGGTTATGGCCTGGCGCGCGAGAGACGATGTAGGGGTGAACCTTCCAGAACTCGGCGCCTTCCTCAGGACACGCCGCGACCGCGTCCGACCCGCCGAGGTCGGTCTCCCTCAAGGCCCACGCCGGCGCGTCCCCGGGCTGCGCCGTGAGGAAGTCGCCCAGCTGGCAGGGCTGTCGGCCGACTACTACACCGAGTTGGAACGAGGCAGCGCGAAGAACGGCGTGCAGCCCTCGGCCCAGACCCTGGCCGCCCTCGCCCGAGCCCTGCGCCTGAACGGCGACGAGCGCGACCACCTGTTCCGCCTGGCCGAGCGGCCGGTCCCCCCGTCAGCACACGGACCGTCGGCACACGTGCAGCCCGCGCTTCTCGGACTGCTGGACCGGCTGTCCAACACACCCGCGCGCATCATCACCGATCTGCACGAAACCCTGGTGGAAAACGACCTGGCCCGAAACCTGCTCGGTAAGTCACCGGCACACCGCGGCCCGGCGGCGAGCTTCGTGTACCGCTGGTTCACCGACCCGCAGACCCGCGAGAGGTACCCGGTCGAGGACCACCCGCACCACTCCCGGGTGTTCGTGGCAGACCTCCAGGCAGCGGCCGCCCGACGCGGCCGGGACGCGGAGGTCCAGAAGATGATTGCCGCGCTACGCCGCCGCAGCCAGGAGTTCGCAGCCCTTTGGGACACCCACGACGTCGCGGTGCGCCGCATGGACCACAAGAAGATCGTCCATCCCACGCTCGGCGTCATCGAACTCGACTGCTACAACCTGCTCAGCGAGGACGGACGCCAGCGTCTGCTGTGGTTCACCGCGCCGCCCGGAAGCCGGGGAGCCGAGCAGCTGGAACTGCTGTCTGTCATAGGGACCCAGGACCTCAGCGTCACCGAGGGCACGGCACCGGAGAAGTTGCCCGCGGCGGAGTCCCGATCGCCGCGCTGACCCGCGCCGCAGGGGGAGGGCCAGGTCGCCGGGGCAGGCGCGCTTGTCGCCCTTGTCGTCGCCTACCGCCGTCAGCGCGTCGACGAAGCCGGCGCCCACCGCGAAGCTACCCGACTCCACACCGAACGCTTCTCCCAGGCCGTCGAACAACTCGGCTCCAACTCCCGGGCCGTCCAGCTCGGCGGCGTCCACGCCCTGGCCGGACTCGCCGACGACGCCCCCAACGACAGCCTCCGCCAGACCTGCATCGTCCCGGGGAGCCGCCATGCACTTCGGGCACGGATGGCGTTCGACGAGATCGGCTTCCGACCCGGCGGGTGGGGCAAGCTCTTGAGGGTCCGTCATGAGCCCGGGTTTTCGCACAACTTAAGTCGCAGAACTGCCCTCCTGTCACTTATGAGTGAGAACGGCTTCTGAGACCCGATCCGGGATTTGACGGTCTCCGGATGCCCACTTTTGATCTTGCTCGGGCAAAGGGTCGTTTGTGAGAGGGCGGAGTGCAGGGCCGCGGCGCGCGCCGTTGTCCGGCCCTCACGCCATGGCCCGGGCCCACCGTCTCTTCAGTCCAGGTCGGACATGTCGAGCACGAAGCGGTAGCGGACGTCGTTTCGCCGGAGGCGGTCGAGTGCCGTGTCCACCTGTGACGACGGGAGTACTTCGATGTCGGCGGCGATGCTGTTGTCAGCGCAGAATCGGAGCATCTCGGCTGTCGCCAGGCGGCCTCCGCTGCCCGCGGAGCTGAGCTTCTTGCGGCCGATGAGCAGGTCCATGGCCTCGACGGTGACGGGGCCCAGGTACCCGAGGAGGCTGAGGGTGCCGTCCATCGCCACCAGCTTCAGATACGGGGCGAGGTCGTGAGGGTCGGGGATGGTGTCGATGACGACGTCGAAGGTGTCGCGTGCCGTGGCCATCTGCTGGGTGTCGGTGGAGTCGATGAGGTCGTGAGCGCCGAGCTTGCGGGCATCGTCGAGCTTGTCCCGGGTGCGGCTGATGACGGTCGCGGTGGCGCCGAGTGCCACGGCCATCTTGACAGCGAGGTGGCCCAGGCCGCCGAGGCCGGCCACGGCGACGCGACTGCCGGGGCCCACGCCCATGGAGCGCAGGGGTTCCCAGACGGTGACGCCGGCGCACATCAGCGGGGCGGCTGCGGCCGGGTCGAGGCCGGAGGGGAGCGGGTAGGCGAAGGTGTCGCGCACGACGTATTCGCGGGAGTAGCCGCCCAGGGTGGTCGACCCGTCCTGCCGGTCGGTGCCGCCGTAGGTCAGAGTCGGGAAGGAGTGGCAGAAATTCTCCTGTCCAGCTTCACACATGGCGCACACGCCGCAGGAGTCGACGATGTTGCCCACCGCGACGTGGTCGCCGACCGAGAAGGTGGTCACCTCGGGGCCGGTGCCGGTCACCACGCCGGTGAATTCGTGCCCGGGCACCAGGGGCGTTTTCGTGTGCTGGTCGTAGGCGTGCAGGGCGTGCAGGTCGGTGTGGCACACGCCGCAGTAGTCGACCTGCACCGCGATGTCATCCGGGCGCAGGTCACGGCGCTCCAGCGACGTGCGCCGCAGCGCCGTCGGACCGGCCGCCTGCCATCCGGTGGTCGTCCGCATACGTGACTCCTTAAACAGACTGTTCTGTCTGTCGCAGCGTAGGTGTGACCGCACCCCAAGGCAAACCAACTGTTCTGTTTGGTAAGATGCGGGCATGCCGGAACAGCCCCAGACCTCGCGAGGCGCCGCGACCTACCAGCGCATCCTGGAGGCCGCCACGGAAGAGTTCGCCCAGCACGGCATCGCCGGGGCGCGCATCGAACGCATCGTGACGGCAGCGCGCACCAACAAGGCACAGCTCTACGCCTACTTCGGCGATAAGGAACGACTCTTCGACGCGATCTTCCTCAGTTCGCTGGAGCGCATCACCAACGTCGTGCCCATCGACGCCGACGATCTCGCGGACTGGGCTGTCCGTCTCTACGACGAATACCTGCGCCGCCCCGACCTCATCCGACTGGCGACCTGGACACGACTGGAGCGCCGTCCTGACGGGCACCTCGTCGAGATGCACCAGCACTACGACGACCGCAAGCTCAGGGCCATCGCCGAGGCCCAGGACGCCGGGCGGGTCCGCGCAGGTGACCCGTTCGACATCATGGCCATGGTCATCGCCATGTCCATGGCCTGGTCACCGGTCAGCAACGTATATGCGGCCAGCAGCCAAGAACCCGATGACCTACATGACCAGCGCCGCGCCCTGCTCCGCGACTGCGTCCAAAGCGCCACCGCGGCCGGCAGAGGCGACGCATCCCCCTCGTGACTGCCACCAACATCCGGTGACACTCACGCACGTTGCCTGGGCCTCGGCCAGGACCGGCCCAGGCCTCATGCCGGAACTGCCGCTGCCTCCACCTGCGGAGCGCGCGGGCCGGGCACCGTGGCCCCGGTGGCCGCAAGGTCCAGGTCGAGACGGGTGTTCATATCCAGTTCGAACCTGCCGTACGGGTTCGCATGGGTCCAGAACAGCGGCCCCATCTCCTTGTCGACCTTCTTCTCCGCCCTGGTGTTGATCTTCAGCACCAGCTGGATGAACAGCTCCACCAGCGAGTCGGTGATCTCGGTGTGCCGCACATGGCGCAGCGCGGCCAGCGGCGTCAGCCGCATCGGCGGCTTCATCCGCTCCAGGTTCGCCGGGTACTCCTTCGCCGCCCGCCCGCCCGCCCGCCCGCGCCCGCCAGGCGTCCACCTGCTTCTCCGACACATCCGCGAACAGGTCAGCCGGAAGATCCAGCTTCCGCACCCGCTGGAGCTTGTCCACCTCCGCGAACAAGCTCTCCAACCCCGGGGCTCCAGGGTCGGCTTCAGCTCGGTGAAGAACGACCGCCACCGCCCGCCCCCGGCCACCGCCTGGTCCCCAGCCGACTCGTCGCCGTCCTCGTCGCCCGCCACCAGGTCTCCCAGCCGCGAGCGGGCCGCGTGGGACAGCCGGTCCACGGTGGTACGGCAGAACCGCATATCGATGAGGAGGGCAAGCAGACAGCCCGGCAACTCATGAGCGGCTGCCATCCAGAGACCGGCGCCCGGCTGATCCGTACGCAGACGTCGTCCCGCGCACACCCGTCGGCGAAGCTGACGACCGCCCGGCTGGTCGAGGCGATCGAGGCCGCGGCCGAGGAGAAGGGCGTGACGGGCGCCGAGTTGCTGGAGGGCGAGCCGAAGCAGCAGAAGGTGCTGGCCCAGCAGCAGCGGATGGTGCACCGGTTCGGTGACCGGCACCGGATACAGGTGACGACCCTGCACAGGCTCGCCCGCGCCGCCGGCCTCTCGCTGGACGACGTTTACGGGGAGAGGGAGCTGGCCGAAGCGCGCGAGCACGCGGACCAGCGGGTGGACGATCGGGTCCGCGGCTGGGAGGAGAGCCGGGAGGTCCCCCGGCCAAGGCCGTGTCGTCGCGCTCCCCGACCGGACTGCGCAGGAACACGTCCTCCTGCCGGACCGGGCAGTCCTCCAGGAGGACGTCCACACTGCCGGAGGCCCGTATGCCGAGCCTCCAGTTGTCCAGGACGCTGAGCCCCGGCGTCCGCCGGGACAGGACGGCGGCGGCCGAGCAGGTCACGCCTGCCACCTCCACCCGTGCCGACACCACGAAGTCAGTGGCGATCGGCCCCGTGCCGGTCCAAAGGACTCCCAGGGCCTACGGGCGCCCCTCGGCTCTACTCGACGCAGGGCAGCGACGGTCGTGCCGTCGTGCCGGGCGGCGGCCAGGAGCGCGGTTCTCCGTGTGGCGACGCAGTTACGAGGGAGCCCGTCCGAGCCTCTCCGCCTGTCCCGTCCGGTCAGCTCGTGGCGCGTACCGCGTCCATGATCAGGGCGGCGACCTCCTTGGGCCGGGACATGGCGACCGCGTGCGACGCACCCTCGATCTCGACGACGGTCGCCTCGGCCCGCTCGGCACCGAACCGCTCGACCTCTGGGTTGATCGCGTGGTCGGCGCCCGCCACCAGGGCCCAGGAGGGCTTGGTCTTCCACGCGGCAGCGGAAGCAGTCTCCTCGAACGCTGCGGCAGCCAGCGGACGCTGCGTCACCGCCAGGACCTTGGTCACGTCGACGGGCAGGTCGGCGGCGAAGACGTCCGGGAAGGCCTCGGGCGCGATGGTGACCTCGACTGCGGAATCCACGCCCTCGACGGGGTACGTCCACTGCTTCAGGTTGCTCACCAGCGGGCTGTCGGGGAACCGGCCCTGCAGTTCGCCGAGGCTCTCGCCCTCTTCGAGGACGTAGGCAGCCACGTAGACCAGACCGACGACGTTCTCGGTGGTGCCGGCCACGGTGATGAGCGCACCGCCGTAGGAGTGCCCGACCAGGACGACCGGACCGTCGATCCGGGCAGCCACGGAGGCAACGTACGCGGCGTCGGAGGCGAGCCCGCGCAACGGGTTGGGCGGCGCGATCACCGGGACGCCGTGACTCTGCAACTCGGCGATGACCCCGGACCAGCTTGCCGCGTCGGCGAAGGCTCCGTGGATGAGAACGGCGGTGGGATTGGTAGTAGTCATGTCAGGGTTCTCTCTTCGCGTTCAGGCGGTGTGAAGGGCGGCGCGCAGGGTGTCGACGGCCAGCGTGATGGCGGTCGCTGCTGCGTGGGTCTCGCGCAGGGCGTTGAGCATCACGAAGTCGTGGATGACGCCCTGGAACCGCACGGCGGTGGTGGGCACGCCGGCCTCACGGAGCTTGGCCGCGTACGCCTCGCCCTCGTCGCGCAGGACGTCGGCCTCGCCGGTGATGACCAGGGCCGGGGGCAGTGCGGTGAGCTGCTCGGTGGTGGCACGCAGCGGAGACGCGGTGATCTCGGCGCGCTGCGCCTCGTCGGTCGTGTACTGGTCCCAGAACCACTGCATGCCGTCGCGGCGCAGGAAATAGCCGGTAGCGAACTGGTGGTAGGAGCCGGTGTCGAAGGCCGCGTCGGTAACCGGGTAGAACAGCACCTGCTGGACGAGAGGTACGTCGCCGCGTTCCTTCGCCATCAGAGTCAGGGCGGCGCTCATGTTGCCGCCGACGGAGTCCCCAGCCACGGCCAGCCGCGAGCCGTCCAGGTACTTGGAGGCACCCTGCTGGACGACCCACTGGGCCACCGCGTAGTTCTGCTCGATGGCGACCGGGTAGCGGGCGTCGGGCGACAGGTCGTACTCGGGGAAGACCACGGCGGCACCCGCGCCGACGGCGAGTTCCCGCACCAGACGGTCGTGGGTGTGGGCGTTACCGAACACCCAGCCCGCACCGTGGATGTAGATGATCACCGGGAGAGTGCCCTCTGCACCGGCGGGCCTGACGATCCGCGCGCGGACACTGCCCGTCGGCCCGCCCGGAACGGTGATCCACTCCTCGTCGACCGCGGGCTTGTCGATCTCACCGGACTGCACCTCGTCGACGGCCTTGCGTCCCTCCGCCGGGGGCAGGTCGAACAGGTACGGCGGATTGGCGGTCGCCGCCGCGAAGGCAGCTGCTGCGGGTTCCAGCACCGGCTGAACGGGCTCGACAGTGTCGGACATGTGAGTCTCCTGGAATGTCTATGGGGATGCCGGTTCTTCCGGCACCACGGCCAGGATCCCGAGAGGATTTCCGAAGCCGCTGGCCGTCACGCTAAGGCCACCGGCCGCACTGCGATTGCCCATGGGTGCACCGCTGCTGTGCGCGTAGCGCACGGATGCTTCCGGCGCTCTCCACCACAGCCGGCGAACGGATGGGTGCGTGCACTGTGAGGCCAAGTCCTGTGCACTGGCGGGACATGGGGGTGCGTCCCGTCGTGTCTATCGTGATGGCGAAGAAACCGCGGCAGGAACACACAGGGCCTGCCCTCGTCATGGAGGCACGGCGAGAGTCGGTGGAGTTCACTCGCTTCGATGCGCGTAAACGGACATTCGAGCATGACTGAATCGCCGAAGTCCGCTGCCACAGGCATGACGTGAATCTACATCGCTTTCTCCCGGAAGGGCTGTCAAGAGATGTCACCCATGCCCGTCGGCGGACTGGTTCCGCACGCCATCGACAATGCCGCGGACCTCATCGTCCGCAACGCGAAGATCCACACCGGCAACCCGAGCCGCCCGCACGCGGAGGCGCTCGCCATCCGCGACGGCGTCAACACGGTCGTCGGTGACGACAAGGACGTGGCTCCCCACGTCGGCGTGGGCACGAAGGTGGTCGACGCGCCCGGACGACGGGTGATCCCCGGCCTCAACGACTCCCACCTGCACGTGAGTCGGGGTTCGAGCTGACAGATGCGGTGCTGTGTGCGGACGGTGCTGTGAAGTCCCCGGTGGACTTGACACTGTTGCCCGAGCATCGGCGTGGTCGCCGAAGGAACAAACCCCGTGCGCCGGTGGTCGACGACGACCGGGAGGCCGGTATGGCTTGTCTCTGACGCCCACTCGGTGTCAAAAACCGACACCCCGCCCCCTGCCATGACGTTGGTAAGTTGGTCAAACGAGAAGACGTGACGGGTACGGGCAGACCACCACGACGACGGGGGCCATGGCCGCTCGGCGTGCGAGGTTCAAAATTCGATGCTGTGGGACCGATGATTTTTTCGCTGTGCCGCTGTCCCATCTGCATCAGAAGTACGGCACCTCCACGTGGAGCGGAGAGAAGAGCATGTCAGCAACTCGCCAGCCGACGGGCACCGTGAAGCCGACGGTTGTCTCGAGCGACGGCACCCCCATCGCGTTCGAGCAGTCCGGCAGCGGGCCTACGGTAATCCTGGTGTCCTCGGCGCTGGCTGACCGCTCCGACACCAAGAAACTCGCCGGCCTCCTCGCCCCGCACTTCACCGTCGTCAACTATGACCGCCGCGGCCGGGGCGCCAGCGGCAACAACGCCGACTACACGGTGCGGCGCGAGATCGACGACATCGCGGCGCTGATCGAGCATGCAGGCGGTATTGCCTCGGTGTTCGGCAGTTCGTCCGGTGCGGTACTCGCCCTGCGCGCCGCCGCGGCCGGCCTGAACATCAAGCGGCTCGCGCTCTACGAGCCGCCCTTCGCCGTCGCACCCAGCGACTTCGGACCGCCGCGGGACTTCGCACGGCACATCGACGGCCTGATCGCCGAGGACCGGCGCAGCGAGGCGGTCAAGACCTTCATGACCAAGGCCCAGGGCATGCCCGCGTTCATGGTCGGATCGATGCGGCTGATGCCCGGAGTGTGGTCGAACCTCAAGGCAATGGCCCATACCCTGCCCTACGACATCGCGGTCATGGGCGACACCCAGCAGGGCAAACCCCTCACCTCCGAGATGTGGTCGCCCGCGACTGCACCGACCCTCGTCATGACCGGCTCCAAGAGCCCAGACGGCTTCCAGAGCGCCGCGCGAGCGGTCATGGAGGTGCTGCCCGACGCCGACCATCACACGCTCCAGGGCCTCAATCACGGAGCGGTGGTCATGGCGCCCAGGAAACTCGCGCCGAAGCTCATTGAGTTCCTTCAAGGCTGAGCTTGTTCTTGATCTTCTGGCTTCGAACGGCGTCCCGAACTTGATCACCCAGCCAGGGGTTCGCCGGACGTGGGGGCGGCCTTCGTCTGATCATGTGCTCCGACCACGGTGCACGTGACCGAGACGAAGGCCGTGAGGGTGTCTGCTGTCCGGAGGGAAGCGTTCGCGGAAGCGTCAGGCCTTCGGGGAGAGTTCCAGGAGTGTCTGACCGCCCGGCGCGACGAGTTGTTCGAGCTGACAGATGCGGTGCTGTGTGCGGACGGTGCTGTGAAGTCCCCGGTGGACTTGACACTGTTGCCCGAGCATCGGCGTGGGCACGGCGCGATGTACGGCGGCCTGAACCACGGCCGGACCGATATGGGCCGGCTGCGGAAAGTGCTGCTGCGGGTTTCGATGGTGGACGCCTGGTGCTGGCGGTTGATGTGTCGCCGTGGCTTCGCTACGGATCGCCAGGGAGTCCTTCGCCGTGCCGGGGGGACCCGACCGTGGTACGAACGCGCCCACGAACTCCGCTCCGCCGGCGAGGGGCCGCGCCGATGGGGGATGGTGCGGGAGAAGCCCCTGCCGGACGGATGAGAACCCGATGCCGGCGGCCGCCTGCCTTGCCCTCAGTCGAGACGCAGGTCGGAGAGCTGCTGTTCGAGCACGGTGACGTCGTCATCGGGTGTCTCCCCGGGCGGGCGGGGGACCATGACGGCGGCCAGCTCGCCGGCCGCCCGCCGTATGCGCCCGGGCAGGCCCTCTGTGTACTCGTCACCGCCGGATCCCCAGTCCTCGGACGCTGCGTACACCGCGGTGGGGACGACGGCGGCGCGCAGGTAGGCGAAGAGCGGGCGCAGGGCGTGTTCCAGGACCAGGGAGTGGCGGGCCGTGCCTCCCGTCGCCCCGAGGAGAACCGGCTTCCCGGTGAGGGCGTCCGGGTCGATCAGGTCGAAGAAGGACTTGAACAGCCCGCTGTAGGAGGCGGTGAACACGGGGGTCACTGCGATCAGACCGTGGGCACCCGTCACCGAGTCGATCGCGGCGGCCAGTGGGGGTGACGGGAAGCCCGTCACGAGATTGTTGGCGACGGCGACGGCCAGTTCGCGCAGCTCGATGACATCGACCTGCACGTCGTGGCCCCGGTGGGTGAGTTCGCCGCGGGCCGACTCGACGAGACGGTCGGCGAGCAGACGTGTGGAGGACGGGGTGCTCAGCCCGGCGGACACGGCGACGAGTTTCATGCGGCGGACACCTCCTGAACAGCCCGCAGCGACTCGTGGGTGGGAGCGTCCGGCACGTCGGCCGAGCGGCCGATCGCGAACTCCTTCCGCAGGACGGGCACCACCTCCTCGCCGAGCAGGTCGAGCTGTTCCAGAACGGTCTTCAGGGGCAGTCCCGCGTGGTCCATCAGGAACAACTGCCGCTGGTAGTCGCCGACGGTCTGTCGGAAGGAAAGCGTCCGGTCGATGACCTCCTGGGGGGAGCCCACCGTCAGCGGAGTCTGCTCGGTGAACTCCTCCAGCGACGGCCCGTGCCCGTAGACGGGCGCGTTGTCGAAGTACGGCCGGAACTCCCGTACGGCGTCCTGGGAGTTCTTCCGCATGAACACCTGACCCCCCAGCCCGACGATCGCCTGCTTGGGAGTGCCGTGCCCGTAGTGCGCGTATCGCCGCCGGTACAGCTGCACCATCCGCCTCGTGTGGTCGGCCGGCCAGAAGATGTTGTTGTGGAAGAAACCGTCGCCGTGGAAGGCCGCCAGGTCGGCCATCTCCGGAGAGCGGATCGAGCCGTGCCAGACGAACGGCGCTACGCCGTCCAGCGGCCGGGGCGTGGACGTGAACCCCTGCAGTGGCGTACGGAACGTGCCCTCCCAGTCCACCACGTCCTCGCGCCACAGCCGGCGCAGCAGTGTGTAGTTCTCCTTGGCGAGGTTGAGACCCTGCCGGATGTCCTGCCCGAACCACGGATACACCGGTCCGGTGTTGCCTCGCCCCATCATGAGGTCGACCCGGCCGTCGGCCAGGTGCTGGAGCATCGCGTAGTCCTCGGCGATCTTTACCGGGTCGTTGGTGGTGATCAGCGTCGTGGCAGTGGAAAGGATCAGCTTCTCGGTACGAGCAGCGATGTAGCCGAGCATCGTGGTAGGTGACGACGGCACGAACGGCGGATTGTGGTGTTCACCGGTCGCGAAGACGTCCAGGCCCACCTCCTCCGCCTTGAGTGCGATGGTGACCATCGCCTTGAGGCGTTCGTGCTCCGACGGGGTACGGCCGTCGGTCGGATCGGGGGTCACGTCCCCCACCGAGAAAATACCGAACTGCATGGGGGCCTCTTTGTTTCGGCAACTGTGTGGGTGCCGAAAATGTAGGCACCGGCCGGATGGCCGTGATGTCTGTGCGTGCAGAGAGGCTTGCCCGTCAGCGCTCTCCCGGCCGGGTGATGGGCCGCTGCCTGCCCGGCCGCACGTGTGCTGCGTCGGGCAGGCGCACGGCGCTCCTGAACGTGGTACCTCCCCAGCCGTCCCGCGTGTCAGTGCGACAGGGCGGCGACCAGGTACTGATCCGCTCCGGGGCCTCCCTGTTCAAGGCGATGGATCGGGATGCCAGTCCATCTCCATCGGAGATGAGCGAGCCCATCCGGCGTGTGCGGGGAAAGGAGGCCGTCCGATATCTGCCGCAGCCGCGTCGACGCCCTGACCTGGGCAACCACGGTCCCGGTGCACGCAGAGAACAGTTAGAGTGCACTGACGGACAAATATTCACCAGCACATCGCCTCTCCTGCAGTCGCTGCACAGCCATCGGGCCGGTGGGACTTCGGCAAACGCGACGCAGGGTGACCGGGAGACTGCGTCCCGGAGTGGAGCGCGGTCATCAGTCGGCACGGACGGAGTCCGGGTTCGGTGGACGAGTGCAGGAGGATTGGGTCGTAGATGGCAGGAGCAGGCGGTCCGCTGTCCCGTAGCGGTCTGCGCGGCCGAGAGACCGAACTCGTAGAGCTTGAGGCGCTGATCACCTCCGTGGCCCGCACCGGGAGCGGCGGGTTGGCCCTCATCCAGGGCGAACCGGGCATCGGCAAGACCACGCTGCTCGCCGAAGTGGTCTCCAAGGCCGTCACAGCGGGATTCTCGGTCGGCGTCGGCAAAGCGGACGAGTTGCATCACGTCGTTCCGCTCTCGTCGTTGGCAGCCTGCGTCCTGCACGGCGATCAGCCACTGCTGACCGGCGACGACTTCGCCGAACTGGCCCGCAACCACGATCAGCGAATCTGGCTGGTGGAGCGCCTGGCAGAGGCGATCGAGACCAGAGCCGGCAGCGCGCCGGTACTGATCAGCCTGGACGATGTGCAGTGGGCCGACTCGCTGAGCCGGTTCGCCCTGCAACAGCTTCCGACACGCCTGCGTACATCGCCGGTGCTGTGGGTGCTGACCGGTCGACGGGAACCCACGGGACCGGCGGAGGAGATCGTCGCGGCCGCGACCGTCCTGCCGACGGTCACCGTCTCCCTGGGGCCCCTGTCCGGTGCGGACATCGCTCAACTGGCCGGCGACACACTCGGCACCGCCGTGGACGCACGCGTGCGGGAACTGCTCGACGGAGCGGGCGGTAACCCGTTTCTCGCTGTCGAGATGCTCACGGGGCTGCGGACCGCGGAGACGTCGAACGACCCCGTGCCCCCAGGGCTCGTAGTGGGTGTGCGCGGCAGACTCAGGTCCCTGCAGCCCGACACCCTGCGGTTCCTGCAGATGGGAGCGGTACTGGGACGCCGGTTCGCTTTCCACGACGCTGCCGTGCTGTGCGGCCGGTCGGCCGCCACATTGATCGCGGCACTCGAGGAAGCCGTGTGCGCCGGACTCCTGGACGACGACGGTGATCATCTGGTCTTCCGGCATGATCTGCTGCGCCAGGCGGTTTACGTCGACATCCCGCCGTCAGCCCGGAAGGCTCTGCACCGGGAGGCTGCCCGCAATATCGTCACTGCGGGCCACCAGCCGATCGACGCGGTGCCGCACATCCTCAGGGGAGCTCTGCCCGGGGACGAGGAAGCCGTGGTGCTGCTGCAGCAAGCGGCCGACGCCGTGCTGCCGGTCACGCCGGGCCTCGCGGCCGACCTGATGACGCGCGCACTGGAACTCGTGCCGTCAGCACATCCGCTGCGGTTCGCGGTGGGGGAGCAGGCGATCTTCTGCCTGACACGGGCCGGCCGGAACAGAGAAGCTCTGGAAACGGGCGACCGGCTATTGGCCGGCCGGCCCCCGCTGGAAGGGTTCAGCCGACTGCAGGCCGCCCTGGGCAGCACGCTCTGGAACATGGACCGCACCGGCGAACTGCGCCGCCGGGTCGAAGCCGCTCTTGCCACGGGGGGCGCCGCCCCGGAGATCGGGGCGAGGCTGGCCGGCCTACGTACTCTGGCCATGTCCCGGGAGCATGATCTGGTCGCGGCGCGTGAAGCCGGCGAGGCCGCGCTGCGGGCGGTCACCGCCATCGGTGACCGGGAGGCGACCACCCTGGCCCTCTCCGGGCTCGGAGAGATCGCGCAGAACGCAGGGGAGAACGCGGTCGCGCTGGAACGTTTCGCCGCTCTGAGCGCCATCGATTCCAGCTTCCTCCCCGAAGAGATCGTCGCGCACCTGCACGTCGACGACTTCGCGTCCGGTGAACGGCTGATCCGGCAAGCGACGGACGCCGGGGCGAGCCGTCAGGCAATGCTGCTGTGGGCCCAGGGACAGTACGATCTGGGACTCGGCCGGCTCGATGACGTCGACGCCGACTTCGTGACCATGGAGCGCCTGGAAGACGAGGTGCGGGTATCCGTCCAGCAGGTGAACGGCCGTGTGATCCGCTCCCGGATCGCACTGCTGCGGGGTGACCGGGAAGGGGCGCGGGAGCACTTGGCGGAGGCGCGGGAACGGCTGGCGGCCAAGCCGAGCCCGGGCAACACAGCTGCGGTGCGCTTCCTGGAGGCGGTCCACGCCGGGGCCGACGGGGACGTCGGCCTCGCCGTCGAAAAGATCCGGCAAGTGCAGCGAGAAGGTCCCTTCATGCGCTGGCGGCTTCTGCGCAACTGGGTCGATTCCGCGATACGCATAGCCCTGCGAGGCGGGGAGCTGGAGCTCGCCGAGCACCTGGCCGAACAGGCCAGGGCCCACGCTGAGCGCAACCCCGCCGTGCCGACCGCCACCGGCATCGGGGCGCAAGCCACCGGGCTGGTGAAGAGCAGTGTGGCCGAGCTCGAGCGCTCCGTGGAACTGCTCAGCACAGGCCCTCGTCCGCTGGTCCGGGCCGCCGCATACGCGGATCTCGGACAGGCGCTCCTGACAGCAGGCCGGAGACGTCAGGCGGTGAGCGCGCTGACGCACGCCCGTGACGAGTTCGCCGGAACAGATGCTCACGCCGAAGCGGCGCAGGTGCAGGATGCTCTGCGAGGCGCGGGGGAGGGCGGTCGCCAGGCAGCGACCACCGAGCGCCCCGTAGCGGGATGGGGGGCACTGACGCTCTCGGAGGAGAGGATCGCGCGCCTCGTCGCCGAGGGGCACACCAACCGGTCGGCTGCGGACCTGCTCGTTGTCTCCCCCCACACGGTGAACACCCACCTGACGTCCGTGTTCCGCAAGCTGTCGATCAACTCCCGGGTGCAGCTCGCCAACTTGGTCATGGCCCTGCCCGACGACTGAGGGGACGCGTTGGTACGTTCACGCGATGCCCTGCCGAACCTGGGCACGCTTGGCTGGGACGTTCCCCCACCCAGTCGGAGGTCACTGGCATGCACACATGTAGCTCTGCACCGCCGACCATCGTGCTTGTGCACGGTGCGTTCTCGGATGCCTCGTCGTGGGCGGCGGTCATCAGGCTCCTTCAGGACGCCGGACTGACCGTGCGCGCCCCGGCGAACCCGCTGCGGGGTCTGGCGCATGACGCCGCGTACCTCGGGAGTGTGGTGCGTGCCATCGACGCCCCCGTGGTGCTGGTCGGTCACGACTACGGTGGCTCGGTCATCACACAGGCCGCCGCCGATGCCGACAACGTCGTGGCGCTGTGCTTCGTCGCGGCGTTCAGTCTCGATGCGGGCGAGTGCGTTCTGGACATCATGAACCGCTTCGCCCCTACTCCAGTGGCCGACGCGACCTTCACCGCGGCTGTCCCCACTCGGATGTCGGGCGGCCCGGACAACGAGCTGTACATCCGTGGGGAACGATTCCCGCAGGTGTATGCCGCCGACCTTCCACCCAGCCTCGGAAAGGTGCTTTCGGTGGCGCAACGCCCGATCGCCTGCAACGCGCTGACCAGCAGATCGGGCGCGCCGGCGTGGGCTACGAAACCATCCTGGTACGCCATCGCGACCGCCGACCGGATACTCAACCCCGCCGCTCAGCGCTTCATGGCGCAACGCATGGCGGCGACCGAGCACGTGCTGGACGGTTCCCACGCCGTCGCGCTGTCGCAGCCCGACGCCGTATCAGCGATGATCCGCGAAGCGGCCGGACAGCGACCGTAGCGGCGACGAGCGCACGCGACACGGCCTTTGGGCGGCTGGGCACTCTCCCGAAGGCATCCCGGCAGTGGCCTGCCCCCGGTGCGTAGAATCTGTTCGAACGGAAGACGAATTCAGGCCGCTCCCACGGCCTCCTGGAGTCCGCCGGTCCGCGACACCCACCTCCGCCACAGACATCACTCAGTAGGGCACCAGCATGCTTCCACCAGGCCGACGACCGGTGCGGCGCATTGCCGCCCGCTGGACCGGGACCATGGCGCTGGCACTGGCCATCACCGGATGTGTCAATGGAACCGGTGGCGGATCCGACACCGGCAAGGTCGACTCCATCACCGTGCTCGACTACTACACCGACGAGCCCGAGCACACCCAGTGGAGCGAGATGCTCACTACTTGCGGCAAGGCCGCCGGTGTCAGGGTCGAGCACACGAGCGTTCCACCGGCGTCGCTCGTCCCCAGGGTCCTGCGACAGGCATCGTCACGGACCCTCCCCGATCTGTTGATGCTGGACAACGCCGACCTGCAGCAGGTGGCGCAGACCGGCGCACTGACACCGCTGGACCGGTACGGCATCGACACCAGAGGCTTCGCCGCGGGCATCCTGTCTGCGGGCACGTATCAGGGAAAAGTCTACGGGCTGGCCCCCTACGCGAGCACGGTCGCCCTGTTCTACAACAAGGACATGCTCGCCGAGGCCGGCGTCGCCGTACCCAGGACCTGGGGCGAACTGAAGGACGCGGCGGCCGAGCTGACCGGTCCGGGGCGTTACGGCATGGCGGTCGACGCGAGCGCCACTTTCGAGAGCAGTTGGCAGTTCCTGCCCTTTCTGTGGTCCAACGGAGGAGATGAGAAGCAGTTGGACACCCCGCAGGCCGTCCAGGCGCTCCAACTGTGGGTGGACCTGGTGAAGAGCGGATCCATGTCGAAGTCGGTGCTGAACTGGACGCAGGCCGACGTCCACGATCAGTTCGCCGCCAGAAGGACGGCCATGATGATCAACGGCCCCTGGCGGATACCGGCCCTGAACGAGGACGAGAACCTGCGCTGGGGAGTGGCCACCGTGCCCGTCCCCCGGGCGGGACAGACCCCGGTCACGCCACTCGGCGGCGAGGTGTGGACGGTTCCGCAGACTGCTTCCGGGGCCAGGCAGGAGAAGGCCGCCCAGGTCCTCGCCTGCCTGAACGACTCCTCGAACATGCTCACCCTGGCCGAGCAGCACTTCACCGTGCCCTCCCGTCCCGCGGTGGCCGCCCGGTACGCCGAGCGGAACCCGTCCATGACTGTCTTCGCCGAGAGCGTGGAAACGACGCGCGTCCGGACCGGCGAACTCGGCGTCAGGTGGCCCAAGGCGGCGACCGGCCTGTACACCGCCATCCAGTCAGCGGTGGCGGGGGAGCAGACACCGAAGGAAGCCCTCAGGGACGCGCAGCAGATCGCGACCAGCGACTGAGTCGTCCCCCGCACCCTCTTCGGGAGCACGGTCAGGGCGTCCGTCCATGCCGGCCTGCTGCTCGTTCCTTCTCAGCGCGTCGTCACTGCCGGCTCCGCCACCACCGGCGGAGCCATCAGGTGAGGAGCGGCCCTTTCCCACTCCTGCGTCGCTGATCTAGCGGGTTCACGCGATGTGCCGCCCCAGGGCCGGCTGGCACGGTGTTGCAGTAGGCACACACCAGCCGAAGGGCAAGACCATGGCGCCGTACGTCCAGGAGGGAAGCGCACCGGGCAGCTTCCACACCACTGATTCACTGCCCACTCAACACAGACGGGCGTACTGGCGCGAGGCCCTGTCCCAGACTTTCGGTGCCGTGAGCATGACCGTCCCCGACGAGGTGTGCTCCGGAGCGATCCGCGCAACACCGCTCGGCCGGCTCCAGGCCGTCACGGTGGACGGCGACTGTCTCTCCGCCGTGCGCACGCGCCAGCTCGTCAGCCAGGACGACCAGGACGAGTACGTCGTCGTCAAGCTGCTGGAAAAAGGAGTAGCCCGCCTGGAACAGGATGGCCGTGAAGCACTCCTCAGCGCCGGGGACATTTTCGTCTACGACATGGCGCGTCCCCTCCAACTGCATCTTCCCCAGCCCTTCCGAACCAAGTCACTCGTCCTGCCAAGAGACGTCTTGGGCCTGAGGGAGTCCGAGACGGCGCACGTCACGGCCTGCCCGCTCGGCCCCGACACCTCCCTCGGCGGCCTGCTCTCGCCCTTTCTGGCCGGGCTCGTGGACGGCGCCGGCAACTACCAGCCCCGCACCAGCGAGCTGATGGCCCGCAACATCGTGGACCTGCTCGGTGTGCTGGCCGACGAGGTCAGCGGACGGCCGGCGGAGGAAACGCCCGGCGGGAACCGGGCACTGCTGCTACGGATCCAGGCATTCATCGACCGTCATCTCGCGGACCCCAATCTGACCCCGCAGACGATCGCCCGGGCCCATCACATATCCCTGCGCTATCTGCACAAGCTGTTCGAGAGTGAGGACGCCACGGTCGGCCGGTGGACCCAGCGGCGTCGTCTGGAGGAGTGCCGACGCGATCTGGGACTGCACGGAAACGCCACGATCGCCGCAGTCGCACACCGCTGGGGTTTCACCAGTGCCGCCCATTTCAGCCGGGTTTTCCGGGCCACCTATGGAATGACCCCCCGTGAGTGGCGCGGTACCCGGCGCGGCAGGTCGCGCCATTCGCAGGACTCGCCGATGTCTGAATCCGACGCGCGCTTCTCTCTCATGCCGTGATCCGTTCAGCCTGTCGGACGGTAGCCTCCGACCTGACCGTCTTCGCCTGGTCGACACCCTCGCCGCCTCCGGCGAGAAGGGTCTGCAGGCGCTCCGGTCGGCACGCTCCGAAGTCCGTGACCGTGTCCGGTCGTCGGCCGCTGAGTATGCCCCGGAGGCCGACGGTCGGATCACCGTCGTTCTCCACGGTGTCCTCGTGATCGCCGAACAGACAGGACGTGGCCGCGACCTGGAAGTAGACCTACGGCCACCATCTGACGGCATCCGTCGACCACGGCCCCGGCGGAACCGGAGAGCCCGTCGCCGCCTCAGACCAGGAAACGCGGGCTCCAGCACGGCAGCGGACCACATCGTCCCCGCCCAGCTGCCCAAGCACCACCGGCGAGGGCGGCGGACGCTGATCCGCACGGACTCGGCCGCCGACACCCACGATTGCGTTTCCCGGCTCGCGAAGCGAGGATGATGGCTGTCCTACTCGGTCGGCATGACGGTCACCGAAGTGATCCACGAACACATGCTGAAGATCCTCGCCCCGGCCTGGACGGCGGCGTCGAGACCAATGGTGAGGTCCGTGACAAGGCCTGGGTCGCCGAGCTCACCGGCAAGCCGCTGGTCGGTTGGCCCGGGGGCATGCGACTGATCGCCCGAAAGGAACGGCCCCACCCCGGCGCCCGGTTGAGGATCACGGACGCGGACGGTAAGCGGATCACCTGCTTCGCCACCAAAACTCCTGACCGGCCGATCGCCGAACTCGAGCTCCGTCACCGGCTACGGGCCCGGGCCGAGGACTGCATCCGGGCCGCCCGGGCCACTGCGCAACCTGCCCCGTTCCGCTGAACGGAAGGAGCCCACCGGTGCACGGATGTCTGCACAGGAGCGAACGTCCGCGGGGGACGCCGGGCACAGTGCGCTGACGGGCACTGGCGCGTGCACTGCCGGGCAAGGCGATGCCGTGGCGCCGTCTAGCGTCGTTCGGGTACGTACAGCACAGCAACGCAGGAGGCGGATCATGACCACAAGCTCCAAACACGTGAGCGGCAGCCAGCCGTGGCTGCACCAGAAGGGCAAGGTGATACAGGACTTCGGGACCGTCAAGCAGTTCCCGCTGGGTCTGTCATACGAAGCCCGGATGTACTCGTGCCAGCGCCTGAACAAGGCACTGGCGGACACGCAGATCCTCTACGGTCTCTACAAGAAGCACCACTGGCTGATGCGCGGTGCGACCTTCTACCAACTGCACCTGGTGCTGGACAAGCACGCGGGCGAGCAACTGGAACTGGTCGATACCATCGCCGAACGTGTTCAGTCCCTCGGGGGTGTTGCCGTGGGTGATCCCCGGCACGTAGCGGAGATCACGTCCGTCCCACGGCCCCCGGACGGTGTGGAGGAGGTGCCGGCGATGCTGTCCCGGCTGCTGGAGGCGCACGAAGCCATCCTCATCGAAGCACACGACGCCGCCGCACGGACCGCCGCGCTGGGTGACGATGGCACTAACGACCTGCTCGTCTCACAGGTGATCAGGACCGGCGAGCTCCAGTCCTGGTTCCTGGCCGAACACCTGGTCGACACACCCCTCGTCCGCTCCTGAACCAGGTCTGCTTCCCCTGGTCGTCTCGGCGCCGGGCCGGCAACCGGCAGACCCGTCTCGCGGAGCTCGGCAGTCACCCGGGGCGAGCCGAAGGCACAGCCGGACTCCGCGTGGGCCACGCGATTTTTGCTGCCAGACGCTGGTCGGCCCGCTGCCGGGCATCTCTCGTGCTCCTCCCAGCAAGCTCTGCCCCGTCGCGCCGCCCAGCACGCACGCTCACCGCGTTGGCCAGAAGTCCTCGTACCTCCGCTACAAGGACGTCCGGCCGCCTTGCGATCGCACCCACTGGACGACGCTCCTCATGGGGCAAACAATGCCGGTCACGGCACTAGCCTCCCGGCCGGCCCGCCACTTGTAGTAGCTGGACCTGTTCAGGCCAGGACCTCAAAGAGAGCTTGTGATTGAGGCACACAGGCCGCAGCCCGTGTGGCCCGGTCGCTCTGGCGGGTGAGCCGTGGCCGTCATCGGTGCCCAGTGGTGGCACCGCGCCGTTGGGCACGTCATGCGAAGGATCGTGTGTGTGGTGGTGTCCGTGATGGCGTTGGAGTGTCTGCGCCAGGCGCCCGCGAGCGCGAGTGGGACAGCTGAGGACGGGCCGGTGGGTATCGGCGTCGTCGGTGCAGGGCTGAAGGTGCGTGAGGTGCGGAAACTTCTGGACGGCTGGGAGAACGGAGCCAGGGCCCGTGTGACCCTCTGGCAGCGCGGGAGCTACGTCCGGACGGGACGGGGGTGGAAGGCGACCGGTGCCCGGGAGACGCGCGGCCACCGGTTCGAGTACGCGGCGTGGAAGATCAACAAGAGCTTCCCGCACCGCTCGCAGCTGTGTGTGGAGTACACGGGCCATGACCGGATGCGCTGCGTCACCATCAAGCGCTGACACCCCGCATGACGACGGCGCCCGTCCCCGGGACGAGATCCGGGGGCGGGGCGCCGTTGTCATGTGGTCAGGATGCCCATTCCAGTCCGAGTGCGGCGAGTGCGGCGAGTTTCTGGGCGGGGAGCTTGGCCCGCCTGGTCTTGGAATTCGTGAGAAATACACCGAGCTTGACTGGGTGTTCCTCGCCGTCGATCACGACGTGTTCGATGTGGGCTCGGGGCACGGTCAGGCTGCCGGTGCGGTTCTTGTACTGCTCCAGTGCGAGGACACCTCGCTCGAACGCCCCGGCCTTGGCTGCCGTGGCCTGCTTTGCCGGTGCTGCGGGCAGGGGGGCCAGCCCCAGTGCCTCCAGCCGCTTCTGTTGCTCGGGCAGCAGTGCCTCCCACGTGGCAGCGTCGCGCTGTCGGAGCATCCATGCGCCGACGTCGCAGCCGTGGACGAGGACACCGGGCAGGACCTCTGTGAGTCCGCCCTCCTCGCCCAGCAGCGCACGGGCGGTGGCGTAGTGGCGCTGCCACTCCACCGACCATCCGGGGTGCCACTCCGGATCGATCGCTTCCAGTGCCGCCCGCCGCTCCCCGGCCCGGACCTCGTCCTTGCCGAGCCCGCCGGCCTTGCGGAGGTTGGCGAGCCACTGACCGACCGCCACTCCTTCGACCATGGCGTCCTTCGGGGCCGCGAGGGTGCCGTGCACGGCGTGGTAGGCGCGGGCCGCGGAGAGGTTGCGCCGGAATCCGGCGTCCGCGACGGACCACACCATCCCGAGTTCGTTCAGCAGATCGGCCCGCCACGCTTTCAGCGTGCCGAGCCGAAACGCGCGGCGCTGCTCGCTGACCCATGCGCCCAGCGCATACGTGATGCGGTCCTCCCCGAGCTCCACGGACGCGTCCAACGCCACCTCAGCGCTCCCGTGTTTGCGCGCCCAGTGGCGCAGGGCGTTGTAGCCGGTGAGCCAGATTTCGGAGTCGGGGTGCAGGATGCGGGTCCGCAGGAAGAGGGCGACGGTCCCAGGGTCGCGGGGAAGGGAGAATCGCAGCAACGGCACCGCAGCGCCCGCATGCTCGCTCTCGACTGCGCCGTTCTCCGTGTCGTCCTCGGTGACGGCCTGGGCCGTCTCCTCGTCCGTGCTGACAGTGTCGGCCTCCGCCTCGATGTCGGGCCCGTGCTCCTGGTCCTCGTCGCCGTCCTCCTGGCCGTCGCCGTCGTCGCCCTCCTCGCGGACGGGATCGAGCGCGACGACGGACGTCGCCTTCCCCCGGGCGGTGGTGGTGGGCAGGGCCAGGCGTTCGATGACCCGTTCGTCATGGGCCCGCAGGCCCTGGAGGACCGAGACCAGGGGCCGGTAGCTGGGGGAGGCCATCATGTCGGACGGGTCTTCGCCGGGCTCCAGGAAGACGGGCACGACGATGCGGGACACCTTGCCCTCGCCGGGGTCCTGACGCAGGCCCCGCCCGATGATCTGGACGATCTCCACCGGGGAACTGCGGGTGTCGGCGAACACGACCGCGCCCACCCCTCGCTTTCCCCTGATGTCGACCCCTTCTCCGAGGACCCGGCAGCTGGAGAGGACACCGAGCTCGGTGACCCACCCGTCCGCGTCGATTCCGTCCGCGAACCTGCCCAGCACAGTGCGGCGGTGCACGGCGGGGTGTTCCCCGGACAGCCATTCCGCACCGACCCGCCCGGGGTAGGTGACGGGGTCGGTGGCCTGGAGCTCCGCCGCCGCCTCCGGCAACGCCCGGGCAAAAGCCATGGCGTCCAGGGTCCGTGAGTGGAACGTCATGAACGACCGCACCCCGGTGGTGTCCGCGTGCTTGAGCAGCGCCTCCTGGAGCGCGGCGAGCCGACGTCCACGCCGCTCCTCCATGGTGGCGTCGGGTCCGGGTGCCTGCGGGTCGCGGATCTCCAGGACATCGATCTCGAACCGGGCCAGGACGCCCCGCTCGACACTCTCCATCAGCCCGAACTCGAACAACACCGGACCGTAGAGGGATTCGTCGTCCATGGACGCGACCAGGCGCCCGCCGGTCTCGTCCGCGCCGGCACCCCCGGGCGACGCCTCCCACAAGCGGGGCGTGGCCGTCATGTACAGACGCCGCACCGCAGGCACCCGGTGCTGGTCATGGACAGCGGCCCACGCCTTGCCGAGATCCCCGGAGGTCCGGTGCGCTTCGTCGACGATCAGCAGGTCGAAGGGCCGCAGCCGCTGCCCGTACGAGCCGAGCAGTGCGCGTTCCAGGGCGCCTGGCGCGGCCCCGGTCTCCTCGTCGCCCTGGTCGTCGTCCAAGCCCTGTGGGGACAGGCTGGCGTACGTCGCGAACACCAGCAGTGGCCCGTCCTTCGCTCCGGCCCACAGGGCGAGTTGGGTGGGGTTGGTCGTGCACCGCACGTTCAGCGCTTCCAGCAGCGGGTCAGCGCCCAGACTGCACACCGCGACGGCCGGGGCGGTGTGGCCGACCGCCCGCCAGGCTTCCACGGTCTGGGTGAGGAGATCGAGGGTCGGGACCAAGACGCCGACCACGCCCCGGGGTGCCATGCGCAGGGCGGCGACGGCCGCGGTGATGGTCTTGCCCGAGCCGGTGGACATGTGGACCTGCCCGCGCTGCCCCGCCTCAGGCACCGTGCCGTCCAGGGGGAGGGCCAGGCCCTCGATGATCGAGTCCACGGCCTCGACCTGATGCGGCCGAAGTGAGATCACGCCCTGCATACCCACCACTCCCTCACTCCTCACGACCTGCGGATTCCCTGGCGGCAGCCGATGCGGGCGCGTTGCCTCACTGTCCACTGTGCCGTTGTGCTGAGGCGACCGTAACGCATCCGTACAACACACCTTCATCACTCGTCCAAACCAAAACCGGAAGTCGTCCAAATGCGCTAGAATCGCGGCATGAGCGAAGAGAACAGCGTGGAGGCGCTCCTCGAAGAGGCGCGGCTGAACGCCTCGATTCCGTCCCCGGCTGAGCGGCAGCGTCTGCGGGAGGCCGCGAACCTGTCCCGCGCCCAGGTCGCCGCAGCGGTCGGCGTCGGGCGCACCACGGTCGCCAACTGGGAAACCGGCCACTCCGAGCCGACTCCACCCGGACGCCTGCCCTACCTGAAACTGCTCAAGGGCCTGGCCGAGATCTACCCGGCCACCCCCGCAGCCGCAGCAGGTCCCGGACCCACCGCGGATCCGGTCCCGCCCGCGTTCGCCGCCGCACCCGAGACACTGCGCGGCCCGGACGGGCGCGCCATCGAAGGCGACCCCGGCCCCTGCATCCGCTGCGGTGTCGAGACCACCTACCAGTCCACGGACGGCCGCCCCCTGCACTCCGGCGCCCTGTGCCAACCCACCGGCCCTCCTCCCACCGCACCCCCGGCCGCGCCCGCCGCCTCCAGCTCACCGGCGGCTCCCGCACCGGCCGCAGCCCCAGCAGCACCCGCGCCCACCTCACCGACCCCGGCGCCCCTGCCCAACCGGCCGGAGCGCCGCGCACGCAGCGCCGCCCGCGCCCAGGCCGACACCACCCTGCTCATCAGCCGCGCCGTCCAGGAGGAAGCCGAGCGAGCCGGCGGGGATGAGGAAGCGGCGTTGAAGGCGCTGATCAAGAGGGCGATCACCGATGTGATGCACCTGTTCAACGAGACCCGGGCCACCGGCCGTTACGACTACACCGCCTACCCCGCCCTGCCGGACATCCTGAAGAAGCCGTCCAAGAAGGACCCTGACCAGATCTGGGAGGCCCGCCCCAAGTTCCACCACCCCGGCTACTCCCTGAAGGTCCCCGGGGACGTCAAGGTCACCGCGCTCGACGTGAACGCCGCCTACCTGTCCGCGCTCAAGTGCTGGCTCCCCATCGGAAAACTCGAGCACAGCACCGGTACCGATGGCGTCGACCCGAAGCGTTCCGGTGTCCACCTGATCACCCCCGCACCGTGGGCCCACCCGCACCTGCCCGACCCGATCGGCGACCGCGACGAGCCCGGCGCCCTCTGGGTCACCAACGCCACACTCCGGCTGCTCCAGCGCCTCTCCGGTCCGAAGTACGCGTTGACGGACGCTCCGGTCATCCACGAGTCGTGGACGTCCGGCGCGACGGAGAACTTCCTCGACGCGCTGCGCAAGCTGCTGTCCGCCGCGCGGGACGAGGCGATCGAGAACAACGACACCCTGACGCTTGAGTACGTCAAAGCCATGTACTCCAAGTTCATCAGCACGATGGGGGAGTCGATCCACAACCGGGAGATGGTCCGCCCCGACTGGATGCACATCATCCACTCCCAGGCGTACGCCAACCTCTGGGGCAAGGCCTACAAGGCCCATCAGGCCGGGCTCGATGTCGTCGCGATGATGGGCACCGACGAACTCCACCTGACGGGCGACTGGCGCAAGGTCTTCGCAGAGGGCCGGGGCGTCTCTCAGATGAAGGTCAAGCACGGCGAGGGCAAAGCCACCGGTGAGTACACCGTCGGACAGGTGGCCCGCTGATGGCCGGGCGCTGGATGGACCTGGGGGCGCTCAACGCCCGGGGGCTGCCGGGTGCGGACGCCCTGGGCGTCGCGATCGAGCGCATGGTGACCGGCATCGCCTCGTCCGTCGACAGCGAACGCGGCCTCGCCGCCCGCCTGAACTACCTCACCAAGACCGATGCCGGATACGAGGCGATGGACCGCGCCGGCATCCACGTCTCACCGCGAACCCTGATGGCCTGGCTGGCGGAGGAGCGGATCCCGAACAAGGCGAACCGGTCCCGGTTGGATGCCGCGTACTGGGAGCTGCGCCGCCGCAACGTCGCGGCGGACCTGAAGAAGCGCCTCAACAACCACGGCCGCGGAACCCGGGTTGAGATCAACCCCGTCGACCAGACCCGCGTAGAGGGCAGGCATCAGCGGGACCTGTCCAGCCGGAGCCTGAACGTGCGTGGTGTCTGGGATCGTGCTGTCGATGCCTGGATGAACGATGACTTCGACGAACTCGACGCGGTGTGGGACATCGTTATCGAGGACCTCGGATCCGACTACGACGCCTACAGCAACGTGTCCTCGGTCGGCTGGGCAGCCTGAGAATCACGTGGGTACCAAGCGCACCCACCCCCGGCATTGCAGCCGCCGGGTGCGGGTGCGTTTCGCATGATAGCCGGAGCCGGACGGCGAGATCCGTCGTGCTTCGGGGACGGGTCAGCATGGAGGACTCCCTGCGTTGCTGCGCGTGCGGCAGGTGCCGGTCGGAGGGGAGCTGGTGGGGCGATCGGGCGTGCGGTATCTGCCGGCCCCGGCGTCAAGGCGGCGGAACCAGGACGCGCTGGTGGCCTGCCTGCGGTCGAGGTGAGGCTGGTGCGTGGTGTAGCGGTGCCGGAATGTGTTCGGCCGGGCCGTGTGTGAGCTCTGCTGCGGCTTGCACGCTAGAGGTATGACGCGGCGGGGATGCGCCGCTCAGTTCGGGGTGCTGCGTTAATCGTTTTCGCTGTGCAGGTCGCGCCGGAGTTCTTTCGGCAGGGCGAAGGTGATGGTTTCTTCGGTGGTCTGCACGGCTTGTACGTCGCTGTACCCGTGCTCCGCCAGCCACGTGAGGACTCCGTCGACCAGCGAATCTGGGGCGGATGCGCCGGCGGTGAGGCCGACCGTGGTGACGCCCTCCAGCCAGGCCTCGTCGATCTCGGAGGCGGAGTCCACCAGGTGGGCGGCCGGCGCGCCGGCGTCCAGGGCGACCTCGACCATGCGGATCGAGTTGGAGGAGTTCTTCGAGCCGACGACGATGACCAGCTCGGCGTCCTCGGCCAGCTTCTTCACCGCGACCTGGCGGTTCTGCGTGGCGTAGCAGATGTCGTCGCTCGGCGGGGAGAGGAGGTTCGGGAACTTGCTCTTGAGCGCCCCGACGGTCTCCATCGTCTCGTCGACGGAGAGGGTGGTCTGGGAGAGCCAGACGACCTTCGACTCGTCGCGGACCTCGACGTGTCTGACGTCGTCGGGGCCGTCGACCAGCGTGATGTGGTCGGGGGCCTCGCCGCTCGTGCCGATGACCTCCTCGTGGCCCTCGTGGCCGATCAGGAGGATGTCGTAGTCCTCCTTGGCGTACCGGACGGCTTCCTTGTGGACCTTGGTGACCAGCGGGCAGGTCGCGTCGATCGTGGCGAGTTTGCGCTCGGCGGCCTCCGCGTGGACCGTCGGGGCGACCCCGTGCGCGGAGAACAGGACGATGGACCCTTCGGGTATTTCGTCGGTGTGGTCGACGAAGATGGCACCTTTCTTCTGCAGGCTCTGCACGACGTGTTTGTTGTGGACGATTTCGTGGCGGACGTAGATGGGTGGCCCGTACTGTTCCAGGGCTGTCTCGACGGCGAGTACGGCGCGGTCCACGCCCGCGCACCAGCCCCGGGGAGAAGCGAGGAGGACGCGACGCGGGCGCGCAGCGGCTTCGGGCGCAGGGGTTGGGTTCGTCATGTTGTCCTCCTTGTCGCGCTGAAGGCCACGGAACGCAGTGCGGCTGTGATGTGGGGCGGGAGGGAGGCGGTGTCCAGGGTGGTGAGTGCGCTGCGGCGCCGCTGGGTGATCATTTCTTCCACGGCGGCGTGGGCACCGGTGTCGGTGAGGATGCTGCGTACCTGGTCGGCGTCGGCGTGGCTGAGGTGCGGGTTTCCGACGTGACGGCGCAGTGCGTGGTGCTGGGCGGGGGTGGCGTGGTGCAGGGCCAGGGCCATCAGGACGGTGGCTTTGCCCTCTCGAAGATCGTCCAGGGCGGCTTTGCCGGTGTCGTCGGGGTTGCCGAACACGCCCAGGAGGTCATCACGCAGTTGGAAGGCTTCACCGACGGGTATGCCGTAGGCGCTCAGTGTGCTGTATACGGCCGGGTCGGCGCCGGCGAGCGCTGCTCCCAGCAGCAGGGGGCCTTCGATGGTGTATTTCGCGGTCTTGTACCGGGTGATCGCCAGAACCTGTTCAGCATTGGCGGGAGGTCGTCCTGTGTGTGAGATGTCGAGGTACTGCCCGTAGATGGTGTCGGCGTGCAGGGTGTTGGCGATGGGCAGGGCTGCCCTGAGCTGGTCCGAGGTTAGGCCTGCGCCGTGCAGGAGCTCGTCGGCGAAGACGAGAGCGAGGTCGCCGATGAGGATGGCGGCTTCGGTACTGATCCTGCGGTGCACGGTGGGTTGGCCGCGGCGGGTGTCCGAGGCATCGATGATGTCGTCGTGGATGAGAGCGAAGGCGTGGAACATCTCCAGGGAGGCCGCGACTTTGAGGACGGCGGCGGGGGTGTCGGTGCCGCCTGCGGCCTGCCACCCGGCAACGCACAGGATGGGCCGGATGCGTTTGCCGCCAGATTCCAGGAAGCTGCTCAGCGCTTGGGCTGCTTGGGTTGGCAGGCCCCGGCGGTGTGCTTCGCGGCACTGGAGGCCCAGGAAATCGGTGAGGGCGGTATCCACCGCGCGGCGCACCGCGTCCTGGTCGAAGATGGCGGCCGGCGCTTGGGCGCTCATGTTTGCCCGGCCTGTTCCGGGGCGGACTCGGCGAGGTCCTCGCCCAGTCGCATCGCTTCTTCGACGAGGGCGTCGACGATTTTCGACTCGGGGACGGTTTTGACGACCTTGCCCTTGACGAAGATCTGCCCCTTGCCGTTGCCGGAAGCGACGCCGAGGTCGGCCTCGCGTGCTTCCCCCGGTCCGTTGACGACGCAGCCCATGACGGCCACGCGCAGCGGGTAGGGGAAACCGTCCAGGGCTGCGGTGACGCGTTCGGTCAGGGCGTAGACGTCGACCTGGGCGCGGCCGCAGGAGGGACAGGAAACGATCTCCAGTTGGCGGGCGCGTAGTCCCAGGGACTGCAGGATCTGCAGGCCGGCTTTGACCTCTTCGACCGGGGGGCGGTTAGTGAGACGCGGATCGTGTCACCGATTCCTTCATTGAGGAGGATCCCGAAAGCGGTCGCGGACTTGATAGTGCCCTGCGGTGGGGGGCCGGCTTCGGTGACGCCGAGGTGCAGGGGGTAGTCGCAGGCGGCGGCGAGCCGCCGGTAGGCGGCGACCATGGTCATCGGGTCGTGGTGTTTGACGGAGATCTTGAGGTCGGTGTAGCCGTGTTCCTCGAAGAGAGAGCACTCCCATAGCGCGGACTCCACCAGGGCTTCGGGGGTGGCTTTGCCGTACTTGGCCAGCAGCCGGCGGTCCAGGCTGCCTGCGTTGACGCCAATACGGATCGGTACGCCGACTGCGGAGGCCGCTTGGGCGATTTCCTTGACCTTGTCGTCGAAGGCCTTGATGTTGCCGGGGTTGACCCGCACGGCGGCGCAGCCGGCGTCCAGGGCGGCGAAGACATAGCGGGGCTGGAAGTGGATGTCGGCGATGACGGGGATCTTCGATTTCGCAGCGATCGCGGGTAGGGCGTCGGCGTCATCCTGGGAGGGCACCGCGACCCGCACGATTTCGCAGCCCGCGGCCGTCAGTTCAGCGATCTGCTGCAACGTCGCGTCCACATTCGCGGTGGGGGTGGTGGTCATGGACTGTACGGAGACCGGTGCGCCGCCGCCAACGGGGACATCGGCGACGTGGATTTGCCGGCAGCGGCGGCGCACCGGTGCCGGGGGGAGGGCGGGCAGAGGTAGGTCGACGGCGGTCATTTCGTGCTCCCGTCGGTAGTGGGGTACTCAAGGGGCTTTCCGGCGCGGGCCCGCAGAACTGCGTGGGTGATCTGTGCGGCCGTCAGGCCGGCGTCGGCCAGCCGCTGACTGCGATTGCCGTGCCCGATGAAGGCGGGCGGCAATCCCAGAGTGCTGACGGGGGTGGTGATCGCGTTGTCGCGCAGGGCCTGGGCGAAGTTGCTGCCGAAGCCGCCGGTGCGGCAGTTGTCCTCCACGGTGACCACTAGGCGGTGCCGGGAGGCCATCTCCAGCAGCTCGGATGTGACGGGTATCGCCCAGCGCGGGTCGGCGACGCTCACCCCGATGCCCTGCTCGGTGAGCTGGGCAGCTGCCTGCAGGCACAGGGATGCAAGGGATCCGTAGGAGATGACGAGCACATCACGGATCCCGGACTCCGACAGGATGTCCACACGGCCCGTGCTGCGTACTGCCGGCAGCGCAGGGCCTGCTGTTCCCTTGGGGAAGCGGATGACGCTGGGACCCTGGCTGTGGGCGGTTGCTTCGCTCAGTAGCGGGGCCAGTTGCTGGCTGTCGCGGGGCGCGGCGATGCGCAAGCCGGGCACCATGCTCAGCAAGGAGGCGTCCCACATACCGTGGTGGGAGGCTCCGTCGGGGCCGGTGATGCCGGCCCGGTCGAGGACGAAGGTGACTGGCAGTCGGTGCAGGGCGACGTCCATGAGGACCTGGTCCATGGCCCGGGTGAGGAAGGTGGAGTAGAGGGCGACAACCGGATGGAAGCCGCCCATGGCCAGACCGGCTGCGGAGGTGACGGCATGCTGTTCGGCGATCCCGACGTCGAAGACCCGCTCTGGATACTTCGATGCCATCGAATACAGGCCGGTGGGGCGCAGCATGGATGCGGTGACCGCGACAAGGTCCTCGCGTTCGTCGGCTAGCTCCAGCAGGGCCTGGCTGAAGATGCTGGTCCACGAGGCGGATGGCGGGCTGGAGGTGGGGGCAGGTTTGCCAGTTACGACGTCCACGGTGCCCACGGCGTGCAGGCAGTCCGCTTCGTCGCCCTCAGCCGGTCCGAATCCCCACCCTTTGACGGTCATCGCGTGCACGAGTACCGGCCGGCGCAGCGCACGCGCCTGGTCCAGCACGTCCTGCAGGGCGCGAATGTCGTGGCCGTTCACGGGGCCCAGGTAGGTGAAGCCGAGCTGGGTGAAGAGATTGGCGCGGTCCTGGCCGACGACGCCGGTGTGGGCACCGGGGCGCTTCAGGGTGTGCAAGTGGTTGGCCAGGGCGCCGGTGGTGGGCGCGTAGGAACGGCCGTTGTCGTTGAGGATGACGACCATCGGACGGTGGCTGGCGCCGATGTTGTTGAGTGCTTCCCAGGCCATACCACCGGTCATCGCCGTCAGCTGACGCTGCACAACCACACCCGGTTCGACGACACCCGGTTCAGCAAAACAGCCTTCACTCTCATGGCGCTAGTCCTCGGCCGCCGCCACCCGCCGCCGCGCTAACCCCGTCCCCGCCGCACCCACCTTCGGACGGGAGTCCTCAGCCCATGCCCTTGCCTTTCTCTTCCGGAAGGGAGCCGAAAATGATCGACAGTCCTGGACGAATACCCAGCGACCAGCCACAGCGCCCTGTGGGCTGAAATGAATCGAGCGCCTCAGCAGCGCGGCCTTGGCGAGGTTGAGCAGGGTCTGCCCGAGTGCGGCGACGGCTGCTATGTGCCTGCTGCCACCGCTTCTCTTCGCCTGGCCGTTTCCCTTCGATTTCAGTGGTCCCGGTCGTGGCCACGGCACCGCTTCTGCGGCGGCGATGAACCACTCCGCAGACCTCAGGTACCACGAGTCCCGTCATCCCTTACCCCAGGAGGAGAAGTCGATGGGCGAACATCCCCCCGGTCCGGCCGTGCCGACAGGGCAAGACGGATCATCCCGCGAACCGTCCAACGGTCAGCCGGAAGCCACCGCTGCCCGGACCGTCGAAATAAGGCTGACCTACCCGCGTGATTGGCAGTGCGCCACACCCGCCAGTGCTGATTTCGATGCGAACCCGCAAACGGAGTCGTGGCTTCGCAGCCTTGGCATCTTCTCTTCACGCGAAGAGAACGGCAGATACGTTCAGTGGGCAGACCCCGGACGGTGGGCGAGGGACGCGTTTCCTCTCGCACCGCCCGAGCGGAATCTGATCATCAGCAAGATCTTCGCCATGGCCACCACGCACGACGATCGACTCGAAAACGTCGGGATCCATGAGGAAGTGATTGAGAGTTACGGTCAAGCCATCATGGCTGAGTCAGACAGGCCAACGACGTTCGACGACCCGTACTCCGTCGGCTGGTGGGAGATCGGACAGGAGCTCTTGCGCGGCGAAATCAGCTTCACATGGCGCCGCCGGTTCGCCCAGCACATCACTGTGTGGTACCGCGGATTCAACGATGAGATCGCCCTCTTACATCGCTCGGGACGTCATCCCACCGAAGATGACTATATGACCCTGCGTCACAAGAACTCGGGCATGGTCTGGTGGATCGATCTCGCGGAGCTCTCCCTCGGGCGAACACTTCCCGGCCCTGTCGTCGGATCTAACCCGCTCTTCCGACGCCTTTGTCACCTCGACCGAGAAATCGAGCTGCTGTACAACGACCTCTACAGCGCCGAGAAGGACAGTCGGGACAGGCTTCCGAACCTCATCAGCATCATCTCGCGACAGAACGGGTGCTCCATGGCAGAGGCAGCACGCCTCATCGCGCACCGTCATGCCACTGTCCTCAGAGAAATCCAAGATGTGGAATCAGATCTACGGGCCGGTACCCCCGAGATCGGCTGGTGGCTCGACGCCTTCCGACACTACGTGCCGGGCACCGATCTTCCGCACGCCGACGTTGGCCGGTTCGGTCAACTTCAGCATCTGGAGGACGGTGGCGAAATCCGCGTCATCCCCCAATGGGCCGATTGAGATGACCGCCGTGCCGCCTACCGGGCCCGCATCCTGGAGCTGACCACCCAAGTCCTGACACACCCCTACTGGGCCACGTTGTCCGGCCCGGACCGCGTAGAGGTCCGTACCGCCCTCAAGCACGCCCACGACACCCCCGCCGCCTAGCCATGCCCGACGACACCCCGACCCCCGACGCCATCAGCGACCTGGAGAAGAACCGGGCCCTGCTGGACTGGCTGCGCTGGCAGGTCGGACAGACCGAACGCCGCGTCCGGGAACTCGAGATCCAGCAAGCCCAGGAACAAGCCCGCCGCGAGCGAGCACGCGCCGAAAAGTCCTGGAAGATCCAGCCGCAGCGCTCCTCGTCCAACGCACTGCTCCACCGCGGCGGCTGCGCCACCTACCCGGACCAAGTGGGCCTGATCTCCCGCGAGGACGCCATAGTGGAGCTCGCAGAGCCGGACAGCCGTGCGAGGTCTGCCGACCCCAGACCGGACTCCTGAGCTGACCGGCAGGGCGTCCGCCCCGGCGCCGCACACCGCCCCTGCCCGGAGCTACGCCGCCGCGTAGGTGTGTGCACGACCGCCCCGCCACTCCACCCATTCCGGCTGGTCGAGCAGCCGTTCCGCGTCCGGGAGCCCGGCCCGGCGCAGGAACTCGGTGACGTCCTGGTCATCGTGCGCGAGCCTGGCGATCTGACCCCGGATGGTGACCCGCCGCCCGCCCGTGGGCGAGGGCCGGTGAATGACGATCGGCGCGCTCATCTCTCCAGCCTGCGACGCCCAGCAGGCCATGGCACCCCGGGGTGCGGGGGCGGAAAGTGAAGCCAGCGCCGACATCGCCCGTCGGCTCGTCATGCGGGAGAGCACCGGCACGGCCGACGTCAGCCGTATCTTGACCGCGCTCGAGTCACCAACCGCTCCGTAAAGGCCGGCGTCTGTGTAGAGGCCGCCCGGCGTTTCGGCGTGACTTCGCGGTGTCGCCGTTTGTGTCCCTTGTTGCTCTGGCCTCGGGGTGGGTGGTGTTAGTGGAGCTGGTGTTTTGCTGGGTTTTCGGTGGGTTTGTCGGTGAGTGTGATGGTGGCTTTGATGCGTTTGCCTACGGGTTCGCGGTGCATTTCGAAGCTGCGGCTGAGGGCGATGACGATTTCCAGGCCGTGTTGTCCGACCCGGCCGGGGTCGGGGCTCTGGGGCACGGGGAGGGTGGATTCGGTGTCCCAGACGCCGATCTCCATAGCTCCGTCGGCCAGTTCGAGGTTGAGCAGGCAGGGGCCGGGGGCGTATTTGCGCGTGTTGGTGACGAGCTCGCTGACCACGAGCTGGATGCTGCCCATCGCGCGGTCGGATACCGGGATCCCGTGGACGGCCTGCAACTCGCTCACGAAATCCCGGGCAGCGTGCCGGGCATGGGAAACCGGCTCATCACCGACGAAGGAAACAGCCGCGATCACCGGGCGGCCGCTCAAGGGCTGATTATCGCGTCGGACCGGCACCACACTGCGCCCTCCCAGAACGATCGAGGCCACACGTTTACCCCGTGAACCGTTGCGTGCACCCGTTCATTCGCGACCCACATGTCCGGGATCTTAGGTGCAGCGGTCGCCGGGCCGGGGGCCCCGTGTACGGCGAAGGCTCGGGCTACGCGGGCCTTCGCCCGTGTGCCGGCCGGGCGGCCCTGACCTTGGGCGATCCCGCCCGCAGAAGCAGGACGGGTGACGGGGCTGGCTGCCGGAGAGGTGACGCTTGGACAAGGTCACTCAGCAGTGCGCAGTACCGGCATGTGAGTAAGTGGCACCAGAGGGATGAACGGAGGATCGAGGTGCCATCAGGATCGCCCGGACGCCACGCGGGTCCGGGTACCGCAGGACATCGATAGTGAGGTGGTCTCCGGTCAAGCAACCGCGATCCCCGCACTCCCGACACCGAACAGGTCGGGCCAGCGGAAACAACAGGCCGGCGCACGAGCCAAGCCGGCAGATGGTGTAACAGTCCTTCGGGGCCCCGGTGCAACACGGCACCGGGGCCCCTCCACGCGCTCGCAGAAGAGGTGCAAGTGACAGCAGGCGACTCCCTGGGACGTCTCGATGACGACGACTACCCCGCCTGCACCATGGGCCGCGCAGCCGAAATGCTCAACACCACCCAGGGCTTCCTCCGCGCCATCGGCGAAGCACGCCTCATCACCCCACTCCGCTCCGCAGGCGGACACCGCCGCTACTCCCGCTACCAGCTCCGCATCGCGGCCCGCGCCCGGGAACTCGTCGACCAGGGCACCCCCATCGAGGCAGCCTGCAGAATCATCATCCTCGAAGACCAGCTCGAGGAAGCACAACGCATCAACGCCGAATACGCCGCGCCGGCGAAACCCGCAGCACTGACCGCTGAGCATGTCGGCAGACACCGCCGGTATCAGGTGTAGGGGGTAAGCGTCGCTATGTCCTGGAAGATCCGAACGCAGCGCTCCTCGTCCACCGCCCTGCTCCACCGCGGAGGCTGCGCCACCTACCCCGACCAAGTGGGCCTGATCTCCCGCGAGGACGCCCTGGTGGCGCTCGCCGAACCGGACATCGAGCCATGCGAGGTCTGCCGACCGCAGACCGGACTCCCGAGCTGATCGACAGGACGACCGCTCCCGCGCCTTCCCCTCCAAGAACAAGAAGCGCTCTGCCCCTCGAAAACCGGAAAGACGCGGGGCGTGGCGCCACGACCTGCAGTCTCCGCCTCCGCACCGCCCCCCGCCCAGGGCTACACCGCCGCGTACGTGTGCGCATGCCTGCCCAGCCACTTCACCCGTTTACTGCTGTTCGGGCACTACTGTGTCCACTCGGACGCGTGGTCGGAGACGAATTCGGCAAAGGCGCGCGGCGGGCGGCCGGTCAGATCGAGCACCGCGGTGCTGACCTGGTCTTCGCGTCCCATCTTTATTCCGCGCTCGACGGCGGCAAGGGCATCAGCGAACTCGGCCGGCATTCCGGAGGCGCGGTAGGCGGCAGCCTGTTCCTCCTCCGTAATACGCTCCACCCGAACCTGTCTGCCGGTCTGCGCGGTGATGATCTGCGCGGCCTGTGGATAGCTCATCCCGTGCGGTCCGGTGATCAGGTAGTCGCTTCGAGCGTCCATATCCAGGTCAGCCAACAGGGCGGCAGCACTGGCCGCGATGTCTCGCGCGTCGACCCATCCCAGCTCGCCATCACCGGCTGCGGTGCGGATCTCACCGAGTCGATGGATATGTTCGGCCAGTGGGTGCGGGCGCAGGAAGTTCTGCATGAAGCCGGACGCGCGGAGTACGACACCTCCGGGAAGAGCCCGAACCTGAGCGGCCATCTCTACAGCGCTGGGCGCGTTCGGCAGCACAATGGCGGAGCCGAGCATCACCAGGCGCCGGATACCGGCCCGCTGCGCTTGGCGCAGGAAGGGCTCGACTAGCGGCAGCGGGTCCACACTGTCCACCGGCGGAAGCAGGAAGACCCGGTCCATCCCGTCGAGCGCAGGTCCGAAGGTGGTCGGGTCATTCCAGTCGAAGCGGATTGCATCGGGGCCGGCTGCGGCTGGGCTCCGGCTGGCGACACGGGCCTGCACACCATCGTTGCGGAGGACTTGCACCAGCGTCTTGCCGGTCTTGCCGGTTCCTCCGGTCACGAGCACTCCCGACATCAGGCGTCCTTCCTTTCGAGCGAGTCGATCAGCCCGGCGAGATTCCCGGCAGCGGCGGCCGCCGACAGCGGGCTCCAGTAATCCCGAAACAGAGCGATCAGCCCGTCGCGGACCGTGAGAACCACGATGTAGTCCAGACGGTAGGGCTGGGAGGTGGCCACAGTGCGGCCGGTCGCCGTCCACTCCACCACGACAGTGTCCGTTTGCTCCGTGGGCCGCACGGTGAGCGCGGCCACCTCCTTCATGTCCATCAGCTCCGGATAGTGAGCGAGGTAGGCGCGTACCTCCTCGCGTCCGCGGAGAACGCGAGGGGAGCCCCCGGCCGCGAAAGGGAATTCTGCAATTCCGTCAGGCGCCCACAGATCTGCCACCGCATTCATATCTTTGACCAGCATCAAGTCGATCATGCGGCGAAAAATTTCCTGAGGCGTGCTGGACATCAGTCCTCCTCGTACTCGACAAAACGACCAGACCACCATGCACAGCAGATCTGTTGGCGCGGAACGGACAGCTAAGCCCCGGACCGACAGTGCGAGGCTCAGCTGCCTCTCCTGTGACAGCATGGAACAGTGAGTAGACAGGAACTCGCAGACTTTCTCCGCCGCCGCCGCGAGGATCTGCGACCAGAAGATGCGCCGGCCGAAGCGACGTTTCCACCAAGCCGGCGCGCTCGTCGCACACCCGGATTGCGCCGCGAAGAAGTAGCCGCCCTGGCACAGGTGTCGGTGAGCTACTACGAACGGCTGGAACAGGCACGGGCACCCCGCCCCTCACCGCAGGTGCTGTCTGCGCTCGCGACAGCTCTCCAGCTCACTGAAGCAGAGCGTGACCATCTGGCCCGCTTGGCCGGGCAACTGCTGCCGACGGAGAACGACGGCGCGCCAGAGCACGTACCCGAGGATGCCCAACAGCTACTCGGCAGACTTAACGGCATCCCCGCCTACATCGTCAACGACCGGCAAGACGTCGTCGCCTGGAACGCAGCAGCCGCAACCTTGATTACAGACTTCTCTCGTCTTACACCTGACCAGCGCAACGTCACCCGCATCTCGATCAGGTTCCGTAACACCCTCTGCACCGGTGCCCCCGGTTCTGAGTCCGATTTCTCTCAACAGGCAGCCGCTCAATTGCGCGCAGCCAGCGTCCGGTACCCCACAGACAATGTGCTCGCAGAGCTAATCAACGAGTTCGCAACCCACGATCCAGATTTTGCGAGCAGCTGGCGTAACCACGCTGTGCGCCCCATGCCCAGCGTGCGAAAAAACCTGCTTCACCCCGCACTGGGCGAGCTGGAAATTGACCGGCACACCCTCAGTCTGCCCGGCTCGAGTTTCTCCCTGGTGATGTACACGGCAGAACCCGGCAGCCCCAGCGCCGCTGCACTGAAGAGCCTCTGACCCAGGGTGGCCAGGGTCTTTGAGAAGTGACCTTGTGTCCGGATTCGTCAGATCAGCCCGAGGGCGGTGAGGGGCCGCTGGTGGTCCCGTCCGTTGCGGCGGAGTGCGGCGGAGTGCGGCGGAGTGCGGCGGCGATGTTGGTGTGGCCGTCTTGATGGTGGACGCCGATGGCGAGGTTGCGCCATGCGCGAGCCCGGCGATCTGACCCCGGATGGTGACCCGCCGCCCGCCCGTGGGCGAGGGCCGGTGAATGACGATCGGCGCGCGTATCTCTCCAGCCTGCGACGCCCAGCAGGCCACGGCACATCGGGGCGACGCCCGGAACGTGAAGTGGCCGGTACCAGCGGGACCTGTCCAGCCGCAGCCTCAACGTGCGTGGCGTCTGGGACCGCGAGGTCGATGCTTGGATGAACGTCGACTTCGACGAAGTCGACGCCGTGGGGCATCGTCATCGAGGACCTCGGGTCCGAGTGCGACGCCTACAGCTACGTGCCCTCGGTCGGTTGGCCCGCCTGAGCATCACGTGGGCACCAAGCGCATGCCCTCGGCATCGCAAGCTGCCGGGGGCGGGGCGTTTCGCGTCGTAGCTCGATGCTGCGCGCAGGCCTCTGTGCCACGGAAGCCGCGGTACCGATGTATTCCGGGGCCGGATCTATGCTGCGGGCCGGGGTTCGAGTCGGGTCTGAGCGGCGCGGGGGCATGGTGGGGTGGGAGTTGGGTGCGGCCGGTCTTGCGGTGGGGTTGCTGATCGCCACGGTGACCGCGCCGGTCGGGGTGTCCGGTGCGGTGTTCCTGCTGCCGGTGCAGCTCAGTGTCTTCGCCGTGCCCAGTCCGGCCGTCACCCCCACGAACCTGCTCTACAACGTGGTCGCCGGGCCCGGCGCCCTCCTGCGCTACCGGCGTGACGGCGCTTTGAGGGGGCCGCTCGTACGCCGGCTGGTGCTCGGCACGCTGCCGGGCGTCGTCCTTGGCGCCCTCGTCCGTGTCTTCGCCCTCCCCGGCCCGGCACTCTTCCGGCTCCTGGTCGCCGCGCTGCTACTGCCGCTCGGCATCTGGCTGCTCATCCGGACGCTCCGCCCCCCACCCGCGGACCACCCACGCCCGGAGCCTTCACGCCGCACGGTGACCGCTCTGGCGCTCGCCGTCGGGATCGTCGGTGGCATCTACGGCATCGGCGGCGGCTCGATCCTCGGCCCCGTTCTCGTCGGCCGCGGGATGCCCATGGCCAGGGTCGCCCCGGCCGCGCTCGCCTCCACCTTCGCCACATCGGTGGTCGGAGCCGCCACCTACGCCCTGCTGGCGCTGACGCACAGCGGCGACGTTGCCCCCGACTGGGCTCTCGGGCTCAGTTGCGGCGCGGGCGGCCTCGTCGGGGGATACCTCGGTGCCCGCCTTCAGCCCCGCCTGCCCGAGACCTTCCTCCGCCTGCTCCTGGGCACACTCGCTGCCGCGCTCGGCGCCGTGTACGCCATCAACGCGATGCGCTGACCGCTCGCTGCGTCCACCGGGGTTGACGGCGGGCTGTCTTGGACGCTCCGGCGGCGGGAGACTGCGGGGCTGGCCGCACGTCCGCCCCGCCACTCCACCCATTCCGGCTGGTCGAGCAGCTGGTCCGCGTTCGGGAGCCCGGTCCGCCGCAGGAACTCGGTGACGTCCTGGTCGTCTTGCGCGAGCCCGGCGATCTGCCCGCGGATGGTGACCCGGCGCCCGCCCGTGGGCGAGGGGCGGTGAATATGACTATCGGCGCGCTCATTTCTCCAGGGTGCGGCTGCACGCTGGTCCCAGCATGCCGGGCAGGGCGGGGCGTCGTACACCAGCTCGTAACGAGCTCGTGCACGGTTAGCGGTGAGACGTCGAAGAGCCGGGGGCCTCGGTGCTCACGTCTGCCACGCCAGGATCCGGTCTGCGGTCTGTTGCTGGGACAGCAGGCCGGCGATGGCTTGGACGGTGTCGTCCATGTGCTCGCGGCGGCCGACGTGGCGAGCCAGTGCCCGCCAGTTCTTCAGGTGGGCGATGCCGTGCTCGACCCGGATGCGGCGTGAGGAGTGCGTTTTGCGCTGGCGCTCGTGTATCTCCTCGTACCAGTCCGGGGCGTTCTTCTTGAACTTGCGGTGCGGGGGCGTCACGACGCGTCCGCCGGTCTGTGCTCCGAGTCCTTGGTAGCCGGCATCGGCGAGGATCTCGACCGCTGGACCGTCGGTCAGGAGCTTGACCAGCCCTAACTCGCGGGCGTGGGTGATGTCCGCGCAGCTTCCGGGCTTGGTCGGGCTGCAGAACAGCAGCCGTCCGTCCCCGTCGGTGAACACCATGGCCTTCACGGCGTTCTGCTTGTTCTTGCCGGAGATGAACCTGTCTCGGTCCTTGCGGCCGACGGCCGGGCGGCGGACCCGGATCTCGGTGCCGTCGATGATGCCCGTCTTCCCGGTCTGGCCGAGATGCTCCACGACCTCAGCCAGAGTTCGCAGCCGCACGTCGGGGCTGACGGTGGACCCTCGCTCGGCGAGCGGGGGTCGCACCTCACCGACAGCCCGGGTGACGGTCGAGCGGTCCACACCGAACCAGCAGGCCAGTACCTCATGAGTAACCCCATGGCGAAGGTGCACCAGCGTGGCCAGGAGCCGGTCGACGAACACCATCTGGTGCTTCGCGCCAGCGCCCACGGCACGCTTCCGCGGCCTGGACGCAAGCCTGGCCTGGTGCCGCTCATGCCACAACGGGCCCACCTCAGCAACAAGTTCAGCGATCACAGCGGGCGACAAGCCCGTGATCCTCCGGTCGCTGATGATTGCTGTGCGCGTCACGTTCCCCACCACGCAGCCATGATCGCCGATCCGCGCTCGACGTCTCACCGCTAACCGTGCACGAGCTCGTAAGGGCTGTCCCGTAACTGCTGGTCACGGAGCTGTCCAGGGTGCGGAAACTGCGTAGCTACTAAGATCGCGGTGCCGGTATCGTCCGGCTTCTCGACCCGCCGTACCAGCGGCCTACGTTCAGAGAGCGATGCACATGACCAGCCAGCAAGCAACGACGACCCTGTGGCGCCCCACCGGCCCCAGGGAGCTGGATCTGGTTCGGGAGCTGAACTGGCGTGCGTGGCCGCCCCGGCTGCCCGAGCAGCCGATCTTCTACCCGGTTTTGAACGAGGACTACGCGATCAGGATCGCCCGGGACTGGAACGTGAAGCATGACGGTGCCGGCTTTGTCACTCGTTTTGAGGTGGAGTCGGAGTTCTTGAGCCGGTATCCCGTCCAGCAGGCCGGCGGGCAGACGATCCTCGAGCTCTGGGTTCCGGCCGAGGAGATGGACAACTTCAACGCTCACATCGTCGGCGATATCCAGGTGGTCCACGAGTTCCGCTGAGGCGGGGAGGGGTGCTGGGGCGGCACGTCGGGCCGGTGCGATGATCCCGGCGTGGCTGGTGTGATCACGGCGTCGGAGCCGTCCTGGACAGCCCAGTTCACCGGGCTGAGCCCGCGTATCTTCGGGAAGCTGGTGATCGTGCTGCGGCGCGAGGGTGCGGACGCGGTCCGCAAGGGCCGACCGTGGGGCCTGTCCTTGGAGGACCGGGCGGCGTCGAAGCGCTGAGGTTTACGCGCCCAGGGAACGGCAGCCCACCAGGGCTCTGCCTGCGGACCTACTCGCTCGGCGGAACTCGAACGAAGCCCTCGGTCCAATCATTCTCATCGAGCTCGCAGGGGTCGAAGGAGAAGCACTCCGGTTCGTCACGGAAGCCCGGTAGCAGCCGAGCCTGACGCACACGCTGTTCAACCCGTTCGCGGGTTGAGTAGATACCGAGCAGTTTTACGTCGTCGCCGTCCGACTCGTCGCAGAACACGCCACTCTCATCGACGTGCACTGTCGAGCCGTCGTCGCCAGCTTCGTTCTGGTGGCCGACATGCCACAGCGGATACACGATCACGGGCGCGAAGCTACCAGCACTCAAGTCCGTGGACGTTCGACACCCCTCACCTCCTGGGCCCCACAGATCACAAACCGGGCATGACGCGACTTCGCCGAGGCCCTGCCTGGGAGATGATCGCTGCCGCACTGGACGCCGGGTGGAGGCACCGTGGGTGACCGGCGACGAGGCATATGGGCAGGACACGCAGCTTCGGGCCGCCCCGGAGGCGCGAAGGCTCAACGTTCCGGACGTGATCGTGGAGCGGCTCGGCCTTCGCGCATGCGCAAGATGAAGGTGACCGCGTCTTCCGAGCGGGTTCCGGTAGTGAGGAGTTCCTGCAGGAGGAGACCGCGAATCGCGGCAGTGGTGATGGCGGCCACCTCCCGCGCGTCCTTCGCCTCGAGCCCTTCACGTTCCGCGAGTGAGGACAGCATCACGGTCAGGTCGTCGATCGACTCCACGAACTCACGGAAGTCGTCGGGTGCGTACGCGGCCAGTCCGACGACGTAGAAGAAGCCGCGGACACGCGACAGCTGCTCCGGCCGGCGAGGAAGCCGAGCGCTGGGAGCGGTTGCGCAACCGCGACCTCGTGCCGCCCGGCGAACCCATCGCGAAGGAGTACATCGATGCGGTGGAAATGGGGGTCGAAAGGGGTGTGACGACTCGCGAGCAAAGCGTTGTCCCGTAAATGATCTCTGAGCGGCCTCGAGCATGGTGGGCTGCTGCACGGCGGGTGGTCTATCCGGCGACGGCGAGGTTGTGCATCCGTGCGATGCCGAGCATGGCGTCGTGGACGCCGTCGCCTTTGAGACGGCAATCGCGGAGAATCTTCCAAGTCTTCATGCGAGCGAAAGCGTGCTCGACGCGGGCGCGGACCTGTTTGTGGGACTTGTTGTGGGCCTGCTTCCAGCCGGGCAGCTCCTTGCCCTTTTGGCGCCGGTGCGGCATCACGAGCCCGGTGCCCGGATAGCCGCCGTCGGCGATGGTCATCGTCGTGCCGACGGCCGCCTTCGCCCCGGACTCCTCCCACGCCTTGCAGTCGTTGCGGTTGCCGGGCAAGGGCCGGCTGACCACCACGACGAGGCGGGTGTCGGCGTCGATGACCACCTGGTGGTTGGTGGAGTACCGGTAGTTCTTCGACTGCTCAGCAACGGTGTGGTCACGGGTGGGCACCAGGGTGCCGTCCACGATGAGCACCGTGTCCTTCGCGAACCGCTTGCGGGGCTGGAGGGCGAGCATCGGCCCGAGGTGATCGATGATCCGGTCCGCCGCCGACTTGGACACCCCGAACAGCGGGGCAAGCTGCCGCATGGTCAGATTCGTGCGCCAGTACGCCGCGACCAGCAGTGTCCGATCCTCCAATGACAGGCTCCACGGCCGGCCCCTGCGGACCGCATCAGCTCCCTGATGCCGCAAAACCGTCACGAGTTTCCCGAACTGCCGCGGACTCAACCCGGTGAAGGGGGCTATCCAAGAGGGCTCCGACGCCGTGATCACACCAGCCACAACAAGATCATCTCACCCATGACCAGAGACAGCTCAGGTGCGAAGGCTCAACCGCAGTCTGAGCAGGTGGCGTAGACGGGCAGAGGCGCCACGGAGGTTGCCGAGCTTCCTCACCGCGTCCGCATCAAGTTCCAGCCGGTCTGCAAGAGCAAGCACGGCGGCGTAGGGCCGTTCGCCCTCTTCGAGCTTCGCGGCAACGGCACCGAGGACAGCTCGAAGAACGACGGGGTCCGCGCCGGAATGTTTCGCCAGCAGACACAGGAGCCTGTTGTCGTTCCAGACGCTGTCTCGGGCCGTGCTCAGCTCCTGCAGGGCGACGGGCGGGGTGTGGGGATTGGCAGCCAGGGCCTGCCAGACGAAGGGGTACGGACATTGCGCGAGACGCTGCAGCACGACGCTGTCCTTCTCGGCATGCGCCAGTGCGAGGTAGTCGGCGGGCGTGGGCACGAAGATGACCTCTCAGGAGCGTCGAAGCCGTCATCTTGCCACTGCACCTTGTCGTGCCTGCCTCCACCATCATTTACGGGACAGCTCTAAGCCGACGCCTACCTCGCTGAATTGAGCGACAGCCGCGGGGACATGTTCCTGAACTTCCTTACCGACGACCTGCACCCGCGAATCGAACGCGACTACGGCACAGCCCCGGGCGGTCACGGTCTCTTCGGCTACTCCTATGGCGGACTCTTCAGCCTCTACGCCTGGCTCACCAAGAGCACCTTCTTCGAGAGCATCGGCGCGGGCAGCCCCGGCATCGTCAATGCGGTGGCTTCGTTCACTTCCAGCGACAGCGTTTGTCGATCTGTTTCAGCAGCAGTTCATGCTCGGCGTCGCGGTGGGTGTTCACGAGAAATGACGGCACTGCGGCTTGGCGTGTCGGCGTGCAGGTCAACGTGCCCAAACGATTACGGCTGAACGTGCTGTGTGCGCCCCAAGGCATCGGCGGTTGTATGGTCGACGCCTCAATCAGCAGGAGGGCAGCGGCAGGGCATGCGGGTGACGATGACGAGCGCTGCGGCGCGGACTGGCCACGCGAACGAGGACTTCACCGGCGCTGTACCGACGGGAGTCGTGCTAATCGACGGCGCCGGCATCGCCGGCACCGAATCGATCTGCCGACACGGCGTGGCCTGGTACGCCAGCCACCTGGGAGGCAGCCTCCTCAGCCTCCTGTCACGCGAGCGGGACCACAGCCTCGCGGCGCTCCTCGCCGAGGCCATCCAGCAGGTGACGGACATTCACCGGGGCACCTGCGACGTCGCCAACTCCATCAGTCCGTCAGCAACCGTAGCCATCCTGCGGCTGTCCGGCGGCCTCATCGAGTACCTGGTGCTCGGTGACTCGGTTCTCGTGCTCGACAAAGCAGTTGGTGGGCCGCTGGTCGTCTCCGATCCCAGGGAGGTGGTCATCAGCCGGTCGTACCAAGCCGCGCTCGAGTCCGTCGCCGAAGGGAGCGACGAGTACCACCGAATCCTGCGGGACTTGCGCGCCAACCGAAACCAGCCGGGCGGCTTCTGGGTGGCCAAGGACGACCCGTGGGCGGCAGAGGAGGCGATCACCGGGAGCTGTCCGGTTTCCGAGCTGACCGGTGCCGTCCTGCTCAGCAATGGAGCCAGCCGCATCGTGGATCGGTTCCAGCTCGCGGACTGGCCAGGGGTCATGGCCGTCTTGGCGTCGAGCGGACCCGTCGAAATCATCCATCGTGTCCGGCAGGCGGAGGCACGCCACGCGGTGGCGGCGGACGATGCGACGATCGCACACTGTACCGGGCTCGACGAGGCCCTTGGTCGGTCTGAAGGCGTCTGACCAGTGCTCTTGCTGCTGTTTCGCGCGCCGTCAGCATAGGCGGAACCGCCGCCGGCGAGGCGGCGGTCCATCGGCGTGGGAGATGCAGGGTCAGCTGGCTTTGGCTGGCTCTTCGGCTCGCGCGCGTGTGCTGGCGAGGCGGTAGGAGCCGGTTCCGGTTTCGATGATGGTGCCGTTGAAGGTGAGACGGTCGACGATGGCCGCGCAGAGGCGGGGGTCGGTGAAGGTCTTGGTCCAGCCGCCGAAGGACTCGTTGGAGGCGATGGCGACACTGTTCTTTTCCTCGCGTTCGGTCAGAACCTGGAAGAGGAGTTCGGCGCCGTGTCGGTCGAGTTCCATGTAGCCGAGTTCGTCGATGCAGAGGAGATCGACGCGGCCGTAGCGGGCGATGGTCTTGTTGAGCTGCTTCTCGTCGGCGGCCTCGACCAGCTCGTTCACCAGCTTCGTGGCGAGCGTGTAGCGGACCCGGTAGCCCTTCATCGCGGCCTCGGTGCCCAGGGCGATGAGCATGTGGGACTTGCCGGTGCCGGAGTCGCCGATCAGGCAGAGCGGCTGACTCTTCTTGATCCACTCGCAGCTGGCCAGGGTGTGGACACACGCAGCGTCGATGTTCGGGTTGGCGTCGAAGTCGAAGGCCCGCAAGGACTTCTCCCGTGGAAAGCCCGCGGCCTTGATCCGTCGTTCCGAACGACGCCTGGCCCGGTCGTCGCACTCGGTCATCAGCAGCTCGGCGAGGAAGCCGCGGTAGGTCATCTGATCTTTGATCGCCCGGTCGGCGATCTCGTTGAACTCGTTGCGAATTGAGGGCAACCGCAGCAGGCGGCAAGCACTGTCGATCGCGGCGTCGGCGGCCTGCTCGGTCAAGCCTCGCTGGCGGGGCAGGGTGGTCACTGTGCTTCTCCCTCATGGTGGTCGCTGCCGCTGGTGCGGCGGCGTCGGAGCAGTTGGTCATAGGGGGTCACCGACGGCAGCGGTCTGGTGTCCGGCGGGAGGTGCGCGAGGCGCCACTCGTGCAGCGACGTGACAGTCGCTGGCGTCCCGGGAATCGCCGGAGCGGATGCTCCGACTGTTGGCTCGTCCTCTGCCTGGGCGGCTTTGCGGGCCTCCAGGGCAACGGCGTCAGCGGTCAGGGCGCCGGCCCGCAGCGCGGTGGCCAGGCCCGCGACCACATGCTCGTGGGCGAGGTGCCGGTTCAGCAGCAGGACCTCGATCAACGCCCGGGTGCCGTCCCGTTCTCCGTGAACTTTGCGGGCCTGGGCCCACCAGGCGTCGTGGACCGGCGTGAACTTGCCCGCCGACCGGGCCTGTTCCAGAGCCGTGGCACCGGGAAAGGCACCGGGCTTGCGGATGAGGGCTTCGAGGTAGTGGTCCAGATCCAGGCGGCAGCTGCCCTTCGCGATCAGCCTTTCATGCCGGGCCACCTCGACATTCCTGTCATAAACCACCAGGTGAGAGGCGTGCAGGACGACGCGCACTCGCTTGCCGATGAGGCGGGTCGGGACCGAGTAGCGGTTGGTGCGAACGGCGATCTGGCTGTACCGGTCGACCCGCGGAGTGAACAGCCGGCCCGTCTCGAACGGCTCCTCCGGCAGCGGCATGAGCAGCGGCTGTTCGACGGTGAAGTACTCGTCCACGGTCCGCGGCCGCGAGCCGATCCGGCGGTGCCCGTCGTGCAGGTCCCACTGATCAACCATCTCGTTTAGCTCGGCGAGGGAGTCGACTTCCGGGACCGGAGTGAAGTGATTGCGTCGGAAGTAGCCGATCATCCCCTCGACGCCGCCCTTCTCATGGGCGCCTTCGATGCCCGGGGCGGCAGTAGAAGCTCTCGATGTTGAAGTGCGAGCGGAAAGCGATCCACCGATCGGTCTCCACCCTCGCCCGGCTCAGCCCTAGCACCTGGGCGACGGCCGACTTCAGGTTGTCGTAGCGGATCTTGGTCCGGGGAACCCCGCCCAGCGTCCGAAGCGCATGCACATGCCCTTCGAAGAACGCTTCCTGGCCGCACGAAGCGAAAACCCGGTGCACGGCCTTGCCCGAGTAGGACAGGCGAAGCGAGAACAAATAGCAGGTCACCAGCTCGCCGGCCAGACGCACCGTCACGTCACCGAAGTCGACCTCAGCCTCGTGACCGGGCAGGTGGGACTGAGGCACGAACGCTTCCACCGGGGCCTTCCCCGAGGCCGCGAGGATCTCCGGCTTCCGGTCGGAGACGTAGCGCCGGACCATCTGGTAGGACACGTCGGCGCTGTGCTCCTCGACCAGCCGGTGGAAGATCCGGGTGATCGTGTGCCGTTGCTTGCGCGGCGCGTCGAGGTCCGTCCGCAGCATCTCGTCGATCACCGGCTTGTACGGATCCAGCGCGGTCGGCCGCGGCGGAAGCTTCTTGCGCGGCTCCGGCCAGACCGAGTCCACGGCCTTCTTCACCGTCCGCCACGACACGTTGTACTTGCGCTCAAGCTCGCGCATCTTCATGCCAGCTCGGTGATCACGCCGGATCGCCGCGTACAACTCGACCTTCGACATCTGCGGCATGACCAGGACCTTTCACCAGGAGCACCCCGATGCTGCCCTGGCAAGTACCCCGGTGCTGTCGAAACTCGTGAACATCACCCGACCGTGGATCTGGGTGCCTCCCAAACCCGTGAACAACTGACGGCACTAAAGCCACTGGCACGCCACCTACCGCCAGCTCGCCACACCCCGCCCCCGCCGCACCACCGCGCTACGCCGCCGCTTGCTGGTCTTGTCCGTGCGGATTCAGTGGCATCCGTTCTGGTCCACTGCATCCGGCCGCGTTCCCGCGGCCCGGGTGGAGCTGAAGCGCCTTGCCCGCCGTCAGGGGCAACTCGAGGCGAGGACGGCATGAGCTGGCTGGGCGCTCTGTCCGTCGGCAAGCCGCGATCCTCGGACCGGACACCAGTGGCGCTCCTGCCGCTTGTGCGCGTGAGGCGTCCTTCCTGCGACGTGGATTCGGTACGCGGCAAGGTGCGCAATCCCGCGCGATGCTTCCGCGCTGCCTTGAAGGGCACCCTGCGGGTGCGCAATCTGCGCAGTGCCTGCGGGGAGGTCGGTCGCGGGTGCAGCGGGAGGTCGCCTGTGTCAGTCGTCGGGGGTGGTGTTGCTGGCGCCGCATGACCAGCAGTTCCACTCGCTGGGCACTTCGTAGTGCGTGGTGGTCCAGAATCCATTGGGCCGGCCTGGATGAGGTTGGTCTCCCAGCATCTCCAGCAGTTGAACTCGAAGTCCTCCATACGCTCAGGATGGCTCTTGCGCCGGCCCGCCAGGACTCGATCGCTCAACCTGGCGAGAAGACAGCGGCGTGAGGCGCGCGGGGTTTCGACTTCCTCGTGGCGAGCCGTAGAACGTGCGGGCCTGCACTGCGGAGGTCTGTCCAGCCATCTGCCAGGGATCTGTCCAGGGACCTGTCGGGAATCCGTCCCGGGTCTGTTCGGGGGACAGATGAACGGGCCCTTTGGACGGATTCCCGACAGGTCCCTGGCGGATGTCCGGGCAGATGATCCGGTGCCCTCGCCGGGGTCGTCCGGCCGCGCCGGGCCCCTTCGGGACGACTGGAGCGCTTTTTCGGCCCTGAGGCCTGTCTGAGGGCGAAAACCGCAGATGGGCCGTTTTCGCTGTTTGGCCAGGTCAGGACCGCCACCCGGCACCGACATGGCACCGCCACCCCGCCCGTTTTGACCGTCATGCACCGCCACCCGATGACGGTGGGGTGGCGGTGGGCATGACGGTGCAAACCGGACAGGGTGGCGGTGGGTATGACGGTCAAACGGACACGGGTGGCGGTGCCCGCACCGACGGCACGGCACGGTTCCGGCCGGGCTTGCGGGCCTAACCCCTCGATGTCCCACACTGCGCCGAAACGCGTCGTTGGCACATCGCAGCCGGCCCGGAATCACCCGCCGCCCGCCCCGTCCAGACATCCGCTGACGCCCAGCGGACGACTGGACGGCCCGGACCCTCGTCCGGGCTTGCGCGGCTACTGTAAGTGACCACTTTTAGGATGGCGGACGGGGCGGAGCTGTAGCGCAGAGGTCGTCGCGCGCGGTCTCCAAAATCGCGAGGACGCCGGTTCGAATCCGGCCGGTTCTGCCTTCCTGCCGTAGCCGGCGCGGGTCAAGCGGTACCGGTGCTGGGTCGGCGTGGCTCTACAGCGCTTCGTCCCGGGCCAGGATCAGGCTGACCGATCCCGTCTTCGAGATTGATGCCGCTCTCGAGGTGCTCGTGGTACCCGTCGCTGAGTTCGGGATCTGTGAGCCCCATGAGTCGCTCAGCCAGGTCGCGCAACCCTGCGGCGTTCGCCGCAATGGTGATCTCGGTCGCTGAGCCGTACACCTTGATCCTGGGTTCATCCACGCGGTCACGTTACGGCGAGCCCTCACGCCGGCCTTCGTGGCTGCCGACGAACCAGATTCCCCGTGATTCCTCAGCCTGTTCCGGCACGGGTGTGGCACGGCTGGCCCCTCGGTGCGCCACAGTGCGGCAGGGCCTCGTGCCGACCCCCGCAGTCGGCCGCCGAGCAACCCTCCGAAGGGCACCCGGGACGCGCGCCCGGTGGTTCCTTACTCCTCACCTCCTGGCATGGAGCGGCCAATTGACTGGCCTGGAGCCTGGTGGCGGGCTCTCTCCGCCGAGGGAGGAGGGAAGGAGTAAGTAACCACCGTGCGGGGCTTGCTCCTCGGCGCGCGACAGCTGGGTCAGGCGCTGTCGCCGACCCAGTGCAGTCGGTCCGGGTCGCCGGGCTGGCCCTCGTAGTGGGCCCGCCCGGCCCGTACGCACCCTGCTCGGTGATGAGTGCCGCGCCGTCCACCAGCTGCTGCACGCTCCACCCGGTGACGTCGAGGCGCTGCCCGTCCAGTGGCCCGCCGATCAGTGCCGCGTACCGGTGCCCGGCCACCTCAACGTCGGGCTCGCCCGGCTGCGCAGCACATCGGCTGTTGAAGGGTCCGTCGGCCGCATGCGCAGCCGGCCTGGGAACGCGGCGCCGCCCGCCCCTGGGGTCTCTGGACCCCGTCCAAGACAACCGCTCTTTCGATTCTGACGGATCTACGGCCAGGCGATGATGTCGAAGGTCACGAAGTGGCCACCGTCCCGCTGCTCTGGAGCGGTCCGGATTGTCACGAGCCCCACGTGATCGTTACTGAGAACACAGACCCTGGTTCCCTGGGTCAGCTGCGGTTCCCCGACGGCGTCGGTGTATCGGGTTTCTGATTCGCATTCGGCCCGCGTCCCGTCCTGTCCGGAGTCCAGTCGGACGAGCTTCCCCGATTTCGAAGTCAGTCCATTCGCGACGGTGTAGGAGAGATCGGAGTTGAAATCCTGACGAGGCTTGATCGGGTTGTCCGAAAGGAAAAGGCTGTAGTCGGCGGGCATGCGGAGGTTTTTGCTGGTGACCGCCGCGGGCTCCGCCGACGAGGAGGGGGCGGTGGAAGCCGGGGTGGACTCGGTGGCAGTCGGCGTGTGCGTCACGGTGACTGTGGCGGGTGGCTGTGCCACCGGCGTTCTCGCAGTCGGCGAATTGAACACCACCGGAAGTCCGAAGAATCCGAGTAAGAGCCCAGCCACGCCTGTCAGCGCAGACAGGACGGCTGCCCATTCGCCCAAGCGGCTTCTGGGAGGTGTCGGGCCAGGCGACGGCGGGTTAGGAGGCGGTGGTCCTGCAGGACTCGGCTCACTCATGGACGGCTCCTCTTTGGAAGGAAGTAGTGCCCGGACTCGGCGCAGCGGGACATCCGGCCCACGTTGTTCTGACGTTGCCGCTGCCTGAAGAGCATCATGGCCGGGTATCTGATCAGCTGCGCGACCTTTGTGATTTCGGACGTTGCCGCTTGCCGTTCGGTTGCCGCCACGCGCCCTTTCAGGGAGTCGCGAGACAGTGTCGAGGACCTGTTGGGCGGCCCCCCAACGCGTGCCGAGCGTGTCCCGTGCCGGGCGTGCTGCGCACACGCATACGCAAGGCACCACCACCCAGGGCTGCGCCCGCGCACCCGTCCCCGCAGCCGCGCCTGCCTGTCCGCCCCTGGACGACTGCGCGGCTGCGCCGGTGCGAGGGCGCGGCCGTGGGCGGGCGTCGGGTGAGCGGTGGGTGTGCGGCCCGTACGGGAGGCACGGGAGCCCGGCGGCCGGGGTCCGATCCGGAGACGTCCTCCGAGAGCGTCCAGGCCACCGGAACCGGCTCGGTGGGGGTGGTCGCGCGCGTTAATGCGTGCACACGTGCACGTGCACGTGCACACGCGTGCACACGAGGGAAGCCCTCAAACCTGGCCGCCGGATCGGGTGCTTGCGGTGCTAGCCCCTCGGCGCGCCACAGTGGGTCAGGCCGTGTCGCCGCCCCCTTGCAGCCGGACTTGCGGGGCTTGCTGGCTCAACGCGCTTAATGGGCGCGGTCCCTATGGGGTGTCGCCGATCCAGTGCAGCCGGTCCACGCCAGGGAAGAGACGCAGACGGTCCCGGCGCCTACGGAGTCGGTGCTCGACGTTCCCCCGCTGGACCAGATCTCTGCGGTCCTGCGGGTGGCCGCCGAGCAGCTGGCCGAGCAGGACCGGGAGCTCGATGTCCCGCGCGAGCACGTCGGGCTCCGTCCCGTCGACCGCGTACCCGAAGGCCCCACGATTGTCCCGGGACAAGTCGTGGACAACTCCGAGAACGCCCAGGCAGCAGTAGTTGTCCACACCTTGCCCGCGGATCACCTGGACAACGATCCCGTCGAGGTGTGGGCACCCGCTACAGCGGCCGTGCCGGGCCCGGGTGACCGGCCCGGCACGACGGACAGCCACCCAGCTGCGCGGCGCCCTGGAAGGGCAGCCGTACCGGGCCCGTCTCTGGTGGAGAGCCTGGCCACGGTCCGTACCCCGGATGAGTTCGGGGCGCACCTGTGGGCACTGCGTTCCCGGCAGGCCTGGCAGGGCAGGGACATGGTTCTCGCCGCGCTCCACAGAGGACATATCAGTCCCACCGGACAGCTCACCGAGCAGGAACAGCGCACCGCAAAGGAGTGGCTGGGCGGAACCCTCCTGCCATACGGGCGCGAGCTCGACGGGATACTGCTGGCGAGCGGCGTCACCCCGGAAGAAGCAACGGCCTTCCGGGCTGGGTCGCCGGGATCTTCATCTCGTTTGCTGCCGATTCAACCGTGATTGACACGGCAACCATGGTCGCAATTGTTGGTGTTCCGTTCGCCCTGCCTGCAGGGCTGGTCATTCCATGGATCCCCGGTATGGATGCTTGGGGGCGCCATTTGGCCGAGAACATCGGCCTGCTGTAGCCGCGCACCAGACCGCCGACGCGAAGCCCACAGGCACGTTGCCGCCGGACAACGGTGGCGGGCGTGGACCCGGGGAAGCAGGGCGGCGCTGTACCAGCAGCTAAGGACAGTCCGTCGACCGGAGGACCGCCGCGAGGGGCAGGGTCACCGCTGGAGCCGTCTGGACCGCATCCGGCGGGCTGGGCGCTCCCCTGGCCCCGCCAAGCACCCCGGTGTCGTCCGGGGCGGGTGTTCCGTAACCGGCCGGGCACCAGCCACCCGCCCCAGACCCACGGCACCCTGCCACACGACACCGCGAGCACTCCCCGGAGCCGCTGTACGGGCGGGGCGGGCACCGTCGTTGTTCTGTCAGGGTGCGGTTCTGCGGGGGTGACGTGGCCCGTAGAGCGTGGCACTGTCGTCTGTCCTGTCTTCGGAACTGGCCTGGGGGAGTCCGCAATGAGCATGTTGCTATTAGTTCTGGTGGTATTCGCGGTGGTGTGGGTACTAGTCGCGCTTGTGCCGTTGCGTACTCCTTCTGCCTCCAGGGCGTGGGCGATGGGCGTCCTGGGTGTCTCGGTTCTCGTCGTTCTGGTCGCCGCTCTCTACGGGGCTAACGCAGAAGTAGGGATCGGCTATGACTGGCCATCGCCCGTGCTGCTGACGACGCTCGTGTCGGCGATCGCCGTAGCGCCGGGTGCGATCGTCGCCCTCGTACGGAACGGGAAGAACCGGTAGGCGACCCGGGCTGCGCCGGTCGCCGCGCCGCAGGACCTACCGGCCGCCCCGCCCCGTGTCATGCCGGTGGTCCTGGGCGGGTGTCGCGGTCGTGGGTGCGGCGGAGGTGTCGGTGCTCGCGGTGGTTGGTCCACCAGGTGAGGCGGTCGGGGGAGTCCTGGGGGAAGAGGTTCTGGACGGATGTCGCGGCCAGCGTCAGGACGAGGCAGATCACGACTCCCCACCAGGGGGCGCCGGCCATCGCGGTGGCGAGACCGCTGACTGCGGTGACGGATGCGGGTACCAGGTTCGGGGAGAGGGCCATCGTCCGACCTCATTCACTCGGGTTTCGCGTCCGCCCTGTGCGTCCGCTGATGACAGCTTTGGGCGACGGTGTGCGGTGCGGGAGTGGGAACGGCCCGTTCCCGGCAATCGGTAACGCCCGGCCGGGTCCAGTCGTGTGCGGCTGTCCTCGACGAGTCGGCCCCGGCGCGTCGAGGGATACGCGACAATCGGTCAACTGCGCTGCTTGCGGACGGTGTTCACGGGGGTAGAGGGGCCGGGATGGGTGGATCCGAAGAGGGAGCGGCGGCGGGTGCCGCGTACGCGGCAGCGTTGCGCGACGTGGTGGACGGCTTCCTTGCCACCGGGGGCACGCAGAAGGACATAGCCGCAGCGCTGTATATCTCGCAGGCCGCCCTCTCGCGTTACCTGAGCGGGGACCGGGTCGCCTCGTACGACTTTCTTCGTAAACTGCGGGCCTTCCTCGAGGAGCGGGGCCTGCTCTGGGACCAGGAGACGGGCGACCTGCTGGACGCCCTGTGCAGTCAGGCACACGCCACCAGCGGGTCCCCCGCGGTCCAGCTCGTCCAGATCAGGGAGGAGCTGGACCGCCTGCGGGACGAGCAGCAGCACGCGAAGCGGGTCGCCGACACACGCCTGGCCGACCTCGAGACCCAGGCCCGCGACCTCGCCGCGAAACTGGCCCAGGCACTCGATCACGCCCGGACCACCGAAGGCGCACGAGCACTCCTGCAGGAACAGGTCCGGGAACAGGATGAGAGCCTGCGCCACGCCCAGGACTACATCCACCAGATCGAGGCCGACCTCTCCGAGCAGCGCAAGCAGGCCCGGCTGCTGCAGCAGGAAGTCGGTGTCCTGCGCAAGCAGAACCAGCGCCTCGTCGAGGAGCAGCCACACACAGTTTCCGGGGTGTCAACGCAAGACACCGGCATGGAAGCCATACTCGCTCAACGCCGTACTCGGACCGCCCAGGCGAGTACGTCAGGTCCGCACCGTCCCCCTGTTGCTCCTGCGCGGAAGTCCCGAAGCTCGGGCGACCGCTACTCGCCGGAGCTGCACACCTTTGACCGTGCCCGGAAACGTACCCGGGTCGTCCTGCACTCCAGCGTGTCGCGGCCCAAAGCGAGCTGCGACACGGTCTTCATCTGTCTGGCGCTAGTGGTGACCGGGGCTCTGGGAACAGGGCTCAGTGCAGGGTTTCAGGCCGAGCCGGGCCTGAGCATCGCCAGGCTCACCGTCGCCGTCCTGGCCGTCCTCGCCGGGGCGATCGTGTGCTGGTTCACTGTTGTCGCGCTCGGCGACAAGTACCTGATGACGAAGTGGGCCTCTGTGCCAGGAGCTGACCGGATGCTGCTCGGTGCGGTGCCCCTGATGTTGATCACCGCGACCGTGGCCCCCTTCTACTTGGAGACCGATCTGCTCGGGCGCTGGCTCGCCGACGTAGCCGGACTGCTGTAGCCAGGCATCCGCCCTCCCACCCCTGCGGCGAAGGGGTAAGCCCACGAGCCGGCAGACGGCATCCACCGCCGACGTCCGGAAGCCCGGAGAGCGAGGCCGGGAGGGCCGACTCCTGATCTCCGGGCCTCCAGCTCATGTTCAACACCGCCGAGATCGGTGAATCCGCAGGTGCCAAGACGCGCGTGCAGGCGCACGGCCGGGTGCCCAATGAACTCCGCCCAGCGCCTAAGGCTGAGCTGTGCGATCACGGAGTTGCGCCGCTAACTCGTGGCTCGGTCATTGTGCTGCCACCACCCCGCACCAACCGTTCGTCAAGTGCTCGCGAATCCGCCCCACGCCCCGTCAGAGACCTCTCTGCGAAGGCCCGGAACGGATCTTCGCGAGGACTCGCTTCGCCGTCCGGGATTGCGGACTGTGGCCCGCGCTCTACCGGAGCGCACCCACCGAAATGGAGAACGCCGTGTCCACGCTCACCCTCGTCCTCGTCCTGTTCGTCGGGCTGCTCCTGGTCCTGGTGTCCGGGCTCGTCCTGGCCGGCCTGGCCTACGTCACGCACCGCCACCCCCGTATGGAGAAGCCGCTGGGTGTCGCGATCGGGGGCGGCGGCCTCCTCGTTGCGGTCGTCGTGGGCTTGGTCGCCGTCGTCGCTCTCGCCACCTGACGACGATGACGACGGGTCCCGGCGTCGACGTCCTCGAGGTCCAGGACCTCGACGCCAACCGCCCCGGCGGGCCGCTGACCTGCGGCAGTGAGTTTTCCGCGGTGAGTCCGCACGGGGCAGTGAGTTTTCGCGGTGAGTGCGCACGGCGGCAGTGAGTTTTCGCCCCGGGGCGTGGTGAGTTTCCTGGTCGGAAACTCACCACCGCAGGTCAGAGGCGGGACGGCACTCACTCACCACAGCAATCCGCAGACCTCAACCCGTTGGAAATTTTTCTTGTCGGACCTGAAATGCGGTGTGCAGAGTGTCACGCTGCGGCACCCTGGTGGCATGGCTTCCGTGGGCGCCTTTGGGTGCTATATCCGTTTCGGTGAAAGTGTGTCAGAACCGCTGTGCGGCGCGGTAGCGTCGCAGGTCAAGCAGTCTGCTCCCCGCGCATGCGGGGATGGTCCCCCGTCGCAGACAACCAGCCTCCCGCTCCGGGCCTGCTCCCCGCGCATGCGGGGATGGTCCCGGTCCTGGCCCAGGCAGTTCTGCCAGGGCGTCCTGCTCCCCGCGCATGCGGGGATGGTCCCGCCGACGGCATGAAGGGCGGCTACGGATGACTCTGCTCCCCGCGCATGCGGGGATGGTCCCAACACCAAGAGCGCAGCCGAGCGAGCCCGCGTCTGCTCCCCGCGCCCGCGGGGATGTGGTCCCGGGGGTGTTCGGGGCGGGTGTTCCGTCACTGGTACCGGGCACCAGCCACCCGCCCCGGACGCCTGGCACCCTGCCACACCTCGGCGCGGGGCAGTCCGGGGCCCTGTACGGCCCGGGGAGGCCGCGCCGGCCCGATGGCAGGACGGCGCCCTGGTCGACGCGTTCAGGACTGGGCGGGGTGGTTCGGCGGCAGGGGCGCACTATCCGTACCGCTATCCGGTCCACTATCCGTTCTGCTATCCGTACCACTATCCGGCGCGCATGTTTCGGCCCGGTCCTTGCACAACCGCAGGTCAGACCCCGGTTCGCATTCGGTGAGTGCTCGGACTTCCCCTTGTTCTCCTGGCCTGCCCTGCTGTGGTGGTGGGGTGTGGTGTCTGGTGGTGGGGGCGGTCGCGGGGAAGACGGGGCGGCGCTGCGCTGGCCTCTGAGGGTGTCGCGGCGGCCGGTGGGCCACCGCGACGGACGAGGCGGCCCCGGGGCGCCTGGCGGCCTCCTGGGCGGCGTTCCGGGACCCCCGGGGCTCACCCTCGGGCGCTCCCGGCGTGCTGGGCGCCCTCGGCCCCCATGGGGCCACGGAGGACCGGTCGTATAACGGCGACACTATTGGCGACGGTAATGACGACGGTATTAGCGACGACAACAGCGACAACAATGGCGACACCGGAAAATCGGCGGCCGTTGCACAACCGCAGGTCAGGCCCCGGTTCGCGTCTGGTGAGTGCTCAGACTTCCCCTTTTTCCCCCGGCTGCCTGCTGTGTGGTGGTGGTGTGGTGCTGGGGGTGGTCGCGGGGAAGTCGGGGCGGCGCTGCGCTGGCCTGTCTCCTCGCCGACGCGGGGCGCCCGGGCCGACGTGGGAGGCACCACGGGCGCAGCCGCTCCTACCCCGGGGCCGACCGCTGCGCCTGGTGCTCGTGCTCCTCGTCGTACGCGGTCCGGGCGTCGTGTGACGGCCCGCCCCATGTCCGTTCGCCGCGCCGTGCGTACGGGCGAGCCGGGCCGCCAGGCCGCGCTGGTGGCCACCGGCCCGCCGGAGCTCCGCCAGGGCGACCTCGACGGTCTGAGCGCGCTCTGAGGACACCGGACGGCCCCCGCCCCCGCTCTCCTGCCCTGCCCCGCTCCTACGCCCGGAGACGCCCAACCGTGCCGTCCCCACGGCCTCTGGTGCGCAGCCCAGAACGCTTCCACCTCCGCCTGGTCGTAGTAGTCGACCCGGTCGATGGTGACCACCCGCTCCGGGTGACGGCGCCCTCCGGCTGCTCGTGGCGCAGCGCGTACCACCGGGCCACGGTTGAGCGGCCCGCCCCGGTGTAGGCGACGATCCACGCACGGCTCACGACCGCACGCCCCTCGACGACATGGCGCAGCCCAGCATCCATGTTTCCGGTCGGCTCCATCAATTGCCCCTCTTTCCATGCGTAGAATAGAGCGCTCCGCTCGGGTGAGTGGGGCGCAGCTGGCGGGGAATTAATTGGAATTCGAGTGCCGCTCATTTCAATTGCAGTACATCCCTGCCAGCCTAAAAACAATTAGCGCGCGTCCTCCTCCGGAGGAACGGCGCACGACCCTACGGGTCGTCAAGATGATGAAACCCTAAGGGTTTTGGGACCTGATTCCTCCGGAATCCTCGCCCGCCCCGGGCGGGCGCTGCGGCAGGGACGGCGGCGCCGGGGCGCAGGTGGTGCAGCCCTCGCGGCCGCACCACCGCCCATGGCTACGCGCTCAGGGCTACGACCGGCAGCGGGGTGATCCGGCCTTCCCAGAGGTCCCAGGAGCGCGTCACGTGGCTGCTGGCCGGGGAGACCCACACGATCTGGCCCTCCCGCTCAGCGTCAGCCACGCCGACCGCCAGCAGGCACATGACGGCCTCCCAGCCCTCCCGGTCCACGGTGTGCCCGCCGCCCGTGGGCACCTCCACCCGCACGGTGAGGGTCATACGGTCCGGCAGGGTCAGCTCTCGCACGTCGACACCACGGTCATGATGTGCGACCCGAGAAAGCTCCGCGAGCACCAGACGCATGCCTCAGCAGCCACGGACTCACCGGCGTTGAATTCTCGGATT